>JAYZWL010000017.1:0-38656 GCA_036154955.1 Pseudomonadota bacterium | reverse complement strand
CGGATCCCGCGCCGCGCGGGCGCCCGCGCGCCGCGCGCGTCCGCTGCGTCGCGCGGCCCGGCGCGCCGGGCAGGACGAGGGCGGGGGCCGCGATCCCGACGCCTCGCGCCCGCCGCCCCCGCCCCTTCCGCGCCATCCCGCCCTTGCCATGCGTCCCCGAACCCGGCATAAGCGCGCCCATGACCGCCGCGATCTGCATCTTCCGGATCTGCATTACCCGCTGACATTCGTCCGCGGCGGCGCTCAGCCTTTCCCCCTCTCAGGAAAAGTCGACCGGCCCGCCCGCGGCGCCCGCCCGTTCGAACCACGCCCGTGCGACCCCTGCGACGAAGGCCGAGCCCGATGACCGCCCCGAGCCACCCAAGCCACCCGATCCGCCTGCGCAATTCCGCGACCGGGGCGCTCGCCGCCTTCATTCCCCGCGACTGGCGCGAAGGCGCCGTCGTCGCCCCCGAGGCGCGCCGCGTCGGCGTCTATCTCTGCGGCCCCACGGTCTACGACCGCGCCCATATCGGCAACGCCCGCCCGGCGGTGGTCTTCGACGTCCTGCGCCGCCTGCTCGACCGGGTCTATCCCGGCCAGGTCCGCTTCGTGCGCAACTTCACCGACGTCGAGGACAAGATCAACGACCGCGCGGCGGAGCGTTTCCCCGACCTCGATCCCCTAGACGCCATCGCCCGCGTGACCGAAGAGACCATCGCCTGGTATCACGAGGACATGGCGGCGCTCGGCGTCGCGCTCCCCGACGAGGAGCCCCGCGCCACCGAATACGTCCCCCAGATGGTCGAGATGATCGAGACCCTCGTCGCCCGCGGCCACGCCTACGCCGCCAAGGGCCACGTCCTGTTCGACGTCGGCTCCTGGCCCGATTACGGCAAGCTCTCGGGCCGCGACGCCGAGGACATGATCGCCGGCGCCCGGGTCGAGGTCGCGCCCTACAAGAAGCACCCCATGGACTTCGTGCTGTGGAAGCCCTCGACACAAGACCAGCCCGGCTGGTCCTCCCCCTGGGGCCGCGGACGCCCGGGCTGGCATATCGAGTGCTCGGCCATGTCCAAGGCCCTGCTTGGCGCCGATTTCGACATCCATGGCGGCGGCTCGGACCTGCTGTTCCCGCATCATGAGAACGAGCGCGCGCAATCCTGCTGCGCCGATCCCGGCCACGGCTTCGCCGAGGTCTGGCTGCACAACGGCATGATCCGCGTCGACGGCCGCAAGATGTCGAAATCGCTCGGCAATTTCTTCACGGTCCATGACAAGCGGGCCGAGATGTCGGGCGACGTGATCCGCTATATCCTGCTCAACGCCCATTACCGGGACGAGCTCGACTGGACCGACGACCGGGTCGATCAGGCCCGCGCCGCCGTCACCCGCCTGATCCGGCTCGCCGATCGGTTCCGCCGCGCGGGCCTCGCCCGGCCGGAGGCCCCGACCCCCGCGCCGGCGGTGGTGCAGCGGCTCTGCGACGACCTGGACACCCATGGCGCGCTCGCCGCGCTGCACGCGCTCGCCTCCGCCGCGCTGTCGGCCGAGGGCGACGAGACCGCCCTGCGCGCGGCGCTGGAAACCGCCTGGTTCCTCGGCTTCTCGCTGGCCGAGGAGTCGGAGGGCGCCTCCGACGACGACGCGGTCATCGACGCCGCCTGCGCCCGGCTCGACGCGGCCCGCGCCGCGAAGGACTACGCCGCCGCAGACGCGATCCGCGCCGCGCTCGACGCCGCCGGGCTCGTCGTGCAGACCACCAAGGCCGGGACCACCGCCGAACGCGGCGCCGGCTTCGACAGGACCCGGCTGGAGGACCTGAAATGACCCGCGAGCGCCTGTATCTCTTCGACACGACCCTGCGCGACGGCCAGCAGACCGCCGGCGTGGATTTCTCGGCCGAGGACAAGTCCCGCATCGCCCGCGCGCTCGACGCGCTCGGGCTCGACTATGTGGAGGGCGGCTGGCCCGGGGCGAACCCGACCGACTCGGATTTCTTCGCGCGTCCCCCCCGGCTCGCCCGCGCCGCCTTCACCGCCTTCGGGATGACCAAGCGCGTCGGCCGCTCGGCCGGGAACGACGATGTGCTCGCCGCCGTCATCAACGCCGGAACGCCCACGGTCTGCCTCGTCGGCAAGACCCACGACTACCAGGTCGAAACCGCGCTGGGGGTGGAGCTGGCGGAGAACCGCGATGCCATCCGCGACAGCTTCGCCCACCTGACCGGGCTGGGTCGCGAGGCGCTGTTCGACGCCGAGCATTTCTTCGACGGCTACAAGGCCAACCCCGACTACGCGCTGTCCTGCCTCGACGCGGCGCTGGAGGGCGGCGCGTCCTGGGTGGTGCTCTGCGACACCAACGGCGGCACGCTGCCCGCCGAGATCGGCGAGATCGTCGCCGCCGTCTGCGCCCGCATCCCCGGTTCCAGGGTCGGGATCCACTGCCATGACGACACCGGCATGGCGGTCGCGGGCAGCCTCGCCGCCATCGACGCCGGCGCGCGCCAGATCCAGGGCACCCTGAACGGGCTGGGGGAGCGGTGCGGCAACGCCAACCTCACCTCGCTGATCCCGACCCTGCTGCTCAAGGCGCCCTACAAGGACCGCTTCCAGACCGGCGTGAAGGCCGCCGACCTGCCGAAACTCGCCCGCGCCTCCAAGATGCTGGACGAGATCCTGAACCGGACGCCGAACCGCCATGCGCCCTATGTCGGCGCCGCCGCCTTCACCCACAAGGCGGGCCTGCACGCCTCGGCCATCCTCAAGGACCCGAGGACCTATGAGCATGTGCCCCCCGAAGCGGTGGGGAACGAGCGCGTGGTGCCGATGTCCAACCAGGCGGGACAGTCGAATTTGCGCAGCCGCCTCAGCGACATGGGGATCGCGGTGGAAAAGGGAGACGACCGTCTCGCCAACATCCTCGACGAGGTGAAGCGCCGCGAGGACCAGGGCTACGCCTATGACGGCGCCCAGGCCTCCTTCGAACTGCTCGCCCGGCGCGAACTGGGCCTGCTGCCGCGCTTCTTCGACATCGAGCGGTATCGCGTGACGGTGGAGAAGCGGATCAACGCCCGGGGCGAGGCGATCACCGTCTCCGAGGCGGTGGTGGTCTGCGTGGTGGACGGGGAGCGGCTGCTCTCGGTCTCCGAAAGCCGGGATCTCGCGACCGAGGCTGATCACGGGCCGGTCAACGCGCTGTCCAAGGCCCTGGCCAAGGATCTCGGCCGCTACCAGTCCTATATCGAGGATCTGAAGCTGGTCGATTTCAAGGTCCGCATCACCTCGGGCGGGACCGAGGCCGTGACCCGCGTGCTCATCGACTCCACCGATGCCGAGGGCCGGCGCTGGTCGACCGTGGGCGTGTCCCCGAACATCGTGGACGCGAGCTTTCAGGCGCTGCTCGACGCCATCGTGTGGAAGCTGATCCGCGACGGCGCCGACGCGGCCCATCTGCCGGGCAGGGCGCCCGCCGCCG
Source organism: Pseudomonadota bacterium (assembly GCA_036154955.1). GTDB lineage: Bacteria > Pseudomonadota > Alphaproteobacteria > Rhodobacterales > Rhodobacteraceae > Albimonas. The sequence continues at coordinate 35,200 of JAYZWL010000017.1, read as the reverse complement.
CCATTCCCGCCGCGTGAGGCCGGGCGCCTCCCTCCCGCGCCTGCGCGGGAGGGGGCCGGCGCGCCTGCGCCTTCCTCGATGCGTCCCCCCAACGACAGCCCCGAAGGCCCGCCCGCCATGACCGCTGACGCCTGCGCCGCCCTCGTCCACGACCACGACCGCGACCGCTGGGCGACCGCGCGGCTGGCGGGGCCGATGGCGGGGCGCCTCCACGCGCTCTACGCCTTCAACCTGGAGATCGCGCGCATCCCCTCGGTGGTGTCGGAGATCCAGCTCGCGGAGATCCGCCTGCAATGGTGGCGCGACGCGCTGGACGAGATCTACACGGGGAAACCGCCCCGGCGGCACGAGGTGGTCCTGCCTCTGGCCGAAACCATCGAGGCCGCCGACCTGCCGCGCGACCTGTTCGAGGCGCTGCTCGACGCCCGCTCATACGACCCGCACGGGCCCTCTTTCGGGGACCGGCCGCTGTTCGACGCCTATGTGGACGGGACCGCGGCCGGGCTGATGCGGCTGGCGGCGCTGGCGCTCGGCGTGGCGGATGAGGAGACGGACCGCGCGGCGCGCGAGGCCGGGCACGCGGCCGGGGTCGCGGCGCTGATCCGTGCGCTGCCCGCGCTCTACGCCCGCGGCGGCGACCCGATCCCGACGGCGGAGGAGCTGGCGCGCAACGACCTCGCCGAGGGCCGCACGCCCGAAACCCTGCGCCGCGCGTTGCGGGAGATCGCGGAAGACGCGCTGGCCCGGCTGTCGGCCGCCCGCGCCCGCCGAACGGATCCCGAGGCGCTGCCGGCGCTGATGGCCGCCTTCCGGGCCGAAGAAACCCTGCGCCCCGCCGCCCGCCCGGGCTTCGAGGTCTTCGCGCAGCGGACGCCCTCGGAATTCCGCCGCCGGGCGGGGCTGGCGGCCCGCGTGCTCACGGGCCGCTGGTAGGCGGGTTTTCGTGGGGTCTCAGGCGGCGGCTTCGGCGGCCTTGCCGAGCCAGCCCAGCCAGTCCTGCTTGGCGCGCTCCGCATAGGCCCGGGCCCGGTCGCGCTTGCCGCGCCGCCCGCCCTTGATCCCGGCGTCGAGCGGCGGGAACAGGCCGAAATTCACGTTCATCGGCTGGAACGTGGTCGCCTCCGCCCCGCCGGTGATGTGGTTGAGCAGCGCCCCGATGGCGGTGGTGGCCGGAGGCGCGCTCAGCGGCGTCCCGAGCCGCTCCGCCGCCGCCAGCCGCCCGGCCAGCAGGCCCATGGCCGCGCTCTCCACATAGCCCTCGACCCCGGTCACCTGGCCGGCGAAGCGCAGCCGGGGTTCAGCTTTCAGGCGCATGTCGCCGTCCAACACCTTGGGGGAATTGAGGAACGTGTTTCGGTGAATGCCGCCGAGCCGGGCGAAGCGCGCCTCCTCCAACCCCGGAATCCGTTTGAAAACCTCGGCTTGCGCGCCATACTTCATCTTGGTTTGGAAGCCGACGATATTATACAGCGTTCCCAGGGCGTTATCCCTGCGAAGCTGAACCACCGCATGAGCTTTCACATCCGGTTGATGCGGGTTCGTGAGCCCCACCGGCTTCAGCGGGCCGTAGCGCAGCGTCTCGCGCCCGCGCTCGGCCATCACCTCGATCGGCAGGCAGCCCTCGAAATAGGGCGTGCCTTCCCATTCCCGGAACTCGGTCTTCTCGGCGGCCAGCAGCGCGTCGATGAAGCCCTCGTATTGCTCCCGGTCCATGGGGCAGTTGAGGTAGGCGGTGCGCTCCTCCTCCGTCTCGCCCTTGTCGTAGCGGGACTGGAACCAGGCTTTCGAGAGGTCCACCGAGTCCGCGTAGACGATGGGCGCGATGGCGTCGAAAAAGGCGAGCCCGTCCTCCCCGGTCAGTCCCGCCACCGCCTCGGCCAGCGCCGGAGAGGTCAGCGGCCCGGTCGCCACGATCACCGAGGACCAGTCGGCGGGGGGCATGCCGGCCACCTCGCCGCGCTCGATCGTCACCAGCGGATGCGCCTCCAGCCGGGCGGTGACGTCGGCGGAGAACAGGTCCCGGTCGACCGCCAGCGCGCCGCCGGCGGGCAGGGAATGCCTGTCCCCCATCTCCATGATCAGCCCGCCCGCCTGGCGCATCTCCCAGTGCAGGAGGCCCACGGCGTTGGTCTCGTGATCGTCGGAGCGGAAGGAGTTGGAGCAGACCATCTCGGCCAGCCCGTCGGTCTTGTGCGCGTCGGTGCCGCGCACCGGGCGCATCTCGTGCAGGACGACGGGAACGCCCATCGAGGCCGCCTGCCAGGCGGCCTCGGAACCGGCCATGCCGCCGCCGATGATATGGATCGGATCTGTCATGGCCCGCGGTCTACAGGACCGCGGGCCATGGGGGAAGCGGCAAGCGCGCGGCCCGCGTCAGTCCTGCGCGTCCGGACCTTCGGGCGCGGGCGCGTCGGGTTCGGGCCCCTCGGGGGCGGCCGCTCCCGCGCCGTCATCGGCGATCCAGGCGACCGAGACGACCGTCTCATCCGCCGCCGCGTTCAGCACCTTCACCCCGCCCGCCGAGCGCGAGCGCAGCGAGATCCCGGCCACCGGACAGCGGATCGACTGGCCCTTGTCGGTGGCCAGCATGATCTGGTCGTCGAGATGGACCGGGAAGGCCGCCACGATCGGGCCGCCGCGCATGGCCTTGTCCATGGCGTTGACGCCCATACCGCCGCGGCCGCGGGTCGGGTAGTCCATGGAGGACGACAGCTTGCCCTGGCCCCGGGAGGTGATGGTCAGGATGATCTCTTCGGCCGCCGACATCTCGGTGATGCGCTCGGGCGAGATCGCGGCTTCGACCGCCTCCTCGTCCGATTCCTCCTCCGCCTCGGCGCCGTCGGTCTGGGCGGTGGCGCGCTTCCACTTGATGAAGCCGGCGCGTTCCTCCGGCGTCGCCTCGAAATGGCGCAGGATCGCCATGGAGACCACGGAATCGCCCTCCGCCAGCCGGATCCCGCGCACGCCGGTCGACTCGCGGCCCTTGAACTCCCGCACCTCCGTCACCGAGAAGCGGATGGCCTTGCCCAGCGCCGTCATCAGCAGGAAGTCGTGCCCCTCGTCGCAGATATGGGCGCGGACCAGCGACACCCCTTCGGGCAGGCGCATGGCGATCTTGCCGTTGCGCTTGACGTTGGTGAAATCGCTGAGCGCGTTCTTGCGCACGTCGCCGGCCGAGGTGGCGAAGACGATCTGCAGGCTCTCCCACTCGTCCTCGGGCTTGAGCACCGGCATCACCGCCGCGATCCCGGTCCCGGGACTGATCGGCAGCACGTTGACGATGGCCTTGCCCCGCGCGTTGCGTCCGCCCGAGGGAAGCTGCCAGGTCTTCAGCTTGTAGACCATGCCGTCATTGGTGAAGATCAGCAGCGGCGTGTGGGTGTTGGCGACGAAAAGCGTGGTGACCACGTCCTCGTCCTTGGTGTTCATCCCCGACAGGCCCTTGCCGCCGCGCGCCTGGGCGCGGAAGTCGTCCAGCGGCGTGCGCTTGATGTAGCCCTGGGCGGTGATGGTCACCACCATGTCCTCGCGCTCGATCAGGTCCTCGTCGTCCATCTCGCCGTCATAGTCGACGAACTGGGTGCGGCGGGGGGTGCCGAACTCGTCCTTCACGGCGCGCAGCTCGTCCGCGATCACGCCCATGATCCGCGGGCGGGAGGCGAGCAGGTCCAGAAGGTCGGTGATCTTGGCCGCCAGCTCCTCCAGCTCCTCCGTCACCTCGGAGACGCCGAGCGCGGTCAGCCGCTGCAGGCGCAGGTCGAGGATGGCGCGGGCCTGGATCTCCGACAGCCGGTAGGTGCCGTCGTCCGCCACCTTGTGCAGGGGGTCGTCGATCAGCCGGATATAGCCGGCGATCTCATGGGCGGGCCAGTCGCGCTCCATCAGCCGGGCGCGGGCGGTGGCGGGGTCGGGGGAGGAGCGGATCAGGCGCACCACCTCGTCCACGTTCGACACCGCGACCGCGAGGCCGCACAACACATGCGCCCGGTCGCGGGCCTTGCGCAGCTCGAAAGCCGCGCGGCGGGCGACCACCTCCTCGCGGAAAGCGATGAAGGCCGAGAGGATCTGCTTGAGGTCGAGCTGCTCGGGCCGGCCGCCGTTCAGCGCCAGCATGTTGCAGCCGAAGGAGGTCTGCAGCGGCGTGTAGCGGTAGAGCTGGTTGAGCACCACGTCCGGCGTCGCGTCGCGCTTGAGCTCGATCACCACGCGCACGCCCTGGCGGTCGGATTCGTCGGCCACCGAGGCGATGCCCTCGATCCGCTTGTCGCGGGCGAGTTCGGCGATGCGCTCGATCATCGTGGCCTTGTTGACCTGGAACGGGATCTCGTCGACGACGATGGCGTAGCGGTCCTTGCGCGGCTCCTCGATCCGGGTCTTGGCACGCATCAGCACCGAGCCGCGGCCGGTGTGATAGGCCTTGCGGGCCCCGCCGCGGCCCAGGATCAGGGCGCCGGTGGGGAAATCCGGGCCGGGGATGTATTCGATCAGGTCGGCGATCTCGAGGCTCGGATCCTCGATCAGCGCCAGCGTGGCGTCGACGACCTCGCCCAGGTTGTGGGGCGGGATGTTGGTCGCCATGCCCACCGCGATGCCGCCGCCGCCGTTGACCAGCAGGTTGGGATAGCGGGCGGGCAGGACCGAGGGCTCGCGGTCCTTGCCGTCGTAGTTGGGGACGAAGTCGACCGTGTCCTTCTCGATATCCTCGAGCAGGGCCTGGGCGACCTTCTCCATCCGGACCTCGGTGTAGCGCATCGCCGCCGGGGCGTCGCCGTCCATCGAGCCGAAGTTCCCTTGACCGTCGAGCAGCGGCAGGCGCATGGAGAAATCCTGCGCCATGCGCACCAACGCGTCGTAGATCGCGCTGTCGCCATGGGGGTGATACTGACCCATCACGTCGCCGACCGGGCGGGCCGACTTGCGATAGGCCTTGTCATGCGTGTTTCCGGTCTCGTGCATCGCGTAGAGGATGCGCCGGTGCACGGGTTTCAGCCCGTCGCGCAGGTCGGGCAGGGCGCGGGAGACGATCACCGACATGGCGTAGTCGAGATAGGAGCGCTTCATCTCCTCCTCGACCGCGATGACGGGGCCGTCATAGGCCGGCCGGCGCGGCGCGCCGCCGTTCTCGGAGCCGTCTTCGGGGCCGGTCTCGGGGGGGTCGGTGGGATCGGTCAAGGATGCGCCTGCTCGGGTGTTTTCTGCCTGGGGACGTTGTAGCCGCGGGGGGCGGGAAGGGCAATCGCGGGCGGGGATTTCGGGAGGCCGGCGGCCGGTCCGAACGCCCTTCGGCGCGTCGCCGCGGAACCGGGCCGCGCGACGACCCGCGCGCGGGTGGGGCGGGGGCGCAGGGACGGGTGACGGTCACGGCCCGCGGGAGCCGGCGGAGGTCGGAGACGGCGCGGCCCGGGGCGACGTCATCGGGCGGGTCGTCGCGCGGCTCCGGTCCCCCGCCCGAAACCCGCCGCCCTAGACCTGCCGCGCATGACGGGATCGCGTCGCCCCTCCCGCAGCGCGAAGCGGCGGCGCGGGCGGGGGCAGGGCGCGGACTGACCGGGAGGTAGACGCCTTCGCCGCGTCGCCGGCCACCGCCCCCGTCCCGATGCCGCGCGCCCGGCCGCCGCCGGTCGCGTCCGCGGTTGTTCGGGTGGCGATGCGGACGCCGATCAGGCCGACCCGCCGCGCACCGTTGCGGGCCGGTCGATGCGAGGCGGGTGGATGAGAGGCGGCGCGAAGAGGCGGCTGTCGCTTGCGCTCTGACCGATACGGGCCTGACCGACAAATCTTTCACCGACCCCGGGGCGCGCAGATACGGGGTCGCGACGCGCCGGCCGCGGCGCGCCGGCGGCCGGCTCAGTCCGCGATGGCTGCGGCAGGCGCTCCGGAGGGGGCTGCGTCGACCGGCCAGGCGGCCGCGATGCGCTCGGCCTCCAGCGGCACGTTCTTGACCACGGCGCCGGGACGGCCGAGGGGGCCGTGCATGACGCCGTTCACCTCGACCCACACGCCGCCGGCATTGCCGGCGCGCAGCCGGGGCGCGGCGACGTCGGCGGGGGCCGGCCAGCGCTCTCCCGGCTCCATGATCCGTTGCACCAGGATCGAACCGTCGCGGGCCTTCACCTGCACCCAGGCCGGATCGGTGACCACCAGCCAGATGCCGCTCGCGCCCGCCTGCGGCTGGGGCGATCCGTTCGGCGCGGTCGTCATTCCGGTCAGCGCGGCGTCGCCCAGCGCGGCGACCTGCGCGCCCGAAAGGCCCGCTCCCGCCAAACCCGATCCCGTCAAGCCCGATCCCGCCAACCCGATGCCGGCCAGCGACCGCGCGGCGCCCGTCGTTCCGTCCAGCCGCGGCGCGGCCATGCCGCCCGCCGGATGGGCCTGGCCCGCCACGGGGCCGGCCACCGTTTCGGCGAGCGCGAGACGCACCGTCTCCGCCTCCGTCCCCACGCGGGGGTCGCGGGCGTAAAGGCCGCTGCTGGCCGGGTCGATCGCCGCGATCGGACCGTCGCGCAGGGCTACGGTCGGCGGCGCGATCTCCCGCGGGGCGTAGAGCTCGGCGAGCTGGGCCTCCCGCCGCGAGGCGTCGGAGCCGCCCGCGTCATCCTCCGCCGCCGGCCAGGCGCGGGTCGCGGCCTGCACGGCGAGGCCGGGCAGGGCGACGGCGGCCGGAGCCTCCGCCAGTTCGGGACGTTCGTTCGAGGGGGCGAAGTCGACGCGCTGGATATCCTCGACCAGCGCCCAGGCGCCGTAGCCGAGGCCGCAGACCAGCCCCGCCAGCACCGCGACCGAGGCCACGTCCGACAGCGACACCCCCAGCCCCACCGGCCGGGCGCGCCCGACGGGCGCGGCGAAATGGGAACGGGAGAGCGACGGATCGCGCCCGGGCCGGGCGCCGCCGCGGGCCCCCGCGCCGCCGAAGGCGATCCCGGCCAGACCGCCGCCGAGCCGGTTTCCGAACGCGCCGCCCAGCCCGCCGCCCAATCCGCCGGCCAGCGCCTTCGCGCCGGCGCGCGGCTGCGCGGAGCCGGCCGTGTTCTGCCCCACGAAGCCGCTTTCGGCCCGGAACCGGTCGTAGACCTGTTCGGCGTCGAGCCCCAGATACCGGGCGTAGGCGCGCACGTAACCGGGCACGAAGCCCTTGTTGGGCACCACGGAGGCGTCGCAGTTTTCGATCGCGTCGATGTAGGAGGCCTTGATGCGCAATTCGCGCTGAACATCGAGCAACGACTTGCCAAGCGTCGCCCGATGCCCGCGCAATTCGTCGCCGAGCTTCATCTCGTAGGAGTCGAAACCACGGAGCGCGGTCGGATGCGCGGTCAGGTGTTCGTTGTCCATCGCCTGCTCTGCCTTGCCCGCAGAAGGGGGCGCTTTGCGCGCTTCTCTAGTGAGGGTGCGCGGTGACTGCAACCACCCTTCGCTCCCCCGGAGGACTATAGGGGCAATTTAGCGATTCGCGCATGAAAAGCGTCCGGGGACGGGGATTTCGCGTTTCCGGCATTTGTTTCGAATGCAGTATTCACCCTGATCCGCTGTGGCCGGGCGGGCGCAGTCCAGCCCGATCCGCGGCGCCGGCGGACCGCAGCGCCGCGAATTCAGCGCGAATCGAGCGGGCCGGGACCGGGCCGCGCGGCGCGCCAGGGAAAGGGCGTGTCGGCGCGCTTGCGCAGGATGATCGCCAGGAACGGGATCGAGGGGAACAGGAACCACGGGCTCGACAAGCCGCCGAACATCACGTTCAGGGCGAAGAAGAACACGATCGCGCCCGCCGCGCGGCGCACGACGCGGGGTTGGGCGCGATACCAGGCCAGCCAGCGATGCAGGGGGCCGAAATCCTCGGGGATCGCCGGGAGCGACGACAGCGCCGCGCCGGACGCAGATCCCGCATCGCCGGACGCCGCGGGATCGCGGCGGTTGGCGGCCGCGCGGCGGATCGACCAGCTTTCCACCGGCTCGGCCAGGCTCTTCACGTTCTGCGCGCCGGCGTAATCGAATTCCACCACCAGCTGCTTGCGGGTCAGGTCGCGCACCGTGGCCGAGACCATGATGCCGCCGGGCGCCGCCAGCCCCTGCAGCCGCTCGGCCACGTTCACCCCGTCGCCGTAAAGATCGCCGCCCTGGTCGATGACGTCGCCCAGGTTGACGCCGATGCGGAAATCCATGCCCTCGCCCGCCGCGCCCTGCGCCGCCATCGCGTCCTGGAAGGCCACGGCGCAGCGCACCGCCTCCACCACCGAGGCGAATTCGGCGATCACCGCGTCGCCCCAGGTGTTGACCAGCCGGCCGTCATGGGCGGCGAAAAGGTCCGTCATCACCGTCCGCGCCCGGGTCAGGCGGGCCAGCGCCGCGGCTTCGTCCGCCTCCATCGAGGCGCCGAAGCGCACCGCGTCGGCGTAGAAGATGGTGGTCAGCTTGCGTTTCACGGACGGTCGCGGCCTCGCGGGTCGGGTCGCGGTCCGACGAGAGCGGCCGAACCTGCGCCCAAGATGTGGCCGAGCCGGCCGGCGCGCGCAACCTTTGCGGGGCGAAATCACGGCGGGAAGGAGGCCGCGCCCCGACCCGCGCGCCGCTGGCGCCGGGGCGCCGGCGCGGCCGGGAGGCGGGGCGCGGGTGGAGGCGGGGCGTTTGGCGCGGGGGCGCGACGGCCCCGTTCGCCCCCGGTCCCGCCCGGCGCCCGGATCCCGCGCCGCGCGGGCGCCCGGGCCCGGCCCTCGTCCGGGTCGTCGCGCGGCTCCGGTCTTCGGGGTCCGCGCGACCGCCCCCAATCAGAGGTCCGCGTCGGGCGGCCGACCTCAGGCCTTGGCGTCGGCCATGACGCAGAGCAGCTCGAACATCGCCGTAGCCCCGTTCTGCGCGGTCAGCCCGCCCTGGTCGAAGGGGGGCGAGACCTCGACGAGATCCGCGCCCACGATCTCCACGCCCTTGAGCTTGCGGATCATGCCCTGCAGCTCGCGCATGGTCAGCCCGCCCGCCTCGGGCGTGCCGGTGCCCGGCGCGAAGGCGGGGTCGAGACTGTCGATGTCGACCGAAACATAGACCGGCCCGGGACCGACGAAGGCCAGGGCTTCGTCCATCACCTGCTTCCAGCCCTTGTCCTCCACCTCCTCGATATAGGCGACCTTCATGCCGCTCTCGTGCGAGAACTTCCACATGTCCCGGTCGTAGAGGCTGCCGCGAATGCCGATCTGGGCGCAGCGTTTCGGGTCGATCAGCCCCTCGTCCGCCGCCACCTTGAACGGCGCGCCATGGTGGAAGCGGCTGCCCATGTAGTTGTCGCCGGTATCGGCATGGGCGTCGATCTGGATCAGCCCGACGGGCCGGTCCTTCGCCACCGCCCGCAGGATCGGCAGCGCCACGGAATGGTCGCCCCCGCAGCTCAGCGGGCGGATGCCGGCGGCGATCACCCGGTCGTAGAAGGCCTGGATCTCGGCATGGGCGCCGGTCAGCTCGTAGGGCTTCTGGATGATGACGTCGCCCAGGTCGGCGACCTTCGCCGCCTCGAACGGGCTCGCGCCCGTCGCCTGGTTGATGCGGCGCATCAGGGTGGACTGGTTGCGCACCTCGCGCGGCCCGTGCCGGGCGCCGGGGCGATTGGTGACGCCGCCGTCATAGGGCACGCCGATCACGCCGATATCGGGGGCGTCGGCCTCGAAATCCTCGCGCCAGGGCAGGCGGAAGAAGGTGGCCAGCCCCGCGAAACGCGGGCGCTGCATCGGGTCGGAGAAATCCAGGGTCTCGTCCTGGGCGCCCTTGGGGAGGTCTGTCATTCGGCCGGTCTCGCGTCCTTGCTGGGGTCAAGCGCCGCCACGCGGGCGTCGTAATCGGGTTCCAGCGTCCCCATGACCCGGTCCCAGAACGAGAAGTAGTTGCCGAAATTCCAGCGGAACTTCTCGTGGTGCAGGTCGTGATAGGTCGTGCAGACCATCGGCGAGGGGAAGCGGGTGGTGCGGTCGGCGAAATACTCATGCCCGACATGGCCGAGCTGGCCGTTCACGTGGTCGTAGATCCGGTGCAGGATCAGCGCCCAGGCGGGGACCGGCAGCAGCACGACGGCGACCACCTGGAAGGACTGGATCAGGAAGGTCTCGCCCACCGACTGGCTGTCCGAGCTCCACGCCGTCGGCGCGACCGAGCGGTGATGCCACTGGTGGAAGCGGTAGAGCGCCCTGGTGTGCAGCGCCCGGTGGGCGAAGTAGTAGTAGGTGTCGTAGCCCACCACCATCAGCGCCGTGCCGGCCAGCACCCCCCAGACGCCCGTCCACGGCGTCCACAGCGTCATGCCATGGCCCTGCAGGGTCAGGGCCAGCGACAGAAGCGCGGTGGTGACGAGGATGGAGACGCAGCTCTCCTTCATCTCCGGGATCGCGCGCTTGAGCCCGTCGCGTCGCTTCTGTATCCGACGCTCGGGATGGCTGTCGTTGATCCGCAGCAGCGCGAAGCCCATGCCGAAATAGGCGATCAGGTTGGCGGGATAGATCAGCGCCAGCAGGATCGCGACGTCGACGAGAAAGGCGAGCGCGCCCGGTTCGGCGAAGAGGGGGTCGGTCATGGCCTGGCTCCTCGGGGGGAGATGTCCGGACATCGCTAGACCCAGGTCGGGGCGGGGTCAACGCGGCCTGAGGTCTCCGCCGGGGGGAACGTCGCGTCGCCCGGATGACGAAACCGCGACGCGGCGATGACGGAGGACGATGGCGGAAGTCGCGTCAGGGACGGAGCGCCCACCGCGCCGGCCGCGGGGTCGCCAACCCCTCCGGCGTCGCCGGCCGCGCCGGCGCCCGGGGGACAGGGGCGACACGGTCGGGGCGCGGCCCTGGCCGGGTCGGGCAGGCGCATCGGCGAACGGGGGCGCGGTTCATGACGGGCGACGGCCTCGTCGGCCCCCATGCCTCGCCCGTGGGCCATGGGTTCCCCATCGCCCGGCGCGTCGACGTTGGGCGCCCATTCGCGCCGTCGCGTCGCGGGGCCGGATGCGCGACGGGCCGGGCGTCCGCGAAACGGAAGCCCGGCCCGTGCATTCACGTCCGCTGCGTGGCCCGAGCGTCGGGCCTCGCCGGATCAGGCCCCGGCGCGCGCGCCGGCGCCGCCGCCCCGCGGCCGGCGCGGCGCGGCGTCGCCGCCGCCCGGCCGCGGACCGCGGCCCTTGCGCTGGCCGTCGCCGCGGGGCTGGCCTTCGCCGCGCGGGCCCCGGTTCTGGCCGTCACCGCGCGGGCCCCGGTTCTGACCTTCCCCGCGCGCGCCGCGGCCCTGGCCCTCGCCGCGGGCGTTCCGGCTCTGGCCGTCGCCCTGGCCTTCGGCGCGCGGCGCACGGCCGCGACCCCGGCCCTGACCCTGGCCGCCGCGTCCGCCCCGGCCGCCGGCCCCGCCGTCGCGCTCCTCGCGCGCATCGCCCTGGGGCTCGGGTCGTTGGGCGGCGAGCCGCTCCATCTCCGGCATGAAGGCGTCGGGCAGAGCGGCCTGGGGGACCTTCTGGCGGGTCACCCGCTCGATGTCGCGCAGATAGGGCCGCTCGTCCTCGGCCACGAAGCTGATCGCCAGCCCGTCCGCCCCCGCCCGCGCGGTGCGGCCGATGCGGTGCACGTATTGCTCGGGCACGTTGGGGATCTCGTAGTTGATGACATGGCTCACGCCCGGCACGTCGACGCCGCGCGCCGCGATGTCGGTGGCCACCAGCACCCGCATCGAGCCGTTGCGGAACGCTTCCAGCACCCGCTCGCGCTCGTTCTGGCGCTTGTTGCCGTGGATCGCCTTGGCCTCGACGCCGGCGCGCCCGAGGTTCTTCACCACCCGGTCGGCCCCGTGCTTGGTGCGGGTGAAGATCAGGACGCGGTCGTAGTCCTCCTCCTTCAGCACCACGTTGAGCAGGGCCTGCTTGTCATGCTGGCGCAGGAAATGCGCGCGCTGGTCCACCCGCTCGGCCGTGGTCGACTGCGGCGCGACCGAGACCTTGACCGGATCGGTCAGATAGGCCGCCGCCAGCTCGGCGATCGACTTGGGCATGGTGGCCGAGAAGAACAGCGTCTGCCGCTGCTTGGGCAGCATCGGCACGATCTTGCGCAGCGCGTGGATGAAGCCGAGGTCGAGCATCTGGTCGGCCTCGTCCAGCACCAGCGCCTCGACCTTCGAGAGCGTCATCGCCCCCTGGTCGATGAGGTCGATGAGCCGGCCCGGGGTGGCGACCAGCACGTCGGCGCCGCCCTTCATCGCCCGGATCTGGCGGTTGATCGGCACGCCGCCGAAGACGGTCTCGACCTTGATGTGGATGCCCGCGCCATAGGTGCGGAAGCTGTCGGCGATCTGGCCCGCCAGCTCCCGCGTCGGGGCCAGCACCAGCACCCGGGCCGAGTGGCCGGGCCGCGCGATGCGGTTGCGCGCGATGCGGTCGAGCAGGGGCAGGGCGAAGGCCGCGGTCTTGCCGGTGCCGGTCTGGGCGATGCCCAGGATGTCACGTCCCTCCGCCGCCGGCTTGATCGCCTGGCTCTGGATCGGGGTCGGAGTGGTGTAGCCGGCCTCGTCCAGCGCCTTGAGCAGCGGGGCGGCGAGGTCGAACGAATTGAAATCTTTCACGTGTTCGCTTTCATACGGCGCGAAGGCGCCGGGGTCGCGGTGACGACGCAGGCGGTCGCGGCCTCCATGGGGCGCGACGGCTCGCAGGTCCGCTCGGGACGGCCCGCGTGAATCGGATCGTTTGGATCGGTGCGTCCGCGGGGGAGGGCCCATGGGCGGATGTCTCTCCGCCCGCGCTTCACGCCGCCCCTTGCCCCAGGCGACTCGAGCCGCCGACGCGGCGCCGCATATGGCAGGGACCGGCGGGGAAGTCAAAGGTTTTAATTGTGACGAAGCCGGGGCGAGGCCGCCCGCGCCGGGGTCATTTCGTGGCCGGCGTTTCCTTACGCTGCGTCAGTGTCACAGCTTCCGGAGGGAACCACAACCCCGCCGCCCCGAAGGCCCGCCGCAAGGAACCGGGCCGCCCGGCGGAGAACGATGGAGGACGACATGACCCGCTCGCCGAACCGTTCCAAGGCCGCTCCCCGCCCCATGCCCCGCTCGCTGACCCGCGCCCGTCGCGCCGCGCTCGCGGTGGCTCTCGCACCCGCGCTGGCGGTGACCCTGCCGGTGCTGCCGGCCGGCGCCGCCTCGACGGCCGCGTCGGACGCGACGCCCGGGACGGGCGTGCCCCGCGCCTGGGACAAGGACGCCGACGGCGTCCTGAACCGGGCCGAGCTGGCCGACGGCTTCCGCGACCTCGCCTCCGACGACGCGCTGGGCTGGGATTTCGGCGACGACCGGCGGATCAGCAGCCAGGAATTCTCCGACGCGCTCTTCGACCGTTTCGACGTGGACGAGAACGGCGCGATCGCGCCGGAGGAGATGAAGGCCGGCGCCCATGCCTGGTATGGCGACGACTCCCATGACGCCGAGCTGGCCGAATGGGACCTGGACCATGACGGCGAGACCAGCCGCGCCGAGTTCCACGACGGCTTCGCCGCCACCGATTTCGCGCAGGACTACGCCCAGAAGGCCGGGGTGGACTGGACCGACGACCGCGGTCCCGACGCCGCCGCCTTCGTGGCGAGCCTGTTCGACTGGTTCGACGTGGACGAGGACGACGCGCTCAGCCCCGAGGAATACGCCCGCTGGGCCGGCCGTCCTGCGGATACCGCCGCGGAGTGACCTGCGCGCTGCGGGACGCTCCGGACCCGGAGGCCGTCCCGAGCCGGCCCCGATGCGGGCGCGCGGTTCGGCCGTCGCGGATGCCCTCCGCGGCGGCCGGGCGCGATCAGGGGTGATGCCCCCAGGGCGCCGCGTTCAGCAGCTGCACCTCCTGCGCCGCCAGCAGCGGGCGCAGCTTCACCGCGAAGGTCATGAACGGCTTGTCCTGGAACAGCGTCGCCCAGTGGTTGCGCCGGTCCGCGTCGTCCTCGAATTTCCACAGATGCACCAGCTGGTGCAGCGGCCCGGTGTCGGAGACGAAATAGCCGACCACCCGATGCGAGAACCCGCCCGCCTCCAGCGCCGGCCAGCCCTCTTCCTTGTAGAGCTTCATCACGTTCGGCATCTCGCCGACCTTCACCGAGTAGGTGCGTTTTTCGTAGAGCGCCATTCGGGCGTTCCTCCCATGGATTTGTTGTCAGGCGACCTTATCAGCCGTCGCGCCGCGCGCCAGCCTCTCGCGACCCCGCGGAACGCGGCTCCCTCCCCCGCCTGCGGGGGAGGGTTGGGGAGGGGGCTGGCGCGAAGGGAAGGGGAAGGCGTGACGGCGGCGGAAACCGGAACCGGGCAGGGCGCCCCACCGTCGCCCTCCGTCGCCTCTACCCCCGCGCCGCCCGCCCCCCTATCCTCGCCCCATGACCCAGCCGCGATTCATCCACCTCCGCCTCCACTCCGCCTATTCGCTGCTGGAGGGCGCGATCCAGCCCAAGAAGCTGCCGGGGCTCTGCGACAAGCTCTCCATGCCCGCGGTGGCGATCACCGACACGGGCAACCTCTTCGCAGCGCTGGAGTTTTCGGAGACCGCCGCCAAGGCCGGCGTGCAGCCGATCCTCGGCGCGCAGATGGCCCTGCGCTACGCCCCGCCGCCGCGCCCCGACGCCCGCGCCCCCGACCCGGCCCCCGTCGTGCTGCTGGTCCAGAACGAGGCCGGCTGGCTGAACCTGATGGAGCTCGTCTCCCGCACCTTCCTCGACGCCGACGGCGAGGCGCCGCAGATCGGGCCGGAGGATCTCGCCGCCCATTCCGAGGGGCTGATCTGCCTGACGGGCGGCGACGACGGCCCCATGGGCCGGCTGATCCGCGACGGCAAGCGCGAGCGGGCGGAGGCGCTGCTCGACAGCCTCGCCGCCGCCTTCCCCGACCGGCTCTATATCGAGGTCCACCGCCACGGCCCCTCCGACGACGAGCCGCGCACCCAGCCGCAGGAGGCGACCGAGCCCGCCTTCGTCGACATGGCCCATGCCCGCGACCTGCCGCTGGTCGCCACCAACGAGGTGTTCTTCGACAAGCCCGACATGTTCGCGGCCCATGACGCGCTGATCTGCATCGCCGAAGGCGCCTATGTCTCCCAGGAGAACCGCCGCCGGCTGACCGACCAGCACTATTTCAAGACCCCGGACGAGATGGCGGCCCGTTTCGCCGACCTGCCCGAAGCCATCGACAACACGGTGGAGATCGCCCGCCGCTGCGCCTTCCGCGCCCGCACCCGCGCCCCGATCCTGCCCCGTTTCGCCGATGACGAGGTGGAGGAGCTGCGCCGCCAGGCCCGCGAAGGGCTGGACGACCGCCTGCGCGTGCTGGAGGAGGCCGGCGCCCTCGCCGCCAGCCGGGAGGACTACGCCGCCCGCCTCGACTACGAGCTCGGCGTGATCGAGGGCATGGGCTTTCCCGGCTATTTCCTGATCGTCGCCGACTTCATCAAATGGGCCAAGGACCAGGACATTCCCGTCGGCCCCGGCCGCGGCTCGGGCGCGGGCAGCCTGGTCGCCTGGGCGCTGACCATCACCGACCTCGATCCCCTGCGTTTCAGCCTGCTGTTCGAGCGCTTCCTGAACCCCGAGCGCGTGTCGATGCCCGACTTCGACATCGACTTCTGCATGGACCGGCGCGAGGAGGTGATCCGCTACGTCCAGGAGAAATACGGGCGCGACAAGGTCGCCCAGATCATCACCTTCGGCGCGCTGCTGTCCAAGGCCGCGGTGCGCGACGTCGGCCGCGTGTTGCAGATGCCGTTCGGCCAGACCGACCGCCTCTCCAAGATGATCCCGGTGGAGGGGGTGAAGCCCGTCTCCATCACCCAGGCGCTGAAGGACGAGCCCCGCCTCGCCGCCGAGGCGCATGAGCATCCGGTGGTCGCCGAAATGCTCGACTACGCCGCCAAGGTGGAGGGGCTTCTGCGCAACGCCTCCACCCACGCCGCCGGCGTGGTGATCGGCGACCGGCCGCTGCACCGGCTGGTGCCGCTCTACCGCGACCCGCGCTCCGACATGCCCGCCACCCAGTTCAACATGAAATGGGTGGAGCAGGCGGGGCTGGTGAAGTTCGACTTCCTCGGCCTCAAGACCCTGACCGTGATCCAGGGCGCGGTGGACCTGCTGAAGCTGCGCGGGATCGACGTCGACATCGCCCGCATCCCCATCGACGACAAGGCCAGCTACGACCTCTACGCCTCCGCCGACACGGTGGCGGTGTTCCAGGTGGAATCCTCGGGCATGCGCGACGCCCTCCGCCGCCTGCGCCCCACCTGCATCGAGGACATCGTGGCCCTGGTGGCGCTCTACCGCCCCGGCCCGATGGAGAACATCCCGAAATACTGCAACGTCAAGAACGGGCGGGAGGAGCGCGACACCCTCCACCCCCTCGTCGACCCGATCCTCGACGAGACCCAGGGCATCATCGTCTACCAGGAGCAGGTGATGGAGATCGCCCGCAAGATGGCGGGCTATTCGCTGGGCGGCGCAGACCTTCTGCGCCGCGCCATGGGCAAGAAGATCAAGGAGGCGATGGACGCCGAGCGTCCCAAGTTCGTCGACGGCGCCAAGGCCAACGGCGTGCCCAAGGCCAAGGCCGAGGAAGTCTTCGCGCTGCTCGAAAAATTCGCCAATTACGGCTTCAACAAGTCCCACGCCGCCGCCTACGCGCTGGTCAGCTACCAGACCGCCTGGCTCAAGGCCAACCATCCGGTGGAGTTCATGGCCGCGGTGATGAACTGCGACATCCATCTGACCGACAAGCTCGGCATCTACCAGCGCGAGGTCCGGCGGCTGGGGATCGAGACGGTGCCGCCCTGCGTCAACCGCTCCTCGGCGCTGTTCACCGTGAAGGACGGGCAGGTGGTCTACGCGCTCGGCGCGCTCAAGAACGTCGGCCCCGAGGCCATGCGCCTGATCGAGACCGAGCGGCAGGCGCACGGCCCGTTCCGCACCGTCTTCGACGTCGCCTCCCGCGTCGACCTCAAGAAGATCGGCAAGCGGCCGCTGGAGATGCTGGCCCGCGCCGGCGCCTTCGACGACCTCGATCCGAACCGCAAGCGGGTGTTCGAGAGCCTCGACGCCCTCGTCGCCTGGTCCCATGCGGTGCATGAGGAGCGCGCCTCCTCCCAGGTCTCCCTCTTCGGCGAGGCGGGGGGGGAGGCGCTGCCCGAACCCCGCCTCTCGCGCACCGAGGACTGGCTGCCGGCCGAGCGGCTCCAGCAGGAGCATGACGCGGTCGGCTTTTACCTCACCGGCCATCCGCTCGACGACTACAAGGGCGCGCTGGAGCGGGCGCGCGTGGTCTCCTACGCCGAGCTTGCGGCGCGGTCCGGGCGCACCGGGGGCGGGGTGGCCAAGCTCGCCGGCGTCGTCGTGGCGCGGCAGGAGCGCAAGAGCGCCCGCGGCTCCCGCTTCGCCTTCGTCAGCTTTTCCGACCCGACGGGGCTCTACGAGGCCACCTGCTTCTCCGAGCCGCTGGAGCAATACCGCGAGATCCTCACCCCCGGCTCGCTGGTGGTGGTGACGGTGGAGGCGGAGGCCTCGGCCGAGGGCGAAATGAAGCTCCTCCTCCGCGCCGCCCAACCCATCGACCGGGCGGTCTCGGGGGGCGCGACCACCATGGGCCTGCGGGTGTTTTTGAACGACCCGGAGGCGGTGGGGGCGGTGAAGGCCCGGCTGGCCTTCGCAGGGGGCGCGCGGCCGAGGGGCGGCCCGGTCAACCTCGTCCTGATGGCCCCGGATCTCCCCTGCGAGGTGGAGATGCGGTTGCCGGGGAGTTTTCCGCTGACCCCGCAGATCGCGGGGGCGATCAAGGCGGTGGAGGGGGTGATGGCGGTGGAGGAGTTTTAGCGACTGCGCGCGGAGCTTGCCGGCCCGGCTCCGGCAAGCGGCGCAGGCGCGACCGTGGTGAAAAGGCGCTTCATCCAACGGGAACTGTGTTAAAGTCGGCCCGCCGCAAGATTTCACCGCGGCGCGACATTGATTTCAGATCCTCGGAGTTGCCCATGTTCAGACAAGCCGGGCTGTGCTCAGCCCTTTTGGCGACGGCCGCGTTCTTCGCGACGCCCTCGTTCGCCTTCACCATCACCGACTTCACCATCGAGCCAGAAATACCGGTCGTCGGCGAACCGAACACCGCCGACTGGGATTCGTCCGACGATGCGTTCTTCTATGTGTTTTACGACTATGAACTAGACCCGGGAGACTCCGCGGTCCGGATCTTCGTAGACTTCTATGCGGACGACGTCCTGCTGACCAATATCGGACTGGGGGCCGGCGTGACCTTCCCCGGAACCAGCGGCGACGACATTTCAGGCGCCGGCCAAAATCGTTTCAGCGGCTTGCCCCGAACCGCCAACCGGATCCGCTTCTACGGCGAGGAGGTCGCCTACGATCCGATCGAGGATGACTACGAGTATACCGGCGGCGTGGAGGAGCAATACTTCTTTATCGAAGAGATCCACTTCGGCCCGGCCGCGTCGGTGTCCGCCGCCGTCCCCCTGCCTCCGGCGCTCGCGTTCTACGGCGTCGGATTGTTCGCTGCCGGCCTGTTCGGTTTCGGGCGCGGTCGAGCCGTGGCCGGCTGAGGCCGAAGGACATATCCTGCGCGGGCCAGGCGATAATCTGGCCCGCCACGCTGACGCTCGGAAGGTCGGCGCAGGCAACCCTTTCGTCACCATCTCCCCTAACCCCTTTCCAACCAAGACTTTCCACCCCACCCTAACCCGCCCCGGCGACACTCCCTCCCGACCTCAACCGGGAGCCCTGCATGTCGCGTATCCTCGCCGCCCTCGTTCTCGCCTCGCTTCTCTCCGCCTGCGCCTCGGAGCCGGAACGCCGGCTGCTCGAACGCTACGAGCCCGCCCGGATCGACCGCATCCGCCTCGCCGAGGACGCGCCGCATCCGCGCAGCCATCCCGGGCGGCCCACGGAACTGCGGCTCAAGGCCTGACGGGCCGCCCGAAGGCGCCCCCCGCAGGTCCCTTGCGCGGGCGCGCCCCGGGCTCGACCCGGGGCCTCGCGACGTCGGCCCGCCCGCGCCGTCCGCGGCCGAAACCCTCCCGGCCACCGCCCCGAACCGCCCTCCGGCCCGAATACCCGACCGTTTCGCCCGGCATACGCCCGGCGCACGTCCGGTGCACGCTTGTCACCCCCCGGCCCGGCCGCGATTCCGCCCGTTGCCGGCGCCCGCCCATGCGCTAGCTTGTCTCCTCCGACGCGGCGCGAGAGGGGACCGGGATGACCGAGGAACAGGGGGCGCTCTTCGCCCTGATGGGGGCTTTTCTGGGCCTGCTGGTCTGGGGGCGCATCCGCTACGACCTGGTCGCGGCGGCCACGCTCTTCGTCGGCGTCGCCACTGGGCTGGTGCCCGAGGAGACCGCCTTCGAGGGCTTCGGCCACGCCGCGGTGGTGGTGATCGCGCTGGTCTTCGTCGTCTCCCGCGGGCTGACCAATTCCGGGGCGGTGGAGCTGCTGGCCTCGAAAATCTCCAAGCCGGACAGGCCTTTGGCCCTGCATATCGCGCTGCTCTCGGCCGTGGGCGCGGCGCTGTCGGCGGTGATCAACAACGTGGCGGCGCTGGCGCTGCTGATGACCGTGGACCTGCAGACCTCCGAGAAGGCCAACCGCTCCCCCGCGCTGACGCTGATGCCGCTCAGCTTCGCCACCATCCTCGGCGGCATGATCACCCTGATCGGCACGCCCCCCAACATCGTCATCGCCCAATACCGGGCCGAGACCCTGGGCGCCCCCTTCGCCATGTTCGACTTCGCCCCCGTCGGCCTGATCGTGGCCGTGGTCGGCATCCTGTTCACCGCGCTGGTCGGCTGGCGCCTGATCCCGGTGCGCGACGGCCAGGGCCTGCGCCCCTCCGCCCCCCAGACCGGGGTCTACACGGTGGAGGCGCGGGCGCCCGAGGGCGCGAAGGCGGTGGGGGAGACGCCCTCCGGTCTCTCGGGCCTCGCGGAGGAGCATGACGTCAACCTGCTGGGCCTGATCCGCGCCGACCGCCGCCTTCCCGGATTCTCCCGGCATGAGGAGATCCGCGCCGACGACGTGCTGATCCTGGAGGGGGAGCCCGCCTCCATCGAGGCGTTCATGGGCGCCGCCGGCCTCGACCACCCGGCGGAGGGGGAGGACGGCGCCCCCGCGCTGCCCGGCCGCCTGACGCTGGCCGAGGCCATCGTGCCGGAGGGGGCCTGGGTTTCGGGCCGCACCGCGTCAGGGCTGCGGCTTCTGTCCCGTCAGGGGGTGGCGCTGCTCGGCGTCTCCCGCCAGGGACGGCGGTTCCGGGAGCGGGTGCGCGGCCTGACCATCCAGCCCGGCGACGTTCTGCTGCTGGTCGGCCCGCCGGAGCGGATGGCCGACGTCATGGCCTGGCTCGGCGCGCTGCCGCTGGCGGGGCGGGAGACGCCGGTGCTGCGCCGCGAGAAAGCCGCCTTCGCCGCCGCCGCCTTCCTCGCCGCGGTGGGGGCGGCGGTGGCGGGCTGGATCAGCCTGCCGGTGGCGCTGCTGGGCTGCGTGGGGGCCTATGCGCTGGGGGGCCTCGTTTCGGGGCGCGAGGTCTACGAGTCGGTGGAGTGGAAGGCCATCGTCCTGCTCGCCTGCCTGGTGCCGGTGGCCGGCGCGCTGGAGGCGTCGGGCGGCACCGAGCTGATCGCCAACGCCATCGTCGGGCTGACCGGCGGCTGGCCCGGCTGGGCGGTGCTGCTGGTGCTGATGGCGGTGACCATGACCCTGTCGGACTTCCTCAACAACGTCGCCACGGCGCTGATCGCGGCGCCCATCGGCATCGGGGTGGCCCGGGCCATCGGCGCGCCGGAGGATCCGTTCCTGATGGGGGTGGCGGTGGCGGCCTCCTGCGCCTTCCTCACGCCCATCGGGCACAAGAACAACACCATCATCATGGGCCCGGGCGGCTATCGCTTCGCCGATTACTGGCGCATGGGCCTGCCGCTGGAGCTGCTGGTGCTGGCGGTGGCGACGCCGACGGTGTGGTGGATCTGGGGGTGAGGGGGGCTCAGCCGCTCGGTTGGATCGGGTAGACCCGGTCGAGAAACAGGAAGAGAAAACCGAGCGACAGCGCCAGCACCACCACCCCGGTCACGGCCGAGGTGATCTGCATCTGGTTGGGGCTGAGCGTCAGGCTCGACTGCGCCCGATCCGCCGCCGCGCCCCGCGCCGCCGCGGCCTCGGCCATGCGCACGGCGCCCAATATCTCGAACACAGCCAGCCCGAGCCCGCCGAGCGTGACCACGACCACGATCCCCAGCGTGACGTAGGAGGCGAGCAGCTGCCAAGCGTAGACCGACGCCTGATGCGACCGCCAGGCGACGTTGGCCGCGAAACCGCGGGCGATATCGTCGAGCCGGGCCAGCTCCGCCCGCTCCAACGCCGCGCTCACCGCCTCCGGCAAGGCGGAGACGGACGGCGGGGGCGGATTTGGGGTCGTGGCCGCATCGGCGCCGCTGCGCGGCGAGGGCGTCGCGTTCCTGTTCGCCACCGGCCCTTCGACCTCCGATCGTTGGCCTTCGGACGTGACGGCCGGCGGGGCGCCGTTTTCCACGGGACCTGAGGGCGGGTCGGTCCTATCGGAGGAACCGGCGACGTCACTCGTGTAGAATTCGGAATCCTTTGTCGCATCCGCCTGGTAAATCTGTGAAGCCGTAGGTTGCGCCTGGTGAAACGGTGAAACTTTCGGTTTCGCCGTGAATATCGGGGAAACTTGGATCCGAGTCCAAACCGGGTCGCGGAATTGCGGCGAGTCGACGAAGAACTGAGGGAGCAACGAGTTCGGGCCGTGGCCTCCCAACTCGGGAAAGTTTATTTTCGACGGGTCGTAGGCCTCGCCTGCCCCAGGGGAGGTTCCCACAAGGGCAGCGGAGCCGCCGCCGGGAGAGGGGCCGACCTGCATCTGCGCCTGGGGCGGCGAGGCGATCAGGCCCGAAAGGACCATCGCGGCGGCGATCAGAAAAATTCTGCGCATGGCGGGCTGCTCCGCATCTTTGTCAATGGACGCAGCGTAAACCAGTGGGGCCGGCGCAGCAATCGCGGCGGGCGGCCGTTCAGCCCCGCCGCCGGCGCCGCCCGCCCTCGCGTCCTCCGCCGCCCGCGGACTCGAATTTCAGGGCGGGCAGGGTCGCGACCCGGCGCAGCTCGGGATAGGGCCGGGTCTTGTTGGGCAGGGCCATGGCGTCGACGAAATGGTCCTGGAACTTCGGCTCCACCGCGGTCTCGATCTTCTCGATCCGGCGCACCACCTGCGCGATCTCGGCCCGCGCCGCGCGGTCCAGCAGCGCGATGCGCGCGCCGGTGCCCGCGGCGTTGCCGGCGGAGGTGACCTTCTCCACCGGGCAATCGGGGATCATGCCCAGCACCAGCGCGTGCAGCGGGCTGATATGCGCGCCGAACGCCCCGGCCAGCACCACGCGGTCCACCCGCTCCACCCCGCGGCGGTCCATCAAAAGCTGCGCCCCCGCGGTCAGCGCCGCCTTGGCGAGCTGGATGGCCCGCACGTCGCCCTGCGTGACCGTCACCAGAGGCCCGCCGGAGGCGGTCGCGTCGTGGAGCGCATAGGCGAAGGTTCGCCCGTCGGGCACGCAGCGCGGGGTCCCGGCGGCCTCGGGCGAGCCGACCGCGCCGTCCTCGTCCACCACGCCGGCGAGGCGCATCTCCGCGATCACCTCGATGATGCCGGAGCCGCAGATGCCGGTCACCGCCGCTCCGTCGAAACCCGGCTCGTCCGACCACATCTCCTGCCCGATCACGCGGAAGCGGGGCTCCTTGGTCACCGGGTCGATGCGCACCCGCTCGATGGCCCCGGCCGCGGCGCGCTGGCCCGACGAGATCTGCGCCCCCTCGAAGGCCGGCCCGGTGGGGGAGGAGCAGGCGAGCACCTGGGTCCGGTCGCCCAGCAGGATCTCGGCGTTGGTGCCCACGTCCACCACCAGCACAAGGTCGGCGGAGGTCTGGGGGGATTCCGACAGCGCCACCGCGGCCGCGTCCGCCCCGACATGACCTGCGATGCAGGGCAGGAAATGCACGCGGCCCTGCGGGTGGATGCCGAGGCCGAGTTCATCCGCGCCCACCTGCACCGCTTCCGAGGTCGCCAGCGCGAAGGGGGCCCAGCCCAGCTCCACCGGGTCGATGCCCAGCGCGAGGTGATGCATGACCGGGTTGCACACGATCACCGACTCCAGGATGTCGGCGGGATCGGCGCCGGCCTCCTTCGCCGCGTCCGCCAGCAGCCCGCGCAGCGCCTCGCGCACCACGCGGGTCATGTCCTCGGCCCCGCCGGGGTTCATCATGGAATAGGAGACGCGGGACATCAGGTCCTCGCCGAAGCGGATCTGCGGGTTCATCGCGCCGGCCGAGGCGCCCAGCTCTCCGGTCTGAAGATCCGCGAGATGGCAGGCGATGGTGGTGGAGCCGAGGTCGATGGCCGCCCCCCATACCGGCCGCTCCCGCAGCCCGGGCCAGAGGTCCAGGATGCGCGGGACCGCGCCCTCCGCCGGGGTGTGGACCGCGACGGTGACTTTCCACTCGCCCTCGCGCAGGACTTTCTGGAGCCGTTGCAGCACGGGCAGGTCGGCGGTCGCGCCCGCCACGCCCCATTGCGCCTCCAGGCCCGCGCGCAGGCGTTCGAAATCGCCCGAAGGGTTGTGCATGTCCGGCTCCGCCACCTCGACGAAGTGCAGTCGGACAGCCGGATCGAGCGTGATGGCGCGTGCCTCGGCCCGTTTGCGCACGATCTGGCGATGCACCTGGGATTCGGCGGGGACGTCGATGACCACGTCGCCCTCGATGCAGGCCTGGCAGCCCAGCCGGCGGCCCTCGGCCAGCCCGCGCTTGTCCTTGTAGCGCTGCTCGACCTTGTTCCATTCGGACAGCGCCGCGGGGTCGGAGACGACGCCGTGCTTGTCGAAGGATCCGAAGGCGGGCCGCACCTGGCAGCGGGAGCAGATGCCCCGCCCGCCGCAGACCGAGTCGAGGTCCACCCCCAGCGCGCGGGCCGCGGCCAGCACCGGGGTTCCAGGCGCGAAGCGGCCCCGGCGGCCGGAGGGGGTGAAGATGACCAGGGGGTGGGATGCGTCGCTCATGCCGGCTCCTTGCGCGTCTCGCCCGCAGGTCTAGCGCGAGCGGCGGGGCGCTGCACGTCTCCGCGGCGACATGCGCGGCGGAAAACCCGACCGCATCGCGCCTGAGACGGGCGTCTCACGCGCCCGCGCCCGGGGCGCCCCGGACTTGATCCGGGGCCTCGCGCGGGCGGCGACCGGGAGGCCCCGGGTCAGGCCCGGGGCGCGCCATGTCGGCGGGCGCGGCGGCGATCACGCCCCCAACAGCGCCGCCAGCCGCCCGCGCGCCTCCGGCGGCGCCTCGCGCCCGAAGGCGGGGGCCGCGTGGTGGCGCAGGAAATGCCCGGTGGCGCGCAGGGCGGCGGCGATGTCCTCGGGCGCGGTCTCCGCCCGCCCCAGAAACAGGCCGGGCAGGGGGATCAGACGCTCCGCATAGGGCGCGCCCGCCGCCCCGCTCACCGCCCGGCCGGAGCGGGGCGAGATCCAAACCAGATCCTCCGTCCCCCCGGTTGCGGCGCAGGCCGACAGATCCAGCCCGAAGCCCAGCTCCTCCAGCAGCGCCAGCTCCCACAAAGCATAGAGCGCGGGCCAGTCCGGGTCCGTTCCCAGCGCGTCGGCCAGGGTCACGGTGCGGGCGTAGAGCGCGGGATGCGGCTCCCGCTCCGGCAGGAAGGCGAGCAGGGCGGCGATCGCGCCGATGGCGGCCAGCGCCCGCCGGTCCGACATGATCGCCGCGGCGCGGGAGCGGATCGGCTCGGGCCGCCAGGCGCCCATGTGGCTGTCGAGCCGCGCCTTCCATTCCACCGAAAGCTGCGCGCCCGGCTGCAGCAGCGGCGCCATGCGGCGCGAGCCGCCGCCCGGCGCGACCCCGGAATGGCGCCCGTGCTCGGCAGTGAAGATGTCGAGGATCGCCGCCCCCTCGCCGTGCCGCCGCACGGACAGGAGCAGCCCTTCGTCGCGCCAGTCCATGCGCCGAAACCTAGCCCCGGAGGGCGCGCCGCGCTAGCCTCGGGCGTCAGCCGCGGAGGATGCGATGCGCCAGGACTGGGCCGGAAACCCGATCACCGCCGACAGCGACGCCACCGCCGCCGCGATCTGCGATTTCGTGGGCGGCTTCGTGGGTTACGAGACCCGCGCCGTCAACGTGCTCGCGGCGGCGGAGGCGGACCCGGAGAACATGCTCGCCAACGCCTATGCGGGCGCCCTGCACCTGTTCCTGGAATCCCCCGAGGCCCCCGGCCTCGCCCGCCCCTGGCTCGCCCGCGCCGAGGCCCATGCGAAAGGCGCGACGGAGCGGGAGCGGATCACGCTGGCCGCCCTGACCGCCTGGGCCGACGGGGACGTTCCTCGGGCCATCGCGATAGGGCGGGAGGGGGTGGCGGCGCATCCCTCGGACCTCGCGCTCGCCAAGTTCACCCAGTATCACCAGTTCAACCGCGGCGACGCGGCGGGGATGCTGGCGGTCGGCCACGCCGTCGCCGCGGCCCGGCCCGAGATCCCCCATGTGCACGGAATGCTCGCCTTCGGGCTGGAGCAGTGCCACCTGCTGGCGGAGGCCGAGACCGCGGCCCTGCGCGCCGTCTCCCTGCAACGGCGGGAACCCTGGGCCCATCACGCGCTCGCCCATATCCACCTCACGCAGGGCCGGATCGCCGAGGGGCGGGCCTTCCTCACGGACATGGCCGACAGCTGGACCGACCTCAACTCCTTCATGCTCAGCCACAACTGGTGGCACTACGCGCTTTTCGCCATCAGCCAGGGGGATTTCGCAGCCGCCCTGCGCGCCTATGACGACCGCTGCTGGGGGCTGGAGAAGGGCTATTCGCAGGACCAGGTCGGCGCGGTCAGCCTGCTCGCCCGGCTGGAGGTCGCGGGCGTCGACGTGGGCGCGCGGTGGGAGGACGTGGGCGCGCATCTCGCCTCGCGCACCGGGGATTTCGTCAACGGGTTCCTCAGCCTGCAATATCTCTACGGGCTGGCGCGCTCCGGCCGGGGCGGGGCGGCGGCGGAGATGCTGGACGGCTTCCGCGCCCGCGCCGAGACCCCGGCCGAGGATCGCGCGCTCTGGGCCGAGGTCGTGCTGCCCGCGGCCGAAGGCCTCCTCGCCCATGCCGCGGGCGAGTGGGGGCGGGCGGCGGACCGGCTGGGGACGGCGCTGCCGCGGATCTGGGAGACGGGGGGCAGCCACGCCCAGCGCGACCTCTTCGAGCAACTCTGGCTCGACGCGCTGATCCGCGCCGGCCGGCTGGTCGCGGCCCAGCAGGCGCTGGAGCGGCGGCGGGGGTTCGAGCCGATGTCGGTCCCCTCCAACCGCGCGCTGGCCGGGGTCTACGAAGCGCTGGGCCTGCCGGGAGAGGCCGGAGCAGCCTCCGCCCGGGTCAGGGCGGCGCTGGCGGCGCTGGATTGAGACGACCGTCTCAACGACCTTCCGAGGTTTCCTGCGCCGCGCCCCGGACCTGATCCGGGGCCTCGCGAGGTCGGAGCGCGACGGGAGGCCCCGGGTCAAGCCCGGGGCGCGCCCCGGCGGATCTCAGACGAAACGGACCTTGCCGATGTAAGAGAGATTCCGGTTCCGCTGCGCGTAGTCGATGCCGTAACCCACCACGAACTCGTCGGGGATGGTGAAGCCCACGAAGCGCGCGTCCACCTCCGCCTCCCGCCGGCTCGGCTTGTCGAGCAGGGCGCAGACCTCCAGCCGCCGCGGCTTGCGGGCGCGCAGCATGTGCAGGACATGGTGCAGGGTGAAGCCGGTGTCGACGATGTCCTCGACCACCAGCACGTCGCGCCCCTCGATCTCGCCGCGCAGGTCCTTGAGGATCCGCACCTCGCGCGAGGACTCCATGGAGGAGCCGTAGGACGACGCCTCCATGAAGTCGATCTCCATCGGCAGCGCGATCTCGCGCGCGATGTCGGCGATGAACACGAAGGAGCCGCGCAGCAGCCCCACCACCACCAGCTTTTCGGTGCCGGCGAAATGGTCGGAGATCTCATGCGCCAGCGCCTCGACCCGCGCGGCGATGGCCTTGGCGGAGATGAGCTGGTCGATCACATAGGCCTTGCCGTCCGGCCCGGTCAGCGGGCCCTCGGTGCGGGGCTTGGCGCCCGGGGCGGTGGCGTCGGCGGCGCGCATGGCGGGTCTCTCCCCCTGGGGTGCTCGGTTCGGGGCGCAGGATAGGGCGGGGCGGCGGGCTTGTCCCGCCCCCGCGGCCCGCCCACGGGCGCGACGATTGGCCCCCCTCCGCGCCCCTTCGCGGCTTGCGGGCCTGCGCGTAGGGATGGGCCATGCCCACCCATGCCGAAAAACGCGCGATGCCCTACAGCGCCGATCAGATGTACGCCCTGATCGCCGACGTGCCCGCCTATTCCGAGTTCCTGCCCTGGTGCTCGGCGGCGCGCATCCGCAAGCGCACGCCCCAGCCCGACGGGTCGGAGGTGCTGGACGCGGACCTGGTGATCTCGTTCAAGGTGTTCCGCGAGAAGTTCGGCAGCCGGGTGACGCTCTACCCCGACGAGCGCCGCATCGACGTGGCCTACCTGGACGGGCCGTTCCGCTACCTCAACAACCACTGGAAGTTCGAACCGCGCGAGGACGGCGGCTGCGACGTCGATTTCTTCGTCGACTTCGAGTTCAAGTCGATCGTCCTGCAGAAGCTGATCGGGGTGGTGTTCAACGAGGCGATGCAGCGTATCGTGCGGGCGTTCGAGGCGCGGGCGGCGGCGCTTTACGGGCCGGTCTGACGCCGGGGGACCGCGCCGCGCGACCGCGGCCGGGCGGGAATGCCGCAGCCGCGATGACCGAAACCGACGCCGCGCGTCGCCAATGGTCGAGACCGGCCGGCGGCGCGGCGGCAGGGTCCGCCCCTCATCGAGGGACGAGTCCCCATCCGACGCCGTTTCCGCGCGCCCCCTGACCCCGGGCGTCGCGACGAGGGGACGCCATGTTCGCTTTGCTTTCCAACACCTGGGCGCTTCTGTTCGGCATGCTGCTGCTGATGCTGGGCAACGGCATGCAGGCCTCGCTGCTCGGCATCCGCGGCGCGATCGAGGGCTTCACCGCGACCGAGATGTCGCTGGTCATGTCCGGCTATTTCCTCGGCTTCCTGGTGTCGTCCCGCGCGGCGCCCGAGATGATCCGCCGGGTCGGCCATGTGCGGGTCTTCGCCGCCATGGGCTCGATCATCTCGGCGGTGTTCATCCTCTACGCCGCCTTCCCCAATGTCTGGGCCTGGGGGCTGATGCGGGTGGCGGTGGGGACCTGCTTCGCCGCCGTCTACGTGGTGGCGGAAAGCTGGCTGAACGACAGCGCCACCAACGAGACCCGCGGCAAGGCGCTGTCGCTCTACATGATCACCCAGATGCTGGGCGTGGTGGCGGCGCAGGCGCTGCTCAACGTGGCCGATCCGGGGGGTTACGACCTGTTCGTGCTGATCTCGGTGGCGGTGTCGCTGAGCTTCGCGCCGATCCTGCTGTCGGTCTCGCCGGCGCCGGTGCACCAGACCACGAAGCTGATGAGTCTCGGCGCGCTCTTCCGCGCCTCGCCGCTGGGCTTCGTGGGCACGGTGTTCCTGGGCGCGGTGTTCTCGGCGATCTTCGGCATGGCCTCGGTCTACGGGACCGAGCGGGGTTTCACCGTGGCCGAGATCTCGGCCTTCGTGGCGCTGATCTACGTGGGCGGGCTGATCACGCAATATCCCATCGGCTGGCTGTCGGACCGGATGGACCGTCGCCGGCTGATCCTGATCATGACCGTCATCGGCGCGCTCGCCGGGCTGATCGGCATCGCGGCGGAGGACTATGTGGTGGTGGTGCTCGCCATGTCCGCGGTGACCGGGGGCATCGCCAACCCGCTCTATTCGCTGCTGATCTCCCACACCAACGACTACCTGGCGCCGGATCAGCGGGCCGCGGCCTCGGGGGGGATGCTGTTCCTCAACGGGGTCGGCGCGGTGGGCGGGCCGCTGATGGTCGGCGGGTTGATGAGCGCGTTCGGGGCCTGGGCCTTCTTCGGCTTCCTCGCCGCGATGTTCGGGGCCATCGCCGCCTATGCGGTGTGGCGCAGCAGCCGCCGGCCCTCGGTCGCGGTGGAGGAGACGGCGGCGCACACTCCCGTCGCCCCCGGCATCACCCCGGTCGGCGCCGACCTGGCGCTGGAATACGCCGAGGAGCGCACCGCCCAGATGGAGGCGGAGCGGGAGGCGGAGGCGGAGGACGCCGCCGGGGACGAGGGCGCCCCGCGCCCGGCCCCGCCGAGGCAGGGGGGCTGACCGTCCCGCCGCGCCCCGTCCGGGTCCGGGTCCGGGTCCGGGTCCGGTTCCAGGTCCGGTTCCGGGAACGGTCCGTCGACCGGGCCGGGGGTTGACCTCGGCCGGGCGACGCTCATGCTGTTTCGGAACCGTATGCACGAGGCCCCGCATGACCGTCACCCCGCGTGAGATCCTGGAGTTCTGGCTGAACGACATCGGCCCCGACGGCTGGTTCGGCGGGGGCGAGGCGCTGGACGGCGTGATCCGTCGCCGCTTCCTGCGCGCCTGGACCGCGGCCCGCGGCGGGGCCTTCGACCACTGGCGCGCGGATGCGGCCGGTACGCTGGCGCTGCTGATCCTGATCGACCAGTTCCCGCGCAACATGTTCCGCGGCTCGCCCCTCAGCTTCGCCACCGACGCCCGGGCGCTCAGGGTGACGCGCATGGCGATGGCGGCGGGGCAGGACCGGGCCGTGCCGAAGGAGACGCGGATGTTCGTCTACCTCCCCTTCGCGCATTCCGAGGCGCCGGCCGATCAGGACCGCTCGGTGCATATCGCCTACACCCGAATGGGCCCGCCCTCGCCCACGCGCGGCCTGCACGCGGAGGCGCATCGCGCCGTGATCGCCCGCTTCGGCCGCTTCCCCTACCGCAACGACGCGCTGGGCCGGACCAGCACCGCGGAGGAGATCGCGTGGATGGAGGAAGGCGGCTACATGCTCGAAGTCCGCCGCATCGAGGCGGAGCGGGCCGGGCGCGCCTGCTGAGCGGGACGGGGACAGGGCCGGGACGGGTCCCAAACGGTCCCGTTCCCGCATCACTTCGCAACAAGCTTGCGACGCTTTCGCTTCCCGCGCGGCCGCGCCGTGCGGTAAATGCCGAAGAACCGAGGACAACCGGACGGGAGAAAAGCCCATGGCCGCGGACAGTTTCGACGTCGTCGTGATCGGCGCAGGCCCCGGCGGCTACGTCGCCGCCATCCGGGCCGCGCAGCTCGGCCTGAAGACCGCGGTGGTGGAGCGGGAGCACCTGGGCGGCATCTGCCTCAACTGGGGCTGCATCCCCACCAAGGCGCTGCTGCGTTCGGCCGAGGTGTTCCACCTGATGCACCGGGCCAAGGAGTTCGGGCTGAAGGCCGAGGGGATCGACTTCGACCTCGACGCCGTGGTGAAGCGGTCGCGCAAGGTCTCCGCCCAGCTGGTCGGCGGCATCGGCCACCTGATGAAGAAGAACAAGATCGAGGTGGTGATGGGGACCGCCAAGCTCGCCGGCAAGGGGCGGGTCGCGGTCAAGACCGACAAGGGCGAACGGACCCTGACCGCCAAGGACATCATCCTCGCCACCGGCGCCCGGGCCCGCGAGCTTCCGGGGCTGGAGCGGGACGGCGACCAGGTCTGGAACTACAAGGACGCGCTCAACCCGCCGCGAATGCCCAAGAAGCTGCTGGTGATCGGATCCGGCGCCATCGGCATCGAATTCGCGAGCTTCTTCAACACGCTGGGGGCCGAAACCACCGTCGTCGAGGTGATGGAGCGCATTCTTCCGGTGGAGGATGAGGAAATCGCGGTATTCGCCCGGAAAGCCTTCGAAAAACAGGGGATGAAGATCCGCGAGGGCGCCAAGGTCGCCAAGCTGGAGAAATCCAAGGGCAAAGTCGTCGCCCATATCGAAAAGGACGGCAAGACCGAGCGGCTGGAAGTCGACACCGTGATCTCCGCCGTCGGCATCGTCGGCAATGTCGAGGGGATCGGGCTGGAGGAGGCCGGCGTCAAGGTCGACCGGACCCATGTCGTCGTGGACAAGGAGTGCCGGACCGGCGTGCCCGGCGTCTGGGCCATCGGCGACATCGCCGGCGCGCCCTGGCTCGCCCACAAGGCCAGCCATGAAGGCGTGATGGTGGCCGAGCTGATCGCGGGCAGGAACGCCCACGCCACCCCCGCCACCTCCATCGCCGGCTGCACCTATTGCCATCCGCAGATCGCCTCGGTGGGCCTGACCGAGGCCAAGGCCAAGGCCGCGGGGCATGAGATCAAGGTCGGCCGCTTCCCCTTCATCGGCAACGGCAAGGCCATCGCGCTGGGCGAGCCGGAAGGGCTGATCAAGACCGTGTTCGACGCCGCCACCGGCGAGCTTCTGGGCGCACACATGGTCGGCGCCGAGGTCACCGAACTGATCCAGGGCTACGTGGTCGGCAAGGTGCTGGAGACCACCGAGGCCGAGCTGATCGAGACGGTTTTCCCGCACCCGACGCTGTCGGAAATGATGCACGAAAGCGTGCTGTCGGCCTATGGCCGCACGCTGCATTTCTGAGCCGCGTCAAACGCTTCTCGCCCGGTCTTCACAGGCCGGGCGCGCCTATCTGAAGGCCAGCCCCACCGCGAAGGCGACCGCGCCGCAGGCGACGCCCACCGCCAGCGTCTCGCCCAGCGCGCGCGGCAGGGCGAGGTCCGAGACCTTCCAGCGCAGCAGTCCCAGCCCGGTCAGCGCGCCCAGCGACGCGCCCAGCGACCAGCCGAAGGCCGCGTCGCCCTGCGCGCCCAGCAGGTAAGGGGCCAGCGGCGCCGATCCGCAGACCACGAAGCTGACGAAGGTGGCGAGCGCGCCGCGCGCCGGCCGCTCGTCCTCCGGCGGTTCCGGGCCCAGCCGCCCGTCGGCGAAATCGGCGGCGAGGCCGGGGGACCGGGCGAGGATGTCGGCCATCGCCTCCGCATCCCGCCCCGCCAGTCCGCGGGCGCGCAGCGCGTCGGCGACCCCGGCGCGCGCGGCGTCGGACACCCCGGCGCGGGTGCGGGCGCGGTCGGCATGCCGGGCGCGGCTCACGTCCTGCGCCGCGCGGGCGGCCAGATAGGCGCCCAGCCCCATGGCGGTGGCGTCGGCGAACAGGTTGGCGAGCCCGAACAGCAGCACGGCCGCGCCGCCGACCTGCGCCGCGCCCTCCGCGCCCGCGCCCTCGAACCCGGCGACGATGGCGAAGGTGGTGACCACGCCGTCATTGCCGCCGTAGACCAGCTCGCGCAGCACGGCCGCCAGCCTTGGGCGGCGCGGCGCCGGGGTGTCAGAAACTGGCGGCAATGCCGACCGAGAAACCGGTGAGGTTCTCGCCCTGGGTGTAGCGCGCCATGATCCGCGCGCGGCTGACCAGCGGCGCCCAGGTCTGGGAGACGTCGAACTCCAGCCCCGTGCCCACCTGCGCCAGCCAGCCGGTCTGCAGCACCTCGCCCTGGTCTCCCGGCAGCAGCGAGCCCGACAGCTCGTAAACCGCGCGCAGCGGCCCGCCGAACAGGGTGATCCCGGTAGGCGCGCGCAACCGCGACCACAGACCCACGGTGGCGGCGTTGGAGGAGGCGTCGACCGCCTTCGACCCCGCGATCGGCTGCAGCAGCAGGTGCGTGTAGCGCAGTTCCACGTCGATCTCGTAATCGGGGCGGTAGAGCGCGTAATCCAGCATCACCGACCCGCCCAGCCCCCCGGCGGTCATCGAGCCGTCTTTTAGAAAGTCGAGCTTGATGTCGAGCTTGCGGGCGACGATCCGGCTCAGCAGCCGCGCGTCGCTTTCCACATGCCCCAGCGCCACGTTGAAGATCGGGCGCAGGACGAGGCCGTCCGCGATCTCGAAATCCCAGCCGATCCCGCCCGAGGCGCCGACGCTGGTCCACTTCGTCGGCAGCCGGGACTGCGAGGCGCCGTCGGTGAACACGAAGACCGGATCGTAGCGCGAATAGCCTGCGAAACCTTCGAGATAGAGCGGGAAGCTCTCCGATATCGTGAAGGCGCCGCCGAACTGGGTGGCGATGTAGTCGTTGCCCTCGCCCGACCCGGTGTTGAGGAACAGGGTCGAGGCGGTCTCGGACGGCACCAGCGTCATGCCCAGCATGGCCAGCGCGCCTGTGGCCTTGTCGGAGACGTTGGCGTTGACCAGCGTCAGCAGATCGCCGCCGACGGTCTCCCCCGGATCCGCGGCCCGCGCGCCGGGCGTCGCGGCGGCGAGCAGGCCGGCGGCGAGGAGCAGGCGGCGGGCGGGGCTGAGTCGCGGCATGGGCCGGGTTCCGGGCTGGTTGCGCGTCGGGGCGGAACGGGACGGGACGAGACGGGTCGGGGCGTCAGGCTAGCACGGTCCATTCCCGCAGGCGGAGAGGTTGCGCCGGGATGGGGCGGGAGGTCGCGGCGCGGGGTGGGGCGGCCGGCCTCAGGGCTCCTGCGCCGCGGTCATCTCGATCTCCACCACGAAATCGGGTCGGGTGAAGCCGGAGACGATGACCAGGGTGGAGGCCGGCGCCGGGTCCAGCCCCGCCACCCAGGCGTCGCGGGCGGCCATATAGCCCGCCATGTGCTCGCGCGCCGTCACGAAGCTGTTGAGCCGCACCACGTTCGCCCGCGTCATCCCGGCGGAGGCGAGCACCGCGTCGAGATTGGCGAAGGCGCGGGCGGCCTGCGCCTCGGCCCCTTCGGGCAACGTGTCGTCGGGTTCGAGGCCGAGCTGGCCGGAGGCGAACAGCATCCGGGCGCCGGAGGCGACCTCGATCCCGTGGGAATAATGGGCGAAGGGCGGGCGGATCCCGGCCGGGGTATGGGCTTTCATGGCGGTCCTTTTTCGAAGCGGCGCGCAGCCATCCTGCCTCGCGCCGCCTCCGCCCGCCAGCGCGGTCAGGCGGGCGCGGCCTCGCGTCCCGCCCGGCCGCCGCGCAGCCGCCAGACCGAATGCAGCGTCAGCGCCGACAGCACCACCGCGCCGCCGGCCAGGGTCCAGGCCCCGGGGAACTCGCCCAGCACCGCCCAGACCAGCACCGGGCCGGACACCACCTCCAGCAGGGTCATCATCGAGGTTTCCGCCGCCGGCAGACTGCGAGAGCCCCAGGCGACCAGCGTGATGGCCAGCGGCAGGATCACGCCGCCGGTGGCGAAGGCGCCGAGCCACTGGCCCGTGGTCATCGGCTCGAACGTCGCGAAGGGCAGGGCCAGCGCCGCGCCCAGCAGCCAGCCCGGCCCGATCACCGGGGTCGCGGAATTGGCCTTGAGCACCCGCAGCAGCACGAAGAACAGCGCGATGGTCAGGGCCGAGAGCAGGCCCGCGACCAGCCCGGCCATGCCCGGCCCGCCCTCGGACCACGTCCCGAAGGCGACGACGCCGAGCCCGGCGGCGGTGGCGGCGATGGCCAGCGCGGTCTGGGCCGGAATGCGCTCTCCCAGCGCCAGGCGGGCGATCAGGGCGGCGAGCATCGGGGTCGCGGCGAAGGCCAGCATGGCGTTGGCCACGGTGGTCCAGGCGACGGAGAGGCAGAACAGCACGGTCGAGGCCGCCTCCAGCCCCGCCAGCGCGATGCCCCATGGGCCGAGCGCCCGGATCGCGGCGGGCAGGGCGCGGCCGTAATAGGCGAGGCAGCCCAGCGTCATCACCAGCCCGCCGAAGAGACCGCGCAGGGCGGCCATGGCGAAGGCGTCGATGTCGACCAGCCGCATGACCAGCGCGTCGGGCACGAAGACCATGACGCCCAGCGCCACCAGCAGGAAGCCGCGGCGGGTCTCGGCCGCGGAGGGGCCCGGGGCGGGCGAGGCGGCGGGATCGGAAGGAATGACCACGGGCAAGGGCATGGTCGTCACGGGCGCGGCCGCGGGGGCGGCCGAGGGATCGGGACGGGTCATGGGAAGGGGGTCCGGCGAGTGGTTTGCGCGGCGAGGCGCGCCGGGAAGCTGAATAGCCGCCGCGCGCCGGGGCTGTCCATCGCGGGGCGGGAGGGGGCGGGCCGAAAGACGGAAAGTGGTGGCCGATGCGCAACCACCCCCCCCCGCGAACGCCCCGGCGGGGAGGAAGCCGCGCGCCGGCCCGCGCGCCGGCGGCTCCGGTCCGCCCGCGCGGCGCGGGGACGGGGCGCCGACGCGACCGTCTCTCCGCCTCGCCCGGCTTGCGGGCGGGATGCGGGCGCCGGTCCGCG
>JAYZWL010000016.1:0-107013 GCA_036154955.1 Pseudomonadota bacterium | reverse complement strand
GGGGGGGGGGGGGGGGGGGGGGGGCGCCGCGCGCGGCCCGGGCGGTGGGGGGGCCGGGGGCCCCCGCGGGGCGCGGGCCGGGGGCCGCCGGGCGGCGCGGGGCCGGGGGGGCCGGGGCAGGCCCGGGGCTCGGCTTCGTCCGGCGCTCTGCGCCGCGGGCGACGGCCCGCCGTCAGCCGCCCAGCGCCTTCGACAGCGCCTCGGCCGCGGGGATCAGGCGGGCGCGCATGGCGGCGATGTTGTCGGGGGAGAACCGTTCCCGCGGGCCGCTGAGCGACAGGGCGCCGATCAGCCGCCGATGCGGCCCGTAGACCGGCGCGGCGAGGCCGGCGCAGTCGGGATCCCGCTCCCCCAGCGACAGCGCCCAGCCGGCGGCGCGGATCGCGGCGGCGCCCTCCCCCCCGCCGCCCACTCCGCCGCCCGGCGCCGTCTCGCCCCCGTCGCAGGCCAGGATCACCCGCCCCGCCGCGCCCCGGTCCAGCGGCAGCAGGTCGCCGGCATGGACCCGGTCGAGGGTGGAGTGGTTGGACTCCCGCCGGAACAGGCACAGCCGCAGCCGCGCGTCCTGGCGCACGTGGAAGCTGGGGCTTTCGCACCCCGCCTCGACCAGTTCGGCCATCACCGGCTCGATCAGGTCGCGCAGCGGGTTGCGCCGCTCATAGGCCATGCCCAGCCGCCGCACCGCCGGCCCCAGCGCATAGCGCGCCTCCTGCATGCGGGAGACGTAGCCGTGGCCCTGCAGCGACTCGAGCAGGCGCAGGATGGTGCTTTTGTAGAGCCCGGTGGCGCGGGAGAGGTCGGAGAGGGTCGGCGCCTCCTCCGCCTGCTCGATGGCGGCGAGCACCGACAGCGCCCGGTCCACCGCGGCCACGCCCTTGCCCTGCGGTTCGGCGTCGGCCTCGGCCGCGGGAGGGGAGGGGGCGTCGGACGGCATGGCATGTCCTCTCGTCTGGCGGGTCGGGGTCGGGGTCGGGGTCGCGTCGGGCGGGGAGCATCGCGCATCGGACCCGATCAGGCCAGCCGAAACGGACCGAATGGTCCGCGCAGGGGAATGGGCGGCGGCGGTCGACCTGTCCCGTCGGGGTGACGCGAAGGCATTGCGCGGCCGCCGCGCCTCGGTTAGCAAAAATAGAACGATCGTTCCGATGAATAGAATGAGGACGAGGGGAGGAAGCCATGAAGATGGAAACGCGCGAGACGGTCCCGCAGGCGGGCGGCGCGGCGGCGGAGGCGCGGACATGACGGCCCCCGCCTATCCGAAGCCCGTCCATCCGGACCCCGCCCGCCCGACGCCCGCCCGCCTGCTGATCGCCAACCGGGGCGAAGTCGCCCTGCGCATCCAGCGCGCCGCCGCCGGGCTGGGGATCGCGACCGTCGCCGTCCACGCCCCCGACGACGCGGGCGCGCTGCATGTGCGCCTCGCCGACCGGGCCGTCGCCCTGCCCGGCCGCGGCGCCGCCGCCTATCTCGACGCCGCCGCCCTGATCGCCGCGGCGCGGGAGACGGGCTGCGACGCGGTGCATCCGGGCTACGGGTTCCTCTCCGAATCCGCCGCCTTCGCCCGGGCCTGCGCCGGGGCGGGACTGGCCTTCGTCGGCCCCTCGCCCGAGGCGCTGGAGCTTCTGGGCGACAAGGCCCGCGCGCGGGCGCTGGCGCAGGATCTCGGCGTGCCGGTGGTCCCCGGATCGGGGGAGACCGACGCGCGGGGCGCGGCCGACTTCCTCGCCGCGCTCGGCCCCGGGGGCGCGGTGATGGTCAAGGCGGTGGCGGGGGGCGGCGGGCGCGGGATGCGCCCGGTCTCCGACCCCGCCGCCCTGCCCGCCGCCTTCGCCGCCTGCGCGACGGAGGCGGAGCGGGCCTTCGGCGACGGCCGGCTTTACGTCGAGCGGCTCGTGACCCGCGCCCGGCATATCGAGGCGCAGGTGCTGGGCGACCGGACCGGGGCGGTCATCCACCTGGGCGAGCGGGAATGCTCGCTCCAGCGCCGCCGGCAGAAGCTGGTGGAGATCGCGCCCTCCCCCTCCCTCTCCGCCGCCCGGCGCGAGGCGGTGCTGACCCACGCCCTGACGCTGGCGCGGGCGGCGGGCTATGCCGGGCTCGGCACCTTCGAATTTCTGGTGGAGGACGGGCCGGAGGACGGGCCGGAGGGCGGCGTGTTCTTCATCGAGGCCAATCCGCGCCTGCAGGTGGAGCATACGGTGACCGAGGCGGTGACCGGCCTCGACCTGGTGGAGGCGCAGATCCGGGTGACCGCGGGGGGCGCGACCCTGGCCGATCTCGGCCTCGCCGGGGGCGGCCCCGCGCCGGTCGGCCATGCGATTCAGGTGCGGGTGAACCTGGAGGAGATGCAGGCGGATGGAACCGCGCGCCCCGCCTCCGGCCGGCTGACCGCCTACGAGCCGCCCTCGGGCCCCGGGGTGCGGGTCGACGGGGCGGGCTACGGCGGCTACGCGCCCAGCCCGCATTACGACAGCCTGCTGGCCAAGGTGATCGTGCATGGGCGGGGCGACTACGCGGCGGCGGTGGACCGGGCCTACCGGGCGCTGGGGCAGTTCCGGATCGAGGGGGCGGCGTCCAACCTGCCCTTCCTGATGAACCTGCTGCGCATGCCCGAGGTCCGGGCGAACGCGGTCGACACCGGTTTCGTCGACGCCCATGCCGCGGCGCTGGCCGCGCCGGGCGAGGGGCATCCGGTGCTCTTCGCCGCCGGCGGCGGCGCGAGCGCGGCGGAGGCGGCGGCGCTGGACGGGCCGGCGGGGACGCGCCCCGTGCCCTCGCCCCTGACCGGGGTGGTGGCGGAGCTTCCCGCAGGCCTCGGCGCGCCGGTGCGGGCGGGGGAGCCGGTGGCGGTGCTGGAGGCGATGAAGATGCAGCACGTGGTCGCCGCCCCGTTCTCCGGCATCCTGCGCGCCGCGCCGGGGATCGGCGACATGGTGGCGGAGGGCGCAGCCCTCGCCTTCCTGGAGCCGGCGGAGATCGCCGGCGACGGCCCGGCGGCGGCGGAGGAGGCCGACCCCGACCATATCCGCCCCGACCTGGCCGAGGCGCTGGCCCGGCGCCGGCTGACCCTGGACGAGGGCCGCCCCGCCGCGGTGAACAAGCGCCATGCGCAGGGCAAGCGCACGGCGCGGGAGAACGTGGCCGACCTCTGCGACCCCGGCAGCTTCGTGGAATACGGCGCGCTGGCGGTGGCCGCCCAGCGGTCCCGGCATCCGGAGGAGGTTTTGCGCGACATCTCGCCGGCCGACGGGCTGGTCGCGGGCGTGGGCGCGGTCAACGGCGCGCTCTTCGACGCGGAGAAGGCCCGCTGCGCCGTGATGGCCTACGACTACACCGTCATGGCCGGCACCCAGGGCAATATCGGCCATCGCAAGACCGACCGGCTTCTGAAGGTGGCGGAGCGCACCAAGCTGCCGGTGGTGGTCTATGCCGAGGGCGGCGGCGGGCGGCCGGGCGACACCGACAACCGGCCCGGCGTGAACCTCGCCAACCCGACCTTCTGGCAGTTCGCGCGGATGTCGGCGGTGGCGCCGCTGGTCGGCGTGGTCTCGGGCCGCTGCTTCGCGGGCAACGCCGCGGTGGCGGGCTGCTGCGACGTGGTGATCGCGACCCGCGACGCCTCCATCGGCATGGGCGGCCCGGCGATGATCGAGGCGGCGGGGCTGGGCGCGGTCTCGGCCGAGGCGGTGGGGCCCTTGTCCGTGCAGGCGCCCAACGGGGTGGTGGACCTGGTGGTGGAGGACGAGGCGGAGGCGACGGCGGCCGCCAAGCGTTACCTCGCCTATTTCCAAGGGGATCTGGCGGGGTGGGAGGCGCCCGACCCGCGCCGCCTGCGCCACGCGATCCCGGAGAACCGGCTCCGCGCCTACGACATGCGCGCGGTGATCGAGGGGCTGGCCGATGTCGGCTCGGTGATGGAGCTGCGGCGGGATTTCGGCCGGCAGCTGGTCACCGCCCTGATCCGGATCGAGGGGCGGCCCTGGGGCGTGCTGGCCAACGTGCCCGCGCTGGGCGGCGGCGCGGTGGATGCGGAGGAGGCGGACAAGGCCGCGCGGTTCCTGCAGCTCTGCGACGCCTTCCACGTGCCGATCCTGTCGCTGATCGACACGCCCGGCTTCATGGTCGGGCCGGAGTCGGAGACGCGGGCCACCGTGCGCCGCTTCTCCCGCATGTTCCTGGTGGGCGCGAGCCTGCAGACGCCGATGTTTTCGGTGATCCTCCGCAAGGCCTACGGGCTGGGGGCGATGGCGATGGCGGGGGGCAGCTTCCACGAAAGCAGCCAGATGACGCTGAGCTGGCCCACGGGCGAATTCGGCGCGATGGGGCTGGAGGGGGCGGCGCGGCTGGGCTTCCGCAAGGAGCTGGAGGCGATCCCGGATCCGGAGGCGCGCCAGGCCCGCTACGCCGAGATCGTGGCGGGGATGTATGAGGTCGGCAAGGCGGTGAACATCGCCCCCTACCTGTCGGTGGACGAGGTGATCGACCCCGCCGACACCCGCGCCCGCCTGGTCGCCGCCCTGCGGGCGATGCCGCGCGCGACGCTGCCCAAGGACAGCCGACGGCCGATGATCGACGCCTGGTGAGGGCGCGCCGGAGGGGGGGGGCCGCCGCCGCCCCTCCGATCCGACGTCCCGATCCGCCGC
Source organism: Pseudomonadota bacterium (assembly GCA_036154955.1). GTDB lineage: Bacteria > Pseudomonadota > Alphaproteobacteria > Rhodobacterales > Rhodobacteraceae > Albimonas. The sequence continues at coordinate 102,370 of JAYZWL010000016.1, read as the reverse complement.
GTCGCGCGCACGGCCTGCGCCGCGAGGCCCCGGGTCAGGCCCGGGGCGCCCTTGCGGCGGGGGGAGGACCGGCTTCAGGCAGGGCCGTCAGACGGTTTCGGTCTTGGCCTCCAGGAACGCCTTCATCCCGGCCTCGCCGCCCAGCGCCCCGGCGACGAAGGCTTCGGGGGAGCCGTGCTCGGCCTCCAGCGCCTCCCAGGCGGCGTCGAGATAGGCGCCCTCCACCTTGGCGAGCGCATCCCGCGCGATCTGCGGCAGGGTGGAGACGGAGGAGGCCGCGTGCGGCTTCCACAGGTCGTTCGACACCAGGTAGTCGGCGACGATGGCGTCGCGCGACGCGGCCAGCGCGGTCAGGATCATCGCCGCGGCGAAGCCGGTGCGGTCCTTGCCCGCGGCGCAGTGCCAGACGATGGGCCGGTCCCCGGCCTCCGCCGCGAGCGCCAGGAACTTCGCGAAGGTATGGCCGTTGTCGCGGACGTAATAGCGGTAGGTCTCGCGCATCGCCTCGCGGGCGCTGGCCTCGGTCAGCTTGCCGGCCTCGTGCAGGGCGCGGACCCGGTCGCCGGTCTTGGGCTCCACCGGCATGGCGACGCGGCGGCCGGCGATGGCGCCGGGCAGGACGTAGGGCAGCGCCGCCGCCTCCTCCACGCCGCGGAAGTCGACCACCGCGTAGGGGTCGAGCGCCTCCATCTGCGCCAGCGCCGCGGGCGAGTAGTTGTGCGGGCTGGCGCAGCGGTAGAACCGCCCTTCGCGCACGCGGCGGCCGCCGGCGAGCGGCATGCCGCAGAGCGAGCGGAAATTCGGGGCTTCGGGGTGCAGCTGCCGGGTCATCGCGGGTCCTCCCGGGCGCGTCGGGGCGCCCATCCGTCTTGCTTGCCGATCGGTCAGGTTCCCTTAACGCCGAATCCCCCGCCGCCCCCGGCGACAGGGCGACGCGGGGACCGTCTTCGGGGCGACGGATCGGGCGGGAACCGCCGGGCGGCGGCCGTGCTGTCAACAAACGACAATCCGGCTTCACCCCGGGCGCGGCGCGGGCTAGGCTCGGCTTCCGCGCCCGCCGTCGCCACGAGCTCCGCATGTCCGAACGCCGCCTCGCCGCCCCCGACGACGTGATCCGCGCCTTTCACTGGACGCGGCGCCCGCGCACCCTGCCCGAGCAGATCGCCGACGACGCCTCGCGCCGGATCCTGGCGGGCGAGTTCCAGCCCGGCGAGCGGGTCGGCGAGGTGGAGCTGGCGGACCGCTTCGGCGTGTCCCGCGGCCCGGTGCGCGAGGCGATCCGGGAGCTGGAGAAGCGCGGGCTGGTGGAGATCTTCCCCCGCCGCGGCGCCTTCGTCGCGCCGATCGACAACGACATGGTCGCCGACACCTTCAACGTCCGCGCCGCCCTGCTGGGCCTGGCCGCCCGCTACGCCGCCGCGTTGGGGGAGCCGGAGGATTTCGTGAAGATCGAGGAGCGGGTGAAGCGGCTGGAGGCGCTGGCCGACGACGTCGGGGCCGACCCGCTGACCTGCGCGCTGGCCTCGGCCCGGGTCGGCGCGGCGGTCGGGCGGGCGAGCCGGTCGGCGCTGCTGAAATCCATGCTGGTGGCCTTCGCCGAGGGCACGCTCTGGGGCCTGATCTGGCGGGAGCACCAGGTTGATTTCCTCACGCAGGCCCGACGGCGGGAGGCCGCTTCCGGCTGGCGCGGGGCGCTGGACCTGATCCGGGCGCGGGACGGGGCGGCGGCGGAGGCGGCGGTGCGCGACCTGCTGCACGACAACCGCGACCGCACGCTCGCCAGCTTCTCCATCCCAGGCGCCCCGCCCGCCGACCCGCGCCGACAGGTGCGGATCGGGGGGTGAGGGGGGGCGGATCGCGCCACAGCTTGTAAGGCGGAGCCTAACCCGCCGTCGCGACCGGCCCCGAGGCGGGCCGTTCAAGCCCCTCGAAAAGGTCTTCGCCGCCACGCAACGAAAACCGCTCCGCCTCAGCAACGACCTCCATCGCAACCATGGCATTGATGCCTTGGAGATCCCGAAACATCAGCAGCAGCGCGCTGCGCATTGGCCGGCCGTCGACAGCAGCCCAGAACTCAACAATGGCGTCTTTCAGAGCCATCGTGCCAGGCGCGTCATAGTTCCAGTGCATCGGTTCCCATTCGTCGTTTTCGTGCAATGGCGGCGCGTGAATCAAGATTGACGGATCCCACTCCCCGCTCGCCCGCATCGCCGCCGCAAACCTCCGCGCCGCTTCCGGTCCCAACCCGGTCTCCACCGCCAGCCAGATCAGCGCCATGCGGAACGGGGCCGGGCCCTCGGGCTCGCCCAGGAACGCGTCCAGCGCCGCCCCGCGCCGGCGCGCGCGCATCAGGCGGTAGAGGTTCACGAAGCGTTTCACCTTGCGCGGGGAGCCGCCGACCACCGGGCCGAGCGCGGCGATGGCGTCGCGTTCGCGGGCGGTCAGGCGCAGGCGGGCGTAGAGGTCGGCGGCAGCCTCCTCCCGCTCCGGCGGCGAAAGATCGAAGGTTTCGAGGGCCGGGGGCGCGGGCGGAGGCGGGGGCGGATCGCTTCCCGGCGGCGGCGGCATCTCTCCCGCGGGCGGGCCCTGCCAGCCCTCCCGCGCCGGTTCCGGGGCCAGTTCGCCCACGAGGTCGTCGACCAGCCGCGCATAGCCGCCGCCCTTGCCGAAATCCAGCGGGCGCAGGCGGAACGGGGCCTGGAAGATCTTCTCCAGATAATCGGCGACGCTCGGCCGGTCGTCGCCGGCGGGCCCCGTGGTCCCGGACCCGCCCGCCGCCCCGCCGCGCGCGAGCTGGCGGCGGTAATAGCGGCCCAGCGCCCCCTCGATCCAGCGCGAGTCCACGCCCACCACCACGACGAACAGGTCGAAGGCCAGCAGCAGGTGGATGGCCTCCAGCACCTCCACCACCTGTTCGTCCCGGCAGCGGTCGAGGTCGTCGATATAGAGCACGATGCGCTCGATCCCCGGCAGGTCGCCCCCCGCGTCCGGGGCCGCCGCGCGGTCGCGCATCAGGGTCGACATCAGTTCGAAATCGTCGCGGATGCGGCTGAGCAGGCCCAGATGACGGCGATAGCCCTCGCCGCCGGCCCGGTCCTCGATGAAATGGGCCAGAAGCTCGGCGGGGCGTTCGCCGCGGGCGAGCGCGCGCAGGCCGGAGAGGTCCTCCCGCGCCTGGGCGAGGTCGCGTTCCTCCGCCGCCTGCTTGGCCTCCAGCCGGGCCAGTTCGGCGCGCGCGGCCTCGCGTTCCGCCCGGGCCTTCGCCTCCGCCTCGAACACCGGCTTGAGGGCCGCGTTGACCCGCGCCAGATGCGGGCCCAGCCAGGCAAGCGCGCCGGAGACGGCGCCAAGCCCCTCCGCGACGGAGGCGCCGACATCGACCAGCCCCGCGGGGAGGCCCGCCTCCGGCAGCCAGGCTGCGCCGGCGACGCCCGCGGCCAGCAGCGCCAGCCCGAGCCCGAGGCTCCACCCCGCGCGCGGCCCGGTGGTGAGCGAGCCCAGCACCAGCCCCAACCGCCCGCCGAGGCTGCGCCCCTCCTCCGCCAGCGCGCCCAGGTCGGCGAGCGAGGCGGCGGCGGATTTGGCGCCGATCTCGGTCAGCGCCCGGTCGAGCGCGGCCCTGCTCTGCGCGTCCAGCATGTCCGGCGCGGCCCTGGCCAGCCGGCGAAGCTGGGCGGCGCGGTCGTCCTCCAGCTTCGCCAGCCGGGCCCGCGCGTCGGCCACCTCGCGCCGCCGCGCCTCGGCGGTTTCGGTGGCCTCCCGCTCCATGGTCTCGGCGGTGGCGAGCTTGCGGACCAGCGCGCCGAGCTGGGCCTCGGCGAGGAAATCCCGCGGCGTCTCCCGGCTCTGGCGGTCCAGCTCCCGGAAGATGTGGGAGACGAGCGAGGCCCAGAGATTGGCGTCCAGATAGTGCCAGGCGTTGAACCAGACATGCACGACGTTGCGCACGAAGGGCGCGGGCGCCCCGGCCGCTTCGAGACGGGCGGAGACGGCGCGATTGGCCTCGATCCCGTCCTGGATCATGCGCATGAAGGTGGACTTGCCCGCGCCCCAGGCCCCGAACAGGCCGATGGCCAGCGGCGGACGGGCGTCCTCCAGGCAGATCAGGTCGGCGAAGGCGCGGGCGTCGGCGGCGACGCCCAGCCGGTCGGAGGACAGCCACTCCCCCGGCGCCCGCGCCCGCGCCACGTCGTCGGAGCGGTAGTCGGGCAGCGGCGCGGGGACGGGGGCGTCCGCGCGCAGCCCGGCGGCGAGGGCTGCGGGGTCGATGGCGTCGAACAGCGCCCGCCAGGCGTCGCGGTCCTCGAACCGGGCGAGCTGGCCCAGCACCTGTTCGGCCAGCCGGTCGCGCATCTCGGCCAGGCCCACGACGGGATCGGGGCGCAGCAGCCCGGTATCCGCCGCCGCCTGCGCCCCGGCCGGCATCCCCGCGAGCGCGGTCAGCAGGTGGCGGGAGTCGATACGGCTCTGCCGGCGATGGGTGACGCGCACGATCAGCGCCGCCCGGATCATCGCGTCGGTCAGATCGGGGGCGAGCGCGGCGCGCGCCGGAGCGGGGCGCGACGGGTCGGGTCGAAGGGCGGGGTCGTCCGCGAAGCCTTCGGGGCGGGAGATCGCCCAGTCGAACAGCGCCTCCTGCGCCGTGGACCAGTCCCGCTCCTCCTTGGTCGAGGGCTCCTCGAAGGCGGCGGCGAGATAGGCCAGCGGGGTGATCAGGCGCACCCCCTCCACCTCCGGCGCGGCCGGATAGTCCAGCGCCCGGCGCAGGGCGGCGGCCAGCGTCTCCGACACGCCCGGGCCCCCGGCGCCGGAGAGGAAGCCTTCCAGCTCCACCGCCTTGCCCGCGGCGTCGCCCAGCGGGCCGATGTCGGGGACGTCCGGGTCCGGCGCGTCGGGGGGCGCGTCGTCCTCCGGGTCGGCCAGGCCGACGCCCTCGAACCGGTCGCCGTCGTCGAAGACGCCGCGGCTGGCGGTGCGCGCCTCCTCCTCGGCGGTGAAGGGGAAGTCTTCCTCCGCCGGAGTGGCGCGGAGGTCGTCGCGGTTCGGGGCGTCCGGCGGCGGCTCGGTTCGGGCCTCGGCGGCCACGGTCCGTCCGGCTTTGGTCGCGGGGCCACGGGCGCGGGCGCGGGTCTGCTCGGCGCGCGCGCGCTCGTCCGCCGCCTGCGCCTCGCGGAATTCCTGGAGCGGGTCCCGGGCCATGTCGCGCGCCTCCCTCCGCCAGCGGCCGTTCGCCTGCGAAGCCTAACCCTGCGGCGCCCCGCCTGTCTGCCGGCTTGCGCACATCCCGGAAACCGGGAAAGTCGGACCGGACGCGCGCCGCGCGCCCCGCCACCCCCGCCGGAGATCCCGCCGATGACCGAATTCGTCCTGCCCCCCGCGCCCCACGCCTCGGTCGCCGTCGCCGGCTCCTCCGCCCGCTTCCCGGTGCGGCGGGTGTTCTGCGTTGGCCGCAACTACGCCGCCCATGCGCGCGAGATGGGCAAGGACCCGGACCGCGAGCCGCCGTTCTTCTTCACCAAGCCCGCCGACGCGGTGTTCGACAGCGGGTCGACCATTCCCTATCCCCCCGCCACCGCCGACCTGCACCATGAGGGCGAACTGGTCGCGGCGCTGGGCCTGGGCGGGACGAACATCGCCGAGGACGCGGCCCTGTCCCATGTCTGGGGCTACGCCGCGGGCAACGACCTGACCCGCCGCGACCTGCAGGCGGAGGCGAAGTCGATGGGCCGGCCCTGGGACCTGGCCAAGGGCTTCGACAACTCCGCGCTGTGCGGCGCGCTGCATCCGGCCTCCGAGGTCGGGCATCCGGAGGCGGGCGCGATCACCCTTTCGGTGAACGGGGTCCAGCGCCAGAAGGGTGATCTGAACGAGATGATCTGGTCCCTGCCTGAGGTGATCGCGATCCTGTCGCGCACGGTGACGCTCGCCCCCGGGGACCTGATCTACACCGGCACGCCCGCCGGCGTGGGCGCGCTGGTCGCCGGCGACCGCTGCGTCACCGAGGTCGCGGGGCTGAGCCCGGCCGAGTTCGTTTTCGGTCCGCCGGCGGGCTGACCCCGGCCGGGACCGAAGCGGAAACCGGTCCCATCCATCGGAATCGGCGCTGTTGCGCAGGCCCCGCGCCCCTGCGATGATCGCGGAGGCGCGACGGGATGACCGCATCCCGGCGCACGCGCGGGGGTTGATCGGCGCGCCCCGGCGCCGTTACGTCAATATTGTTGCAACCGCGTCGCAGTCTCAGCCCCGTCGCTCCGGGGCGGGGCGGCCGGCGCCCGGGAATGTGGATTTCGAATTCAGGGGAGCCACGGGATGATGGCCAGAGACGACCAGACCGCGCCCGCAGCCACCACCTCCGGCGGGGCCCTGTCGGCCACCGCCATCGGGGCGGAGCCGGGACCGATGTCGATCCCGGACCTGCCGGGCCACCTGCTCCGCCGTTGTCACCAGATCGTGGTGGCGCTGTTCCTCGACGAATGCGCGGTGCATGACCTGACGCCGCTGCAATTCGCGGTGCTGGGCGTGCTGCGCCAGTTCGGGCCGCTGGACCAGGTGTCGCTGGGCGGACTGGCGGCGCTGGACCGGACCACGGTCGCGGTGGTGCTGCGCAACCTGGAGGAGCGGGGCCTCGTCACCCGCAACCAGTCCCGCCGCGACCGCCGCGCCAAGATCGTGACCATCACCGAGCGCGGGGCCGAAGTCGCCATCGCCGCCGAGCCCGCGGCGATGCGGGCGCAGGAACGGGCGCTGGCCCCGCTGGACGACGCCGAGTCGGTGGAGTTCGTGCGGCTGCTGCGCAAGCTGGCCGAGGGCAACAACGACTTCAGCCGGGCCCCCCAGAAGCGGCGCTGAGCGCCCGGCCCGGGGCCCCGTCGCGTCCGCGGGGGCGCAGGCCGCCGGTCATCTTCGCAAGCCGGCGTCGCCGCGCATCGCCGGATCCTCCCCGATCCCCGCCTGTCCCGGCGCGCCGACGGGCTCGCCCATGGCGCCGCCCAGTTCGGCCAGCGCCCCGGCGAGCTGATTCGCGAACCGGGCCGAGGCCACCGGCAGCGAGCGCCCCCGCATCTGCCCCAGCAGCAGATGCCCCGCCGGCACGTCGCGCACCGAAATCTCCCGCGCCACCGTGCCCGCCCCCGCGATCTGCTTCAGGCCGATGGGGATCTGGAAGGCCACCGCGCGCTCATGCAGCACGTAGTGGCGCAGGAACTCGAAGCTTTCCGATTCCACCGTGGGGTCGAGCGTCAGCGACCGGCCGCGCACCGCCATCTCCAGCAGGTGCCGCACCCCGTAGGGCTGGGTCGGCATCGCCTGCGGCCAGGCGAGGCAGTCGCGCAACCGCAGCTCCCCCGGCTTGGTCGCCAGCGGATGGTCCTCCGCCATCACCGCGAAGACCGGCTGGCGCATGGCGAAAAGCACCTCGAAATCCGCGAGATAGACCGGCTCGAACACCAGCGCGAGGTCGGAGCGGAACGCCGACAGGTCATGCTCCGCCGCCACCCGGTCCCGCACCCGGACCGAGAAGCTGACCCCGGGATGCGCCAGCCGGTAGGCGGCGATCTGCTCGGGCAGGAAATAGGGCAGCAACGCCTGCGAACAGGCGATGGAGACATGCCCCCGCCGCACGCCGGACAGGTCCGCCACCTGGCTCTGCACCCGCGCGAGGTCGGAGACCTGGGCCCGGATATGCTGCACCAGAAGCTCCCCCGCCGGATTCAGCCGCACGCCGCGGGGGAGGCGTTCGAAGATCGGGTAGCCGAACTCCTCCTCGAAGCCGGTGATGCGGCGGTTCAATGCCGAGGACGTGATCGCCATGTCCTCCGCCGCCTTGCGGATGGAGCCGGCGCGGGCCACCGCCTCGATCAGGCGCAGGGTCTGCAAATGTCTCATGGCGAACGCTCCCGGATGACGGCGCGGAACGGCGCTTGCGGCGCCCCGGCGCCGACCGCTGCAATAATCGAACCACGACTCTGCGAATTGAGCAATTGTCCGACGCACCACGCGGCCTCACCCTTCCGGCAAAGGCGGCGCATGGGACCGTGCGCCGATCAGAACGAACGACAGAGGAGCGGACCATGACCATCACCCCCAGCCGGCGCGGATTCCTGAAACTGGGCGCGGGAGGCGCGGCCATCGCCGCCTCGCAGCTGCCCTTCCTGAAATACGCCGTGGCGGCGACCGACGACGTGGTGGTGGTGGCCATGGGCCAGACCATCAACTCGCTCGACCTGCACCGCACGGGGACCAACCGGCCGTCCTACCAGGTGGCGGTGAACTGCTACGACCGGCTGGTCAGCTTCGGCACCAAGACCATGCCCGACGGGTCGCTGTCCTACGATTACTCCCAGATCGTGCCGGAGCTGGCCGAAAGCTGGACCGTCTCCGAAGACGGCACGCTGATGACCTTCAAGCTGAAGCCGGAGGCGAAGTTCCAGGACGGCTCCAAGGTCACCGCGGCGGATGTGAAATGGTCCTTCGACCGGGCGGTGAGCGTGGGCGGCTTCCCGACCACCCAGATGGCCGCCGGCGGCCTGCTGCGCCCCGACCAGTTCACCGCGGTCGACGAGGAGACCTTCACGGTCAAGCTCGACGAACCCTCCAAGCTCGCCCTGCCCGACCTCGCGGTGCCGGTGCCCTTCATCCTGAACTCGAAGATCGCGCTGCAGCACGTCACCGACGCCGACCCGTGGGCGATGGAATACGTCCACAAGAACACCATCGGCTCGGGCGCCTTCAAGGTGATCCGCTGGGATCCGGGCCAGCAGCTGGTCTATGAGCGCAACGACGACTGGATCGGCGGGGAACTGCCCGGCGCCAAGCGGGTGGTTCTGCGCGAGGTGCCGTCCCAGGCCACGCGGCGCGCGCTGATCGAGCGCGGCGACGTGCAGATGTCGTGGAACATCCCCAACAAGGACGCGGCCGAGCTGGAGGGCAAGGAGGGGGTGCAGGTCTATTCCACCCCCATCGAGAACGCCTTCTACTGCGTGACGCTGAACTACGATTTCGAGCCGTTCACCGACCCCGACGTGCGCAAGGCGGTGGCCTACGCCATCCCCTACGAGGAGGTGTTCAAGGCCGCCGCCTACGGGCGGGGCGTGCCGCTTTGGGGCGGGTCGGGCGTGGACGGCACCGCCTGGCCGCAGCCCTTCCCCTATGCGCTCGACATGGACAAGGCCAAGGCGCACCTGGAGAAATCCAAGTTCGCCAATGGGTTCGAAACGACCTTCTCCATCGACCTGGGCCAGTCCGACTGGATGGAGCCCGCCGCCCTGCTGATCCAGGAGAACCTGGCCAAACTCGGCATCAAGACCACGATCGACAAGATCCCGGGCGCGAACTGGCGCACCGCCTCGCTGGTGGAAAAGCGCCTGCCGCTGGCGCTGGAGACCTTCGGCGGCTGGCTGAACTATCCCGACTACTACTTCTTCTGGGCCTATCTGAAAGGCCACCTGTTCAACGCCTCCAACTACGAGAACCCGGAGATCGAGAAGCTGGTCGCCGAGACCCTGACCATGCCCACCGACAACCCCGAATGGGCGCCCAAGATCAAGCGCATGTTCGAAATCGCCTTCGAAGACCTGCCGCGCATCCCGCTGTGGCAGCCGGCGCTGTCGGTCGCGATGAACGGGGCCGAGGGCTACGAATACTGGTTCCACCGCGAGCTCGACGCCCGCAAGCTGAAGAAGGCCTGATCCGATGCCGAGCCGCGTGAGAGCCGTTCTGATGCGGCTCGCGCAGGCCATCCCGGTGATCCTCGGCGTGGTGCTGGTCAGCTTCCTGCTGACCCGCGCCCTGCCGGGCGACCCGGCGGCCTATTTCGCCGGGGACGCAGCGACCCCGGAGTCCATCGCCGAGACCCGGGCCAAGCTGGGGCTCGACCGCTCGATGCCCGAGCAGTTCCTCATGTATTGCTGGGACCTGCTGCGCGGGGATCTGGGCCAGTCGCTCAGCACCGGGCAGCCGGTGATGGATGAGCTCGCCCGCCGCCTGCCGGCCTCGCTGGAGCTGACGCTGACCGCTCTGCTGATCTCCTGCGGGGTCGCCGTGCCGCTGGGGGTGCTGGCGGCGACGCGGCCGGGGTCCTGGGTGGACCATCTGTGCCGGGTGCTGGTGACGGCGGGGGTGTCGCTGCCGACCTTCTTCACCGGGGTCGTGCTGATCTACGTGTTCTACTACCTGACCGGCATCGCGCCCTCGCCATTGGGGCGGCTCGATTTCATCTACCTGGACCCGCCGACCGTCACCGGCTTCTTCCTGATCGACGCGGCGCTCGACGGCGACTGGGAGACCTGGGCCGCCGCGCTGCGCCAGCTGATCCTGCCCGCGCTGACGCTGGCCCTGTTCACCATGGCCCCGATCGCGCGCATGACCCGGGCCGCGATGCTGTCGGCGCTGGGTTCGGACTTCATCCGCACCGCGCGGGCGGCGGGGCTGACCCAGGGCAAGGTGCTGTTCGCCTACGCCTTCCGCAACGCGCTGCTGCCCGTCGTGACCACGCTGGGCATGGTCTTCTCCTTCACGCTCGGCGCCAACGTGCTGGTGGAGAAGGTGTTCGCCTGGCCGGGCATCGGCTCCTACGCGGTGGAGGCGCTGGTCGCCTCCGACTACGCCGCCGTGCAGGGCTTCGTCCTGTGCATGGCGCTGCTTTTCGTGGCGCTCAACCTCGTGATCGACATGGCGTATTCGCTCATCGATCCGCGCATCGGGTTCGACAGCAAATGACCGACGCAACCGCCTCCTCCCCCCCGCGCCAGCGCGGGACGCTCGACCACATCGTCTATGTCCTCAAGGACAACCCGGTGACGATGCTGGCCTTCGCCATGTTCGCCGTGCTGATCCTGGCGGCGGTGTTCGGGCCGGCGCTGGCGCCCTACGACCCGCTGGCCACCGACGCGGCCTCCGCCCTGCAGGCGCCTTCCGCCGCGCACTGGTTCGGGACCGACAATCTGGGGCGGGACGTCTTCTCCCGCGCGCTGGTGGCGACGCGGCTGGATCTGCTGATCTCGGTCGCCGCGGTGGCGCTGAGCTTCGTGGTCGGCTCGGCGCTGGGCGCGGCGGCGGGCTACTGGGGCGGGTGGCTCGACGTGGCGCTTTCCCGCGTGCTCGACACCATCATGGCCTTCCCGCTGTTCGTGCTGGCCATGGGGATCGTCGCGGCGCTGGGCAACACGATCGAGAACATCGTCTACGCCACCGCCATCATCAACGTGCCCTTCTACGCCCGCCTGGTGCGGGCCGAGGTCAACATCCGCCGCGAAGCCGGGTTCGCGCTGGCCGCCAAGCTCGCCGGCAACACTGACCTGCGGGTGCTGGCCATGCACATCTTCCCCAACGCGCTGCCGCCGATGATGGTGCAGGTGTCGCTGAACCTCGGCTGGGCGATCCTGAACGCCGCCGGGCTGAGCTTCATCGGCCTCGGCGTCCGGCCCCCGACCGCGGAATGGGGGATCATGGTGGCGGAGGGGGCGAACTTCATCGTCTCCGGCGAATGGTGGCTCGCCATCTTCCCCGGCCTCTGCCTGATGTTCGCCGTGTTCACCTTCAACCTGCTGGGCGACGGTCTGCGCGACATGGTCGACCCCCGCCGCCGCACCTGAGGAGGGACGGAACATGCTTTCCATCAAGGACCTGGCCGTCGCCTTCCGCACCCGTCGGGGCGAGGTCAACGCGGTGCGCGGCGTGAGCTTCGAGGTGGGCGAGGGCGAGACGCTCGGCATCGTGGGGGAGAGCGGATCGGGCAAGTCCGTCACCTCCTACGCCCTGATGCGCATCCTCGACGCGGGCGGGCGGATCAAGGCGGGAGAGGCGGTCTATTCCGGCGTCGACCTCAGACGCGCGTCGGAGCGGGAGATGCAGGCGATCCGCGGGCGCGAGATCTCGATGATCTTCCAGAACCCCCGCGCCGCGCTGAACCCGATCCGCAAGGTCGGCGAGCAGATCGAGGACGTGCTGCGCCGCCATGCCCGCGCCGACCGGCAGAACGCCAAGGCCAAGGCCATCGAGGCGATGGAGGCGGTGAAGATCCGCGACGCCGCCGCCCGCTACGACGCCTATCCGTTCGAGCTGTCGGGCGGCATGTGCCAGCGGATCGTGTGCGCCATCGCGCTGGCCTGCGACCCCAAGCTTTTGATCATGGACGAGCCGACCACCGGCCTCGACATCACCACCCAGAAAGCGGTGATGGAGCTGGTGACGGAGCTGATCCGCGAACGCGCCATGTCGGCGATCCTGATCACCCACGACCTTGGCCTGGCGGCGCAGTATTGCGACCGCATCGTGGTGATGAAGGACGGCGCCATCGTGGAGGCGGGGGACCCGGTGCGCCTGTTCACCCGCCCCGCCCACGCCTACACCCGCAAGCTGGTGGACGCGACGCCGCGGGAGGGGGCCTCGATCCGCTCGCTGCTGCCGGCGGAGGCGCGCACGCCGGAGCCGCCGCGCAAGGTCTCGGACGAGGCGCTGCTGGAGGTGCGGGACCTGGTGAAGACCTTCGCCGGCAAGTCCGGGCCGGTGCATGCGGTCAAGGGCGTCAGCTTCGACGTGAAGAAGGGGCAGTCGGTGGGGTTGGTGGGGGAGTCGGGCTGCGGGAAGTCCACGACCTCGTCCATGGTGGTGCGGCTGCTGGACCCGACCTCCGGCGAGATCCGGTTCGAGGGGACGGACCTGGCGAAACGCCCCGCCGCCAGCTTCGCCCGCGACCCGATGCGGTCCCGCATCCAGATGGTGTTCCAGGACGCGACGGACAGCCTCAACCCCCGCCACACCTCCCGCCAGACCATCGCCGAGCCGCTGCGCGCCATGGCCGGGCTGCGCGGCAAGGCGCAGGCGGAGCGGATCGAGGAGCTGGCGGACCTGGTGGGCCTGCCCCGGCCGCTGCTGGACCGCTTTCCGCACCAGCTGTCCGGCGGGCAGAAGGCGCGGGTGGGGATCGCGCGGGCCATCGCGGTCAACCCCTCGTTCCTGATCCTGGACGAGCCGACCGCGGCGCTCGACGTCTCCATCCAGGCGATCGTGCTGAACCTGCTGTGCGACCTGCGGGCGCGGCTGGGGATGAGCTACCTGTTCGTCTCACATGACCTGCATGTGGTGCGGCTGCTCTGCGATCATGTGGTGGTGATGAAGGGCGGCGAGATCGTGGAGCAGGGGGCGGCCGAACAGGTGATGACCGCGCCGGCGGACGCCTACACGGCCGAGCTTCTGTCCGCCGCGCCCAAGCCCCCCGCCCCGCGCGAGGCGGCCTGAGGCCCGGAGACCGGAGCCCGGGAGGGGCCGAAGAGGCCGGCGGGCGCGTGTCCACGGCCCCGCCCGCATGCATCGCACCGTCGGCGGGCGGGGACGGGTCGCCCGCGGCGGCCGGGCGCCGGAGGTCCGCCGGCGCCCGGCGTTCGGCTGCGGGGGGGCTTTCGGCTGGGCGGAGGCCCGTCCCGGCAGGCGGCATGCGGGGCGAACGGGCATGGAGCCGCCGCAATCGGCGCCTATCTGGAGGGTGACCGGGACCGTTTCCGGGGAAAGGACGCCGCCATGACCGCCCGAGCCGCCCTCGCCGCCGCCCTGCTTCTCGCCGCCCTCGCCGGGCCCGACGGGGCGATGGCCGCGTCCGACGCGCCGGACCCCGCCGCGACATCCGCCGCCGAGGCGCAGGCCCGCGCCCGCGCCCGCGCCGAGGCGCAGGATCGCCGGCAGGAGCAGCTGGACCGCACGCTGGACCGACAGCGCCAGTCGCTGCGCGACCAGCAGCGCGGTTACGACCGGATCGACGATTCCCTTAACCGGATGGGATCCAGCACCGACGCCAAGATGCGCGCCCTGCGCAACTGACCGACGCGGGGGGCGGGCCGGAAGCGCGGCCGCCCCGCCGCCCCGCCGCGCCTTACTCCGCCGCCTCGGCCGTGGCGGGCGCGAAGTTCTTGAGCACGCCGCGCGCCTCCATCGCCTCGATCTGCGCCTCGGTCAGGCCCAGGTCGCGCAGCACCTCCCGCGTGTGTTCGCCCAGTTCGGGCGGGTGACGGTCGGGCCCGGTCTCGATATCCCGGCTCTCCAGCGGCAGGCGCAGGTCGCGGGCCGGGCCCTGGCTGGGGTGCTCGTAGTCGCGGAACAGGCCCACCGCCTTCAGATGCGGGTCCTCCGCCAGGTCGGCGAGGCCCAGCACCGGGGCGCAGGGGATGTCGAGCCGACCCAGCAGCTCCAGCCACTCCGCCGTCGGGCGGGTGGGCAGGATCTCCTCGGCCAGGATCCGGTAGAGGTCCTGCACATGCGCCGCGGCGGCGTAGCGGTCGGCCATCATCGGGCTGTCCAGCAGGTCCTGCCGGCCGATCTCGGTGAAGAAATCCGTCCAGTGCCGGAAGTTGTAGAGCGTGTGCACGATATGCCCATCCGCCGTCGCCACCGGCTTGCGGTGCGGCGACATCATGCGGGCGTAGCCGTAGCCCGCCGCCTCGGACGCCGGGTCGTCGCGGAAGGCGTGGCCGTTGAGATGCTGGTTCATCACCGCGGTCGCCACCGTCTCGAACATCGGGGTCTCGATGAAGCAGCCCTTCCCCGTCTCCCGCGCGCGCAGCAGCCCGGCCAGCACCGTCTGGCCCATGGTCAGCCCGCAGAGCAGGTCGTTCACCGCCATCGGGATCATCGCCGGTTCGTCCCGATGCAGCGAGACCAGCGAGGCGACGCCCCCCCAGCCCTGCACGATGTCGTCCACCGCCGGCCGGCCCGCATAGGGCCCGGACGAGCCGAAGCCGGTGGCCTGCGCATAGACGAGCGACGGCTTCACGGCGGCCAGCGCGTCGTAATCCAGCCCCAGCCGCTTCAGGGCGGCGGGGCGCATGTTGTGCACGAAGGCGTCGGCGCCGCGGATCAGCTCGATCACCGCCGCCTTCGCCTCCGGATCCTTCAGGTCGACGGAGATCGAGCGCTTGTTGCGGTTGTTGGCCATCCATTGCGCGGTCATGCCGCCGCGGATGCGGGCGTGGCCCAGACCGCGATAGGTGTCGCCGTCGAGCGATTCCACCTTGATGACGTCGGCGCCGAGATCGCCCAGCATCTGCGTCGCCAGCGGGCCCAGCAGGATATGCCCGGCCTCGACGATCCGCACGCCCTCCAGCAGCTTGAGCATGTCGGCCTCTCCTCCCGTTTCGTCCCGTTTCGTGGCGCCTCCGCGTCTGCGCGCGGCCGCCCCATAGGGCGCCGGGCGGCGGGAGGATGCAAGCGCGCCGGCGGAAACGTGAAACCATCAGGATATTGCTGACTGCGCCATTCCGGCGCGGCGGGCCTTGGTTCGGACGTAAGGATTGCGTATTGATTGCTTGATCCCGTTTTCCCGCGCCCGGCGCGGGACGCGACAGGAACGCGACGGGGGCGCGAAAACGACCCGCGAAGACGGGCGGCGGCAAGGGAGGCGCAGCGCGAGCATGAAGGAGGCCGACACCACGCTGGAGGCCGCGGCGGCGTCCGCGCCCGGCGAAGCGACGCTGGAGGAGACGCGCATCGGCTTCTTCGCCCACGACGTGTCCCGCATGCGGCGCACGCTGTTCGACCAGCGCATGAAGCCGTTGGGCATCACCCGGTCGCAGTGGTGGGCGCTGGCGCAGCTGTCGCTGGGCCAGGAGGAGAGCGACGGCGAGGGGCTGCTGCAGACCGAGCTGGCCCGCCGGCTCGACGTGGGCAAGGTCACCGTGGGCGGGCTGATCGACCGGCTGGAGTCGGCGGGTTTCGTGCAGCGCAAGCCCGACCGATCCGACCGCCGCGCCAAGCGCATCGTCATCACCCAGAGCGGCCGCGAGGTGCTGGCGGAGATGCGCACCATCGCCCGCGGCCTGAACGCCGAGGTGCTGGGCGGGGTCGCCCCGGACGAGACGCGGGCCGCGCTCGCGGTGCTCGACCGCATGAAGCGCAACCTGCGCCGCATGCTGGACGAGGACAGATAGGCATTCCTTAATCATTGGGCGCCATTCCACCTGCTGGCCGCCTCCGGCGCGAGGGCGGCGCGCGGGGAGGCGGGGCGCGGCGCGGCTGTTGCCCGATGCTGCGCCGCATCGTAACAGACGGAACATGCGGCCCCGACGCCCTGGAGACGCCCTCTCGACGGCGCCCCCGCGATGACGCCCCTCGACGTCCGGCCCTGACGCGGCCGGCCCCCGGTGACAAGGAGACCCGAGTTGATCGACGACATCCTCAAGCGCAACGAGGCCTGGTCCGCACGCATCCGCACCCAGTCCCCGGAGTTCTTCCCGCGCCTGGCCGCCCAGCAGTCGCCGGAATTCTTCTGGATCGGCTGCTCGGACAGCCGGGTGCCGGCGAACGTGGTGGCGGGCCTCGACCCGGGCGAGGTGTTCGTGCATCGCAACGTCGCCAACGTGATCCACTCGTCGGACATGAACATGCTGTCGACGCTGGAATTCGCGGTGAACGTGCTGAAGGTGCGCGAAGTGATGATCACCGGCCACTACGGCTGCGGCGGCGTGATCGCGGCCATGGACGGGGTGGCGGAGGGGCTGACCGAGCACTGGCTGGAGCCGGTGCGCCGGCTGGCGCGTCGCCACAAGGAGGAGCTGGAGGGCATCACCGAGCGGAGCGAGCGCATCGACCGCCTGTGCGAGCTCAACGTGCTGGAGGGCGTGGCCCGGATCGCGGAGACCCCGGTGATCCGCCAGGCCTGGGCGCGCCGGCAGGAGGTCAACCTGCACGGCCTGTGCTACGGGCTGAAGGACGGGATCCTGCGCGACCTCGGCTGCACCCTGCGCGCCGAGGACATGTGGGACGCCTGAGCGCGTCCCGCCGCGGGCCCCGGGCCGGACCCGGGGCCTTCGGGTCCCTTTTGCTCCGCCGACGCTCGGCCTTGCGCGGCCTCCCGGTTTCGTCGGGCCGCGCGGACCGGGCCCGGGCCTCCCCCGCCTGCATGACGCGCCTCCCGGAAACCGCCCCCCCCGGCGGGGTTGGAACCGCGTCGAAACCCCCCTAGGACTCGGGACCTCGCCTGACCCGCGCCCCGGCCCCGCCCGGGCGCCCGATCCGGAGGACCGCCCGATGCTGACCAACGACCGCCTCGCCGCCTGGGACCGGGAGAATTTCCTCCACCCGTCCACCGCCGCCGGCGCCCATGCCCGGGGCGAGGGCCCGCAGCGGATCGTGACCGGAGGCGAAGGCGTCTGGATCACCGACCGGGAGGGCAAGCGCAGCCTCGACGGCTTCGCCGGGCTCTACTGCGTGAACGTGGGCTACGGGCGGACCGAGGTGGCCGACGCCATCGCCGAACAGGCCCATAAGCTCGCCTACTATCACGCCTATGCCGGCCACGGCTCCGAACCCGCCATCGAGCTGGCGCAGATGGTGCTGGAGCGGGCGCCCGACCACATGTCGAAGGTCTATTTCGGCCTGTCCGGCTCCGACGCCAACGAGACCAACATCAAGCTGATCTGGTACGCCAACAACTGCGCCGGGCGGCCCGAGAAGAAGAAGATCATCTCGCGCTGGCGGGGCTATCACGGCTCGGGCCTGATGACCGGCTCGCTGACCGGGCTGCACCTGTTCCACAACGCCTTCGACCTGCCGCTGAGCCCGATCCTGCACACCGACGCGCCCTACTACCACCGCCGGGCCGACGCGGCGCAGACCGAAGCCGAGTTCTCCGCCCAATGCGCGGCGAACCTGGAGGCGCTGATCCTCGCCGAAGGCCCCGACACCGTCGCCGCCTTCATCGGCGAGCCGGTGCTGGGCACGGGCGGCATCGTGCCCCCGCCCGAGGGCTACTGGGCCGCGATCCAGGCGGTGCTGGCCAAATACGACGTCATGCTGATCGCGGACGAGGTGGTCACCGGCTTCGGGCGGCTCGGCTCCATGTTCGGGTCCGAGCATTACGGGATGAAGCCGGACGTCATCACCATCGCCAAGGGGCTGACCTCGGCCTACGCGCCGCTGTCGGGCTCGATCCTGTCGGAGCGGCTGTTCGGCATGATCGCGAAGGGCACCGACGATCTCGGGCCGCTGGGGCATGGCTGGACCTACTCGGCCCACCCGCTTTGCGCCGCCGCCGGCGTGGCGAACCTGAAGCTGATCGATTCGCTGGGGCTGGTGGACAACGCCCGCGACACCGGCGCGGTCTTCCAGCGCCTGCTGCACGAGGCCTTCGACGATCACCCGATCGTCGGCGAAGTGCGGGGCGAGGGGCTGATGGCGGCGGTGGAGTTCGACGCCGACCCAGCCTCCCGCACCGCCTTCGACGCGGCGGAGAAGGTCGGGCCCCGCATCGCGGCGGCGGCGCTGGAGCGCGGGCTGATCGCGCGGGCCATGCCGCAGGGCGATATCCTGGGCCTCGCCCCGCCGCTCTGCCTGACCGCGGTTGAAGCCGAAGAGATCGTGACCGCCGCCCGCGGCGCCGCCGATGCGGTGGCGCGGGAGCTGGGGCGGCTCTAACTCAACGCCCGAGCGATTCCAGACACATGACCCTGACGGCGCGCGCCCCCCGGCGCGCGCCGTCCGCGTTTCGGGCTCGCGCCGGTTCCCTGCGCGGGCCGATGCGGGCGCCTGCGCGCGATTCATAATTTAAACGATAGGTCAGTTTAGTCCGCCAATCATGCGGCGCCGCAAAAAGCTAACAAACGTCAGCCATACGAACCTATTGGCATTGCTTGATATTCCTTTTACCGACGAGTCACATCCGGCATTGGCAAACGGCAAGTTTTTCCCGATGATCGACCGGACGCAGCCGCGCAAGGTCCGAAAACAGAAAGCGGCGCGATCCGATGCACGGGAGGAAACAATGCATCTGACCACGGCCCTTTCGGCCGCCCGCAAAGGCTTCGGCCTGGCGGCGCCCGCGACCGTCGCCACGGCGCTTGCCCTCGCCGCGGGGCTCGTCCCCGCCCCTGCAGACGCCCAGATGAAGGGCGGCGTGCTTCGCGTGGCGCTGGAGACGGACGTGCGCGGCTTCGACACCGTGGAGGGCGGCGTCTTCGGCCAGACCGGAGAGATCGTCGCCCGCGCCATCGAGGAGCCGCTGATCGGCTGGAACCCCGAGACCAACGAACCCGAGCCGCTGCTCGCGGTGTCGTGGGAAGCGTCGGAGGACCAGAAGACCTGGACCTTCAAGCTGCGCGAGGGGGTGAAGTATCACGACGGCTCCGACTTCACCGCCGAGGACGTGGCCAAGCATTACAACCGCATCCTCGACCCCGCCATGAAGTCGCGCTCGCGCACCTTCATCGCCACCATCCAGAACGTCGAGGCGATCGACGACCTGACCGTCGCCTTCCACCTCGCCCATCCCTGGCAGGCGCTGCTGCCCTATCTCGCCACCACCTCCATGTCCGGCCCGATCCCGGCCTCCGAGGGCGTCGAGGCGGGGACCCAAAACCGCAACCCGGTCGGGACCGGGCCGTTCAAGTTCGTGTCCTGGACCTCCGGCGACCGCATCGTGGTGGAGCGGTTCGAGGATTACTGGGACAAGGACGCGATCCATCTCGACGGGGTGGAGTTCCGGATCCTGCCCGACACCCAGACCCGCTTCGCCTCGCTCAAGTCCGGCGAGGTGGACGTGATGTGGACCGATCGCGGCCCCTCCATCGTGCAGGCGGAGAAGGACCCGGATCTGGTGACGCTGACCACCGCCGGGGCGGGGGCGGCGATCAACCTGGTCAACACCCGCAACCCGCCGCTGGACGACCTGCGGGTCCGGCAGGCCATCGCCCATGCCTGGAACCAGGACGCGCTGGTCAAGATCTCCTGGCAGAACACGCGGCCCGCGGTCACCCATCCGCTGGGCTCGGTCCGGGACTGCGGCGAGGCCGGGTATCTGGGCTACGACCCCAAGAAGGCCAAGGCGCTGGTGGCCGACTACGGCGAGCCGATCAGGATCTCGATGATCCACACCGCCACGCCCCGCGGGCGGGAGCTGGGCGAGCTGATGCAGCAGATGCTCAAGCAGGTGGGGATCGAGCTGACGCTGGAGCCGGTGGACCAGTCCACGCTGGTCTCGCGCACCTTCAAACGCGACTTCGACATGACCGGCTGGCGCATCGCCGACGGGGCCGACATGGGGCCGCAGATGTATGCGCTGGTGCGCTCCGACAGCTCCTACAACCTCACCGGCTGGTCGGATCCGAAGCTGGACGAGCTTTCGCAGGCGATGCGCACCGCGCTGACCATGGACGACCGGCTGTCGAAGCAGTGCGAGATGGCGGAGATGATCAACCAGTCCGGCTCGATGCACTATCGCGGCGGCGGGCGGTACTACGCCTTCACCCTGCCCAGGGTGAAGAACGTGCCCGCCCCCTATCGCGGCGTGGTCGACGTGACCCGCGCCTGGATCGAGGAGTGAGCGCGGCGCGGGCGGCGGGCGCGGGCCGGGCCTGACCCCGCCGCGCCGCGTCGCCCGCGCCCCGTCGCTCGCCGATCCCCGGCGCGTCGCCCCCTCCCCCGGGCCGGCGCGCCCGAGCGACCCGGCCGACCGGCCCCGCCTCCGGTCCGCCGCAAGCGTTCCCCGCCAGTTTTCGGAGCCCAGAGCGCCGTGAGATACCTCATCCGACGATTCCAGCGGCTGGTGGTGGTGATGATCTGCGTCACCTTCCTGACCTTCCTGCTGGTCAACGTGCTGCCCGGCGACGTCGCCTACGAGATGGCCGGCATGGACAGTTCCGAAGAGGAGGTCCAGGCGATCCGCGACGAGCTTGGGCTCGAACGCCCGCTGGTCACCCGCTATCTGGAATGGGCGGGCGGGATCTTCACCGGCGACTGGGGCGCCTCCTTCATCAACAAGGAGAAGGTCTGGGACGCGCTCTCCCACCGCTTTCCGGTGTCTTTGGAACTGATGCTGCTGGCGCAGCTGATCGCGCTGAGCCTGGCGGTGCCGATGGGGCTGATCTCCGCCTACCGGCCCGGAGGGCGGGCGGACCGGCTGATCGGGACATTGGCCTTCGCGTCGGTGTCGATGCCCAGCTTCATGACCGCGATCCTGCTGATCTTCTTCTTCTCGCTGCATCTGGGCTGGCTGCCGGCGACGGGATACGAGCCGCTGTCCGCCGGGCTCTGGGCCAATCTCAAGCCGATGATCCTGCCGGCGCTGGCGCTGGGGCTGGTGGAGTGGACGGTGCTGATGCGCACCCTGCGCGCCGAGATGATCGGGGTGCTGCAGGAGAACTACATCGCGCTCGCCCGCGCCAAGGGGATGTCGGACGCGCGCATCCTGCTGGTGCACGCGCTGCGGCCGTCGTCGTTCTCGATGATCACCCTGCTTGGCCTTCAGGTCGGGCGGCTGATGGGCGGCTCGATCATCATCGAGCAGATCTTCGGCATCCCCGGCGTCGGGCGGCTGCTGGTGCACGCGGTCTACACGCGGGACTTCATCATGATCCAGGGCTGCGTGACGCTGTTCGCCATCGCCTTCGTGACCGCCAATTTCCTCGTGGACATCGCCTACGCCTGGCTGGATCCGCGGGTCAGACTGGAGCGCGCCCGTGGCTGACATCACCCCCGACCGCTTCTCCGCCGCCGCGCCCGACGCCAACGCCGAAGCCGTGGCGGCCCACAAGCGCAGGAACCGCCTGGGCCTCGGCTTCTGGATCCCGATGACCTGGCTGGCGGTGGTGGTCGCGGCGGCGGTCTTCGCGGATTTCCTCGGCCTCTTCCCGGCCGACGAGATCGACTGGATGTTCATCAACGAGGGCCCGAACGAGGCGCATCTGCTGGGCACCGACCATCTGGGCCGCGACATGCTTTCCCGCATCGTCTACGGCGCGCGGGTGTCGCTGACCGTGGGGTTCGCCGCGCCGCTGATCGGGGTGGGTCTGGGCCTCGTGCTCGGCATCCTCGCCGGCTACTACAAGGGCTGGGTGGACGAGATCGTGGGCATCGCCATCGACACCTGGCTGGCGATTCCGGGGCTGGTGATCCTGCTCTTGTTCTCGGTGGTGTTCGGCGGCTCGCTGGGCATGGTCTGCCTGTCGCTGGGGCTTCTGTTCATCCCCACCGCGGCGCGGATCACGCGGGCGGCGACGCTGAACCATTCCAACCGGGAATTCGTGCTGGCCGCGCGGGCCATGGGCGCCTCCGACCTGCGGATCCTGGCGATCGAGGTGTTTCCGAACATCATCTGGCCGCTGATCGCCTTCGTGCTGATCGACATCCCCATCGCCATCGTCATCGAGGGGGCGCTGTCCTTCCTGGGCCTTTCGGTGAAGGCCCCCACCCCGTCCTGGGGCGGCGTGATCGCCGAGGGGCGGGAGCATCTGGAGGGCTCGCCGCATATCTCGCTGATCCCGACCGCGGTGATGTTCCTGACGGTGCTGAGCTTCAACCTGGTGGGCGACGCCATCCGCAAGCGGCTGGCCGACCAGCGCGACGGCGCGATCTGAGGAGGGAGGGGAGACCATGAGCGAACCGCTTCTGACGGTCGAGGACCAGCGCACCGCCTTCGCCGCCGCCCGCGGGCTGGTGCGGGCGGTGGACGGGGTAAGCTTCGCCCTGCCCCGCGGCCGCACGCTGGGCGTGGTGGGGGAGAGCGGGTCGGGCAAGTCCGTGCTCTCCCGCTCCATCATGCGGCTTTTGCCGCCCAACGCGCGCGCCTCCGGCGCGGTGCGGCTGGGGGGGCGGGACCTGACGACGATGTCGGAGAAGGCGTTGCGGGCGCTGCGCGGGCCCGAAATCTCCATCGTGTTCCAGGACCCGATGACCTCGCTGAACCCGGTGATGACCATCGGCGCCCAGATCGGGGAGGTGCTGACCCATCACATGGGCATGTCCCGCAAGGCGGCGAAGGCGCGGGCGGTGGAGCTTCTGGCCTCGGTCGGCCTGCCCCAGCCCGACGTGCGGGTGGACCAGCACCCCCACCAGCTTTCGGGAGGGATGCGCCAGCGCGTCGCCATCGCCATCGCCATCGCCTGCGAACCCGCCTTGCTGATCGCGGATGAACCCACCACCGCGCTCGACGTCACCGTGCAGGCCGAGATCCTCGACCTGCTCGCCCGCCAGCAGGCGGAGCGCAACATGGCGATGATCCTGATCACCCACGACATGGGCGTGGTGGCGGGGCGCTGCGACGAGGTGGCGGTGATGTATGCCGGCCGGATCGTGGAGCAGGCGGCGACCGCGGATCTCTTCCGCGACACGCGGATGCCCTACACCGCCGCCCTGCTCGCCTCGATCCCGCGGCTCGACGACCCGCCGCATCGCAAGCTGGAGGCGATCGCCGGACGGCCGCCGGACCTGATCCATCCGCCGGCGGGCTGCGCCTTCTCGCCCCGCTGCCGCTTCGCCAACGACCTGTGCCGGACCCAGCCGCCGGCGCTGGAGGAGACCGGGCGCGGCCACCGCTTCGCCTGCTGGAGGCCCATGGCCATGGAGGCCGCCGAATGACCGTGCAGGAACAGGTCCGGGCGGAAAGCCCCGTCCACCCCGACGCCTTTCTCCCCGACGCCTTTCTCGACGTGCGCGACATGGTGGTGGAATACCCGCTGGCGGGGGGCGCGAAGGTGCATGCCGTCTCCGGCGTGTCCTTCCAGGTGGCGAAGGGCGAGACGCTGGGGCTGGTGGGGGAGTCGGGCTGCGGCAAGTCCTCCGCCGCCCGGGCGGTGCTGCAACTGCCGCGCCCGACCTCCGGCGCGGTGCGGCTGGGCGACGACGAGCTGACCGACCTGCGCGGCGCCGCCCTGCAACGCGCCCGGCGCCGGTTCCAGATGATCTTCCAGGACCCTATCGCGTCCCTGAACCCCCGGCGGCGGATCCGGGACATCGTGGCGGCCCCGCTCGACATCGCGGGCGAGGGCGACCGGGACGCCCGCACGAAGCGGGTGGCGGAGATGCTGGACCTCGTGGGTCTCAACGCCGAGCAGGCGATGGAGCGGCGCCCGCACGAATTCTCCGGCGGGCAATGCCAGCGCATCTCCATCGCCCGCGCGCTGATCCTGCGGCCGGAGCTTCTGGTCTGCGACGAGCCGGTCTCGGCGCTCGACGTGTCGGTGCAGGCGCAGATCCTCAACCTGCTGGAGGAGTTGAAGCACCGCTTCGGGTTGACGCTGCTGTTCATCTCCCACGACCTGGCGGTGGTGAAGCATGTCTCGGACCGGGTGGCGGTGATGTATCTGGGCCTGATGTGCGAAATGGCGGACGCGCAGACCATCTATCGCCGCCCCGCGCATCCCTACACCCGCACCCTGCTCAGCGCCGCGCCGGAGCCCGATCCGGGCAAGCGCCCCGCCCCGCTCGACATGGTGGCGGGGGAGTTGCCGAGCCCGGTCAACCCGCCCTCCGGCTGCCGGTTCCGCACCCGCTGCCCGATGGCGCAGGCCCGCTGCGCGGCGGAGGTTCCGGCGATGCGGCCGCTGGGGCCGGTGCATTCGGTGGCCTGTCACTTTCCCTTGCGGTGACGCGGCGGGCCGGGGCGTCGCGGCTGGACCCGCGGCGGCGTCCGCCTAGGTGGTCGCCTGCGGGCGCATCGGACCCGCGCGGCGGGATGGAACCATGCGCGACGGATCGGCGACGGGGGCGGAACGGCGGGACGGCGAGGACGACGAAAGATCGCTGGTCGAGGTGCTCGACCGGATCGGCGAGGCCGGGTCGGATGGGGAGGTCACCGTCAACGAGGTGCTGGACGGGTTCTCGGGCCGCTCGCTCGGCGTGATGCTGACCGCGCTGGGGCTGATCGCGGCCATGCCGATCATCGGCGACATTCCCGGCATGTCGATGCTGACCGGGGCGCTGATCCTGGCGGCGCTGATCCGGCAATGGGCGACGGGGCGCGGGATCCGCGCGCCGGGGCGCGTCGGGCGGCGCGGGGTGGAGGCGGAGCGGATGGAGAAGGCGCTGGACCGCGCCCGCCCCTGGGCGGCGCGGGTGGACCGGCTGCTCAAGCCGCGGCTGACCGTCCTGACCTCGGGCCCCGCCGCGCGCGCCGCGCTGGCCGTCGCGGCGGGGGCGATGGCGCTGACCTTCTTCCCGCTGGCCTTCGTGCCCTTCGGGGTCAAGGCGCCGGCGCTGGCGGTGCTGGCCTTCGGGCTCGCCCGCATGACGCGCGACGGCTACGCGGCCGCGGCGGGCTACGCCCTGGCCGTGGTCACGCTGGGCGTGCTGTGGGGCGGGTTCGGGCTGATCGCCGACGCCCTGGGCTGATCCCGGGGCGCCGGCGGGCCCTGCAGGGTCAGACGGAGGCGGTCGCCTCGGCGCCCTGCCCGGCGGGCTGGAAATCGAAGCCCCGCCAGTCCTCGGCGGCCGCGGCCTCCACCCGTTTGCGGTAGGCGTCCACCCCCAGATAGGGCATGAAAACCCGCGGCTTGCCGGGCACGTTGGCCCCCATGTACCAGGACGCCGCGCGGGGATAGAGCGTCTGCGCCGCGACCTCGCCCACATGGGTCACCCAGGCGTCCTCGGCCGCCCGGTCCGCGGCCACCACCGCGCCCTGCCGGGCCTTCGAGGCCTCGATCAGCCGGCCGATCAGCTCCACGTGATATTCGATGGAGACGATCATGTTGGACAGGACCGAGGGGCTGCCCGGCCCGGTGATGGTGAACATGTTCGGGAACCCCGCGAGCGCGAGGCCCAGATAGGCCCGCGGCCCCTCGGCCCACTTGTCGGCGATGCGCGCGCCCTGCTCGCCCCGGATGTCGATGGCGAGGATCGCGCCGGTCATGGCGTCGAAACCGGTGGCGCAGACGATGGCGTCGAAGGCCTGCTCGCCGGCCGTGGTGCGGATCCCGCGCGGGGTGATCGCCTCGATGGGCGTGCGGCGCAGGTTCACCAGGCTGACGTTCGGGCGGTTGAAGGTCTGGAAATAGCCGGTGTCCACGCAGATCCGCTTGGTGAAGATCGGGTAGTCGGTGGGGCAAAGGTCCTCCGCCGTCTGCGGGTCGTCGACGATGGCGCGCACCCGGTCGCGCACATAGTCCGCGACCCGCGTGTTGGCGTCCGCGTCCACCATCACGTCGGTGAAGGCGGCGCGGAAGTTGGGCCCGCCGACGATCCAGCGGCGGTCCATCTCCTTCTTGAACGCCGCCTCGTCGACGGTCAGCGCCTCGCCGATCGGGGGCTCGTAGAGGATGCCGCCCGGCGCCTCTTCGCGCGCGAAGCGCCGGCGCTCGGGATATTCGGCCTGCCATTCGGCGAAATCCGCGTCCTCCAGCGGGCGGTTGGAGGCGGGGACGGAGTAGTTGGGCGTGCGCTGGTAGACGGTCAGCGACGCCGCCTGGCGCGCGATCTCCGGGATCGCCTGGATACCGGACGAGCCGGTGCCGATCACCGCGACCCGCTTGCCGGCGAAGTCCACGCCCTCATGCGGCCAGTCGCCGGTGTGGTAGACGGGGCCCTGGAAATCGTCGAGGCCCGGGATCTCCGGCTTCTTGGCGGCCGAGAGGCAGCCGGTGGCCAGGATCAGCCAGGTCGCCTCCGCCTCCCCCGCCGAAGTCCGCACCCGCCACAGCGAACGGGCCGCGTCCCAGGTCGCCGCCTCCACCCGCGTCTCGAACCGGATGTCGCGGCGCAGGTCGAAGCGGTCGGCCACGTGATTCGCGTATTTCAGGATCTCGGGCTGGGAGGCGTAGCGCTCGGTCCAGCGCCAGTCGCGCTGAAGGTCCGCGTCCCAGGAATAGGAATACTGCATCGATTCCACGTCGCAGCGCGCGCCCGGGTAGCGGTTCCAGAACCAGGTGCCGCCGACGCCGGTCCCGGTTTCGAACGCCACGGCCCGCAGGCCCATGCCGCGCAGGCTGTGAAGCATGTGCATGCCGCCGAAACCGGCCCCGACCACGATGGCGTCGAAGCTCTCCGGGGCGGCGGATGCGCCGTTCTGGGTCATGTCATTCCTCCCTTGGGGGGCGACCCCGCGGGGCCGCCTTCGCGTCTGGCGCGCGTCGGCCTGCATGGTGGGCGCATTTAATCGCTCGATCAATCCCGTTCGGCAGCCTTATGTTCATCGCGCGCATAAACCGCTTGGCCCAGCCCCCGACGCGGGGGCATGATGGGTCAATGACCGTGACCGTCCCGAGTTGAAACTCCGGACAGGCCGCGGCGAGAGCAAGAGGCGCCGTCCCCGCGCGCGCCCGCCCCCTGGGAGGACCGACCATGCCGCTCGACCCCTTCATCGACATCGTGCTTGAACGCACCCGCGCCCTGCCGGCGATCTCCGACGCCGGCCCCGCCGCGGCCCGCGCCCTGATCGCCGCCGGGCGCGAGGGGCTGGGCGCCGGCCCCGAGATGGCCGAGACCCGCGACTTCGCCCTGCCCACCCGCGCAGGCTCGATCCCCGCGCGCCTGCATGTGCCGGCGGGCGAGATCAACGGCCTGCTGGTCTACCTGCATGGCGGCGGCTGGGTGATCGGGAACATCGACGATTTCGACACGCTGGGCCGGGCGCTGGCCGCGCGGTCCGGCTGCGCGGTGCTGCTGCCGGACTACCGCCTGGCGCCCGAGGCGCCTTTCCCCGGGCCGGTGGAGGATTGCGAGGACGCGGTGCTCTGGGCCTGCGACGCGGCGGGCGAGGAGTTCGGCGGGGCGCCCGTCGCGGTGGCCGGCGACAGCGCCGGCGGCAATCTGGCGACCGTGGTCGCCCGGCGGCTGCTGGGCCAGGCGCCGCTGGTGCTGCAGGGGCTGGTCTACCCGGTGACCGACTGCGACTTCTCCCGCCCCTCCTATGCCGAACATGCCGAGGGCTATCCGCTGCTGGGCCGCGACATGCCCTGGTTCTTCGACCACTACCTGCAGGGCGCCGACCCCAGGCAGCCGGACGTGAGCCCGCTGCACGCCGACCTGACCGGCCTGCCGCCGGCGCTGGTGATCACGGCCGGCTACGACGTGCTGCTGGACGAGGGGCTGGCCTATGCCGACGCGCTGGAGGCCGCGGGCGTGCCGGTGACGCGCCGCCACGCGCCGGGGATGATCCACGGCTTCATCCGCATGCACAACCTGTGCGAGGCGGCGCGGCTGGAGGTGGAGGCCCTGGCCGACGCGGTGCGCGAGGCCTGCGAGGCGGCCCGCGCCCCGGCCTGACCGGGGCCGGCTCCGCGACCAGCCGGCGCCGCGGGCGTTCGGCGACCGGTGCGAGGCGGCGGGCTCAAGCCCGGGGCGCCCGGGCGGCTTTCCGAACGTTCCCGTCCGACGAGAGAAGGGGCGGCGCCGCGGCGCCGCCCCTTTCCGTCCCGAGCTCCGGACCGCCGGCCAACGGCCGGCCCCGCGGCTAGCGCTTGGACTTGTCCTCGGCGTTCTTGGCCTTGGCCACGCCGCGAGCCTTGTCCCAGTCCTCGTCCGTCCACTCCCGCAGGCGGTAGGAGGCGACGCCGGCCGCATTGGTCTGACCGCCGTCCATGAAGAGGGTCTCGCCGTTGATCCAGCTCGACCCCGGCCCCAGCAGGAAGGCGGCGAGCGAGCCGATGTCCTCCAGCGTGCCGGCCCGGCCCAGCGGGTTGACCGCCGCGGTCGCAGCCCCCGGCTTTTCGCCGGGTCGCAGGCGGGCGAGCATGCCCTCGGTCGGGATCTCCCCCGGCGCGATGGCGTTGAGGCGGATGCCGTAGCGCCCCCATTCCGAAGCCAGCGACTTCGTCATGCTCTCGATCGCCGCCTTGCCCATGGTGGAGGGGGTGGAGAACGGCGCGCCGGACCGCAGCCGGGTCGACAGGATGGAGATCACCGCCCCGCCCGTCCCCGCCTCGATCCAGCGCCGCCCGACCGCGTGGGTCACCAGGAAGGTGCCGCGCATGGTGATGCCGGTGACCGCGTCCACCGCGCGGATCGACAGATCCTCGGTCCGCGAGATGAAGTTGGCGCCGGCGTTGTTCACCAGCCCGGTCAGCGGCCCGTCGGCGAAGGCGGCGTCGGCCGCGGCCTCCACCGCCTCGGGGTCGCGGATGTCGAGCGGCAGGGCCGTGGCCCGGCCGCCGGCGGCCACGATCTCCGCCGCCGCTTCCTCCAACAGCGGCGCGCGCCGGCCGCAGAGGATCACCTCCGCGCCCAGCCCCGCCAGCCGCCCGGCCATGGCCCGGCCGAGACCGGAGCCCCCGCCGGTGACCAGGATGCGGGCTCCGTCGAACAGGCCCGCGCGATAGATCGGATCCGTCATCACGCCCTCAGAAGATCGTGTAGCCGCCGTCGATCGTGAAGGTCTGCCCGGTATGGTAGCTGGACAGGTCGGACAGCAGGTAGGCCGCGAGCCCCCCGAAATCCTCCGGCTGACCGAAGCGGCGCACGGGGATGCGCTTGCCCACGTTGGTCAGGAACTTCTCGTTGGCCATCGACTTGGCGGTCATGTCGGTGACGATGTAGCCGGGCAGGATGTTGTTGGCGGTGATGCCGTAGCGGGCGAGCTCCACCGAAATCGCCCGCATCATGCCGTTCAGCGCGGCCTTCGAGGCGCCGTAATGCTCGTTGAACGCGGCGCCGTCGACCGAGGCCACGGAGGAGGTGGCGATCAGCCGCCCGCCCGCGTCGCCGTTCTTGGCCCGCTCGACCATGTGGTCGCCGGCCAGCCGGAACGACTTCACCACGCCGTCGAGATTGACCGCGAAGAGATCCCGCCATTCCTGGTCGGTGCGCTCCAGAAAGCCCTTGCGGCCGCCGGAGCCGGAGACGCCGGAATTGGCGAAAAGCCCGTCGACGCGGCCGAACTTGGCCAGCGTGTCGGCCATGGCCTTGTCCTGGCTGGCGGGGTCGAGCACGTCGCAGGGGAAGGCCACGACCTCGCCGCCGCCGAGCGCCACGGCCTCGGCCACGGCCTTCTCGTTCTTCTCCGCGTTGCGGCCCCAGATGGCGACAGAGGCCCCGCACTGGGCCATGCACTTCACCATGCCGAGGCCGATGCCCCCGTTGCCGCCGGTGACGACGGCCACCTTGCCGGAAAGGTCGAACGGGTTCTTGACGGTCATGCGCTCACTCCCTGGTTTTTCCGGGCTTCCGCCCAGTATTCGTCTTTCAGGAGCCGCTTCATCAGCTTGCCCGTCGCGGTGCGCGGCAGGTCCTCGCGGAAGTCGATGCTCCGGGGCGCCTTGATATGCGACAGGCGTTCGCGAAGCCAGCCGATAAGTTCGGCGGCCTTATCATCCGAGGCGCCGGACGGGTCCTGAAGCTGCACCACGGCCTTCACCGCCTCGCCCATCTCCTCGTCCGGCACGCCGAACACGGCGCAGTCGGCGACTTCCGGGTGGCAGACCAGCAGGTCCTCGGCCTCCTGCGGGTAGATGTTCACCCCGCCGGAGATGATGGTGTAGGCGGCGCGGTCGGTCAGGAACAGGAAGCCGCGTTCGTTGACATAGCCGACATCGCCCAGCGTGCCGCAGCCGGGGCGCAGGAACGACTTCTTCGACTTCTCGGGGTCCCCGAAATATTCGAAGTCGATGCCGCTGTCGAAATAGACGTCGCCGATCTCTCCGGCCGGAAGTTCATTGCCGTCCGGGTCGGCGATGACGATCCTGCCGACGATGGTGGCGCCCACGGTGCCCGGGTTCTCCAGCCACTGCTCGGCCGTCGCCACGGTGCCGCCATTGGCCTCGGTGCCCGCGTAATATTCCAGCAGGACCGGGCCCCACCAGTCGATCATCCGCTGCTTGATCTCCTTCGGGCACGGCGCCGCGGCATGGATCGCCATGCGGATGGAGGAGACGTCGTAGGCCGCGCGCACCTCCTCGGGCAGCTTGAGCATGCGCACGAACATGGTGGGCACGAGCTGCGAATGGGTGACGCCCCATTTCTGGACCGCGGCGAGGTAGGCCTCGGGGTCGAATTTCTCCATGATCACGCAGGTCGCGCCCAGGTTCGCCATGGTCAGGCAAAAGCGCAGCGGGGCTGCGTGGTAAAGCGGGGCGGGAGAGAGATAGACGGACGCGTCGTCCACCTTCGAGTGATGCTCGATCAGCAGCGACAGCATCGGGTGGATCCACTCGATCGGGTTCGGCTCGAACGCCTTGGCGATGCCCTTGGGCCGGCCGGTGGTGCCGGAGGAATAGAGCATGTCCATGCCGGCGAAGGCGTCGGCGACCGGCTCCTCCTTCTGCGCGGCGGTCAGCTCGTCCCAGCTCGCGTAGCCCGGCGCGCAGTCGCCCACCATCAGGCAGCGCGCGTCCCCGGCCTGGGCGAGGTAGTCCGGCCCCCGGTCCCGGTAGGCGTCGGAGGCGATGAACACCTTGGCCCCGCAGTCGCGGATGATGTAGCCGGCCTCCTCCGGCCCCAGATAGCGGGAGACGGCGGTGTAGATCACCCCGGCGCGATGCGCGGCCCAGACGATCTCCATGAACTCCAGCCGGTTCTCCATCAGCAGGGCGATATGGTCGCCCGGGCCGACGCCGAGCGCCCGCAGCGCCTGCGCGCCGCGATTCGAACGGGCGTCCAACTGGGCGTAAGTCAGGCTTTCGCCCGAACCCGCCATGACATAGGCGATTTTTTCCGGCGTGCGGCGCGCGTGGAACGAGGGGTGTTTCATCCTCTTCCTCCCTGTGTTCGTTGACGGGTCGGGGACAGTCCCGCCCCGGCCGTTGGTTTTTCTGTGAAACCCGGCCGAATTCCGCGCGCATTGTCGACAGCCGCACGGATTCCTGTTAATCAAGCCATTAAACGTTGCGGAGGTCCATCCGAAACCTCTGTTGCTCCGCGTCCCTGCGACGAATAGGGTCGGCGGCGGCCGCCCCGGAGAAACCCAGAAAGGGTCCAGGGACGGCGTAACGAGGCCGGATGCCATGCATGTTCGGCCGGGAGGAAGCGCCTATCCGCCGGCCCTGCCCGGTGGCGTGTCCCCGCAGGCGAAGCTGCGGTCAACAACAAGGCTTCGCCTGCGGTCACGCTCTTGCCAGGAGCCTGCTTTCCGCGGCATGTTCTGCAATGCGGTATTCATCGGTCAATTAAGATCTTGAAACCGCCCTGGCCCGGCGGCAATCTCCCCCGCGATCCCCGGCGGTCGCCTTCGCGCGTCCGTCAGAAGGCGAATCCCCGGAGGGAGCCCCATGGCCGAAGCCGCCTATATCTTCGACGCGATCCGCACGCCCCGCTCCAAGGGCAAGCCGGACGGCGCGTTGAACGAGGTCAAGCCCATCGACCTCGTCACCACCCTTCTGACCGAGATGCGGAACCGCCACGACCTCGACACCGCGCGGGTGGACGACGTGCTGCTGGGCTGCGTGTCGCCGGTGCTGGAGCAGGGCAACGTCCTGCCCAAGATCGCGCTGCAGAAGGCCGGCTGGGACGAGACGGTGCCCGGCGCCCAGGTCAACCGCTTCTGCGCCTCGGGGCTCGACACCTTCAACACCGCCGCCGCCAAGGTCGCGAGCGGGTGGGAGGACCTGGTCTGCGCCGGCGGGTATGAGAGCATGTCCCGCGTGCCCATGGGCGCCGCCGGCGGACCGATGGCCGAGGATCCGGAAACCAACATCGTCACCGGCTTCGTGCCCCAGGGCATCGGCGCCGACCTGATCGCCACCATCGAGGGCTTCAGCCGCGACGACGTCGACGCCTTCGCCGTGCGCTCCCAGAAAGCCGCGGCGCATGCCCGCGACAACGGCTGGTTCGACCGCTCGGTGGTGCCGGTGCGCGACATGAACGGCTTCACCATCCTGGAGCGGGACGACTTCATCCGGCCCGACGCGAACATGCAGTCCATGGGCTCGCTCAAGCCGTCCTTCGCGGCGATGGGCGCGATGGGCTACGACGTGCTGGCGCTCAGCAAATACCCGCAGGTGGAGCGCATCGACCATGTGCACACGCCCGGCAACTCCTCGGGCATCGTCGACGGCGCCTCGCTGGTCATGGTCGGCAACGAGCGGGCGGGCAAGGACCTCGGGCTCACGCCCCGCGGCCGGGTCGTGTCCATCGCCCTGACGGCTTGCGAGCCGACCATCATGCTCACCGGCCCCGGCCCGGCCTCCAGGAAGGCGCTGGCCAAGGCGGGGATGACCATGGCCGACATCGACCTGGTGGAGATCAACGAGGCCTTCGCCTCGGTCGCCCTGCGCCTGCAGCGCGACCTGGACGTGCCGGACGAGAAGCTGAACGTGGTCGGCGGCGCCATCGCCATGGGTCACCCGCTAGGGGCGACGGGCGGCTGCCTCGTCTCCACCATGCTGGACGAGTTGGAGCGGCGCGACCTGAAGCGCGCCCTGATCTGCATGTGCGTGGGCGGCGGCATGGGCATCGCCTCGATCATCGAGAGGGTCTGAACCATGGGTTTCGCGTGGGACAAGGACGCCGACGGCATCGTCACCATCACCATGGACATGGACGGCCAGTCGGCCAACACCATGTCCGAACAATACAACCGCCTGATGACCGAGACCGTCGCGCGGCTGGAGGCCGAAAAGGACATGACCGGCGTGGTCATCGCCTCGGCCAAGAAGACCTTCTTCGCGGGCGGCGACCTGAACGGGCTGCTGGCGGCCGAGGTGGCGGACCTCGAATACTTCAACAACCTTGAGGAGAAGAAGGGCCTGCTGCGGCGGATCGAGAAGCTGCCTGTGCCGGTGGCCGCCGCGATCAACGGCGCCGCGCTCGGCGGCGGGTTCGAGATCTGCCTCGCCTGCAACCATCGCGTCATCCTCGACAGCCCCGGCGCCATCACCGGCCTGCCCGAGGTGACGCTGGGCCTGCTTCCGGGCGCCGGCGGCGTGGTGCGCCTGACCGCCCTGCTCGGCCTTGAGAAGGCCCTGCCCCTGCTGATGGAGGGCAAGCCCCAGTCGCCCGCCAAGGCGCTGGCGCTGGGCATGGTCGACGCGATGGTCAAGACGCGGGAGGAGCTGGTTCCGGCGGCGAAAGCCTGGATCAGGGCCAACCCCGACGCCGCCCAGCAGCCCTGGGACCGCAAGGGTTTCCGCTATCCCGGCGGCGACACGACCCACCCCAAGGTCCGCCAGATCGTCGCCACCGCGCCGACGCTGCTGATCAAGAAGACCCGCGGCCTGATGCCGGCGCCCGAGCGCATTCTCGACGTCGCCGTGAACTCCATGCGCATGGGCTTCGACGGCGCGCTGCGCAACGAGAGCCGGCAGTTCTGCACCCTGGTCCCCTCCAAGGAGGCCAAGGCCCAGATCACCACCATGTTCTTCGGGATGCAGGCGATCCGCGGCGCCAGGTTCCGCCCGGCGGGGGACGCATGGAAGGCCAATTCCTCGGCCGTGCTGGGCGCGGGCATGATGGGCGCGGGCATCGCCTGGGCGCACGCGTCGCGCGGACTGCCGGTGGTGCTCAAGGACACCTCGATGGAGGGCGCCCTGAAGGGCAAGGCCTATTCCGAGGCGCTGGTGGCCAAACAGGCCAAGCAGGGCCGGATGGACGAGGCCAAGGGCGCCTCCCTGCTCGGCCTCATCAAGCCGGCGGACACGGACGATTTCGAGGGCGCCGACATCATCGTCGAGGCGGTGTTCGAGGACATCGCCCTCAAGGAGAAGGTGATCCCCGCGACCTTCGCCAAGCTCTCGCCCGGCGGGATCTACGGCTCCAACACCTCGACCCTGCCGATCTCGATCCTGGCCGAGGCCTGCCCGGACCCGACCCGCTTCATCGGCATCCACTTCTTCTCGCCGGTCGACCGGATGCAGGTGGTGGAGCTGATCGTGGGCGAGAAGACCTCGGACGACACGCTGCGCAAGGCCTATGACTACGTGAAGCAGATCGGCAAGCTGCCGATCGTGGTCAACGACAGCCGCGGCTTCTTCACCTCCCGCGTGTTCGGCACCTACCTGAACGAGGGGATGGAGCTGATCCGGGACGGGATGCCGCCGGCGATGATCGAGCGCGCGGCCTGGAAGGTCGGGATGCCCGTGGGGCCGCTGCAGGTGCAGGACGAGGTCTCCATGGTCCTGTCGGAGCGGGTGCGCGAGACGCACAAGGCGCTCGACGCCCGCCTGGGGATCGAGGACGGCTTCCCGGTGAAGAACGAAGGCTCCGCCGCCATCGCGCCGAAGATGGTCGAGATGGGCCGCGGTGGGCGCCATTACGGCGGCGGCTTCTACGACTACGCTCCGGATGGGTCGCGGTCGCTGTGGAAGGGCCTCTCCCAGTTCGTCGAGCGCAACCGCGAGATCACGATGGAGGAGGCGCAGGACCGGATGCTCTACCGCCAGGCCATCGAGACGCTGCGCTGCCTCGACGAGGGCGTGCTGCGTTCCGAGCCCGAGGCCAATATCGGCTCGATCATGGCCATCGGCTTCCCCGCCCATACCGGCGGCGCCATCCAGTTCATCCGCGGCGTGGGGCTCGACGCCTTCGCGGCGCGGGCGGCGGAGCTGGCGGAGCTGTGCGGGCCGCGCTTCGCGGTGACGGCCTCCGCGCTCGACAAACTGCGCGCCACCGCGCCCGCCAGGGCCGCCTGATCCGGCCCCGACAATTCGCGGCTCCCGGCCTTCGGCCCGGGAGTCGACGCATGCGCGCCCGTCGCGCATCCCAGACAATCGCCCCCCGGGAGGACCCAGCATGATCGCGCGAAGCCTGTACGAGCCGGACCACGAGATGTTCCGCGACTCGGTCAAGAAGTGGATCGCCGCCAACGTGACGCCCCATGTGGCGCGCTGGCGCGAGGAAGGGATCGTGGACCGCGAGGTCTGGAAGTCGGCCGGCGAGCAGGGCTTCCTGTGCATGTACGCCGACGAGAAGCACGGCGGCGTCGAGCTGGACGATTTCCGCTACGACATGATCCTGATCGAGGAGCTGGGGCCGACCGGCGCCGGCCTCGCCATCCAGCTGCACAACCGCATCGTCGGGCCCTACATCAACAAGTTCGGCACCGAGGCGCAGCGCGACAAGTACATGCCCGGCTGCGTGTCCGGGGACACCATCCTCGCCATCGCCATGACCGAGCCGGGCGCGGGCTCCGACGTCGCCGGCATCCAGACCCGGGCCGAGGACAAGGGCGACCACTGGCTCATCAACGGCTCCAAGACCTATATCTCCAACGGCCAGCTCGCCGATCTGGTGGTGGTCGCGGCCAAGACCGACCTCACCCGCTCCCACGCCGTGGGCCTGTTCATCGTCGAGCGCGGCATGGAGGGGTTCGAGCGCGGCCGCAACCTCAAGAAGCTGGGCCAGCCGGCGCAGGACACCTCGGAGCTGTTCTTCCACGACGTGAAGATCCCCAAAGAGAACGTGCTGGGCGCCCCCGACGGCGGCTTCAAGGTGATGATGGGCAACCTGGCCGAAGAGCGGATCGTGAACTCGGTCGGCAACCTGTCGATGGCCGAGCACGCCTTCAACATCACGCTGGAGTTCATCAAGGAGCGCCGCGCCTTCGGCCGGCCGATCGGCACCTTCCAGAACTCGCGCTTCGTGATGGCCGACCTGCGGGCCCGGCTGGACGCCGCCTGGGCGCTGCTCGACCATTGCGCCAAGGCGCATCTGAAGGGCGAGCTTTCGGGCGAGCTGGCCGCCTCGATCAAGCTGGTCTCCTCCGAGCTGGTCTGCGAGGTCGCGGACCAGGGCGTGCAGCTTCACGGCGGCGCCGGCTTCATGGAGGAATACGAGATCTCGCGGATCTTCCGCGACACCCGCGTCGCCCGGATCTACGCCGGGTCCTCCGAAATCATGAAGGAGATCATCGGCCGCGGCCTTGGTCTCGACGACAGGAAGCGCAACTGATGCCCGGACCGCTCGAAGGACTGAAACTGATCGAAATGGCCGGCATCGGCCCGTGCCCGCTGGCCGGGCAGCTTATGGCCGACCTGGGCGCGGATGTGATCGTCATCGACCGCGCCTCCGGCGGCGACCGGGCGACGGACGTGGCCAACCGCGGCAAGCGCTCGGTGGCGCTGAACCTCAAGACCCCAGGCGGGGTCGAGGCGGCGCTGAAGCTGATCGAGGGGGCCGACGCGCTGATCGAGGGCTTCCGCCCCGGGGTGATGGAGCGCATGGGCCTGGGCCCCGAGGTCTGCCACGCCCGCAACCCGGGCCTCGTCTACGGCCGCATGACCGGCTGGGGGCAGGAAGGGCCGTGGAGCCAGATGGCGGGCCATGACCTCAACTACCTGTCGCTGACCGGGGCGTTGGGCATGATGGGCCGCAAGGACCAGCCGCCCACCCCGCCGCTGAACCTGGTGGCCGACTACGGCGGCGGCACCATGTTCCTGATCTTCGGCGTGCTGTCCGCGCTGTGGGAACGCTCCCGCTCCGGCAAGGGCCAGGTGATCGACAGCGCCATGATCGACGGCGTGTCGGCGATGACCGGCATTTTCCGCAACCTGATGAACGCCGGGTCCTGGGTGGAGGAGCGCGAGTCGAACATGCTCGACGGCGGCGCCTCCTACTATCGCTGCTACGAGACGGCGGACGGCAAATACCTGTCGGTCGGCTGCCTGGAGCCGCAGTTCTTCGCCATCATGGTCGAGAAATGCGGCTTCCCGGAGGATCACCGCAAGGACCAGACCTCCAAGGCCACATGGGCGGCGCGGGCGGAGGAATACGCCAGGGTCTTCAAGTCGAAGACCCGCGACCAGTGGATGGAGATCTTCGAAGGCACCGACGCCTGCATCGCGCCGGTGCTGACCCCCTCGGAGGCCGAGGCGCATCCCCACAACGTCGCCCGCGGCGCGTATCTGGAGATCGCCGGCAAGGCCCAGCCCGCCCCCGCGCCCCGCTTCGGGCGCACGCCCTGGGCGGCGCCGCGGCCGGCGACCCCGATGGGGGCCGACACCGACGCGGCGCTGGCCGAGGCCGGCATGTCCGCGGAGGAGATCGCCGGACTGCGCAAGGCCGGCGCGCTGAACTGAGCGGACAAGCCGGGCGCCCGCCGCGGCGCCCGGCGGGTCGCGGGCCGGACCCTCCCAAGTCCGGCCCGCGTCCCGTGCCCCTCGCCTCCCGGCGCGGGCCACGGCCGGACCCGCGGCGCGCCGCGCGCCCGCGCCACCAGGCGGACGCGGGCGGCCGACGAGCCCGGCGCACCGCGCAGGGTCGGACCAGGACCGCAGCACGGCGCCTTCCCCGTCCGCCTCCCCAGAGGACGGCCGGGTCGCGTGCAGCAATACTAGTTTGAAACTTTTGTCGGAAAGAAGGCGTTTCCGCAGGCTGCGCGCCACGGACGCAGCCGCCCCGGATTTCCAGCCTTCAGAACGCCTTGTAGCGGAACCCGAAGGCGTCGCCCTCGACCGTGACCCATCCCACCGTCGGCGGCGGGAAATGGGCGGGCAGCACCAGCCGCCCGGATTCGGCCAGCGATTCGAACAGCGCCCGCCGCGTGATCACCGCCCGCGCCGGATCGTCGTCGGAGAAGAAGCGCCAGTCGGGGAAGCGACATTGCAGCGGCGAATGGAAGGTGTCGCCGGTCAGCACCGCCTCCTCCCCGTTCGACTTGATCCGCACCGCCACATGGCCCGGCGTATGCCCCGGCGTCGGCTCCAGCCACACCTCGTCGTCCAGCGCGTAGTCGGTCTCCACCAGCCGCGCCTGCCCGGCCTCGATCACCGGGTTCACGCTTTCGGCCCAGGTGGCGGGGCGGGCCTGCTTCACATAGGCCTCGTCCACCGAGGTCATCAGATAGGTGGCGTTCGGGAAGGTCGGGACCCAGCGCCCGTCCAGAAGCTGCGTGTTCCAGCCCACATGGTCGCCGTGCAGATGGGTGCAGAGCACGTAGTCCACGCTTTCCGGCGCAACCCCCGCCGCCGCCATGCGCGCCAGCCAGGAGCGGTTGGTGCGCTGATGCCAGGCGGGGATCGAGGGATAGGTCTTGTCGCAGCCCACGCAGGTGTCGACCACGATGGTCCGCCGCGCGGTCTTGAGCACATAGGTCTGGATGGCGAGAATCACCATGCCGGTCTCGGGGTCGATCAACCCCTCGGGCAGGTCGTCGCCCAGCGCGTCCAGGGCCGCGCGCACCTCTTCGGCGCTTTCGGGCCAGGTCTCTTCGGGCAGGCGGAAGGGGGCGAGGATCTCGATGACGCGGATCACCTCCACATCGCCGACGCGGAACACGGGGGGCAGAAGGGGATCGGCGGACATGGCGGGGCTCCTGGCGCGGGAAGGGGGCGGCGCGGACGCCGCCCCCGGTCTTGGCTGGACGCGATCAGGCCCCGATGAAGTTGGGGATCTCGCGCGCCGCGGTGGCGCGCACGCCTTCCTTGAAGTCCTTGGTCTTGCGCAGGCGCACCTGCTCCTCCAGCTCGTGGTCCGTGGCGGCCTTCACCGCCTTGGCCAGCCCCTGGCGCATGGTCGCGCGGGTGGAGACGGTGCCCAGCGGCGAGTTGATCGCGATCTCCCGCGCCAGGTCCCAGGCGGCCTGACGGACCTCCGAGGCGGGAACCAGCACGTCGGCGAGGCCCATCTTGTAGGCGTCCTCGCCGGTGAAGCGGCGCGAGGTCATGAACACCAGGTTGGCGTTCTGCCGGCCGACGATCAGCGGCAGGGTGTGGGTCAGCCCGAAGCCCGGGTGGAAGCCCAGCCGGGTGAAGTTGGCCGCGAAGCGCGCCTCGGGCGAGGCGACGCGGAAGTCGGCCGACACCGCGAGCCCGAGGCCCCCGCCGATCGCCGCGCCATGCACGCAGGCCACCGTCGGCTTCTTGCAGTCGAAGATGCGCGTCGCCTCGACATAGAGGTGCTGCACGCCCTCGTCGTCGACCTTGGACTTCTCGCCCGGCGCGTCGTCGGTTTCCAGCTGCGCGTCGGAGCGGGACGAGAAGTCGGCGCCCGCGCAGAACGCCTTGCCGTCGGCGCAGAGCATGATCGAGCGGACGTCGTCGCGCTCGTCCAGCGCCTCGTAGACGTCGGCGATCTCGCGGATCAGCTCGAAGTCGAAGAAGTTCAGCGGCGGACGGCGGATCTCGACGGTGGCGACGTAGTCCTTGATGTCGATGCCGAGTTCGGAAGCGGAAAAGTCCTTGGGCATGTCGGGTCCTCCCAGTTCAGGGTTCTTGTCAGCCGGCGCGGCGCAGGACGAGCGCGTCGAGGACCGAAACCCCCTGCCCCGCCTCATGCGCCACGACCGGATTGAGGTCGATCTCTTCTATGCGCGCGGCATTGTCGGACACAAAGCGGCAAAGCGCCAGCATCAGCTTGACCAGCGCCGGCACGTCGGCCCTGGCCTGCCCGCGCGCGCCGTCGAGCAGGGGCCAGGTCTTGAGACCCTTGAGCAGCCGCAGCGCCGCGTCCTCGTCGTCGACCAGCGGCGACAGGGCCACGTCGTCCAGCACTTCGGCGTAGATGCCGCCGGCGCCGACCAGCAGCATCGGGCCGAACAGCGGGTCGCGGGTGACGCCCAGCAGCATCTGGGTTCCGCCGGGGGCCATGGGTTCGACCAAGACGCCCTCGATGCGGGCGTCCGGGGCGTGGGCCTTCACGCGGGCCAGCAGCGCCGCGTATTCGTCCGCGGCGGCGTCCGCCGCCACGCCCAGCGACACGCCCCCGGCCTCGGTCTTGTGGGGGATGTCGGGCGACTGGATCTTGAGCGCGGCGGGCCGGCCCAGCGCGGCGGCGAGGCTTGCGGCCTCCGCCGCCGAGGTCGCGAGCCCGCCCGGCGCTCCGCCCACGCCCGCCTCATGCAGCCAGGCCTTGGCGTCGCGCTCGGTCATCGTCTCGATCTCGCCCTCCGCCGGGACCGCGTCGGCGACGAGCGGCGGACGGAAGCGGGCCTTGGCCTCCGCATAGGCGCACATCGCGGCCATGGCGCGGGTCGAGTGGCGCACATTGGTCGACAGCGCCCAGCCCGACTTCGCGAACAGCGCGAAGGTCTCCCGGCTCGGGCGGGTATAGGACCAGTAGCAGATGGGTTTTTCCAGCTCCCGGCCGACCTTGGGGAAATTGTCCCCTTCCTTGAGGAAGGCGGCCGCGTTGATGGCGGAGGTCACGCCGACGATGCCGTGGACCCGCTCCGACAGCGCGGTCAGGCGGGTCAGCTCGGAATTGCCGATCAGCCCGATGGCCTGCGCGGTCCCGTCCACCGGGTTCACCGAGGAGCCGTAGGGCGGCAGGAACTCGTCGATGCGCGCCCGCGCCTCCGGCTCCAGCTCCGGCACCTCCAGCCCGGCGGCGGCGCAGCCGTCCGCGGTCCAGCCCCCGGCGCCGCCGGAGGAGGTGGGGATGCCGACGCCCCGCCCCTTGGGCAGGCGGTGGCGGTTGACCATGAAGGCGGCGGCGACGTCGATCAGCTCCTCATGGCTCTCGACCAGGGTCACGCCATAGGCGTCGAACATCGCCTTGTTGGCCCGCCAGGACCCGGCCAGCGCCCCGGTATGCGAGGCGGCGGAGCGTTCGGCCGCCGCCGACATGCCGACCTTGGCCACCACCAGCGGCTTGCCCTCGCGCAGCGCCCGCTCGGCCACCTGCCGGAAGCGGGCGGCGTCCCGGATGCCTTCGAGGAACATGACGAAGACCTGCGTGCCGCCCTCGTCCAGCAGATGGTCCACCACGTCGAAGGCCGAGACCCCGGCCTCGTTCCCCGTCGTCACCACGAAGCGGTAAGGCAGCTCCTTCAGCCGCCCGGTGTCGTAGAGCGAGAAGCCCAGCGCCCCGGACTGGGCGACGACCGAGATGCGCCCCCCGTCCTCGCACCACTCGGGGATCAGCGGATCGGTGGCCAGCCGCACGGCCGGCGAGAAGGTGCAGCACAGCGCCCGGGCGAAATTGGCGTAGCCCTGCGCGTTCGGCCCCAGCACGGCGAGCCCGTGCCGGCGGATCGTCTCCTGCACCCGGGCCTGGAGGGCGGCGCCCTCCTCCCCCTGCTCCTCCGCGAAGCCGGAGGTGATGATGATCGCGGCCCGCACGCCGGCCTGGGCGCAGCCCTCCAGCATGTCGGGCACCGCCTTGGCGGGGATCACGATGATGGCGAGTTCGGGGGCCGCGCCCGTCGCCTCGACCACCGCCTCGACCGACGGATAGGCCTTCAGCCCCTGCACCTCGGGCAGCTTGGGGTGCACCGGGTAGACCGGCACGCTTGCGTCGGTCTTGTGCTTGAGCAGGCTTTCCAGCGTCATGCCGGGGATTTTCGCGGTGTCGTTGGAGGCGCCGATCACCGCGATGGATTTCGGGTCGAACAGGGCCCGAAGATCGGGCTTCGGCGCAGGGGTCATCTGGTTCATGGAGTCCGGGTGTCTGGTCGGGCGGGACGCCCCCGGCCCCTGCGCGCTGGCGGGGTCGGGGGCGGCGGGATCAGCGCAGGCCGAGGCCGCGGGCGATGATGCCGCGCAGGATCTCGGTGGTGCCGCCCTGGATGGTCAGCTTGGGCGCGACCAGGGTCGCGTAGTCGAGCACGTCCTCGAAGCTCGGCGCGTTGGCGCCCAGCGGGGCCGCGCCGTCATGGAAGGCGGCGATGTCGCGGGCCTTGCCCGGCAGCGCCTGCTCCCAGATCGTGCCGAGGTCCTTGACGATGGAGGCTTCGAGCACCGGCTCCTTGCCCTGCTCCAGCATCCCGGCCACCGACACCGACATGCGCCGCATGGTGTGGAGCTGCGCCACCAGCCGCCCGAGGCTTTCGGCGGTGCGGGGGTCGGGGCTCTCGCCCAGCACCTTCATCATCGCGGTCAGCACGAAGAAGGTGTCGAGGAACCGCTCCGGCCCCGACCGCTCGTAGGCCAGCTCCGAGGTCGCCTGCTTCCAGGCCCCGTCCACCTCGCCCAGCACGACGTTGTCGGGCAGGAACATGTCAGTGAAATGGACCTCGTTGAACTCGCTTCCGCCGGCCATGTTCCGGATCGGGCTGCACTTGATGCCCGGCGTCTTCATGTCCACCAGGAACTGGGTCAGCCCGTGGCGACGGTTCTCCTTGGTCGGCGGAGAGGTGCGGAAGAGGCCGATCATGTAGTCGGCCCGGTGGGCGTTGGAGGTCCAGATCTTGGTGCCGTTGACCTTGAAGCCGCCGTCCACCTTCTCCGCCTTGGTCGAAGCCGCGAAGAGGTCGGACCCCGAGCCCGGCTCGGACATGCCGATGCAGAAGCAGGCCTCGCCGGCGATGATCTTGGGGAGAACCTCCTCTTTGATCTCTTCCTTGGCGTAGCGGATGATGACCGGACCCGACTGGCGGTCGGCGACGAAATGGCAGCCGACCGGCGCGCAGGCGGCGGTGAACTCCTCCGACACCACGTAGCGGTCGAGGAAGCTGCGCTCCTGCCCGCCGTATTTCTTCGGCCAGGTCAGGCCGATCCAGCCCTTGGCCGCGACCCGGCGGGAGAAGCCGCGGTCGAAGCCGCGGGACTTGTAGGCGCGGGCCGGATCGAAGGTGCCGGCGTCGGCCTCGGACTTCAGGAAGTCGCGGACCTCCTCGCGCAGTTCGCGGGTGCGGGGAGGAAGGCGCTCGGGGTCGAAACGAATGGCGGTCTGCATGTCGGTCTCCTTCCCTCAGCGACGGGTGAGCGCGGGCCAGAGCGCGTCGGCGCCCCGCGCGGCCATGGCGTTCCCGAGGTTCAGCGCCCAGCGCGCCTCCCCCCCGAAATCGTCGCGCCAGCCGAAAAGGGTGCGCGTGTAGCGCTGAAGCACGTATTCGTTGGTGAAGCCGATGGCGCCATGGGCCTGATGGGCGATGGCGGCGCCTTCGTTGGCGGCCTCGCCCGTCCGGATCTTGGCCGAGGCGCATTCGAGGAACAGGTCCTCGGGCGTGATGTCGGCATCGCCCGCCATCCACTT
The DNA here is from genome assembly GCA_036154955.1 of Pseudomonadota bacterium. GTDB lineage: Bacteria > Pseudomonadota > Alphaproteobacteria > Rhodobacterales > Rhodobacteraceae > Albimonas. The sequence goes on along the minus strand of JAYZWL010000016.1, from coordinate 58,903 downwards.
CTCCAGCGTGTCGGCGGAGGAGGAGGCGGCGGTCAACGCGGCGGCGACCTCGCCGGCGAGCCGCGCGAGGTTCTGCTGCACCGCCTGGAACTTGCCGATGGGCTTGCCGAAGGCGACCCGCTCCTGCACGTAGCGCGTGCACATGTCGAGCGCGGTTTCCAGCGCGCCGGCCATCTGCTGCACCCGCATCACCGCGCCGAGGCGCTGGAAGTCGGCCGGGCCGAAGCCCTCCGGCGCAGGCGCGAGGGCTGCGGGGGCGACCCCGTCGAAATGCAGATCGGCGCGCCCGGCCCCGAGATCCGCGGCGCGGTCGGCGGCGGCGGCGTCGCCGATGGCGATCAGCGCGACATGGGCGGCGCCCGCCTCGTCCTCGACCATGGCGACGAGGTGCAGGGCGTCGCGCGCGAAGGGCACGGCCCGGGCGCGGCCGGAGACGGTCCCGCCCGCAAGGCGCAGCGCGTCGCCGTCGCGGATCGGGCCCACGGTCATCGGGCCGTCGGGCAGCGCGATGCCGGCGCGGGCCAGCGTCAGGCCGGCGAGCAGGGTTTCGGCGAGCGGCGCGGGCGCGGCGTACTGGCCGGAGATGCGCAGGACGTCGAAGCCGTCGGCCATCTCGGCGCCGGCGCCGCCGGCCTCTTCGGGGACCCAGGCCAGCGTCAGTCCGGACTCCTCGAGCGCGCTCCACAGCGCGGTCTTCCAGGCGTCGTCCTTGGCGGCGTTCAGGGTCTGCGGGTCGGCCAGATCGGCGAAGATCCGGCGGGTGGTTTCCACAACGATGCTGTCGTCGGACACGGGTGTTCGGGCTCCTCCCAGGCGTTCCCGCCTTGGCGGCGGTTGTCAGGGGACCTTACGGAGCAGCGGGGATGCGCGCCAGATGACGGGCGGGGAAGCGCGCGAAAATCGCAGATGCGATGAAGCCGGCCGAAGCGCCGTCGCGGCCGCGAAAAGCCGGGGCGGGGCCGCGGAAACCCCGGCCAGGGGCGCCGCGCGCCGGTCGCGCCGGAGGCGGGCGGGCGCCCGCGGCGCGACCGCGCGGAAGGCGCGTTTGGCCGGGGGCCGCCCGCGTCCGGCGGGGTGGGAAAGCGGGGGAGGGGCGGCCCGACCGGTCCGCCCCGCCCCCTCCGTTCAGGCGTCCTCGGCCCGGGCCGCGTCGCCGCGCGGGGTGCGCAGCCGCCCGGCGCCGCCGCGCGCGGCGGAGGGCGCCGGCCCCGGCCAGCCCCCCGTCGACCCTCCCGGGCCCGCGGCCTCGTCCGCCGCGGCCAGCGCCCGGGCGAGGCCTCGCGGCCCGCCAGGATCGCTCATCCCCGCCGCCATCGCCGCCGCCAGCCGCTGGGCGGCCTGCGGAGCCGCGACCGAGGTGCCGGAGACCGGGAACCGCGCCCCGGACCCGAAGCCCGCCCCGATCACCCCCGCCCGGATCATCGAGCGGTCGCAGGGCGCGAGCAGGTCCGGCCCGTCCCGCCCCGGCGCCGAAACCGGCCCGCCGGCGGAATACCAGGACGGCGCCCCCGCCCGCGCGCCGGAGGCCGTGCCGTCGGCCACGGCATACGCCCCGGCCACCACCACGCCGCGCCCCGTGGCGAAGGCGTTCAGCGTGGCGCCCAGCCGGACCCGCGCCTCGCCGGCATCGGCGCTCTCGTCGGGGTCGGAGACGCGGCGACCCTCCAGCCACGCCTCCTGCGCCGCCATCGAGGGGAAGGCGAAATAGGGCTGCCGGCCCGAGGGCGGGAAGCCCGACAGGCTGTCGTCGCGCTGGGCGCGGAGCGTCACCTCCGCCCGCCCGCCGGGCGCCAGACCCGTCGCCCGAAGCCGCAGCCGCCATTCGCCCGCCGGCGCGCAGGTTCCGGCCACGGCCGGGAACAGCGGCCGCGCCGGGCGCATCACGGCGGAGGGCCGCACCGAGAGGGTCAGCGCCCGGCCGCCCCCCGGCCCCCGCGGTTCGGCCGAGGCGAGGGCGGCGAGCATGTCGCCCCCCTCCGCCAGCCACTGCGTCCCCGTCGCGCCCAGCGCCTTGGCCATGCTCTCCGGCCCGCCCGGCGGGGTGACGGACAGGGTCAGCCCCGCCGCCTCCAGCGCCGGCGTCCCCCAGATCTGGAGGAAGCTGGGCGTGCGGTCGTCGGGCTGGATGCGCCAGACAAGCTCCGCCTCCGGCGCCTCGGCGGTCAGCGTCACCCGGGCCACGGCCTGCTCCATGCGCCCGTTGCCCGAGGGCAGGACGATGGCGACCCGGCCGCCCTCGCCCGCCACGATGGCGTCGAGCGCGCGCTCCAGCGTCGAGTCCCCGTCCATGGCGCCGGCGAAGACCCCGTAGGAGATGCAGACCACCACCCGCACGTCCCGCCGCCGCGCCGCCCGGCGGGCGGCGGCGATGGCGTAACGCACGCCGGCGATCAGCAGCGGCTTCACCTCGGCCCCGGACGTGTCCTGCACGCTCGACCGCGGCAGGCGCACCGCGATCAGCGGCCGGGCGTCCTCGTCCGCCCCCGGCTCCAGCTCCGCCGCGAGGTCGAGCACCGCCGTCCCGTGGGAGACGACGCCCGGCAGCCCGCCGCGGCGATGGGGGAAGAAGGGGGCGAGGGCGGGGTCGGCGCAGAACGCCTCCTCGTCGGTCGCGGCCGGGGCCGGCCCGCCGGCGGCGACCAGCGCCGCGTCGATCTCCGCCCCCCGCAGCTCCCGCCCGAAGGGCAGGGCGCCGCCCGCGTCATGGTCCGCCTCCTGGTCCCAGCAGGCCGCGAGCCGCGTGGCGCCCGAGGCCTTGCGGAACGACCGGTGCGCCAGCCCGAAGCCGTCGTCGATCACCGCGACGAAGACCGAGCCCGGCGGGACCTCGGCCCCCGCTCCGGGCGCCGCGCCCGGCGGAGGGGGCGGGGCGGGCAGCAGCTCCGCCCCCGGCGCGTCCTCCTCCTCGTCGTCATGGGCCGCGTCATGGCCGGCCGTCGCCCGCAGGCGCAGGGGCGGGCCGAGCAGCAGCCGCTTGCCCGCCTCCCGGAACGGCCGGCCGGAGGGATGGTCGCCGGCGAGCCAGAGCAGGAAGCGCAGCTCCACCGTCACCGTCGCCGCGCGGTCGGCCCGAAGCTCCGCCGCGTCGCCGGGGAAGAGGCCGATCTGCACCGGCCGGCCGAGATCGCGGGAATAGCCGCGCAGGGCCCTGCGCAGCGCGCGCAGCACCGTCAGCCCCTGCCCCGCATCCGGGGACACCGAGACCACCACCCGGGCAAGGTCCTTGCCGTCGCGCAGAAGCGTCTCAAGCGCCTCCAGCCCGCCGGGCTCCGCCCCCTGCCCCTCCAGGAAATCGCCGAGATAGTCGTCGATCCCCCCGGGCCCGAGCAGCCAGGCGGCCGCCGGGTCCATGCCGCGGACGCCCGAGAAATCGGGCCCCCCGGCGCTGTCGGTCCAGATCATCGCGCGCCCTCCCGGCTCAGGACACCGAGGCCCATTCGGCGCGGGCGCGCTCGAAGATCGCCTTCAGCACCACCACGCCGTCGGTCCCCGCCGCGGGCTGGGCGGCGGCGGGCGCCTGCCAGGGATCGGCGGTCCCGTGCGCGGCGCTCTTCAGCTCGTAGGTCAGGCCGTCGAAGCCCATGTCCACCTGCGCCTCGCGCCGGAAGTCCTGGGTCCCGTCATAGGCCCGCCCGTCGAAGAGCCAGGCCCCGGTCTCGTTCTCCAGCGCGCCGACCCGGGCCAGCACCATGCGCCCCAGCGTGATGCCCAGCGTCGCCCCGCAGGCGCTGTCGATCGGGTAATGCACCCCGGCCACAGTCCGGTTGACCGAGATGCGGGACGCGACGCGCAGAAGCTGCGGGGCCAGCGTGTCGGCGAAATGGGTGCGGTTGGCGGGCCAGCCGGTGCCCGCCCGGATCAGCCCGAGCAGGATGGTCGCCACCGCGTGGGACTCGGTCGCATGGCCCGAGGGCAGCGAGCCATGGGCGGGCGTGGCGATGATCGGCTGCACCTGCGCCGACAGGGTGGAGGGCCGGCGCACCGCCATCGCCGGCTTGATGCGATGCGCGAGCTGGGCGGCCAGCCGGTGCCCGGCGGAGATGAACTCCCAGCTCCAGGTCCGGGCGCTTTCGTGCAGGTCGGCGACCACGGCGAAGAACGGGGCGAGGGTCTCGGTCTGGACCAGGATCTCGTTCATCCGCTCGGAGCGCAGGTCGGAATAGGCCTCCACCAGGTCGAGCTGCTGCGTGAACACCTGCGGCGCGGGCCGGATGAAGCTGGCGATCTCGGCCGGGGTCGGGGTCGGGACGCCGGTGGCCGGGGTCTCGGTCCGCCACAGGGTATGCATCAGCGCGCCGGAGCCGTCGGGCGCCGGGCGCGTGGTGAACGTGATTCCCTGCGACAGCTCGAAATCCGCGATGCGGGCGCGGATGTCCGGGCCCCAGATGGTCAGGTTGTCGGCGCTGTCCTCGGGATAGGGCGTGAAGCCCGCCGGCGGCGGCGCGTATGGCCCCACGATGGCGTCGCGGGTCACCAGCACCGCCGCGGCGGCGGAGCCCGACGCCGCCTTGTCCGACGACCCGTGCGAGGTGTGGGAGGTATGGGACGTGTGCGAGGTGTGGGAGGTGTGCGACGTGTGGGAGGTGTGCGACGTATGCGAGGTGTGCGAGGTCGAACGGGGCATCTGCGGAAATCCTTTCGCCGGCCGGACGCTGCGGGTCCGGCAATGGGTCTAGCACGCGTTAACCATGATGAAGGTGACGTGACGCACCCTTCTTCCGGGCGCGGCGTCCGGTCTTGCGTCAGGCCGGCAGGCCGGCCTGGCCGAGGATGCGGGCGATCTCGCGGCCGATGCGGAACTCGGTGTTCGGCGCGGAGGCGAGATAGCGGGACACGGTGGCGCCCGGCGACAGTTCCAGCAGGCGCGCGATGGTGCGGCGGGCGTCCTCCGGCCGGTCCAGCCGCCATTCCGCCGCCGCCTTCACCCGCAGGGTGGAGATGTGCTGCGAATTGGCGCGCAGCGAGGCGTTGGCGTAGGCCAGCGCCTGCGCGTCGTCGCCCGCGGTCAGCGCCGCCCCCGCGGCGATGGCCTGGAACAGGTAGCGATGCGGGTCGACGGGCGACAGCGCGATGGCCTGCGCCGCGTCATGCATCGCCCCCGCGCCGTCGTCGGTGAAGCTGCGCTGGGCGCCTGACAAGAGCCAGGCCATCGGCTCGGACGGATTGGCCTTCTGGGCGGCGTCGTAATAGTCGCGCCCCAGGTCCGGGCGCTGGCGCAGCACGGTGTCGGCCAGCCCCCGCATGCACAGCGCCAGCGCGCAGTCCGGGTCGCTGTCCAGCGCCTGGTCGACCAGCGAGAAGGCCATGGCGGAATCCCGCGCCTCGTCCGGCGACCAGCCCTGCAGGATGCGCATGATGTGCCACTTGGCCAGCCAGGCCCGCGGGGTCGGCTGGCGGGTGGCGCGGTCCACCAGCGCCGACAGCGGGCGCTCGGCCTCCGCGAAATGCTCGCGCGACAGGGAATGGAGCTGCGAGACGCCGGCGAGCAGCAGCGTGTAGCTCTGCTGCGTGGGCAGATAGGGGGCGCGGTAGCGGTCGAGCTCGATGCGCAGGGCGGCGGCAACGGCGCGGGCCGCGATTTCGAAGGCCAGCTCCCGCCCGCCGCCCAGAAGCTCGGAGATCGAGCCCTCCAGCCGTTCCGACCACAGCACGTCGCCATAGGCGGTTTCGGAAAGCTCCGCGATCACCGCCAGCCGCCCGTCCTCGCGCCGGAAACGGCCGGTCAGCAGGTAGTCGGCGCGCAGATGGGCGCGGGCGGCGTAGCCCGGATCCTCGCCCGGCGCGCGCCCGCCGGCGAAACCGCCCGACGGACCCAGCCCCCCGATCCCCGCCGCGTCCAGCACGCCGCGGGCGGCGAGGCGGGAGGTCGACAGCCGTGACACGCAGCGCAGATGGGCGGAGCGCGACATCTCCACGATCACTCCGTCGGCCAGCGCCTCTCCGGTCACGCCGGGGCGACCGCCCTCCTCGGGCCGGAACGGGGCGACGGCGACGCGGGGCTTGAGGGTATCGTCGCTCATCAGCGGGGCGAGCGGGCTGGGCGGGGCGCCGATGTCGATGGCGTGGGCGCGCACCGGCTCCGCCACGTTGCGCACGAAGCAGGGGCCGCGGTCGGCGGCCCGCGCCTCCAGATCCGGGGGAAGCGCGCGGCGCACGTCGTCGGACATCACCACCTCGCCCGGCCGGGCCAGGTCCGACAGGCGCGCCGACAGGTTGGCCGCATGGCCGTAGACGTCGTGCCGGGTCCGGCGCAGCGGTCCGGCGGCGACCCCGATGCGCAGGCGCAGCGGCATCCCCTCGCCCTGCATGGCCGCCGCCATCTCCAGCGAGGCCACCGCCATGTCCACCGCCTGCGCCTCGGTCGGGGCGGAGACCAGGAAGCCGTCGCCGCGGCTTTTCACGAACTCCGCCCCATGCGCGGGGGCGAGCGTGTCGACCAGCCAGTCCATGAAGGCGGTCCAGCGGCGGACCGCGCCCTCGGCGTCGGATTCGAAGAAGCGGGTGGATTCCGAGATGTCGGCGCACAGCACCGCCCGACGGCGCAACGGCTCGTCGTCCGGCGCAGCGACGGCGCTTGGCGCAAGGATCTGCGCGACGGTCATCCGGGGGCCCCTCGGGAAACGTGAATCCGATGCTATTCCCCGTTCAGCCTTACGGCAACCGCCATGCGGAATGGGTTTCCCAAAAGCTTCGCCGGCGCCCGGGCGCGCGCCCGCCGGCCCCGGTCACTCGCCCAGCAGCGCCGCGTATTCCCGCTCAAGCCGGGCGATGGAGGGCACCTGGATGGCCGAGCGGGACCAGCTCAGCAGGTTCTTGCCCTTCAGGCGGGCGACTTCGCGGGTCACCGTCTCGCGGTTGGTGAACACGATCCGGGACAGTTCCGCCTGGGTGACGGGATGGGGCACCTGGGCCGCGTCGGGGCCGGTGCGGTGGCGCTTGGCCATGGCCAGAAGCTCCCCGCAGATGCGCTGCGGGCCGGTGAGGGCGGCGTATTCGGTCAGCTGCCGGGTCAGCCGGCGCAGCTTGCCGGACAGAAGCTGCAGCATCGCGGTGCAGAACGCCTCGTCCTCGCGCAGCAGGGCGTGGAACTCGCGCGAGCTGAGCCGCGCCACGCTCAGCGGCTCCAGCGCCACGACATTGGCGGAGCGGGGGGCGCCGTCGATCGCCGCCAGCTCCCCGAAACAGTCGCCGCGACCGACGTCGACGAAGATCAGCTCCCGCCCGTTGGCGGTGTAGACCGCGGCGCGCGCGGCCCCGTGCAGCACGAGGAAGAAATCGTCGGACGTCTCCTCCGACCCGATCACCAGCCCGCCCTTGCCGACCGGGAACACCCGCCAGCGCGCGGAAAGCCGCGCGACGGTCGCCTCGGGCAACGACCCCAGCAATGTGCCCGACGGGAACCCGGGCGCAGGCTCCTGACCCACCGATGCCATCTTGAACCCCTGCTCCGTCGCGAACGCGACGCGTGCCCCGACGATAGCGGCGCCCGGCGGCGGCTGTCGAGACGCCGAAGAATGTGACAAAGCGCACAACGCCGTCGCATCGCCGGCCAAAAGCTTAACGGGACTTAATTTATCTGAACGCCGGATGTGCGCTTCGGCGCAGCGCGCGGGCGGCCGACCGGGCAGGCTGACCGGGCGGGCTGACCCTCGCAACCTCCCCCGCCGGCGCGGCCGCGACCGCCCCGCCCCCCCGCCCCCCCCACGGGAAAGGCGCCCGATGCACCACGAGACCCGATCCGAGCTCCCGTCCGAGACCTCGTCCGAGACCCGGACCCGCATCGTCCTGCGGCTGAACCGCGACGAGACCGCCTTCGTCAAAAGCCCGACGGTCGCCGCCCTGCGCGCCGCCCCGGGCGCCGCTGCGGCGATGGCCTCTCGGCTGGCGGACGAGGCCGCGGCGGGTCTGCTGCGCCGGCTCGGGCGGCTCGGGCGGTTCGAGCTGGTGGCGCCGGCGCTGGGCGACGACGCCGGGCCGCGGGGGGGCGCGGGGGATATCGAGGCCTGGCTCGACGCCGCGCGCCGCAGCCCGGACGTGGCCGCCGGAAGCCATGTGTGGACCACCTCGGACGACGGCGTGCCCTTCGTGCCGACGGGCGAGATCTTCGTGGCCTTCGACCCGACCCTGCCGGCCCGGGAGCCGTCGGAGACGCTGGCCCGCCACGGGCTGCGGCTGGTGGAAAGCCGCGGCGACGGCGCCTTCGTGGTCGAGGTCGCGCCGGGCGCCCGAAACCCCATGGCCGTCGCGGCCGCGCTGGACGCGGAGCCCGGCGTGTTCCTGGCGGAGCCCGATCTCGCCAGCCCGATGGTCCGCCACCGCGCGCCCGGGGGCGCGGGAGGCGGGGGCGCGGGGGGAGGGGCCGGCGCGGCCGAGGCCTGGCACCTGGAGAACGCCGGACACCACAACGGGACCCCGGTCGGCTTCCGCGCCGGCGCCGACGCGCGGGTCGCGCGCGCCTGGCGGGCGCTGCCCGGCCGCGGGCGCGACGACATCCGCATCGCGATGATCGACGACGGCTTCGACCTCGCCCATCCCGACCTGGCCGGGCGCTGCGCCGCCAGCCACGACTTCACCCGCCGCGGCCCCGACGTCTCGCCCGACTGGGGCGACTGGCACGGCACCGCCTGCGCCGGCCTGGCGCTGGGCGGCGGCGCGGCGGGGGCGCCTGTCGGGGCCGCGCCGGGCGCGCGCCTGGTGGCCCTGCGCTGGGGACGGGACCTGTCGGACCGGGAGGTGGAGGCCTGGCTCGACCATGCCGGGCGCTGCGAGGCGGCGATCCTCTCGGCCAGCTGGGGGCCGGCGGCGCGGATCTATCCGCTGTCCACCCGCAAGTCCGAGGCGATCCGCCGCCTGTCGCGGGAGGGGCGCGAGGGCCGGGGCTGCGTGGTGCTGTTTTCCGTCGGCGCGCAGGGGCGCGACTTCGACGCCCCCGAAGGCGATCCGCGCCGCGTGCTGAACGGCTTCGCCGCCCATCCCGATGTGGTGGCGGTGACCGCGACCACCTCCATGGACGAACTCGCCGAGGGGGCCGACCGGGGCGCCTGCTTGTGGATCGCGGCGCCGGCCGGCGGGGCGGGAGGCTGGGGGGTGGTGACCTCCGACGTCTCCGGGTTCGTCACCCTGCCCGACGGCAGGGTGCTGCACCGGGGCGAGGGGCCGGGCGACCGTGTGGCCCTGGCCGGCGGCCCGTCGGCCGCCTGCGCGCTGACCGCGGGCGTCTGCGCGCTGGTGCTGACCGCGAACCCGGCGCTGACCTCGGCCGAGCTGCGCGCCCTGCTGGCCGAAACCGCGCGTCCCCTGCCCGATCAGCGGCGCGACCTGCCGCCCCGTTCCGCCGCCGACGGCCTGGCGTCGGGCGAACCGGCCGCCGGCGCGGGGCGCGACCGGCGCTACGGCCATGGCTGCGTCGACGCCTACGCCGCCGTGCTCGCCGCCAGCCAGCTTCCCGGCGCCCGGGCGCTGACCTTCGGCGGCGACGAAAGCGGCTGCGACCACCTCCCCGCGCCGGTCCCCTGACCCCTGACCGACCGGACGGGGCGGCCCGGCCGCGCCCAGGGCGCGTCTGTCCCTGCGCCCAGGGCGTGACCGGGGGCGGCGAAGCGGCCCCCGACCGCTTCGCCGCCGCCGCTTTTCGGCGTCGCGGCCTCAGTCGCCCAGCACCGACTCGAAACCCTCGAAATTCGGATGGCCCAGATAGAGCGGCGCGTTGGAGCCGGCGTTCTTGTGGGAGTCCCGGAACTGCTGCGACTTCGTCCAGGCCGTGAAGGCCTCCCGGCTCTCCCAGACGGTGTGGGAGGCGTAGAGGGTGTGATCCTCGGCCTCGGCCCCGCGCATCAGGTGGAAGGACTTGAAGCCGTCCAGCTCATGCAGACGGCTGTCGCGGCCGCGCCAGACGGCCTCGAACTCGGCCTCCCTGCCCTTGACGACCTTGAAGCGGTTCATGGCGACGAACATCGGCGGATCTCCTGATGGCGCCCGGGCCGCGCGCGCGCCGGGGTCAGCCGATCAGACGCAGCGCCTCCTTGCGGGCGAAGGCTTTCATGCGGGGACCGTGATCGGCGACGAAGGCGCGGACCCGGTCCGGATCGTGCTTGGAAAGCGACCGCAGCCACCAGGCGACGGCTTTCTGGATGAACCATTCCGGATCGTCCGCATAGCCCGCCGCCCAGCCGAGGATGCGCTCGCGCCTGGCATGGTCCCCGGGCGAAAGATGCCGCCCCTTGGACCAGCCCAAGGTGAACACCAGCGCGGCCCGTCTTGTCCAGAGGTGCGGAGAGGTCGTCCACGCCTCCACCGCGTCCAGCCGGGAGGGATCGGCGGCGAGCCGGCGCTTGCCGGCGTCGGCGGCGTGATCGGCCAGCGCCCAGCCGTCGAAATCGGGAACCCAGGAGGCGACCAGGTCCCAGACCGGCCCGTCATCCTTGATGCGGGCCTGCACCAGCAGCCTGGCGGCGGCGATGCGGGCCTCGAACACCCCGGTCTCCCACAGGCCCGAGGCCAGCGCGACGCGGCCGGGGACCGAGGGGTCGGCGGCGCGCCAGTCGCGGGCCAGCGCGTCGATCTCGGGCACGGGAACGCCCAGCACCTCGCGGTCGGTCTTGTGATAGCGGGCGCTTTCGGCCGCCCGGGCCGGATCGCCCAGCGCCCGGAGCCGCGCCAGCGCGGCGGCCGCGTCCGGCGCGGCGCCGGATGCGGAGGCGGGCGCGTCGTCATCCGGCGCCGTCTCCGCGCCGGGCGCGGAGGCGGCGCCGCGGCTCACGATTTCTTCCGCATCACGACCCGGTGCAGGGTCTGGCCGCTCAGCCGCTCGCCGTAGAGCATGCCGTCCTGGAGCCAGTAGGTGACCATGGCCCCGCCCTTGCGCACGCGGATGCGCCCGTCGGCGGTCATCTCGCCCCGGCGCAGGAAGCCGGTGGCGTCCTGCCGGTAGCCGGGCCCGTGGGCGTCGAACATCAGCACATGACCGTCGGCGCCGATCTCCATGATCCACAGGTCATGGCAGACCCGCCCGTCCCAGGCCCCGCCGCCCCAGGCGCCGAGGAAGGAGCCGGACGCGGCCGGCGCGCCGGCCTGCGGGCGGGCGATGCGGATCGGCTGGTAGGGCTCGACCGTGTAGCAGTCGGGCTTGAGCAGCTGGTCGACCCGGAACCCCGACGAGGCGACCTGGTTCGCGGCGTGGTTGGCGGTGGCGGAGGCCGCCGACTTGTCGGTCGGCGCGCCCATGGTGACCAGCGCCGGCATGTCCGGGATCGGAATATCGACCCCGCCGAGGCATGCGGAAAGACCTGACGCCGCAATCGTCAGCAAGGCGCCGCGCACCCAGGAATTGCTCATTGTCTCGCTCCAGTCCGCCGTCCGCGCCCGCTGCGAATAAACGCGGATCGGCTCGTCTGCTCAGCCTCAACCGGCGACACGCCCGTTCCAGCCCGCGCCCGGCGTCAATCCTCGCCGGAGCCGCGGCGCATGGGTCTCGCGCCGTCGCCCTCCCTCATCCTTCATTCAGCCTTATACGGCAATTTGATCGGTTACTCCACAGTAACGGATTTCGCGAGGTTCCGCGGCTGGTCGACGTCCTTGCCCAGAAACGCGGCGGCGTAATAGGCGAGAAGCTGCGCCGGCGCGGCGTAGACGATGGGCGCGATCAGCGGATCGCAATCGGGCATCACCACCACCCGGGCCGCGCCCTCCGCCGCCGCCGCGGCCCCGGCGGCGTCGGTGAACAGCACGATCCGTCCGCCTCGCGCCATCACCTCCTGCATGTTGGAGATGGTCTTTTCGAACAGCCCGTCCCGCGGGGCCAGCACCACCACCGGCACGGAGCTGTCCACCAGCGCGATCGGCCCGTGCTTCAGCTCCCCGGACGCATAGCCTTCCGCGTGGATGTAGCTGATCTCCTTCAGCTTCAGCGCCCCTTCCATCGCCAGCGGGAACAGCGGGCCGCGGCCGAGATAGAGCACGTCGCGCGCCTCGGCGAGCGTGATGGCGGCGGCCTCGATCTCCGGCGCGCAGGCGATGGCCTCGGCCAGCTTGCGGGGCGCCTCGGAAAGGATGCGGACCAGCCGCCGCTCCTCGTCCGCGTCGATCGCGCCGCGCTGCCGGGCGGCGAGAATGGCCAGCGCCGCGAGCGTCACCAGCTGCGAGGTGAAGGCCTTGGTCGAGGCCACCCCGATCTCGGGCCCCGCGAGGATCGGCAGCACGATCTGCGATTCCCGGGCGATGGACGATTCGGCCACGTTCACCACCGACAGAACATGGCCGACATGCGGGGCGGCGTAGCGCAGCGCGGCGAGCGTGTCGGCCGTCTCCCCGGACTGGGAGACGAAGACGGCGGCGTCGCGGCCCGAAAGCGGCGGCTCGCGGTAACGGAACTCGGAGGCGATGTCGCATTCCACCGGCAGGCGGGCGATCTTCTCGAACCAGTATTTGGCGATGGCGCAGGCGTAGTGCCCGGTCCCGCAGGCCACCAGCACCAACCGGTCGACCTTCGCGAAATCCACCGCCTCCGCCTCCGACCGGATCAGGCCCGAGGCCGCGTCCACGTAATGCGCCAGCGCGTAGGTGGAGACGGTGGGCTGCTCGTGGATCTCCTTGGCCATGAAGTGCCGGTGTCCGGCCTTGTCGATCTGCACCGAGGCGGGCGAGACCACCTGCACCGGCCGGTTGACGATGCGCCCGGCCTCGTCGTGGATCTCGGCCCCGGCGCGGGTGACGACGGCCCAGTCGCCCTCTTCCAGATAGGTGATGCGGGTGGTCATGGGGGCGAGCGCCAGCGCGTCGGAGCCCACGAACATCTCCCCCTCCCCCCAGCCGATGGCGAGCGGGGAGCCGCGGCGGGCGGCGACGATCAGGTCGTCCTCCCCCTCGAACAGGAAGGCCAGCGCGAAGGCGCCTTCGAGCTGGCGCAGGGTCTCGGACGCCGCCTCCACCGGACCCAGCCCGCGATCCATGAAGTCCTGGCACAGATGCACGATGGTTTCGGTGTCGGTCTGGGTGACGAAGCCGTGGCCCTCGGCCGCCAGCCGGGCGCGCAGTTCGCGGAAATTCTCGATGATGCCGTTATGCACGACCGCGACCCGGGCCGAGGCGTGGGGATGGGCGTTGGTCAGGGTGGCCGCGCCATGGGTGGCCCAGCGGGTGTGCCCGATGCCCGCGGCGCCCGGCAGCGGCGCGGCCGCCAGCTCCGCCGACAGGGCGGTCAGCTTGCCCGGCGCCCGGCGGCGGTCGAGCCGGCCATGGTCCACCGTCGCGATGCCGGCGCTGTCATAGCCCCGGTATTCCAGCCGCTTGAGCGCGTCCAGCAGCACCGGGGCGGCCTCGCGCCCCGTCCCCAGGATCCCGACGATGCCGCACATGGGCGTCGCTCCTTCTCGCTTCGGCCTGCCCGGCCTGCCTCTGGGATGGGCCCCCCGCCGCTTCCGGGCGGGTCGGCCCCGGATGTCAGCCCTGTTTCGCGGCCTTGGCGGCGGCGAGCTTCTCGCGCAGCCGCGCGGCCGCGCCCGGCCGCGTCTCCTGCGCGCCGCGGGCCACGGCCAGCGCGCCCTCCGGCACGTCGGAGACCACGACCGAGCCCGCCCCCACCGTCGCCCCCGCCCCGACCGAGACCGGCGCCACCAGCGCCGAGTTGGAGCCGATGAAGGCCCCGGCCCCGATCTCGGTGCGGTGCTTGAGGAAGCCGTCGTAATTGCAGGTGATGGTCCCCGCCCCGATATTGGCGCCCGCCCCGATCGAGGCGTCGCCGAGATAGGACAGGTGATTGGCCTTGGCGCCCTCGCCCAGCACGGCGTTCTTCAGCTCGACGAAGTTGCCGACATGGGCCTCGGCCCCGATCCGCGCGCCCGGGCGCAGGCGGGCGAAGGGGCCGATGACGGCGCCCGCGCCCACATGGGCGCCCTCGATATGGCAGAAGGCGCGGATCTCCGCCCCCGTCTCCACCACCGCGCCGGGGCCGAAGACCACGTTGGGGCCGACAGTCACGTCGGGCGCGATGCGGGTGTCGAGCGCGAAGAACACCGTTTCCGGCGCGGTCAGGGTCACGCCCGCCTCCATCGCCGCGATCCGCGCGCGGGCCTGGAAGGCGGCCTCGGCCTGGGCGAGCTGGACGCGGGAGTTCACGCCCAGCGTCTCCGCCTCCGGGCAGGCCACCGCGGCGGCGGTCCGTCCATGGGCGCGGGCGATGGCGACGAGGTCGGTCAGGTAGAATTCGCCCTTGGCGTTGTCGTCGGACACCTCGTCCAGCCAGTCCCACATGGCGGGCGCCTCGGCGCAGATCACGCCGGAATTGGCGAAGGTCACGGCGCGTTCGGCCGGCGTCGCCTCCTTCTCCTCGACGATGCGGACCAGCGCGCCGTCCTCCAGGATCAGGCGGCCGTAGCCGGTGGGGTCCGCGGCCTCGAAGCCCAGCGCCACCAGCCCCGCGCCCGCGTCCCGCGCCGCGGCCATGGCGGCCAGCGTCTCGGCGCGCACCAGCGGCGTGTCGGCGTAGAGCACGAAGACGTCGCCCGCGAAGCCCGCCAGCGCCGCGCGCGCCTGGGCGGCGGCGTGGGCGGTGCCGCGCTGCTCCTGCTGGATCGCGACCTCCACGTCGGCGCGGATAGCGCGGGCGGCGGAGGTCACCGCCGCGGCCCCGTGGCCGGCGACGACCACGATGCGCTCGGGCGCCAGCGCCTCGGCCGCGGCCATGACATGGGCCAGCATCGGCGCGCCCCCGACCGGGTGCAGGGCCTTGGGCAGCGACGAGCGCATGCGGGTGCCGGCGCCGGCCGCGAGGATCACGGCGGCGCAGGGGCGGCGGGGGGATGAGTCGACTGGACGTTCCATGGAGCGAGCCTTAACACCGCCTTAAGCGGAAACGGAATGTCGGGGGCGGTCATATGTTGTTGCAGTGCATTACGGGCGCGGCCGGGGGCCGGCGCCGATGACGCCCCCCCGCTGCGCGATCTTCGACCTGGACGGCACGTTGGCCGACACCTCCGCCGACCTGATCGGCGCCGCCAACACGGCGCTGGCGGACCTCGGCGCGGCCGGGCTCGACCCGGTGGCCGACGCCGGAACCTCGGGCCGCGGCGGGCGGGCGATGCTGCGCCTCGGCCTCGCCCGCGCCGGCTGGGAGCCCGCGCGGATCGCGCCGGCGGTGGAGGCCGCGATGCCCCCGTTCCTCGCCGCCTACGAGGCGCGCATCGCCGCCGAGAGCCGCCTGTTCCCCGGCGTGCACGCGGCGCTGGACCGGCTGGAGGACGCGGGCTGGCGGCTGGCCATCTGCACCAACAAGCCCGAGCGTCTGGCCCGGCTGCTGCTGGACGCGCTGGGCGCCCTGCCCCGCTTCGGCGCGCTGATCGGCGCGGATTCGGTAGAGGCCCCCAAGCCCGACCCGCGCCCGGTGCGCGCGGCGGCGGAGCGGGCGGGCTCGACGCTCGCCGTCTCGGTCATGGTCGGCGACACGGTCACGGACCGGGAGGCGGCGCGGGCCGCCGGCATCCCCTGCGTGCTGGTGGATTTCGGCCTGTCGGCGGATGACCTCGCGTCCCTGAACCCCGAGGCGCTGACCCGCGAATACGCCGAGTTGCCCGCCCTGCTGGAAACCTTGCGCCCGGCGCCCGTAGCCTCTTGACCCCACCCGGCGCGCCCCTTAAGAGGCGCGTCACCGGGCGGTTAGCTCAGTTGGTAGAGCACAGTGTTCACATCGCTGGGGTCACTGGTTCGAGCCCAGTACCGCCCACCATTCCCCTCGCGGGAATGACCTGCCGGAGACGCTCCGGCGCAGGCCCTGACCCAGGCCGATCCTTTTCCAGGACGACGGAAATCAACCCGCCAGGGACCCCCGGGCGGGTTTTCTCATGCGCGCGATCCGCCCGCCGCGCGCGGGCCGGAAACGCGACGGGCCGGGGCGTCTCCGCCCCGGCCCGCGCCGTTCCGCTCGCCGTCCCGTTCAGAGGAAGGCGAAGCTGTCTTCGGTCAGCGTCGAGGCGTCGTCGATGACCACCGAGGCGAGCCGCTCGCCGTCCATCTCGATCACCGCGCGGCCCAGAAACGGCCGGTCGGTGATGGTGATGTCCCCGAAGCCCGCATCCGGGCCGAAGCCGGCGATGACGATCATGTCCTCGGCCGCGTCGAAGTCTTGGATCCGGTCCACGCCCCGGCCCTGCGCAAGCACGAAGCGGTCCGCGCCCTCGCCGCCCCAGAGCTGGTCGCGGCCGTAACCGCCCTCCAGCCAGTCCTCGCCGGCGCCGCCGCGCAGCGCATCGCGGCCGTAGTTGCCGCGCAGGTCGTCGTCGCCCGCGCCGCCCGTCACCACATCGGCGCCGCGGCGGCCGAGGATCAGGTCGTCGGCCGCGGTTCCGGCGATCTCCTCGCCCGCACGCCCGCCGCCGATCCGGTCGCCGGGGTTGAACGAGAACTGGGCCAGCACCGGGTCATGGTCCGAGGCCGCCTCGGCGAAGTCGGTGTTGACGTGGACATAATCCACCCGCGCCCCCGCCATCAGGCTGTCGGAGGCGAGGATGTGGTCCAGCACCTGCGCGTTGCCGTCGAAGATGTAGGAGTAGCGGTCGTCGTCCGACGACAGCGACGCGAGGTCGGTCAGCACCTGCTCGGCCCCGACGCCCTGGAGGTCCTCGACGATCTCGTCGACGAACTCGAAGGTGTTGAGGTCGCCGGCCACCGCGACCCGCGCCCCGGGATCGGCCGCCAGGATCGCGTCCACCACCGCGTTGACCGCCGCGGCCTGGGCCGCGCGCGCATCCTCGCCGCCCTGCTCGAAGGGCTGCGGGCCGCCGAAGATCGGGTCGGAGCCGGAACGCGAGGAGAAGTGGTTGTTGATCAGCGTGATCTCCTCCCCCCCGAATTCGAACCGGCCCAGCAGCGGCTTGCGGCTGTCCTCGAAGGCGCCCGCGGCGTCGACGCCGAAGCCGGCGAGGGCCGCGTCGTCCAGCGTGATCGCCTCGGTCAGCGACACCCGCTCGGCGTTGTAGAGGTAGGCGTTGCGGATGTTGCCGCCCGGCACGCCGCCGTCGGCCCCGTCCGCGACCTCCGCCGAGACCACCGAGTAGGCCGGTCCGCCGGCGGCCTCGATGGCGTCGGCCAGCGCCTGCAGCGTGGCTTCGGCCGAGGTCACGCCGTCGTCGGCGACGCCAGAGTCGTCCTGCACCTCCTGCAGGGCCACGATGTCGGGTCCGCCCAGCGCGCCGGCGATCTGGGCGGCGATGGCCGCCATCTGCGCCGCATCCCCGTCCGCCTCGGCCGCGGTGAGGTTGAGCACGTTGTAGGTGGCCACCGTCAGCTTGGAGGACGACCCGTGCAGGCGGGAGACCTCGGCCGCGTTGGTCGAGGCGGTCTCGACCTCGAAGGCCTCGGTCACGCCGATCTGGAAGTTGCCGTAGTCGTAGCCCATGACCCCGGTCACGTCGCCCAGCACGTCGCCGGCCTGAAGCGTCGGGGCCTCGAAGCCCTCCGGCAGCAGGCCGTCGTCATACTGGAGCTGGATGCGCTCGGGGTTGAGGTCGCCGTAGCCGTCGGCGTCGGCGTTGATCAGCAGGGTTCCGCGATCGGTCAGGCCCGGCGAGGTCCCGGCCCCGCCGTCGGCGACGATCCAGGTCTCATCGTAGGCGTTGGTCGGCGAGATCACCGCGCCGCCCTCGACGGTGACGCGCATGCCCTCCACGCTCTCGTAGAAGTCGAGCCCGTCGTTCTCCGGGTCGAAGTCGCCGGCGTTCTCCTGGTGGTTCACGCCCTGGTCGGCCTCGGAGATCACCTGCCCGGTCGGGATCGCCCGGCCGTTGGCGCCGAGGATCACCGCCGCCGGCAGGTCGTTGCCGGTGGAGGTCACCTCGATCTCCGCCCCCGAAAGCTGGGTGGTGGAGAGATTGCCGGAGGACGCGCCGCCGGGGATGTATTCCGACACCCGCGCGGTGATCCCGATCCCGTCGCCGACCGCGACCGTCGGGGCGTCGCCGGTATAGACGAAGATCGCGTCCGAGGTCGCGTCGTCGCCGTCGCCCAGCGCGTCCTGCAGGTAGAAGCCGTTGTCATCGAGCGCGGTGACCACGCCCGAGGTCGTGACCGTGCGCCCGGCATAGGCCGAGACATGGCCGCGGCCCTGGATCTGCATGATGGTCGGTTCGGCCGGCAGGATGTCGAAGACCGAGGTGGTGCCCGAAATCTCGTAGGAGGCCGCGATCTGGGCGAAGCCCGAGGCCGAGTCCTCCGCGGCGATGAACTCGATCACCTCCGGGGAGCGGTCGCCGTTCCCGAAGCCGGGCATGTAGTCGACCATGGTCACGTCAGAGAGGTCGGTGGCGTCGAAGACGAAGATGCCCGAGTCCCGCTCCAGCCCCACGAAGATGAAGGTGCGGCCGTAGGCGTGGCCCACCTCGATCGCCTCGGGCTCGGGGCCCTTGGCGTCGGAGCGGTTCTCCCCGTCCTCGCCGTCGTCGTCGTTGAACCGCTCGGGGAAGTTGGCGGCGAGGTATTCCTCCATCATCGAGCCGGAGTCGAAGACCACGTTCCCGGCCTCGTCGAAGATGGTGAAGGACCGGGCGCCGAAGCTGTGCAGCACGTCGATGTCGCCGTCGCCGTCCACGTCGCCGTCGGTGGTGGAGACGGTCAGCCGCTCCAGCCCCTCGATGTCGACGGCGGCGTCGATCAGGCCCTCTTCGGCCAGGTCGCCGACGCGCTCCTCGTCCCAGCCGCGGCCGTCGCCCTCGTTGGCGGTGGCGATGTAGGTGGCGCCGTCGACCTCGAAGGTGGCGATGGCGTCGGGCATGTACATGCCGACCAGGTTCTCGACCAGCCGGATTTCCGCGACGCCGTTGTCATTGGCGTCGAGTCCGGCGCCGGGGGCGGAATGGTCCTTGGTCCCCAGCGGGATCACGTCCACGATCAGGCCCCGCTCCAGGTCGATCACGCCCAGCGCGTTGTTCTCCTGCAGGGAGACGTAGGCCGTGGTCCCGTCCGGGGCGACGGAGATGTATTCCGGCTCCAGATCCTGCGAGAGGTCGAGGCCCGGCGCCACCCGGACGCCCGCGGCGCGGGCCGCGTCCTCGGCCCCGTCGAAGGCGGTGAAGTCCAGCACCCGGGCCGCGGGCGCGGCCGGGTCGGTCACGTCGATGACGGCGACGGTCCCCAGCGGGTTGTCGTCGCTCCCGGTGTCCTCGTTGAACTCGCCCTCGCCCGCGACCAGGATGGTGGCGCCGTCGGCGGTGAAGGTCACCATGTCCGGCAGGTTGCCCACGTCGGCGGTGGAGATCAGCGCCAGGGTCTCGGCGTCGAAGATCGCGACGTAGCCGGGGCGGGAAGCCGCGACCTCCTCGCCGAACACCTCGATGGCCTCCGGCGCGCGGGAGATGGCGGCGGCGATCAGGCCGTTCCTGATCGCGACCGACTGCACCCCGTCGAAGCCCGGCAGGGCGGTCAGGTCGATGGCCCCCTTGAGGGTGCCGTTGGAGGCGCGCAACACGTCGATCCGGCCGAGATTGCCGTTGGTGACGACCAGCGTGCCGTCATCGTGGGAGACGACCTCCGAGGCCGCCTCGGGGCTGTCCTCGTTCTCCGGGTCGCTCTCGTGCTGATACTGCCAGCGGCGCGACAGGAAGAAGGTCTCGGTCAGCTCCGGCGCGCCGGCGAGCGGGTCGGGCTGCTCGGCCAGGTTGATGATGCGGCCATCGGCGTAGATCGGGGTGTCCTCCACCGCGAAGTCGGCGTCGCCGCCCTCCGGGAACTCGGCCGAGAGGTAATCGCGGAAGGCGTCCTGCTCCGCCACGCCCAGCTCCACCGCCTCCGAGAAGGCCGCGAACGGGTAGCCGTCGCCGCCCGTCGCCAGGAAGCCCAGCGTCACCACGCCGAGGCTGGCGGGGGCGCCGTCGACCACCTCGCCGTCGCGGATCAGCCACACGGTCGGCTCGCCGGCCTCGTCGATCAGGGCGACGTTGACGATGCGCTCGCCCTTGGTGACCGGCAGCCCGTCCTCGCCCAGCACCTGCGCGGTGCGCGTCGGGTCGTAGGAGAAGGCGAGCCCGCCGACCTGCGGGAACTGGCCGGGGGTCGCGCCCTCGGCCACCGCGGCCACCGCATGCTCCAGCACGATCTTCAGCTCGGCCGGGGTCAGCTGCACGGTGGCGAGGCTGTTGTTGAAGCGCAGCGCGTTCTCGGCGTCGAGCTGGGAGATCTGGCCCGCTTCCTTGCCCGAGACCGGGTTGGCGGCCGTGGCGCCCGGCGCCCCGGTCCCGTCGCCCGCGTCGCCGATGGAGGCGCGGATGCCGCCGCCGTTCTTGATGGAAATGACGATGGTGTCGTCGATGGCGCGCGCGGCGGCGAGGTTCGCGTCCGCGGTCAGGTTCCCAAGATTGGTCTCCTCGGTCCGCACCGAGGCGCGGTCGCCGTTCAGGAACACCTCGGCCTCGCCCAGGATGTCGCCGTCGCGGGCGGTGACGATGCCGGTGACCACCTCGGTCAGCGCCGCCACGTCCTGCGCGGCGCCGGAGGTCAGATCGCCGCCGACCCGTTCGACGCCGGCCGCGTCGGTGGCGTAGGCGCCGGAGACGGCCGCGTCGAGCGCGTCGGTCATCACCACGCCCGCGTCGTCGAAGCTGACCACCAGGCGGCCGACATAGGAATATTCGCCGTCGGTCGACACGATCAGCACCGGCTCGCCCGTCGCGCTGGTCGCCTCGCGCGGGTAGCCGTCGGCGGCCTCGTCGCCGGCGCGCAGCGCGTCGGTCTCGTCGGCCAGCAGCGTGTCGGAGCCGCCGGCCACGATCACGTCGACGCCGCGCAGGAGGCCCGCCAGCTCGGTTTCCAGCGCGATCTGCTGGAGGTGGGAGACGAGGACGATCTTGTTGATCCCGGCCTCGACCATGGCGTCGACCTGGGTCTGGATCGCCGCGGCCAGCGCCGGCATGTCGTTGATGCCGGGCGCGGTGGTCTCGGTCACGTCGCCGACGGAGGAGATGGTCTCGATCAGCTGGGTCGTGGCGCCGACCACGCCGATGCGCTCGCCGTCGCGGGCGATGACGGTCGCGGGCGCGATCTTGTCGTCACGGGAATCGGCGCCGGCGAAGGTCGGATCGGCCAGGTCGTCGCGCGCCGAGGCGAGGTCGGAGGCGAAGTCGGTGTTGGGCAGGATCGCGTCGGTGAACAGCCCGCCCAGGTCGCCGTCGGCGGAGAAGTCCAGGTTCGCCGACAGATAGGGGAACTGCACGCCGGGGGTGTCGACCTCCTGCAGGAAGTTCACATGGCCCGGGAAGGCGGCGAGGAGCTGGGCGAAGCCGGTGGAGGACAGCCCGTTCCCCTCCTCCGAATCGTAGTTGACGATGTTTTCGAGGAAGTCGGCGCCCGCGTCGAACTCATGGTTGCCCAGCGCCGAGGCGTCGAAGCCCAGCGCGTTCATGATGGCCACGTCGATGCGGCCCTCGTGGTTGTCGATCTCGTCGAAGAAGTCGGGGAAGCCGTCGCCGTTCACGTCCGTCACGTAGACGTCGGCGGCCGACAGGCCCGCGTCGGCGGCCAGCGCCGCGTCGATCTCGTCGTTGTCGAAGAAGCCGTCGCCGTTCGCGTCGGCGGAACCCGGCAGCGCGGCCTCGTCGATCAGGCCGAACAGGGCGTTGTAGAAGCCTTCCAGCGCCGGGGTGGTGGCGACGTCGCCGCCGGCGTTGAAGAACGGGCCGGGAATGAAATTGTCGCCCGCCGACAGCAGGATCGAGGCCATGGAGTTCGCGGCCGCGTCGGCCTCCAGCGCCTCGACCACGGCGGCGAAGTTCGGAGCGTTCTCGATGGCGTCGATGCCGCCTTCGAGATCGGAGGCGTGAAGGATCTGAAGCGTGAACACGGATGGTCTCCCCTCGGTCCCGCGCCCGGTGGGAGGAGGGGCGCGGCTTGGCTGCGCGGACGCGCATGACGACGGCGGGACGCGCGGGCGCGTCCGGATCGGGGGAACCGTTAACAGGGGCGTCAGGCCCCATCTTCGCGGATTAACGAAGATTTTCGGGAGGATTTGTTACGGAACGGCGACAGTGCCGCGCATCCCGGCGCAGGCGCCTAGAAACGTTGCGGCAGCTCGGCCCGGCGCGGGATGTCGGCGCCCCGGCGGGTGCAGGTCAGCGAGGCGACGGCGGCGGCGAATTCCAGCGCGGCGGTCAGCCGGTCGGCCTCCAGCCCGCGGATCCCCTCCGCGGTCAGCGCCCCGCCCTCGTCCAGCGCGGTCAGCAGGCCGGCGAGGAACGAATCCCCCGCGCCCACCGTGTCCGCCACCTCCACCTGCGGCGCCTCGCAGGCGACGTGCAGCGTCTCCGTCCACGCCTCCGCCCCGCCGCCGCCGCGGGTCAGCGCCACCAGCGAGGCGCCGAGGCCCAGCCAGCGCCGGGCGCCCTCCTCCGGCGACATGCCGGGATTGAGCGCCTCGAAATCCTCCTCCGACACCTTCACGATGTCCGAGCAGGCGGCGAAGGCGTCGACGCGGGTGCGCCACACGCCCATGTCCGGCTCCACATTGGCGCGGATGTTGGGGTCGAGCGCCACCGGCAGGCCCGCGACCCGCGCCCGGCTGGCCAGCGACAGGAAGCTGTCGCCGGTCGGGCGGGTGAGCAGGGAGAAGCAGCCGAAGGCCAGCGCCCGAAGCCCCGTCAGGTCCGGCAGGTCGGCGCCGGTCACCGCGCGGTCGGCGGCGCCTTCGCCGTGGAACACGTATTCGGCGGAGCCGCCGGGCTTCACCTCCACCATGGCCAGCGTCACCGGGGCGGACTTGTCGGCGAGGAAGCGCGTCTCCACCCCCTCCGCCTCCAGCGCGCCGCGCAGCTTGCGGCCCATGACGCCGGCGCCGATGCCGGTCAGCAGCCCCGCGCCCCGCCCCAGCCGCGCCAGCCCGATGGCCAGATTGAAGGCAGACCCGCCGATGCGCGCGTCCAGCCGGAAGCCGAGCGGATGCTCCTGGTCCACGAACACGTCGAACAGGGCCTCGCCGCAAACGAGAATGGTCATGTCCGGGTCCTTTCGTGGGTTAGGGCGCGCCCGCCGCCCCCTGCACGATCCGTGCCGGGGGCGAAAGGGGGCGTCACGCCTCGGCGGGGCGCGCCAGTTCGCGCAGGAAGATCGTCGGCTGGGCGGAGAAGCGGCCGTGCAGCGGCAGGAAGGCCGCGCCCAGCACCCGCGCGCCCGGCCCGGTCTCTCCGGCCGCGAAGCGCAGGGGGCTGAGGCCGGCGCGGTTGACGCCGTCCATCGCCGCCTCGGTCGCCGCGACCAGCCGGTCCCGCCAGGCCGGGTTCAGCACGCCGTCGATCACCGCCATTTCGAACTCCATCACCGCCGAGGCCGCCGCGCAGGCCCGCGCCAGCGCCGCCGCCGCCGTCTCCATCCAGGCTTCGAACAGCGCGTCGGCCTCCGGGCCGACCGCCGTGCCGTAGATATGCCCGCGGCTGTCGAGGCCGGCGGCGATCAGCTCCCGCTCCAGCGTGATCAGCGAGGCGTCGTGGATCAGCTGCCGCGGCCGCCCGTCCTCGTCCCGCCCCGCCACGGGAAGCGAGCCGATGGCCCCGGCGTTGCCGGTGGGCCCGTGCTGAAGCTGGCCGTCGATGACCACGCCGCCGCCCACGAAGGTCGCGATGTAGATGTAAAGCGTGTTGGCCGCCGAAATCGCCCCGCCCAGCGCCAGTTCCGCCGCGCAGGCCGCGGTGGCGTCGTTGCAGAAGATCGCCTCCAGCCCCGTCTCCTCCGCGAGAACGGCGGCGGGGTCGAGCCCCGACCAGGCGGCGAGCGAGTTGGGCGGCAGGTCCAGCTCCTCCCACCACATGTCGAAATGGCCGGGCATGGCGACGCCCAGCCCCGCCAGCCGGTCGCGCGCGCCCTCGGGCAGCCCGTCCAGCGCCGCGCGGACCCCGTCGCGCGCCGCTTCCATCACCACCTCGGGCAAGGGGGCGTCATGCTCCCGCTCCCAATGGCTCACCGGGGCGCCGAGGAAGTCGATCACCAGCGCCTCGACCGAGCGGCGGCCGATCTTGACCCCCAGCGAGAACGCGCCCCGCGGGTTCAGCGCCAGCGGGGTCTGCGGCTGGCCGACCCGGCCGCGGACCTTCGGCGTCTTGATCAGCAGCCCGTCTTCCAGCAGCGCGTTGACTATCACCGCCGCCGCCTGGGCCGACAGGCCCGTGGCGCGCGCGATCTCCGCCTTCGACAGCGGGCCGAAGCTGCGGATCGCCTGAACGATCATCCGTTCGTTGTAGGCGCGCAGCTTGCGCGTGTCCCCGCCTCGCACGGTTCGCATCCTCCCTGATCCCTGCCGAGCAGGTATGGGATAGGCGCCGCGGATTACAAAATCAACTTGATTTAATAATTGACGGACTCAGTCGACGCTCCTATCAATCCGCCACGCAGGGATGGCGCGGGAGGCGCGCCGACCCGGCTCAGAGACGTTCAACGGGCTTCCAGGGAGGACCTCGAGATGATGATCCGCACCAAAGGTCTCGCGACCGGCGGGCTGCTGGCGGGGGCGCTGCTGGCGACCACCTCGCTCGCCTCCGCCGAGACGTTGACCATCGCCACGGTCAACAACGGCGACATGATCCGGATGCAGAAGCTGACGGACGACTTCGCGGCCAAGAACCCCGGCATCGAGCTGGAATGGGTGACGCTGGAAGAGAACGTGCTGCGCCAGCGCGTGACCACCGACATCGCCACCAAGGGCGGCCAGTACGACGTGATGACCATCGGCACCTACGAGGTTCCGATCTGGGCCAAGCTCGGCTGGCTGCATGAGCTGTCGATGCCCGCGGACTACGACGTCGACGACCTGCTGCCCTCGATCCGCGAGGGGCTGACCGCCGACGGCAAGCTCTACGCCGCGCCGTTCTACGGCGAAAGCTCGATGGTCATGTATCGCACCGACCTGTTCGAGGCCGCCGGGCTCGACATGCCCGAGGCCCCGACCTGGGACTTCGTCGCCGACGCCGCCCGCAAGCTGACCGACAAGGACGCCGAGCAGTATGGCATCTGCCTGCGCGGCAAGGCCGGCTGGGGCGAGAACATGGCGTTCCTCTCGGCCATGGCCAACAGCTTCGGCGCCAAGTGGTTCGACATGGACTGGAACGCCCAGTTCGACACGCCCGAGTGGAAGGAGACGCTGACCTTCTACGTGAACCTGATGAACGACGCGGGCCCTCCGGGCGCGTCCTCCAACGGCTTCAACGAGAACCTGGCGCTGTTCCAGACCGGCAAATGCGCCATGTGGATCGACGCCACGGTGGCCGCGTCCTTCGTGTCCAACCCCGATGACAGCCAGGTCGCCGATTCCGTCGGCTTCGCGCTGGCGCCGGACAAGGGCCTGGGCAAGCGGGGCAACTGGCTCTGGGCCTGGACCCTGGGCATCCCGGCCTCGTCGGAGAAGGTCGAGGCGGCGGAGAAGTTCATCGCCTGGGCGACGTCGAAGGGCTACGCCGAGCTCGTCGCCTCCAAGGAGGGTTGGGCCAACGTGCCCCCGGGCACCCGCACCTCGCTCTACGAGAACCCCGAATACCAGGCGGCGGCGCCCTTCGCGGCGATGACGCTCAGCTCGATCGAGGCGGCGGACCCGAAGAACCCGACCGTGGACGAAGTGCCCTATGTCGGCGTGCAGTTCGTGGCGATCCCCGAATTCCAGGGCATCGGCACGGCGGTCGGCCAGCAGTTCTCCGCGGCGCTCGCCGGGCAGATCACCGTCGACCAGGCGCTCGCCAACGCCCAGACCCTGACCGCGCGCGAGATGAAGCGCGCCGGTTACTGAGACCGCGCGAAGGGTCCGGGCGGCATGTCCTCGCTGCCCGCCCGGACCCTGACGCGCGACCGCGCGGGCGGCCGGCCCTGTCCCCCCTCGGCCAGCCGCCCGCGCCCCAGACAAGAAGATAAAACCAACCGATAACGACAACGCCCGGGGAGGGTCCGGCCCATGGCCACGCTTCACACCAAGGCGGCCGCGCGCGCGATGATGTCGCCCGCCGTCATCCTGCTGCTGGTCTGGATGGCCGTGCCGCTGGCGATGACCCTCTATTTCTCGTTCCTCCGCTACAACCTGCTGATGCCGGGGATGGAGGAATGGACCGGCTTCCTGAACTACGAATTCTTCCTCACCGATCCCGCCTTCCCCATCGCGCTGGCGAACACCCTGACGCTGGTCGGGGGCGTGCTGCTGATCACCGTGGTCGGGGGCGTGTTCCTGGCGATCCTGCTCGACCAGCCCTTCTGGGGGCAGGGCATCGTGCGGCTGCTGGCCATCGCGCCCTTCTTCGTGATGCCCACCGTCTCGGCGCTGGTGTGGAAGAACATGCTGATGCACCCGGTGAACGGGCTCTTCGCCTGGATGGCCCGCGCGGTGGGGGCCGAGCCGGTGGACTGGCTGTCGGCGATGCCGCTGTTCTCCATCATCATCATGGTGGCCTGGGCCTGGCTGCCCTTCGCCACGCTCATCTTCCTCACCGCGCTCCAGTCGCTCGACAGCGACCAGAAGGAGGCGGCGGAGATGGACGGCGCCGGGCCGGTGGCGATCTTCTTCCACATCACCCTGCCCCACCTCGCCCGCGCGCTGACCGTGGTCGTGCTGATCGAGACGATCTTCCTGCTCTCGGTCTTCGCGGAGATCCTGGTGACCACCTCCGGCGGGCCGGGCAACGCCAGCACCAACATCGCCTACCTGATCTACACCCAGGCGCTGCTGCAGTTCGACGTCGGCACGGCGAGCGCGGGGGGCGTGGTCGCGGTGATCCTGGCCAATATCGTGGCGGTGTTCCTGATCCGCATGATCGGCAAGAACCTGGAGGCCTGAGCCATGTCGCGCACCGTCACCCCGCGGCGCAAGGCGCTGTTCACGGTCATCGGGTGGACCATCGGCCTCGTGCTGTTCTTCCCGATCCTCTGGACCATCCTGACCAGCTTCAAGACCGAGGTGGAGGCCGTCACCACGCCGCCCTCCTTCCTGTTCTTCGACTGGACCTTCGAGAACTACCTCGCGGTGCAGGAGCGGTCGGACTATTTCCGCCACGCCATGAACTCGGTGATCGTCTCGGTCGGCTCCACCGCGCTGGGCCTGCTGATCGCGGTGCCCGCGGCCTGGGCGATGGCCTTCTCGCCGACGAAGCGGACCAAGGACATCCTGATGTGGATGCTCAGCACCAAGATGCTGCCGCCGGTCGGCGTGCTGGTCCCGATCTACCTGATCGCCCGCGACTGGGGGGTGCTCGACACCCGCGGGGCGCTGGTGGTGGTGCTGATGATGATCAACCTGCCGATCATCGTCTGGATGCTCTACACCTATTTCAAGGAGATCCCCGGCGACATCCTGGAGGCCGCGCGCATGGACGGCGCGAGCCTGAGGCAGGAGATCGTCAACGTGCTCGCCCCGATGGCGGTGCCGGGCATCGCCTCGACCCTGCTGCTCAACATCATCCTGGCCTGGAACGAGGCGTTCTGGACCCTGAACCTCACCGCGGCCAAGGCCGCGCCGCTGACCGCGTTCATCGCATCCTATTCCAGCCCCGAGGGCCTGTTCTGGGCCAAGCTCTCGGCCGCCTCGACCATGGCCATCGCGCCGATCCTGGTGATGGGCTGGTTCAGCCAGAAGCAGCTCGTGCGCGGCCTGACCTTCGGCGCCGTCAAATAAGACCCCGGAACGGGAGGAGGAAAACCCATGGGCGCGATCACGCTTGAGAACGTGGTGAAACGCTTCGGCGAGGCGCAGGTGATCCACGGGGTCGACCTGGAGATCAGGGACGGCGAGTTCGTGGTCTTCGTCGGGCCCTCGGGATGCGGCAAGTCCACCCTGCTGCGCCTGATCGCGGGGCTGGAGGACGTGTCGGACGGGCGCATCGTGATCGACGGGCAGGACGCGACCGACCTGCCGCCCTCCAAGCGGCGGCTGGCGATGGTGTTCCAGTCCTACGCGCTTTACCCGCACATGACGGTGGCCAAGAACATCGCCTTCCCGCTGAAGATGGCGGGCATGGCGAAGGACGAGATCGACGCCAAGGTGCGCGGCGCCGCGAAGACCCTGAACCTGACCGACTATCTCGACCGCAAGCCGGGGCAGCTTTCCGGCGGCCAGCGCCAGCGCGTCGCCATCGGCCGGGCCATCGTGCGCGAGCCCTCCGCCTTCCTGTTCGACGAGCCGCTGTCGAACCTCGACGCCGCCCTGCGCGTGAACATGCGGCTGGAGATCTCCGAGCTTCACCAGAGCCTCGCCACCACGATGATCTACGTCACCCATGACCAGGTCGAGGCGATGACCATGGCCGACAAGATCGTGGTCCTGCAGGGCGGGCGAATCGAGCAGGTGGGCAGCCCGCTGGAGCTTTACCGCAACCCGCGCAACAAGTTCGTGGCGGGGTTCATCGGCTCGCCCGCCATGAACCTGATCGAGGGGCCGGAGGCGGAGCGCGCCGGCGCGACCACCATCGGCGTGCGGCCCGAGCATTTCCGCCTGTCCCACGAGGCGGGCCAATGGCGCGGCCGGGTGGGCGTGGCGGAGCATCTGGGCTCCGACACCTTCCTGCATGTGGAGGTCGAGGGCGTGGGCCCCGTCACCGCCCGCGCCACCGGGGAATTCGAGGCCCGGCACGGCGACGCGGTGTTCCTGACGCCCGAGGACGGGCGGCTCTACCGCTTCGGCCCGGACGGGTTGGCGCTGTGAGGCGGCTCGAAGGCAAGGCCGCGCTGATCACCGGCGCGGGCCGGGGCATCGGCCTCGCCTTCGCGCAGGCCTATGCGGCCGAGGGCGCGCGCGTGGCGCTGGCGGACATCGACCTGCCCCGCGCGCAAGCCGCCGCCGAGGGCATCCAAGGCGCGGTCGCGGTGCGCATGGACGTCTCCGACCTCGCCTCCATCGAGGCCGCGACGGGGGAGGCGGAGGCCCTGCTCGGCGGCCTCGACATCCTGGTGAACAACGCGGCCCTCTTCGACGCCGCGCCCATCACGGACATCACCGAGGCGAGCTTCGACCGCCTGTTCTCGGTCAACGTCAAGGGCGCGCTGTTCTGCATGCAGGCCGCCGCGCGCCGGATGATCGCCGCCGGAAAGGGCGGGAAGATCATCAACATGGCCTCCCAGGCCGGGCGGCGGGGGGAGCCGCTGGTCGCGGTCTACTGCGCCAGCAAGGCCGCGGTGATCTCGCTCACCCAGTCGGCGGGGCTGAACCTGATCGCCCATGGCATCAACGTCAACGCCATCGCCCCGGGCGTGGTGGACGGGGAGCACTGGGACGGGGTCGATGCGCTCTTCGCGAAACTGGAAGGCCGCGCCCCCGGCGAGAAGAAGAAGCTGGTCGGCGAGGGCGTCCCCTACGGCCGCATGGGGACCGCTTCCGACCTGACGGGAATGGCGATTTTCCTGGCCTCGGACGAGGCCGGATACATCGTCGCGCAATGCTACAACGTGGACGGCGGGCAGTGGATGAGCTGACCCGCCGCGAGGAGCGGAACATGATCCGTCTGTCGCGCGAAACCCTGGGCGCCCTGCCCGCCGGCGTGGCGGCGCCCGCCTATGACCGGGCCCGCGTCAGCCCCGGCATCCTGCATGTGGGGCTGGGCAACTTCCACCGGGCGCATCTGGCGATCTATCTCGACGACCTGTTCGCCATGGGCAAGTCCATGGACTGGGGCATCGTCGGCGCCGGGGTGCGCCCGGCCGACGGCGCCATGCGCGAGCGGCTGGAGGCCCAGGACTGGCTGTCGACGGTGGTGGAGCTGGAGCCCGGCGCCCTGCGCGCCCGCGTCTGCGGGGTGCTGACCGGCTTCGCGCCCGTCGCCCCCGCCAACGGCCCGCTGATCGCGGCCATGTGCGACCCCGCCATCCGCATCGTGTCGCTGACCGTGACCGAGGGCGGCTATTTCCTCGACAGCGCCACCGGGGACTTCGACGCGAACCACCCCCAGATCCTCGCCGACGCGGCCAACCCGGACGCGCCGGGCACGGTGTTCGGGGCGATGCTCGCCGCGCTGCGCCGCAGGCGGGCCGCCTCCATCCCGCCCTTCACGGTGATGAGCTGCGACAACATCCCCGGCAACGGCCATGTCGCCATGGCGGCGCTCATCGGGCTCGCCCGCCTCCATGACAAGGCCTTCGCCGATTGGGTGGCGGAGCACGTCGCCGCCCCCGACGGGATGGTCGACCGGATCGCGGTCGTGACCGACGACGCGCGGCGCGCGGTGCTGCGCGACGATTTCGGGCTGGAGGACGCCTCCCCCGTCTTCTGCGAGCCGTTCCGGCAATGGGTGCTGGAGGATCATTTCCCCACCGGCCGCCCGGAATTCGAGGCGGTGGGCGTCACCTTCACCCCCGACGTCGCGGCCTATGAACGGATGAAGCTGCGCATCCTCAACGGCGGGCACGCCTGCATCGCCTATCCGGGCGCCCTGCTCGACTGCCATTTCGCCCATGACGCGATGGCGCATCCGCTGGTCGCGGGCTTTCTCGACAAGGTCGAGACCGAGGAGATCGTGCCCATGGTCCCGCCGCCGCCGGGCCAGGACCTGTGGGACTATCTCGCGCTCATCAAATCGCGCTTCGCCAATCCGGAGGTGAAGGACACCATCGCGCGGCTCTGCCTCGACGGGTCCAACCGGCAGCCGAAGTTCATCCTGCCCTCCACCCGGGACCGGGTGGCGCAGGGGGCGCCGGTGACGGGGCTGGCGCTGGAAAGCGCGCTGTGGTGCCGCTATCTCGCCGGCGGGTCGGAGACGGGGCGCGAATACGTGCTGGAGGACGAGCAGGCCGACCGGCTGCGCGCCGCGGCGCTGGCGGCCAAGGCCGACCCCGCCGCCTTCATCGGCCAGCGCGACATTTTCGGGGATCTGGCCGACGCGCCCGCGTTCTCCACCGCCTTCGGGCGGGCGCTGGGGATGCTCTGGTCGGAAGGGACCGCGGCGACCCTGCAGCGGTATCTCGCCCTCGAACCCGGCGCGGCGCTGGCGTGAGCCATGCCTGCGCATACGAAACGGGCCCGCGCTGGGCGGGCCCGTTCAGGCGTTCGGTCGCGTTGGCCGTGGATGAGGCCGGCGGATCAGAGATCCGCGCCGTAGGCGGCGCGGGCGGCCGCGGCGGGGATGTCCGCGCGCTCCAGCCCGATATCGGCCAGCGAGGCGTCCGACAGCCGCTCCAGCGAGGCGCGGGTGCGGGCGTAGGACCGGCGACGGGAGAGGCCGTCCATCAGGTCGGCGAAGAAGCCGGCGCCGGCGTTGGAACGGGCGGCGGCGTGGGTCATGGCGAGCGAGGTCATGTCGTGTCTCCAGGGCGTGATCGGCGCCGTAGCGGAAGGGGCCGGGGGCGTCCCGGCCGGACCCGCTTCGGGCCTCGGGGTGCGTTGCGGTTTCGGGGGCGCGCGGCGCCAGGTGGCGGTCCGCGCATCGCGACGCATTCGGCGCCGCTGATGGGCAGCCATGTAGACCGTCGCATACATCCGGAGAAGCCCGCGCCGGGGCAACCCCGCCATGCCTCCCGCGCATGTCGCGTCACCGAACCTTTAACGCCGCGCCGGGAACGCCGGCGATGACAGGGGCGGTGGGCATGGCCGGCGCGCCCTCGGGCGGGCGCTATCTGGGGCTGGACCTGGGCACGTCCGGTCTCAAGGCGCTGCTGATCGACGAGGCGCAGCGCGTCGTCGCCTCCGCCGACGCGGCGCTGAGCGTCTCCCGCCCCCGCCCCGGCTGGTCGGAACAGGCGCCCGAGGACTGGCTCGCCGCCGCCGACCGCGCCGTGGCCGCGCTCGCCGCCCAGGCGCCGGAGGACATGGGGCGAGTGCGCGGCATCGGGCTGTCGGGGCAGATGCATGGCGCGACCCTGCTGGACGCCGCCGACCGGCCGCTGCGCCCCTGCATCCTGTGGGACGACGTGCGCTCGGCCGCCGAGGCCGCGCGGCTCGACGCCGACCCGCGGTTCCGGGCGATCTCGGGCAACATCGTGTTCCCGGGCTTCACCGCCCCCAAGCTCGCCTGGGCCGCCGCGCACGAACCCGCGTTGTTCGAGCGGGTCCGCAAGGTGCTGCTGCCCAAGGACTACCTGCGCCTGTGGCTGACCGGCGCCCATGTCTCCGACCCCTCCGACGCCGCCGGAACCGGCTGGCTGGACGTGGCGGCGCGGGACTGGTCGGGCGACCTGCTGGCGGCCGGCGGCATGGAGCGCGGGCAGATGCCGGAGCTGGTGGAGGGGACCGAGGTCTCCGGAACCCTGCGCCCCGCCCTCGCCCGCCGCTGGGGGATGCCCGAAGGCGTCGTGGTGGCGGGCGGCGGCGGCGACAACGCCGCCTCCGCCGTCGGCACCGGGGCGGTGCGGCCCGGCGCGGCTTTCGTGTCGCTGGGCACCTCCGGCGTGCTCTTCGCCGCCACCGGGGCGCACAAGCCCGCCCCGGACAGCGCGGTGCACGCCTTCTGCCACGCCCTGCCCGGCATGTGGCACCAGATGGGGGTGATCCTGTCGGCGGCCTCGGCGCTCGACTGGTTCGCGCGCATCGCCGGCCAGCCCGCCGCCGCCCTGGTCGCCGAACTGGGCGAGGGCGCCCGCGCCCCCGGCCCCGTCGCCTTCCTGCCCTATCTGGCGGGGGAGCGGACGCCGCACAATGACGCCGCGGTGCGCGGCGGCTTCTTCGGGCTCGCCCACGCCGCCGACCGCCCCATGCTGACCCGCGCGGTGATGGACGGGGTGGCCTTCTGCCTGCGCGACTGCCTCGACGCCCTGCGCGCCGCGGGACAGAACGTTGAGCGCGCCATGGCGGTGGGCGGCGGCAGCCGGTCCCGGGTGTGGCTCGCCTCCGTCGCCAACGCGCTGGGCGTGCCCATCGAGATCCCCGCGGCCGGCGAGTTCGGCGCGACCCTGGGCGCAGCCCGGCTGGCGCTGATCGCGGCCGAGGGGGCCGAGCCGCTCGCCATCTGCGCCCCCCCCGCAGCCGAGGCCGAGATCCTGCCCGATCCCGCCCTCGCCGACGCCTACGCCGCCGCCCATGCCCGCCATCGCGCGCTCTATCCCGCGCTGGGGGCGGCGGGGGGCTAGGGGCGGACACCCCATCGGGTCGCGGCCGGTCTCCTCCCGAGCCCAGACCTGCAACCTGCGCCGCGTCGGTCCGCCGATGCGGCGCTTTTTTTCGCGCGACGGACGGGGCCGATCGGTCGCGGATTGATACGGCTTTTCCCACAATACGCTGCGGCTAATGTCCTATCTTTTAGGCGACGCTGCGCGCATTCCGCTTAGCGCGCAGGCGCTTGCGTCTTCGACGCCCGGAAAGCGTCCGCCCGCCCTCACTGCGGCGCTTGACAAGTCCTGTCCGGACCTGAATGGTCAATTTGTCCGGACAAGTCTGACTCCGGACCAACCGGAGGACGATATGACGGGCGAACTCAGCTGGCCGGACGGCAAGACCCTGGCGCTGTCGGTGGTGGTCAATGTCGAGGAAGGCTCGGAGATGTCCATCGCCGACGGCGACAAGAAGCCGGAGCCGGTGGACGAGCTGGGCGTGGCGCTCGGCGCCCCGATCCGCAACTACGCCAACGAGTCGAACTATCAATACGGCATCCGCGCCGGCGGCCCCCGCATCTTCAAGCTGCTGGAGAAGCACGGCGTGACGACCTCCGTCACCGCCGCGGCGCTGAGCCTGGAGCGCGCGCCTCATATCGCCGCCGCGATCCGCGACGGCGGGCACGAGCCGACCTCCCACGGCTATCGCTGGATCCACCAGTTCTCCTACGACGAACCGCGGGAGCGCGAGTTCATCGCCAGGGCCGCGTCCTCCATCGAGGCGACCACCGGGACCCGCCCCACCGGCTGGCTCTCCCGCTACCTCCACACCCCGCGCACCCGCCGGCTGCTGGTGGAGGAGGGCTACGAGTATCACATGGACGACATGTCCGACGACGTGCCGCGCTGGGAGCCGGTGGAGATGGAGGACGGCTCGGTCAAGCCGCTCATCTGCATGCCCTACGCCATCGACACCAACGACATGAAGTTCTGGACCTCGCCTTCGCTGACCCCGCAGGCGTGGCTGGACTACGCGAAGAAGTCCTTCGACTGGCTGCTGGCCGAGTCGAAGGAGGAGGGGCCGAAGATGCTCAACGTGGGTCTGCATCTGCGCATCATCGGCCGCCCCGGCCGGATCTGGGCGCTGGACGAGTTCCTGTCCCATGTCACCGCGGCGCAGGACGAGGGCGTGTGGATCGCCCAGCGCGGCCAGATCGCGGCGCGGTTCCGCGACTGCTGCCCCTGGCAGGGCTGAGATGCGCGGGGGCCGGGACCCGTCCGCGCGGGACGCGATCCGATGACCGGCGCGCTGCGCCGCTTTTCGGCCTCGGCCCCGGTGATGATGCCGGCGGCGCTGGCCCTCGGGCTGGCGGCGCCGGAGGCGACGGCCCTGCTGCGCCCCTGGGTGGCGCCCCTGTCGGTGGCGCTGGTGGTGCTGTCGATGCTGCGGGTGGAGCCGGCGCGGCTGCGCGCCGCCTTCGACCGGCCCGGCCATATCGCCGCCGTCTGCGCGGCGATGCTGATCGCCATGCCCGCGCTCGCCGCAGGCGTCGCCTTCGCGCTGGGGGCGCCCGGCTGGCTGGCGGCGGGCCTCGCGCTCTGCGCCGCGGCGCCGCCGCTGTCGTCCTCGGCCGCCTTCGCGATCATCGTGCGCATCGACCCGGCCTATGTCACCGCGCTGTCGATCCCCGCGACGCTCTTCGCCCCCGCCACGGTCTGGGCGGTCACCGCGCTGCTGCCGGGGATGGAGCAGGGGGTGGACGTCACCGCCCTGTCGCTGCGGCTGGCGGGCCTGATCTTCGCGGCCTTCGGGCTGGCGCTGCTGGCCCGCCGGGTGCTCGGGGCTGCGCGGGTGAACCGCGCCGCGGTCCCGCTCGACGCCGCCGCGGTGGCGTTGATGGCGCTGATCGGCTTCGCGATCACCGAGGACATCCGCGCGCCGCTGTTCCACGACCCTTCGGGCTGGCTGGAGATCCTGGCTGCGGCCTGGGCGCTGTCGGCCGCCGCCTGCCTGGGCGGGGCGCTGGCCTTCCGGGGCGCGGGGCGCGACCGCTCCGCCGCCGCCGGCCTCGCCTCCGCGGTGCGCAACATGGCGCTGATGGTCGCCGCCGTCACCGGAGCGGTGGAGGAGCGCATCGCGCTCGTCGTCGTCACCGCCCAGATCCCGATCTACGCGGCGCCGCTGCTGATGCGCCCGCTCTTCGCACGGCTCGGCCGGGAAAGGGGGGCGGCATGAGCCTCGAGGCGCGGTTCGAGCGCGCGGTGCGCGCGGCCTCGCGCTGGTCGGCGCGGCTGGGCGGGCTGGTGGTGCTGGCCTGCGCGGTGCTGGTCTCGGTCGAGGTGGTGCTGCGCAACCTGCCCGGCGGCGTCGGCGCCACGGCGCAGCTGCACAGTTTCGAGCTGACCAATTTCGGCTTCGCCGCCGCGGTGGCCTTCGGCTTCGCCTATGCGCTGACCGAGCGGGCGCATATCCGCATCGACCTTATCTACGCCCGCCTGCCCCTGCCCGCCCGCGCCCTGCTGGATGCGCTGTCGCTCCTGTCGCTGGCCGCCATGGCCTCGGTGATGGCCTGGCATGGCTGGGGGGTGGCGATGCGCTCCGCCGCCATGGGGGCGATGCCCAATTCCACCCTGCGCCTGCCGCTGGTCGTGCCCCAGTCGGTCTGGGCGGCGGGGCTGACCTGGTTCGCCGCCATCGCCGTGCTGCTCGCCGCCCAGGCGCTGCTGCGGCTGGGGCGCGGACGCTTCGCGCAGCTCCATGCCGACGCCGGCGTGGTCCGCGAGGAGGAGACCGCATGACCGGCGTCGCCGCCCTGATCCTCGCCGGCCTGATCGCGCTGGCCCTGCCCGTCGCCGCGGTGCTGGGCATCCTCGCCGTCACCCTGTCGGACGTCTATTCGTTCTTCCCCCTCCTGCCCGCGCTGGGCGAGATCCTGTGGTCCGCCTCCACCGAATTCGTGCTGGTCGCCGCCCCCATGTTCATCCTGATGGGCGAGATCCTGCTGCGCGCCGGCATCGCGCGCGACATGTACGAGGGCGTGGACGCCTGGGTGAACCGGGTGCCAGGCGGGCTGATGCACACCAACATCGCCTCCTGCACGCTGTTCGCGGCGACCTCGGGGTCCTCGGTCGCCACCGCGGCCACCATCGGCACGGTGGCGATCCCCAACATGACGCGGCTGGGCTATAACCCCTCGCTCTATCTCGGCTCCATCGCCGCGGGGGGGACGCTGGGCATCCTGATTCCGCCCTCGGTGAACATGATCCTCTACGGCGTGCTGGCCGAGGTGTCGGTGACGCGGCTTTACCTCGCCGCCCTGATCCCGGGACTGCTGCTGGCGCTGCTGTTCTCCGCCGTCATCGCCGGCATCTGCATCCTGCGCCCCGGGCTCGACGGCGGGCGGGGCGAGGCGGACTGGGCGGCGCGCTGGCGCGGCCTGCGGGCGCTGGCCGCGCCGCTGGGGCTGTTCTGCGTGGTGGTGGGCTCGATCTATGCGGGCTTCGCCACGCCGACCGAGGCCGCGGCGCTGGGCGTCGTCGCCTCGATGATCCTTGCCGCCGCGCGCGGCAAGCTTTCCATGGCCTCGCTCTGGGCGGCGCTGGAGGGGGCGATGCGCACCACGGCGATGGTCATGCTGATCGTCGTCGCGGCCTTCTTCCTCAACTTCGTGATGGTCTCCATCGGCCTGACCTCGGCGATCACCGGCGCGATGACCGCGCTCGACGTGTCGCCGACCACGGTGATCCTGATCATCGTCGCCGCCTATCTGGTGCTGGGCTGCTTCATGGAGACGCTGAGCCTGATGGTCGCCACCACCCCCGTCGTCGCCCCCGTGGTCGCGGCGCTGGGCTTCGACCTGGTGTGG
This sequence comes from Pseudomonadota bacterium, assembly GCA_036154955.1. Lineage (GTDB taxonomy): Bacteria > Pseudomonadota > Alphaproteobacteria > Rhodobacterales > Rhodobacteraceae > Albimonas. The sequence goes on along the minus strand of JAYZWL010000016.1, from coordinate 22,094 downwards.
TTCGGGGTGCTGTTCATGATCCTGATCGAGGCCGCGCTGATCACGCCGCCCATCGGGGTCAACCTCTTCGTCGTGCAGGGCGTGCGGGGCGGCTCTCCCGGCCCGATCCGGCAGGTGATGCTGGGGGCCCTGCCCTTCCTCGCGATGATGCTCGCCATGATCGGGCTGCTGATCCTGGCCCCCGACCTGGCGCTGTGGCTGCCGGCCATCGCCATGTGACCGCCGCCCCAACGACCGAACGGAACGACCAACAGACGGAGGGACCAAACCATGCGGATCAAGACCTTGCTGGCCGGGGCCACGGCCTTCGCCGTCCTCGCCGGCGCCGCCCAGGCGCTGACGGTGAACGTCGTCGGCAATCTCGGCATCACCACCCAGTCCAAGACGCTCGAAGCGCCGTTCTGGACCGAGAAGCTGCCCGCGCTCTCGGGCGGCGAGATCACCGCCAACTTCAAGCCCTGGAACGAGATGGGCCTGAAGGGGCCGGAGATCTACCGCCTGCTCGGCCAGGGCGTGATGAACGTGGCCACCGGCCAGCTCGGCCATTCGGCCGGCGACGTGCCGATCAACGACGCCACCGACCTCGCGGGGCTCAACCCCACCATCGAGGAGTTCAAGGCGGTGACCGAGGCGATGCGCCCGGCGCTGGAGGACTATTACGCCAAGGAAATGGGGCTGGAGCTGCTGACCCTGCAGTCCTACCAGGCGCAGATCCTATATTGCCGGGACGAGTTCACCGGCCTCGCCGACCTGAAGGGCAAGAAGGTCCGGTCGTCCGGCGCCTCGCAGGCCGATTTCATCGAGTATTTCGGCGGTCAGGCCGTGGCCATGGCCTTCGGCGAGGTCCAGCAGGGCCTGCAGCAGGGCGTGATCGACTGCGCCATCACCGGCACGCTGGGCGGCTATTCGGCCAAGTGGCACGAGGGCGCCAAGTATCTCTACACCCTGCCGGTCAACTGGGGTTCGGGCGCGACCATGGCCAACAAGGCCTGGTGGGACGGGCTGCCGGAGGCGCAGCGGACCCTCATCAAGACCGAGATGGCCAAGCTCGAGGATGAGATGTGGGCCCTGAACGCCAGGGAGAACGAGATCGGCGTGGCCTGCAACACCACCGGCCCCTGCCCGGAGGGCGAGCCCGCCGGCATGGTCCGCGTCGACCCGACGCCGGAGGATGTGGAGCTGCGCCGCAAGGCCATGATCGAAGCGGTTCTGCCCGGCTTCAAGGCCCGCTGCGGCGACGCCTGCGTGGAGCTGTGGAACGCCAATATCGGCCCCGTGGTCGGCCTGACCATCGAGTGACCCGACCGGCCGGGGGGGGGCGCCGCCTCCCCGGCCCCGCCGATCCCGTCCGGCGCGCCCCCCTGTCGGCGCCGGACGGGCGACCGTCCGGGCCGCGTGTTGGCCCTACGCCCGGACGGCCCCCTTCCCGCGGCGGTCTTTGCCGGGCCGCTGCGGGAAGGCATCCCGCCCCCGCGCCGCCCCCGCGCCTCCCCAGGACCCCGCCCGCATGCCCCGCCTGACCGACCCCGAATTCGACGCCCTCGCCGCCGAGGCCGCCGCCGCCGCGGCCGGCGCCCCGGATCTCGAAACCGCCTTCGCCGCGCTGACCGCCGCGGCGCAGGCCGGCCTGGGCGACCCCGACGCCGCCGCCGCCCCCGGCGGGCTGAAGGAGGGGGAGCGCGACTACCGCATCGGCGGCGTGTTCCTCGTCACCCCGGACCGGCGCTACAACATGCTGGTCGCCTCCGCCGGCTTCCCGCCCGAGCAGCGGCGCCTGTCGATCCCCATCGAATGGAACCATCCCGGCGCCGTGGTCGCCCGCGAACGCCCGATCCTGGTGGCCGACACCGACGAGGACGCGGAGTTCCGCCAGTTCCTCAAGACCTCGCGCATGGGGTCCTCGATCTACCATCCCTTCTTCTCGGGCGGGCGCATGGTCGGCCAGATCGTCGCCGCCGCGCAGGCGCGCCGCACCTATGACGCGACCGACCTCGCCCGGCTGGGCCGGCTCGCCTGGTCGGCGGCGCTGAGCTGGACGGCGCGCGAGGGCGACCGCTGGCTGGCCGCCGACTATCCCGCCCCCGATCTCTGGCGCGCGGAGGAGCACGCATGACCGAAAAACCCATTCTCGACGTGATCGTCGACCATGTCCTGGGCGCCCGCTACGAGGACCTCTCGGACCACGACCTGCACCGGGCGCGGACCTACCTGCTCGACACGCTCGGCGTCGGCATCGCGGGGTCCCGCGGCGCGGCGATCGACGCGCTGATCGCCACCGCGCGGGGCTGGGGCGACGGCGACGAGGCCACCGTCTGGGTGACCGGCGAACGCCTGCCCGCCACCCAGGCCGCGGTGGTCAACGCCTACCAGATCCACTGCCTCGAATACGACTGCGTGCATGAGGACGCGGTGGTGCACCCGATGGCCACCGTGCTCAGCGCGCTGATGGCCTATTGCGAGCGGCGGGCGGGGCGCAGGAACCCGGTGTCGGGCAAGGACTTCCTGCTCGCCATGTGCATCGGCGTCGACGTCGCCACCCTGCTGGGCGTCGCCGCCTACGGGCCCATCCGCTGGTTCCGCCCCGCCACCGCCGGCGGCTTCGGCGCCGTCGCCGCCATGGCCCGGCTGGAGGGTCTGGACAAGACCGGCGTGAAGGATGCGCTGGGCGCCATGTATGGCCAGACCTCCGGCACGCTTCAGGCGCATGTCGAGGGCTCGCCGGTGCTGGGCCTGCAGATCGGCTTCAACGCCCGCGGCGCCATCGGGGCCATCGACCTCGCCGCCGCCGGCTTCCGCGGCCCGCATGACGTGTTCGACGGGCAATACGGCTATTTCCGCCTGCTGGAGAACGGCGACTTCGACCTCGCCCCGATCCGTGAGAAGATGGGGCGGGAGTGGCAGATCTCCCGCCTCTCGCACAAGCCTTTCCCCTCCGGCCGCCTGACCCACGGGGTGGTCGACGCGCTGATGCGGCTGACCGAGACCCACGGCTTCGCGCCCGAGGACGTGGCCGCGGTGAAGGGGACCGCGCCGCCGCTGGTCACCCGCCTTGTGGGCCGCCCGGACATTCCGAACCCGGAGCCCAACTACGCCAAGCTCTGCCTGCGTTACGTGGCCGGCGCCTGGCTCGCGCGCGGCAAGGTGGACGTGCCGGAATTCTCCGACCCCGCGGTGCTGTCCGATCCGCGCGTCCACGCCTTCGCGGCGCGGGTGGAGGTGGAGACCGACGACAACCCCAGCCAGAGCGCGCTGGCCCCGCAATGGTGGCAGGTGACGCTGACCGACGGCACGGTCCACGAGATCGACATCCCCCATGTCTACGGCCACCCGCAACGGGCGCTGACCGACGACGAGAACCTCGCCAAGTTCCGCCGCTGCGTGGGCTGGGGCCGGGCGCCGATGGCCGACGCCGCCGCCGACGCGTTGATCGCCACGGTGGCGCGGGCCGAGACGCTGGAGGACGCCGGGGCGCTGGCCGGAATGACGGTGATCCCGGGGGCGCGGGGCTGACCGACGGGGGGGCAAATTTGTCCGGACAACTCCTTGACAGAATCGCGGCGAAAGCCCGATAGTCCGGACAAATGCGGCCCCCGCGCCGCGTCATAAAAAGGCGACCTGGACCCATGGCCGGAACCATCGAGAAAGTCGGCGAGAACCGCTACCGGGAGCGCTTCGGGCGCTATTTCGAGGATTTCCAGCCGGGCGACATCTATGAGCACCGCCCCGGCCGGACCATCACCGAGACCGACAACACCTGGTTCACCCTGCTGACGATGAACACCCATCCGATGCATTTCGACGAGGAATACGCCAAGCATTCCGAGTTCGGGAAAACCATCGTCTGCTCGCCCCTGACCGTGGCGCTGATGGTCGGCATGTCGGTGACCGACGTCTCCCAGAAGGCCATCGCCAATCTGGGCTGGACCGACATCAAGCTGACCTTCCCGCTCTTCGCCGGCGACACCCTGACCGCCGAGTCCGAGGTGCTGGAGAAGCGCGAGAGCAAGTCCCGCCCCGGCGCCGGCCTGGTGACCGTCGCCACCCGCGGCTTCAACCAGAACGGCAAGGAGGTCTGCTCCTTCGTGCGCACCGTGCTGGTCGCCAAGCAGGGCTTCGAGAACGAAGAGAAGGCGGGCTACTGATGGCCGCGACCTTCTCCGACGACGACCGCATGATCCTGGAAGCGGTCGAAAAATGGCTGGAGCGGGACGTGCGCCCGCATGTGCTCAAGCTCGAACATGCCGACGAATGGCCGGCGGAGATGGTGGCGCAGATGGCCGAACTCGGCCTCTTCGGCGCGACCATCCCCGAGGAATACGGCGGACTGGGCCTCAGCGCGACCACCTACGCGATGATCGTGGAGAAGATCGCCGAGACCTGGATGAGCCTGTCGGGCATCTTCAACAGCCATCTCATCATGGCCTCCTGCGTGACCCGCATGGGCACCGAGGAGCAGAAGCGCGAATGGCTGCCCCGCTTCGCCACCGGCGAGCTGCGCGGCGGCCTCGCGCTGACCGAACCCGACGCGGGCACCGACCTTCAGGGCATCCGCACCCGGGCGCGCAAGGACGGCAACGGCTACGTCATCGACGGGACCAAGACCTGGATCTCGAACGGCATCCACGGCTCGGTCTTCGCGCTGCTGGTCAAGACCGACCCGGAGGCCACGCCCCGCCACAAGGGCATGTCCATGTTCCTCGCCGAGAAGGGCGAGGGCTTCACCGTCTCCAAGAAGCTGGAGAAGCTCGGCTACAAGGGCATCGACAGCGCGGAACTGGTCTTCGAGAACTACCGCGTCGGCGGCGACCGCCTGATCGGCGGGGTCGAGGGCAAGGGTTTTCAAACGGCCGTCGGCGGGCTGGAGCTGGGGCGCATCAACGTGGCCGCGCGCGGCTGCGGGCTGGCTTCGGCCGCGCTCAAGGACTCCGTCCGATACGCGCAAATTCGAAAAACCTTCGGCAAGCCGATCGGGGAGCATCAGGCCATCCAGCTCATGCTGGGCGAAATGGCGGTGCGGGCGCGCTCGGCCTCCCTGCTCACCTACGACGCCGCCGCGGCCTATGACCGGGGCGAGCGCTGCGACATGGAGGCGGGGATGGCCAAATACGCCGCCTCCGAAGCCGCGGTCGCCAACAGCCTCGACGCCATGCGCATCCATGGCGGCTACGGCTACTCCAAGGAGCTGCACGTGGAGCGGTATTACCGCGACGCCCCGCTGATGTGCATCGGCGAGGGCACCAACGAAATGCAGCGCATCATCATCGCCCGGCAGCTCATCGAGCGCGCCCCGGCGTGACCCCGGGGGGCGCCTCCGGGCGCCTCCTCCGCCGATCCGAGACCCCGGCGCAGAACCGGGACCGGCCATTCCGTCCAACAGACACCAGGAGGTGCCCCGCATGATCATGCGTCTCGCCATGGCCGGCCTCGTCGCCGGCGCCCTCGCAACGCCCGCCGCCGCGGTGGAATGGGACGTGTCCTTCCCCTGGGGGGCCACCGAGTTCCACACCGTCGACGGCATGAACTACGCCAAGGCCGTCGAGGAGGCGACCAACGGCGAGGTGAAGCTGACCATCCATCCCGGCGGCGCGCTGGGCATCAAGGCCAACGAGAGCCTCCGCGCGGTCGAGGACGGCGCGGTCCCCATGGCCGAATACGGCATGTTCCAGAATGTCGGCGACCTGCCGATCCTGGGCATCGAGGCCCTGCCCTTCCTGGTGAAGGACTATGCGCAGCTCAAGACCATGCACTCGCTGGTCCGCCCGATCTGGGAGGCCGAGCTTGAGAAGCGCAACCAGAAGCCGCTCTACATGGTGCCGTGGCCCAGCCAGAACTTCTTCACCAAGAAGGAGATCAACACCTTCGAGGACTTCGAAGGCATCAAGATGCGCACCTATGACGCCAACACCGCGACCATGGTCTCGCGGCTCGGCATGGCGGCGCTGCAGATGAACAACGCCGACATCGTGCCGGCGCTGGCCACCGGCAAGCTGGACGCGGTGATGACCTCGGGCTCCACCGCCGCGGCGCAGAAGTATTGGGAGTTCCTCAACCACGTCTACAACACCAACCACCTGTGGGCGACCAACGTGCTGGTGGTGAACCTGGACTACTGGAACGAGCTGACCGAAGAGCAGCAGGAGATCATGGAGAGCCTGGCCAAGAAGATGGAGCCGGAGTTCTGGGCGATCTCCGAGGCCGAGCACGGCAAGCGGATGGCGCAGCTTCAGGAGAACGGGATGACCGTGCAGGCCCCGTCGCCGGAGATCCTCGCCAAGATGCGCGAAGTCACCGCCGACATGGCCGACGACTTCGTCGCCCGCGTGCCCGAGGCCGGCCCGATCATCGAGGAATTCCGCAAGCTGACCGCGGAGTGACCTGAAGGGGCCGGGGTCCGGGCCGCGCGCCCGGCCCCCCGGCCGCCGTCCCGCGGGCCGCGGACGCGGCGGGCGGGGACGGCCCCGGCGCCCGCCGGACGGCCCCGACGCGGAGGCGGGGCCCCGGCGGCAACGCCCTGACCCGGAGCCGGCCCGACCGGTCCGCGCCCTGAACCGAGACCTCGACGAAGACCGGGGCCCGGCGAACGCTCCTCCCTCTCCCAGCCGGAGTCGCCCCCTCATGCCGTCCCGCGCCCTGCCCCTTTCCCGTCTCGCCCTGCCGCGCCTGTCGACGCTGGCCGCCGCCGCCGCCGCGCTGCTGGCCGCCCCTCTGCTCGCCCCTGCGCCCGCGCGCGCGGATGCGGACGCTGTGGAATGGGACGTCTCCGTCCCCTGGGGCGCCACCGAGTTCCACACCCTCGACGCCATCGCCTATGCCGAGGCGGTGGCGGAGGCGACCGGCGGCGCCGTCAAGCTCACCGTCCACCCCGCCGGCGCGCTGGGCATCAAGGGGTCCGAGACCCTGCGCGCGGTCGAGGACGGCGCGGTCCCGATGGCCGAATACGGGATGTTCGTGAATGTCGGCGACGTGCCGATCCTGGGCATCGAGGCGATTCCCTTCCTGGTCGACACCCAGGACGACCTGAAGGTCCTGCACGCCCTGGTCCGCCCGGTCTGGGAAGCGGAGCTGGAGAAGCGCAACCAGAAGGCGCTTTATATCGTGCCCTGGCCCGCGCAGAACTTCTTCACCAAGGAGCCGGTGGCGAGCTTCGAGGACCTGTCGGGGATGCGGATGCGCACCTCCGACGGCATGTCGGCGACCATGGTCGGGCGGCTGGGCCTCGTGCCGCTGCAGCTCAACAACACCGACATCGTGCCGGCGCTGGCCACCGGCAAGCTGGACGCGGTGATGACCTCGGGCGCCACCGCGGTCGCGCAGAAGTATTGGGAATTCCTCAACCACGTCTACAACACCAACCACCTGTGGGCGTCGAACGTCATGGCCATCAACCTCGACGACTGGAACGAGCTGACCGCCGACCAGCAGGCGGCGATGGAGCGGGTGGCCCAGGAGATGGAGCCGGGTTTCTGGGCGATCTCGCGCGCCGAGCACGCCAGGCGGATGGAGGAGCTGGCCGCCCATGGCATGACCGTGGACGCCCCCTCGCCCGAGATGGCCGCCAGGATGCGCGAGGTCACCGCCGACATGGCCGACGACTTCGCCGCCCGCGTGCCCGGCGCCGGCGACATCCTCGCCGCCTACAAGGCGGAGATCGTCAAGGGCGGGGCCAAGTGACCGCCGCCGCCCCCCTCCGCCGGGACGCGGCCGCGTCCCGCCCCGCGGCGCCTGACCACCGGGAGACGCCCATGACCCTCATCCTCAAGATCATCGACGGGCTTTGCGTGGCCGGCGCGGTCGTGGCCGGGCTCTGCGCCGCGGGGCTGGCGGCGATGCTGATCGTCGAGGTGGTCACCACCTCCTTCTTCACCTGGTCCCAGCCCTGGGCGGTGGAGTATTCCGGCTACCTGCTGGCGGCGACGCTGTTCTGCGGCTCCGGCTGGACCCTGCGCGATGCGGGCCATGTGCGGGTGCAGGTGCTCACCAACCTGCTGCCCGCCGGCGCGCACCGCATCGCCGACGCCATCGGCACCGCCTTCGCGCTGGGGGTGGCGGGCTTCGCCGCCTGGGCGGTCACCGAATACGCCATCCGCTCCTACGGCTTCGGCTCCACCTCCGTCTTCCCCACCCGCACGCCGCTGGTCTACCCGCAGGGACTGCTGGCCGCCGGCCTGACGATCCTGGCGCTGGGCCTGCTCGCCCGTCTGATCCGGCTGATCATGGGCGCGCCCCCCGAGACCGCCGGCGCAGAGGAGACCCACGTATGACCGCCCCCCTCGGTTTCATGGCCGGCCTGCTGCTGCTGACCCTCGGCGGCGGGGTCTGGGTCGGCTTCTCGCTGCTTTCGGTCGGCATCCTGTCGCTCGAAGTCTTCAAGAACATGAAGGTCGACCGGTTCCTGGCCGGCGACCTGTGGTCCTCCACCACGGCGCTGGAGCTGGTGACGCTGCCGCTGTTCATCCTGATGGGCGAGATCCTGTTCCACACCCGCCTCAGCGAGAACCTCTTCGCCGGGCTCGCCCCCTTCGTGCGGCGCCTGCCGGGGCGGCTGGTGCATATCACCGTGCTGGGCTGCACGATCTTCGCCGCCGTCTCGGGCTCGTCCGCCGCCACCACCGCCACGGTGGGGCGCATCACGCTGAAAGAGCTGGAGGCGCGGGGCTACGACCGGGCGCTGTCCGCCGGCGCGCTGGCCGGGGCGGGGACCATGGGCCTGCTGATCCCGCCCTCGATCCCGCTGATCGTCTACGGGGTGCTGGCCGAGGTCTCGATCCTCGACCTGTTCATCGCCGGCGTGATCCCGGGCCTGATCCTGGCTGTGCTGTTCATGAGCTGGATCGGCATCGTCGCCACCTTCCGCAAGGACGCCCTGCCCCCGAAGGAGCCGGGGACGAGCTGGGGGCACAAGGCGCGGGCGCTGGTCAAGCTGGCGCCGGTCTCGGTGCTGATCGTGTTCGTGCTGGGGTCCATGTACGCGGGCTTCGCCTCGGTGACCGAGGCCGCGGCGGTGGGCGTGCTGGGCGGGCTGATCCTGGCGGCGAGCGAGGGGCAGCTTTCGCTGACCATGCTGCGCAAGGCGCTGGGGTCCACGGTCAAGACCTGCTCGATGATCGGGCTTATTCTCTGCGGCGCGCTGTTCCTGTCCAAGGCCATGGCGCGGCTGGCGATCCCCACCGACGTCGCCGCGGCGATCGAGTCCCTGAACCTCAGCCCCACCCTGCTGATCCTGATCCTGATGGTGTTTTACCTGGGCCTGGGCTGCTTCCTCGACGGGCTGTCGACCATCGTGATGACCCTGCCCGTCACCCTGCCGCTGGTGCTGGCCGCGGGCTTCGACCCGGTGTGGTTCGGGATCTTCCTGATCGTGACCGTCGAGATGGCCCAGATCACCCCGCCCATCGGCTTCAACCTGTTCGTGATCCGGGGACTGACCGGCATGCCTCTGGGCCGCATCGCCTGGTCGGCGGCGCCGTTCTGCCTGCTGATGGTGGCGCTGGTGCTGCTGCTGGTCGCCTTCCCGGGCCTCGCCACCTGGCTGCCGGAGAGCCTGCGATGACCCTGCAAGACCGCTACGCCGACGGCGCGATGACCCTGGCGGTCGAAGGCCCGGTCGCGACCCTGACCCTGAACCGCGAGCCCCAGCGCAACGCCTTCAACCTCGCCATGTGGGCCGCCCTGCCGGAGATCGCGGCGGGGGTCGCGGCCGACGCGCGGATCCGGGTCCTGCTGGTCCGCGGGGCGGGGGAGCGGGCCTTCTCGGGCGGCGCCGACATCGCCGAGTTCCCTCAGGTCTACGAAACCGCGGCGACGGCGCGGGCCTATAACGACGCGGTCCGCGCGGGGCAGTCGGCCATGGCCCGCCTGCCCAAGCCGGTGATCGCGGTGGTGTGGGGCGCCTGCGTGGGCGGGGGCTGCGGGCTGTCGCTGGCCTGCGACCTGCGCTTCGCCGCCGAGGGGGCGCGCTTCGGCATCCCGCCGGCGAAGCTGGGCGCGGCCTATTCCTTCGGCGACGTCAAGCAGTTGATGCAGCTTGTCGGCCCGGCGCGGGCCAAGGACATCCTGTTCTCCGGCCGGTTGCTGGAGGCCGCGGAGGCCCTGCGCATCGGCCTGATCGACCGGGTGTTTCCCGCCGACGCGCTGGCGGCCGAGGCGATGGCCTATGCCGAGCACCTGGCGACGCTCTCCCCCGTCTCGCTGACCACCTCCAAGCGCATGGTGCAGGCGATCCGCGACGGGGCGGAGGAGGAGACGCCGGAGCTTCGCGCGCTCTTCGACGCCGCCTTCGCCTCCGAGGATTTCCAGGAGGGCTACCGCGCCTTCCTCGAAAAACGTCCGCCGGTCTTCGGCTGAGGCCGGGGCGCACGCCAAAGCGAAGGGGGCCTCGCGGCCCCCTTTTTCGTTCCCGGCGGGCGGCGGCGGCCGCTACCCGTTCAGCGCCTCGTCCAGCGCCTCCGCCCAGGCGGTCAGCCGGGCTTCGGACCACGCCGGGCCGAGCAACTGCACGGAGGCGGGGAGCGTCTCGCCCTCCAGCGGGACCGGCAGGGCCACCGCCGGGGCGCCTGCGAAATTGGCCAGCGCGGTGAAATCGGCCTGGTTGGCCGGGGCGGGCGCGCCATGCGGGAAGGCGCGTTGCGGGGCGGTGGGCATCAGCAGCGCGTCGCACTCCGCCAGGCCCCGCGCGCAGGCCGCCGCCGCCGCCCGCGCCCGCGCATAGGCGTCGACCATGCGCAGCGCGCCCGCGTCGCGCCCATAGGCCAGCAGCGCGGCGAGATGGTCGGAAATCGCGCCCTGCCGGTCCATCAGCGCCGCCATTTCCGCGGCGCCCTCGGCCTCCGAGATCAGCAACCCGCCGCGCCGCGCGCGCCCCGGATCCCAGCCGTGGAGGTCCAGCTCCACCACCCGCGCGCCGAGCCGTTTCGCGGCCTCGACCGCGCGCATCAGCCCCGCGCGCACGGCGGGTTCGCAGTCCACCGCCTCGATCTGACGGGGCAGGCCCAGCCGCACCCCGCGGAGCGAGATATCGGGCCGCGCCGACCAGCCGCCGCGGGCGGGGCGCGCGTCCGGGTCGTCGGGGTCCACGCCCGCCAGCGCCTCCAGCGCCGGCCAAAGCTCCGCCGCCCGCCGGGTCAGCGGCCCCACCGTATCGAGCGTGGGGGCGAGATAGGCCAGTCCCGAGCGCCCGATCAGCCCGGCGGTGGGCTTCGCCCCGCAGATCCCGCAATAGGCCGCGGGGATGCGGACCGACCCCATGGTGTCGGTGCCGAGCGCGAGGTCGGCGAGCCCCGCCGCCACCGCCGCCCCCGACCCGCCGGACGAGCCGCCCGGCGTCAGCCCCGCGCCCAGCGGGTTGACGCAGCGCCCGAAGGCCGCGTTGTCGGTGGTCGCCCCCAACGCGCCCTCATGCAGGTTCACGCCGCCCAGGATCACCGCGCCCGCCGCCCGCAGCCGCGCGACCGAGCCCGCGTCGCGGTCCGCCACCCGGTCCCGCCAGCCGGCGATGCCCGCAGTCCAGGGCCGCCCCGCCATGGCGAGGTTGTCCTTCACCGCGGCCAGCTTGCCGTCCAGCGCCCCCCGCGCCCGGCCCAGCGCGGCGCGGGCGTCCGCCTCCGCCGCCGCCTGCGCCGCGCCGGCGGGGTCCACCGACAGGAAAATCGCCTCGCCCGCCGCGACGCTCGCCTCGATCCGGGCCAGCGCGTCGCGGGTCCGGGCGGCGACGGCGCCCGTCACGACGCCTTCCGCGCGTCGATCAGGCGAAGCGGCTTCTGCCGGCTCTCGATCTGGGTCAGGGGCGCGGTCTCGCCCGGCGCGGCCAGTTCCACCGCGATCTGCACGCCCAGCCGGGTTTTCAGCGCGGCCTCCATCGCCGCCCCCAGCCCGTCGGGCCGGTCCGAGACCTCGGCGATCACCGTCATCTCGTCGCGGCCGTCCTGCTTCTCGACCCGGCAGATGTATTCCGCGGCCATCTGCGGGAACTGCGCCGACAGAAGCGCGCCGATGCCCTGCGGGTAGATGTTGATCCCGCGCAGCTTCACCATGTTGTCGGACCGGCCCATGAAGCCGCGGATGCGCCCGAAGGGCAGGTCCAGCGGGTTGGCGCCGGTCAGCGCCTCGGTCACGTCATGGGTGTTGAAGCGGATGATCGGGTAGAGGTCGTCCTTGAAGAGGCATGTGCAGACCATGTCGCCGATCTCGCCCTCCTTCACCGGGGTCCCGTCCTCCACGTCGAGGATTTCGAGGAACTGGGCGTCCTCCATCACATGCATTCCGTCCCGGTCCGGCCCCTGCCCGGCGATGGTGCCGGTATCGCCGACGCCATACCAGTCATAGACCTCGGCGCCGCCCCAGGCCTGGGACATGGACTCGGCGCTGTCCGCCCCGATATGGCCGGAGATCATGCGGATCCTGATGTCCTCGCCGGGGATCAGCCCTTCCTCCCGCGCCACATCGGCGAGCCGCTTCACATAGTCCCCGAAGCCCACGATCATCGTGGCTCCGAAATCCTTCATCATCCGCACCTGCTGGGCGGAGCGCATGTCGGCGCCGGTGCCCGCGGTCAGCATCGGCGCGCCGATCCAGTGGTTGATGGCTTCGCGCACATAGTGCCCGCCGTTGACCATGCCGAAGCCGTAGACGCAGTGGACCACGTCGTCCGGGGTCATGCCCTGCAGGCGGTAGATGCGGGCGAGCAGCATGTTCTGCACCTCGCGGCTTTTCGCGCCGTAGATCAGCGGCTGCGGCTTGCCGGTGGTGCCCGACGTGGTCTGCATGATCATCGGCGGCCGCGGCCCGGCCCCGTGGCAGTCGCGCCCGTGGAAGTCGCCGATGGGCGGGAAGGCCTCGACCGAGGCCATGAGGTCCGACTTGGAATAGACCGGCAGCTTGACGATGTCGTCGAGGCTCTTGATGTCCCCAGCCTCCACCCCCGCAGCGCCCCAGTGGCGGGCGTAGAAGGGCACCTTCCAGGCGAAGTCCATCAGGCTCAGGAACCGCGCGTTCTGCCTGGCGCGCAGCTCGTCGCGGCTCATGCCGGCATAGGCGCCGAGCAGGTCGACCGGGTAGTCGCGGGTCAGCTTCGCAGGGTCGAGCGCGTCGAAATAGCTGGGATAGGCGGTCACTGGGTCAGTCCTCAGGCGGAAAGTTCGGGGGTCTCGGCGAGCGCCGAGGCGAAGGCTGCGAGCGGCGCGTGGCCGCCCTCGGGCAAGGCCAGCGCCGCGGCGATCAGCCGGTCGGCCTGGGCGGGGGAGCGGCCGCCCGCGGCGCAGAGGGCGCGAGCCTTGGCGACGAGGCGGGCTTCGTCCACCGGGTTCTCGGGATCGCCCAGCGCGTCGGGGGCTTCGGCGCGCAGGGTCTCGCCGGAGGCGAGGTCCACCTCCACCGCGGCGCCGTAGCGGGCGGGGAAGGCGGCGGTGAAGCCCGGGGTCTCGGTCACCGTGGTCAGGCAGCGCAGGCGGGTCAGGTCGGGGCGGGCGACGGCCGGCATCTCGAACAGCGCCAGCGGCGGCGGGCCTTCGGCAAGGCAGGCGGCGACGGCGTGCTGGAGGCTGAACTTGGCCTGGATCACCGTCTGAGGCGCGGCGCGGTCGCAGAAGTTGATGGCCTCGGCGTAGGACTCGACGCGGATGGCGCGGATCGCGTCCGGTGTCGCGCCGCGGCCGCGGAGGATCAGCGCCGCGTCGATGGTCGGATGCGCGTGGCGGCAGGCGGGCCAGGGCTTGAAGCTGACGTCCCAGACCTTCCACGGGCCGTCGAGGTCGGCGGTCACGGCGGCCGGGTCCGGGTCCGGGCAGAAGGCGGCGTAGAAACCCTGGATCCCCTCCAGCATCTCCTCCGGCCCGGTGAAGCCGAGGGCGGCGAGTTCGGCGGCTTGCAGTCCGGACATGGCGGCACGGGCGGTGTGGAGTTGCTTGGTCATCACCGGCTCATGCCGGCAGCGCCAGGGGCCCGCGGCCTGCGCGCCGGCGTTGCCCAGCGCCCAGACCATCGCGTCCTCGGAGAGCCCCAGCAGCGCGCCGGAGGCCGCCGCCGCCCCGAAGGGCCCGCAGGTCGAGGTGTTGTGCCAGCGCTGGTAATGCCCCGGCCCGACCGAGGCGCCGATGCGGATCATCGCCTCGTAGCCGATGACCAGCGCGTCGAGAAACGCCTCCGCCCCCGCGCCCCGGGCCTGGGCGGTCGCCAGCGCGGCGGGAATCGCCACCGGCCCGGGATGCAGGATCGAGGTGCGGTGAACGTCGTCCATTTCCAGCACGTTGCCGAGCCCGCCATTGACCAGCGCCGCCGCGGCGGGCGACAGGCCGGTCGCCCCCATCCCCACCCCCGCGCAGGGCCCCGCCCCGGTGGCGGCGGCGGCCTGCGCCAGTCGCGCGCCCGCCTCCGACGCCGCCCCCGCCACGGCGCAGCCCGCCCAGTCGAGCGCGTGAAGCGCGGCGCGGGCGCGGTCCTGCGCCCCCGGCCTTTCGCCGAGTCGCCGCGCCAGGAGGCGCAGCAGGGGCGGTTCGGCGGTGGGTTCCGGACGGGAGGCGGCTGGCATTGGCTGGATTTTCCGACTGGACGCGGGAAAGTTGTCCGGACATATTCTAGCGACGGTTTCGCGCGACGCAATCCCCGTCGCGCGGCCCGCCCCGAAAAGACCGACACGGCCCCCGATCCCGGCCCCCGATGCGGAAGGACCGCGCATGACCCTCACGCCCGACGCCCCGCCCGTCGCGCAGGACCCCGCCCCGGCCCGCCCCTCCGGCCCGCGCTACCGGCGCATGGCCGAAACCCTGCAGGCCCGCATCGCCGCGGGCGACTGGAAGGTGGGCGAGGCGCTGCCGACCGAGCAGGAGCTCTGCGCGGAATTCGCCGTCTCCCGCCACACGGCGCGGGAGGCGCTGCGGGTTCTGGCCCAGGCCGGGCTGGTGCGCCGCCGGCAGGGCTCGGGCACCGAGGTCATCGCCGACGCCCCGCCCGCCCATTACCGCCACGCCATGCGCAGCCTGGGGGAGCTTCTGGACTACGCCGCCGACACCCGGCTCGACCTCGCGCCCTCGCGCGGGGATCCGCTGGCGCTGGCGCCGCCGGGCCTGACGCTCGCGCCCGAAGCGGGGCCGTGGCTGGCGCTGGAAGGGGTGCGGCGCACGAAGGCGGGCGGGGCGATCAACTACACCCGCATCTGGATCCCCGGCGCCTATCGCGACATCCTCCCCGACCTCGCGGGGCGGACGCGGCCGGTCTACGACCTGATCGAGAGCCGTTTCGGCGCCCGGGTCACGGAGGTGGCGCAGGAGATGTCAGGGGCGACGCTCTGCCCCCGCTCGGCCGAGGCGCTGGGCCGCGATCCGTCCGAGGCCGCGATCCTCTTGCTGCGCACCTACCTGGCGGAGGGCGAGCGACCGGTCGTGGTCTCGGCCAGCTGGCACCCGGCCGACACCTTCTCCTACGCGATGCGGCTGCGGCGGGAGGAGACGGAGGGCTGACGCCGGCGCGCCCCGGACCTGTTCCGGGGCCTCGCGCGGGCGGCCCGCGTCGCGAGGCCCCGGGTCAGGCCCGGGGCGCCGCCCTGCATCCCCCTTGCCGCGACCTCGACCGCCTCAGCCCGGGACCCGGGCGAGGCAGGCGGCCACGATCTCCTCCGGCAGGCCCGCCGCGCGCAGGGTCGCCTCGGTATGCTCGCCCAGCCCCGGCAGGGTCGGGTCCAGCCGCCCGGGCTCGTCCCGGAACTTGATCGGCAGGCCGATATGCAGGGCGTCGGCGGCGTCGCGCACCTTCATCTGGCGCGCCGCGGCCTGGGGGCTGTCGAACGCCTCCTTCAGGTCGAGCACCGGGGCGAAGCAGACGTCGCGGCCGGCGAACCACGCCTCCCATTCGTCGCGGGTCCGGGTGGCGAAGGTCTCGCGCAGGAAGGCCTTCACCGGCGCCTGCCCCTCGCCCGGCGGGCCGTTGGCGATCTCGATCAGGTCCGGCCGCTCCAGCGCGGTCAGCAGGGTGGCGACGAACTTGTGCTCCACGCCCCCCAGCACGACATGCCGGTCGTCGGCGGTGCGGTAGATGTGGAAGAAGGCGTAGCCGCCGAAGCTGCGCTCCTGCTTCACCCGCGGCGCCCGGTCTTCGGCGAAGACCGGCCCGACCACGTTGGGCAGCCAGGCCATGCAGGCGTCCTGCATCGACATGTCGATCACGTCGCCCCGCCCGGTCGTCTCCCGCCGGAAAAGCGCCATCATGATCGCCCCGAAGGTCATCAGCGAGGACGCCACGTCCGCCACCGGCATATGCGGGTTGGTCGGCTCGCCATCCGCCCCGAGGTTCAGCGAGACCAGCCCCGCCAGCGCCTCGATGGCGAGGTCATGGCCCGGCCGCGCCACCTCCGGCCCGGTCTGCCCGAAGGCGGCGATGGAGGCGTAGACGATGCGCGGATTGCGCGCCGTCACCGCATCGGGCCCCACGCCCAGCCGGTCCACCACGCCGGGGCGGAACGCCTCGACGAAGACATCGGCCGTCTCGGCCAGCCGCAGCAGCGCCTCGCGCCCGGCCTCGGTCTTGAGGTCCAGCACCACGGATTTCTTGCCGCGATGGGTGTTGCGGAACCACACGGACACGCCGTGCTCGTCCCGATACCCCACCTCGCGCACCGGCTCGCCGGAGGGCGGCTCGACCTTGATCACCTCGGCCCCGTGATCGGCCATCATCATGGTCAGATGCGGGCCGGGCAGGAACATGGACAGGTCGAGCACGCGCAGGCCGTCGAGCTTCATCAGACCGCCCCGGCCGCGCGCAGGACGGCGATCTCCGCCGCGTCGAAGCCGGCCTCGGTCAGCACCGCGTCGGTGTCGGCGCCCAGTCCCGGGGCGGGGCGGGACGGGCTCTCGCTCTCGCCCACCCGGATCGGGGAGGCGACCATGCCGAAGCCCTGCCGCAGCGGGTGGTCCACCGTCCGCACCCCGCCGCGGTCCCGGAAGAAGGGATTCTCCAGCGCCTGATCGAGCGTCAGCACCGGCGCCGCGGGCACGCGGCCGCCGAACTCGGCCATCCACTCCGCGGTGGTCTTCTTCCGCGCCAGCGGATCCAGAATTTCCATCAGCGCGTCGCGGTTCTCGAACCGGGCGCGGGGTTTGGCGAAGCGGGGGTCGGCGGGCAGCTCCGGCGCGCCCAGCGCCGCGGCCAGCGCCTCCCAGAACTTGGGGAGCACGCACATGACGAAGATCCAGCCGTCCTTCGTGGGCAGCGTCTCGCACGGGACCACGGAGGGGTGGCCCGACCGCGGCCGCCGCCCGGTGACGTCGCCCTCGTTCAGATACCAGGTCGCGGGATAGGAAAGCTGGTGCATCGCCACGTCGTAGAGCGACACGTCCATGTCCCGCCCCCTGCCGGTCCGCGCCGCCCCCAGCAGGGCGGAGACGAGGCCCAGCGCCGCCACCACCCCGGACATGTAGTCGACGATCGACAGCCCCATGCGCGCCGGCGGCCCGTCCGGGTCGCCGGTCAGGTGGAACCACCCCGCCTCGGCCTGCATCAGGTAGTCGTAGCCCGGCCAGGAGGCCCGCGGCCCGGTCCGCCCGTAGGCCGAGAGATGCGCGCACACGATCTCCGGCTTCACCGAACCCAGCGCGTCATAGGTCAGCCCCAGCTTCTCGGGGATGTCGCCGCGCAGGTTGTTCATCACCGCGTCGAAGCCCGGCAGCAGCCGGTGCAGCACCGCGCGCCCCTCCGGCGACTTGAGGTCCAGGGTCAGCGAGCGCTTGTTGCGGTTGAAGGTCTGGAAGAAATGGCTGTCGCCCTCGCCCAGGAAATGCGGGCCCGAGGCGCGGGAGCTGTCGCCCGAGCCCGGGGTCTCGATCTTCACCACCTCGGCGCCCATGTCGGCGAGGTAGAGGGAGCCGAACGGCCCCGCCCCGTATTGCTCGACCGAGAGGATGCGCACCCCCTCCAGCGGAAGCGGCTGGGTCATGCGGTCTCTCCCGTCGCGCCGCCCGTCGCGCCCGCGGCTTCGGCCGCCTGCATCCGGGCGCGCATCGCGCGGATCACCGGCGCCTCGATCAGCTTGCCGTCGATCACCACCAGCCCGGTTTCGGACGCCTCGTAGGCGGCGATCACCTTGCGGGCCTGGGCGATCTGCTCGGGCGTCGGCGTGAACACGCCGTTGACCGGGGCGACGTTGGTGGGGTGGATGGCGGCCTTGCCGGAATAGCCCATGGCGCGGGCGGCCTCCGCCTCCGCCGCCACCGCGTCGAGGTCGCGGAAGTTCAGCGAGGGCACGTCCATCGCCGGCACCCCCGCCCGCCGGGCGGCGTGGACCACGCGGGCGCGGGCGTAGGCGAGCGGGCCGGGGGCGTTGTCGCAGCCCAGCTCCGCCGACAGGTCCACGGCGCCGAACATCACCAGCTTGACCCGCGGCGAGGCGGCGGCGATGGCCTGCGCGTTCTCCAGCCCGTCGACGCTCTCGATCAGGACCACGATGCCGGCGCCCGAGCCGCCTTCGGTCAGGGCGGCGTCGACCACGCGGACCTCCGCCGCCTCGTCGACCTTGGCCATGACCACGAGACCGGAGGCCGGGGCGGCGTCGGCGACGGCGGCGAGGTCGCGCAGCCCCGCCACGGTCTTGAGCCCGTTGAGCCGCAGCGCCCGGGTGCAGGCGTCGGCCGGTGTGGCGGCGGCGAGCCAGGCCACGCCCTCGGGCCGGGCCGCGTCCTTGCCCGCGGGAGGCACCGCGTCCTCCAGGTCCACGCAGACGATGTCGGCGCCCGAGCCCATGGCCTTCTCGAAGATGGCGGGGCGGGCGCCCGGGACGAACAGCAGCGAACGGACGGCGCCTGGCATGGATCGGGTCTCCTCCGGTGTATCGGCGCCGCGGGACGGATGCGCGCCACTTGTCCGGACAAATCCACCGATCCGGGGGGCGTTGTCAAGCCGCGAGCGCGCCGCCCGCGGCCCGCATGGCGATGAACACCCGTTGACCCCGGCCCCCGCCGGGGCGAAACAGGCCCACGATCAAGACCCAGAAACTCAGGGAGGAGGACGCCCGATGGCGTTTCTTAGCAAGATCGCGGCCGCGGGCGCCCTGCTGGCCGTCGCCGCCGCCGCCGCCGGCATCGGAGCCGGCGTCGGCCCGGCCCAGGCCGAAACCCGCGTGACCTTCAAGGCGGCCAAGACCGGCTCGTCCTATTACCAGATGTCGGTGCAGGTCGCCGAGGCGGTGAAAGCCGCCACCGACGGCGGCATCATCGTCACGGTGGAGGAGAGCCAGGGCTCGGTCCAGAACGTGATGGAGGCCGCGGTGCGGCCGGGCGCCTACGTGTTCACCTCGCCCCCCGCCCTGATCGGCGCGGCGCAGGGCGCCAAGGGGCCGTTCGCCGACAAGGGCAACCCCAAGTTCGACGAGATCCGGGCCCTGTTCCCGATCCCGTCCCTGACCATGCATTTCGTGGTCGACGCCGATGCGGGCGTCACCGATCTCGCGGGGCTGGAGGGCAAGACCATCCTGCTCGGCAAGGGCAGCTTCGGCGCGACCGAGGGCGAGAAATACCTCAAGCTCTTCGGGCTGGAGGGCAAGGTGACGCTGGCTCCGGCCGAACTGTCCAACGCGGTCGCCGCGCTGAAGAACGGTCAGATCGACGGCTTCGTCACCGCCGGCTCCTGGCCCGCGCCCAACGTGATGGAGGCGGCCGCCGGAACCGGCGTGACCGTGCTGTCGCTGACCGACGAGCAGGTCGCCGCCACCAAGCGCACCCGCCTGGTGATCCCCGCCGGGACCTATGCCGGGCAGGACGCGGACATCGTCACCACCGCGCTGCCGGTGGTCGCCTACGCCTCCACCGCCATGGACGACGACACGGCCTATGCCTTCGTGAAAGCGTTCTGGGAGCAGAAGGCGAAGATGGAGGCCGACGCCGCCTGGTGGCGCGGCGTGACGCCCGAGGCGCTCGACACCATCGAGGGCAAGATCCATCCCGGCGCCCTGCGCTATTACAAGGAGATCGGCGCCCCGGTCGCCGACCGCCACATGTGACGCGCGCCCCCGCGCCGCCCCCGATCCCCGGGGGCGGCGCGGATCCGTCGCGCGGGCGCCGCGACGACCCGGCCGCCAGGCCGCCCCGTCCCGCCCGCGGCGCGGCCCGGCCGGACGCGGGCCGCGCCGTCGCCCCCCGACGCGCCGGCCCTTCCCTGACACCTTCCCGATCCCCGGACCCGACGCCTTGACCGCAACCCCCTCCGCCCCCGCGCCCATGCAACCCGACGCAGCGGAGGACGCGGATGGCGGCGGCGGCGGCGGCGCGTTCTCGCCGGCCATGCTGGGGCTGGCGGCGCTGGGCGCCCTGTCGGTCGGCTTCCATCTGTGGCTGATCTTCACCGGGCTGGTCCCCAACCTGGTCAGCCGGCCGCTGCACATGGCGCTGGCCCTGCCCTGGGCGCTGGTCTTCGCGGCGCGCACGCCGGCGGGGCGCGCCTCGGGCGCCGTCATCGCCGCGGTGGGCGTCGCCTGCTGCGGGTGGATCGCGCTGAACGCCGAGGCGCTGTCGGACCAGTACGGCTTCCTCCAGGAAGGCTTCCAGACCTGGATGGCCGTCGCCCTGCTGGGCGTGACGCTGGAGACGGCGCGCCGCGCGGTGGGCTGGCCGCTGCCGCTGGTCGCGGCGCTGGCGCTCGCCTACGGGCTCTGGGGCCAATACATCCCCGGCGAGTTCGGGCATCCGGGCACGCCGCTGTCGTCCTTCCTGGGCACGCTGACCATCGCCGAGGGCGGGCTCTGGGGCTCGCTCGCCGGCGTCTCCGCCACGGTGGTGGCGATCTTCGTGATCTTCGGGGCGGCGCTGAACGCGGGCGAGGCGGGCCAGGGCTTCATGAACGTCGCCGCCGCCGCCGCGGGGCGGCTGCGCGGGGGGGCGGCGAAGGTGTCGGTGCTGTCCTCGGCGCTGTTCGGCTCGATCTCCGGCTCGGCCTCCGCCAACGTCGCCTCCACCGGCGCCGTCACCCTGCCCGCGATGACCCGGCTGGGCTATCCCAAGGCGCTGGCCGGCGCGACCGAGGCGGTGGCCTCCTCGGGCGGGCAGATCATGCCGCCGCTGATGGGCGCCGGCGCCTTCGTGATGGTGGAGCTGACCGGCACGCCCTACGCCTCCATCGTCATGGCGGCGCTGCCCCCGGCGATCCTGTTCTTCTGGGCGGTGTGGATCGGCATCGACGCCTACGCCCTGCGCCACCGCCTCGGCGCCCTGCCCGAGGACGAGCGGCCGTCCCGCCGGCTGACCGCGATCACCTCCGGCTTCTTCCTGATCCCCTTCGCGCTGCTGATGTGGGGGATGTTCTGGATCGGCTGGACCCCGCAATACGCGGCCTGCCTCGCCATCCTCGCCGCCGCCGCCCTGCTGCCCTTCGGGGCCGACCTGCGCTTCGACGCCCGGCGCGGGGCCGAGCGGCTGGTCGAGGCCGCGATCTCCTCGGGCCGCCAGATCGGGACCATCGCCGCGATCATCCTGTGCGCCTCGCTGATCGTGGGGGTGCTGTCGATCACCGGGCTGGGGGTGAAGATCACCTCGCTGATCCTGTCGGGTTCGGGCGAGGCGCTGTGGCCGGCCGCCCTGCTCACCGCGCTCGCCTGCCTTGTGCTGGGCATGGAGGTGCCGACGACCGCGGCCTACGTGATCTGCGTCTCGGTCGCGGGGCCGGCGCTGACCCATCTGGGGCTGGCGCCGCTGCAGGCGCATATGTTCGTGTTCTGGTTCGCGCTTCTGTCCACCATCACGCCCCCGGTCTGCGGGGCGGTGTTCATCGCCGCCGGCATGGTGGGGGAGAACTGGCTGAAGGTCGCCGGCGCGGCGATGTCGCTGGGGCTTGGGCTTTACGTCATTCCGCTGGGGATGATCGCGGATCCGGCCCTGCTGGCGCTGGAGACCGACCCCTGGGCCGCGCTGATCGCCATGGCGCGGGTCGGGGCGGGGCTGGCGCTTCTGTCCTTCGGGGTGATCGCGCCGGGGCCGTGGTGGAAGCGGGCGGGCATGGCCGGCTTCGGGCTGGCGCTGGTGCTGGTCGCAGCCTGACGCACCCTCCCCCCCCCCCCCCCATTAGACGGCCCCCACCCCGCCCCCCCCCCCAACCCAAGGACCCCCCCCCCCCCCCGGCCCCGCAGG
>JAYZWL010000015.1:0-44073 GCA_036154955.1 Pseudomonadota bacterium | reverse complement strand
CGCTTGCGCCGAGCGGCGCAAGCGCGGCGGCGGGGCCCGCGTCATAACATCCCCCTTCCCAGCCGGCCGGCAAGGCGCTAGAAGCATTCCCTATGCAGAACGCCATTCTCTCCGGAGAACGTGGGGCCGCCTCGCCCGCCGCTCCGTCGCCCCAGCCCGAGGCGCCCGCCCCGAAATACGTGGGCGCGGTGGAGAACGCGCTGCGCATCCTGCGCCACCTCGCCGCCGCGCACCGGCCCGAGGGGGCGGCGGCCATCGCGCGCGCCACCGGCATCAACGCCTCCACCGCCTTCAACATCCTGCGCACCCTGGCGAAGGAGGAGCTGGTCTCGGTGGATCCGGAGGCGAAGACCTACCGGCTGGGGCTGGGGGTGCTGGAGCTTTCCGCCCCCCTGCTCGGCGCCAACCAGGCCGACCTGATCCGCCCCGCCCTGACCCGCCTGTCGGACGAGCATCGGGTTCTCATGACCCTCTGGCGCTTCATCGAGGGGGAGCGGATGGTGGCGACCGACCGGGTCATGGCCCATGACATGGTGCGGGTGGACATCGTGCCCGGCTCCCGCCTGCCGTCGTTCCTGGGCGCGGTGGGGCGCTGCTACGCCGCCTGCCTCGACCTCGACCGGGAGACGCTGCGCGCCCGGCTCGCGCCGCTTCGCTGGCACCGGGCGCCGAGCTTCGAGGACTTCGCCGCCGACGTGGAGGCCGCGCGCGCCACCGGCTTCGCGGTGGACCGGGGGCAGTTGTTCCCCTCGGTCGACATCGCCGCGGCGGTGATCCGCGACCATCGCGGGCGGCCGCGCTACGGGCTGTCGGGCATCACTCTGGCGGGGCTGATCGCGCCCCGCGACTTCGACCGGATGACCGAGGCGCTGCGCGACGAGGCCGACCGGATCTCCGCCACCCTGTTCGGCGCGCCCGCCCGCGACGCGCCGCCCACGACGGACTAGAGCCCCGACAAGACCCCTGCCCCGACCCCCAACCAGACCGGCGCGCGCGGCCCTCCGCGCAGCCCGGCGCCCCGGAGGAGACGACCATGACCGATCCAGCCGCCCCCCGCCCGGGGCTGTCCGCGATTTTCGAGCCCCGGTCCGTGGCCGTGGTCGGCGCCTCCGCCGATCCGTCGCGCATCGGCGGGCGGCCCATCGCCTACGCCCTGCGCGCGGGCTTCAAAGGCCGGCTCTTCCCGGTCAACCCGAACCGGGACGAGATCCAGGGGCTGAAGGCCTATCCCACGATCGAGGCGATCCCCGAGCCCATCGACTTCGTGCTGCTGGCGATCCCGGCGAAGGCCGTGCCCGCCGCGCTCGCCGACGCCGCCGCCAAGGGCGCGCGCGGCGCGGTCCTGTTCACCGCCGGCTTCGCAGAGGTGGGCGAGGCGGGCGCGGTCATGCAGGACGAACTCGTCGCCACCGCCCGCAAGCACGGCATACGCCTGCTCGGCCCCAACTGCCTGGGCATGTTCAACGCGGAGCTGGGCCACACTCCCACCTTCACCTCCGGGCTGGAGGCGGGGATGCCGCTGCCCGGCCGGGTCGGGCTGGTCACCCAGTCGGGCGCCTACGGCACGCATCTTCTGTCCATGGCCCGCGACCGGCGCATCGGGGTGAAGGTCTGGGTCTCCACCGGCAACGAGGCCGAGGTGACCGCGCCGGAATGCATCGAACATCTGGTGACCTCCGACGCCGTGGACGTGATCGGCGCCTATATGGAAGGCGTGAATGACCGCGAGGCGCTGTTCCGCGCCCTCGCCGCCGCGCGCCGGGCGCGCAAGCCGGTGGTGATGATGAAGGTCGGCTCCTCGGCCGTCGGCGCCGCCGCCGCCGCCTCCCACACCGCCTCGCTCGCCGGGTCCGACGCCAGCTTCGACGCGGCGATGGAGCGTTACGGCGTGATCCGCGCCAGGACGACGGAGGAGATGCTGGACGTGCTCTACGCCGCCTCCGTCTCCCCCCTGCCCCGCGGGCGCAGGCTGGCGGTGGTCACCGTCTCGGGCGGCGCGGGCGTGCTGATGTCCGACGCGGCCGAGGAATACGGGCTGGAGATGCCGGAGCTTCCGCGCCCGACCCAGGACAAGATCCTCGCCCGCAATCCGCTGGCCGCGGCGCGCAACCCGGTGGACCTGACCGCCACCGTGCTCAACGATTTCCCCATCGTCACCGAGGGGTTGCAGGCGATGGGCGAGGTCGGCGGCTATGACATGACCGCGGCTTTCTTCACCTCCTGGACCGCCTCGCCGGTGGTGGGGCCGAAGCTGCGGGCGGCGATCAGGGCCGGGCTGCCGGACGGGGTGACGACGCCTTTCGCCATGGTCTGCCAGGGCGGGCCGGAGGTGAACGACGCCTATGAGCCCGACGGCATGATGGTGTTCGAGGACCCGTCCCGCGCCATCCGCGCGCTGGCCGCGCTCGCCAGGCTGGGCGAGAGCTTCGCGGCGGCCGAGGCCGAGGAGACCGCGCCCGAGCCCCTGCCCGCCCTGCCCGACGGCTTCGCCCTGCCCCGCCATGCGCTGTCCGAGCGCGAGGCCAAGGCGCTGATCGCCGAAGCGGGCATCCCGGTCCCCGCCGAAACCCTCGCCGCCACGCCCGAGGAGGCGGCGGAGGCCGCGCAGAACCTCGGCGGCCCCTGCGTGCTGAAAATCGTCTCCCCCGACATCGCCCACAAGACGGAAGTCGGGGGCGTCGCGCTCGACATCTCCGGCGGCGCGGCGATGAAGGCGGCGGCCGACGCCATGCTCGCCTCGGTCGCGGCCAAGGCCCCGGGCGCGAAGATCGAGGGGCTGCTGGTCGGCCCGATGATCTCGGGCGGGGTCGAGCTGATCGTGGGCGCGCGGCGCGACCCCGTCATGGGGCCGGTGGTGCTGATCGGGCTCGGCGGCGTGTTCACCGAGGTCCTGCGCGACGTCGCCGTCCGCCTCGCCCCCGTCACCCCCTCCCAGGCCCGCATGGCGCTGGAGGGGTTGCGCGGCGCCGCGCTCCTGAAAGGCGCCCGCGGGGCCGCGCCGGTGGATCTCGACGCCGCCGCCGACGCCATCTCCCGCCTCTCGGTCATCGCCGCCGCCAACCCCGACGGCTTCGAGTCGCTGGAGATCAACCCCCTGCTCGCCCGCCCCGACGGGGTCGTGGCGCTCGACGCCCTGCTCACGCCGCTCGCCCCCGAGGAGACGCCCGCATGATGGGACCCGCCCTGAAGGACACCCCCTGGACCTTCGCCGACTTCCCGGTCGGAGAGACCATGGCCGAGGTCGCCGTCGACCTGTCGGCGGAGAAGGCCGCGCTCTGGTCCGGGATCTCCGGCCAGCCGGCCCCCGCCGCCGGGGCCCCGGCGCCGCGCGCCCTGATGGTCGCCGCGATGATGGAGGCCTATATCCGCGCCCTCCAGCCGCGCCCGCCGGGGAACGTCCATGCCGGCCAGACGCTGAGCTTCCACGGCCCCGCCCCCGAGGTGGGGGCCGTGCTGACCGCCCGCTTCGCCTGCCGCGCCAAGGAGGAGAAGAAGGGCCGCCGCTGGATCACGCTGGGCGTCGAGATGTTCGAGGGCGAGCGCAAGACGCTCTCGGGCGAGATCCTGTCGATCTGGGCCGCGTGAGGAGCGCAGACATGACCTATCCCGAGACCCTCGGCCCGCTCACCCTCGCCACCGGCCACGACACGGCGATGGCCTACGGGGAGCTGACCGCAGACTTCAACCCGATCCACTGCGATCCCGAATTCGCGGCCAGCTCCCCGTTCGGCAAGGCGATCTGCCACGGCACCATGGGCCTTAACCTCGCCATCGAGGCGGCGGAGCGGTCGCTCGCCCCCGCCTTCGCGCTGCGCGACGTGAAGATCCGCTTCTCCCGCCCCGCCCCGGTGGGCGAGACGCTGCGCGCCGGCGCCACGCTGACCGACGCCGCGACCGGGACCTACGCGCTCTGGGTCGAGCTTCCCGACGGCACGCGCACCACCGAGGGCACGCTGATCGCGGAGCCGGTCGCATGACCGCCCCCGCCTCCCATGTGCTGGGCGCCCATGTCACCCCCTTCGGCAAGCTGGAGGGATCGTCCACCGTCTCGCTGATGACGGAAGCCGCGCAGGGCGCGCTGGACGCGGCCGGGCTGCAGCGCGGCGACATCGACGGGCTGATCTGCGGCTATTCCACCGCCCTGCCCCACCTGATGCTGGCCACCGTGTTCTCCGAGCACTTCGGCCTGCGCCCCAACTACGCCCACGCCATCCAGATGGGCGGCGGCACCGGCGCGGGCATGATCATGCTGGGCGACGCGCTGATCCGGGCGGGCGAGGCGCATACCGTGCTGGTGGTCGGGGGCGAGAACCGGCTGACCGGCATGTCCCGCGACGCCGCGGTGCAAACGCTGGCCCAGGTCGGCCACCCGCAGGGCGAGACCCCGCTCGGCGCCACCATCCCCGCCTACTACGCCCTGACCGCCGCGCGCTACCTGCACGAGACCGGGGCGACCCAGGCGGAGCTTGCGGAACTGGCGGTGCTGATGCGCCGCCTCGCCTCCGACACCCCCGGCGCGCAGCTGTCCGCGCCGATCACCGTGGACGACGTGATGGGCTCCAAGACCATCGCCGATCCGCTGAAGCTGATGGACTGCTGCCCGATCTCCGACGGGGGCGCGGCGGTGATCCTGTCGGCCGAACCGGGCGAGGGCGCGGGCCTGCGCATCATCGGGGCCGGTCAGGCGCATACCCATCAGCATATCTCCGAAGCGCCCGACGACATCTGCCTCGGCGCGAAACTGGCCTCGGCCCGGGCGTTCGAGCGGGCCGGCGCCGCGGTCGGGGACATGGGCTATCTCGCGGTCTACGACAGCTTCACCGTGACGCTCGCCCTGCTGCTGGAGGCGCTGGGGATCTCCGCCCCCGGCCAGGCCGGCAGGGACGCCGCCGCGGGCCGCTTCGCGCGGATGGGGAGCCTTCCGCTCAACACCCATGGCGGGCTCTTGTCCTACGGCCATTGCGGCGTCGCCGGCGCCATGGCGCATTTCGTCGAGGCCTGGCGGCAGATGACCGGCCGCGCCGGCCCCCGCCAGATCGCCGGCGAACCCGCGCTCGGCCTCTATCACGGGGACGGCGGCGTGCTGTCCTCCCATGTCTCGCTGATCCTGGAGCGCGTGCGATGACCGCGATCGAGATCCAGTCCTGCCCCGCCTGCGCCAAGACCTGGTATCTGCCCCGCCAGCTCTGCCCCGGCTGCGGCCACGCCTCGCCGGAAACCCGCCCCGCCTCCGGCGCCGGCACGGTCTGGTCCGTCACCCGGGTGGAGCGCGCGCCGGACGACAGGTTCCGCGCCCTCGCCCCCTACCTGATCGCGCTGGTGGACCTCGCCGAAGGCCCGCGCGTCATGGCCCATCTCTCCGCCCCCGCGCCCATCGGCGCGGCGGTGACCGGCGAGATCCGCGAGATCGCGGGCCGCCCCCTTCCCGTCTTCACGCCGCGCTGAGCCGCGCGCGCCTCCCCCCGAAAGGAACCGCATGTCCGCCCTCGAAGACCCGCATCTGGAACTCCGCGAAGCCCTGCGCGCGCTCTGCGCCGAGTTCCCGGCCGAATACCACCGCAAGCATGACGAGCACGCCACCTATCCCGAGGAGTTCCTCGACGCGCTGACCTCCGCCGGCTGGCTCGCCGCCATGATCCCCGAGGAGTTCGGCGGCTCCGGCCTCGGGCTGACGGAAGCCTCCATCGTGATGGAGGAGATCAACCGTTCGGGCGGCAACGCCGGCCACTGCCACGGCCAGATGTACAACATGGGCACCCTGCTGCGCGGCGGCTCGGATGAGCAGAAGGCCCGCTGGCTGCCCAAGATCGCCACCGGAGAGCTGCGCCTGCAGTCGATGGCGGTGACCGAGCCGACCACCGGCACCGACACCACCAAGCTCAAGACCACCGCGGTCAAGAAGGGCGACCGCTACGTGGTCAACGGCCAGAAGGTGTGGATTTCCCGCGTCCAGCATTCCGAACTGATGCTGCTGCTGGCCCGCACGACGCCGGTCGATCAGGTCAAGAAGAAGTCCGACGGGCTGTCGGTGTTCATGGTCGACGTGAAGGACGCCATCGGCAACGGCCTGACGGTCAACCCGATCCGCAACATGGTCAACCACGAGACCAACGAACTCTTCTTCGACAACCTCGAGATCCCCGAGGAGAACCTGATCGGCGAGGAGGGCAAGGGCTTCAAGATCATCCTCGGCGGGCTGAACGCCGAGCGGACCCTGATCGCGGCCGAGTGCATCGGGGATGCGCGCTGGTTCATCGACAAGGTCTCCGCCTATGTGAAGGAGCGGATCGTCTTCGACCGTCCCATCGGCATGAACCAGGGCGTGCAGTTCCCGATCGCCAAGGCCTATGTGAACACCGAGGCGGCCGACCTGATGCGGTTCGAGGCCTGCCGGATGTTCGACGCGGGCGTGAACCCGGGCGCGCAGGCCAACATGGCCAAGATGCTGGCCGCGGACGCGAGCTGGGAGGCGGCCAACGCCTGCATCCAGTTCCACGGCGGCTTCGGCTTCGCCGCCGAATACGACGTGGAGCGCAAGTTCCGCGAAACCCGCCTCTACCAGGTGGCCCCGATCTCGACCAACCTGATCCTCAGCTACATCGCCGAGCACGTCCTCGACCTGCCGCGGAGCTTCTGACATGACGACGGCTTCATGGTATTGAGAGCAAATCTCAACCTTGAAGCCGTCCTATAATCCGCATCACTCCCACATGAAAAAGAATATTTTCACGACTGAGAGAGCCAGGTTCGCTGTGGAAGCCTACCCGGACGAGTTCGAAGCTTTGCTTGCTATGTCTGCTGTTGGAAGTGCCTTTGTAAAGATATGTATGTTTGAAAATCTAGTTGTCGGCATGCTCACGCATGCATCGCATCAGTATAGAAAGGCGGTTGAAGAATCGCAGACCAGATGTCGACCATCTATACTACAAGATACACGACTCACTTGCATCCGCCACACTTGGCAGATTGATCAAAGCACTGGAGGCCAATCATATTCGAAAAAGAGACATTACTTATCTCAGAAAATTACTAAGGATCCGAAATGGATTTATTCACAATTTTTTGGACCACGCGCCACTCCCTGGTGAGTGGTCGAGATATCAATTAACACTGGAGGAATACTGCGAGTATCCTAATTTTGTCAGCAATCACTTCGAACTTGCCTTGCGGCTTTTTCCCCACATCCTAGCCATGAATGGCCTCGCAAAGGCTATAGACGTTGGCGAAGGCGCGAAGATTTTCCACTTCGACGATGGAACAGATTTTTTTAGTGACTGATTTGCCCCTCCCCGCCCTTCGCGCTTAACTTCGCGGCCCATCCGGTCCACTCTGCCCCCTTGGCCGCGCCGCAGCGAAACGAGGGGGGGACGCGCCGGATGTGGGATACCGCCGTGGTCGCCTTCGCGACGCTCTTCGCCACCATCGGCCCGCTGGACGTGGGCGTGGTCTTCGCCAGCCTCACCGGAACCATGCCGACCCGCGAGCGTCGCCGCACCGCGCTGCGCGGGGTGGCCATCGCCGCGGCGATCCTGCTGGGCTTCGCGGTGTTCGGGCGGGCGATGCTCGACACGTTCGGGATCTCGCTCGCCGCGCTGCGGATCGGGGGCGGGATCCTGCTGCTGCTGATCGCCATCGACCTGGTCTTCGCCCGGCCCTCGGGCGCCTCCACCACCACGTCGGAGGAGCTGGCCGAGGCCAGCTCCCGTCCCGACATCGCCACCTTTCCGCTGGCCACGCCCCTGCTGGCCGGGCCCGGCGCGATGGGCGCGGTGGTGCTGCTGATGGCCGAGCGGGCGGGGCATGTGGCCGAGCAGGCGATGGTGGTGGCCGCGATCCTCGCGGTGCTGGGCGTCG
This sequence comes from Pseudomonadota bacterium, assembly GCA_036154955.1. Taxonomy (GTDB): domain Bacteria; phylum Pseudomonadota; class Alphaproteobacteria; order Rhodobacterales; family Rhodobacteraceae; genus Albimonas. The sequence continues at coordinate 36,219 of JAYZWL010000015.1, read as the reverse complement.
GGCTCGCCTGCATGCTGCTCGCGGGGCATATCCTGCGGCTGCTGGGGCGGACAGGCGTGCATGTGATCGCACGGGTGATGGGGGTGCTGCTGGCGGGGCTCGCCGTGCAGTTCATGCTGGACGGGCTGGAGCAGACGCCGCTGTTCGGGCGGCTCTGAGCGAGGGTCGGACCGAGGGGGCGCGTCCCCACCGGCGCCCCGGGCTTGACCCGGGGCGCCGGCCAGGCGCGGGGATCGCTCCCCGCCCGATCGCGCTCAGGCGCCGGGCGCGGCCTTCGGCTCCGGCCCCACCCAGAAGAACGGGTTGTGGGCGATCTCCCACAGATGCCCGTCGGGATCGGCGAAATAGGCGTGGAACCCGCCCCATTCCGCCTGGAACGGGGCCTTCACCGGCGCCGCGCCGGCGGCGAGCGCCGCGGCGTGGACCTGGCGCACCTCCTCCTGCGTCTTGACGTTGTGCGACAGGCTGAAGGCCGGCGCGACCGGCCCCGCCTCCGCCGCCGGCAGCCCGGCATCCGCCAGCAGGTCGGCGCGCGGGAACAGGCCCAGCCAGGTCCCGTTGAGGGTGAAGAAGGCCACGCCCGGCGGGCTGTCCATCCGCGGCAGGCCCAACGCCTCGTAGAACGCCTCCGACCGGGCGAGGTCGGAGACCCCGAGGGTGATCATGCTCAGATGCGGCTGCATGGCGGTCTCCGGATTCGGGGCGTCGTTCCCGCTATGTTCCACGCATGCCCCCCGCCGCGCAACCCCGCGGGGCCGCGCGGCGGAAACGCGCTCAGCGCCAGTTCGGCGCGCGCTTCTCGATGAAGGCGGTCAGGCCCTCCTGCGTCTCCTCGGTCTGGGAGACGTTGATGAAGGTTTCGGTCACGTCCGCGACCTCGCGCCGGAAGTCCATGTCCTGCGCCCGCATGAAGGCGGCATGGGCGATGCGGGTGGCCTCGGGGGGCTGGCGGGCGAAGCTCTCGGCCAGCTCCATCGCCGCCTCGTGGGCGCCCTTGCCCTTGGCGACCTTGACCACGAGCCCGATCCGCTCCGCCTCATGCGCGTCGAAGGAGCGGCCGGAGAACAGCAGCTCGAACGCCCGGTGCTTGCCGATCACGCGGGGCAGATGCACGAAATGGATGGCCGGGATCAGTCCGTTGTCGAGCTCGGGATAGCCGAAGCTCGCGGTTTCGTCGGCGACGATGCAGTTGCAGGTGATCGACAGCGTCATGCCGCCGCCCCGCGCGGCGCCCGAGACCGCGGCGATGGTCGGCTTGCCCATCTTGTGCTGCACGTCGAGCATGTCGAGATAGAGCCGCTGCAGCAGCGCGCGCACGCCCTTCGCCCCTTCCTCGCGCAGCAGCTTCAGGTCGAGGCCGGCGCAGAAGATCTTGGGCGAGGAGGATTGCAGGACCACCGCGCGCACCGCGTCGTCCGCCGCCGCCTCGCGATAGGCCGCCAGCAGCTCGTCCAGCAGCGGCAGGGTCATCGCGTTCATCGGCGGCGCGTCGAGGATCAGGCGGCGCACGCGCCCCTCGGTCTCGGTGCGGATCAGGGTCATGGGCGGGGCTCCTCCGGTTTGATTTGGGCGGGACCATACGGCGGGCGCCTCCGGGGCGCCAGAGCGACCCGGCGCCCCCGGGACGGAGGCGCCGGAGCGGTCCCGCTCCCCCTCAGCCCGCCGCCAGCATCCGCCGCGCGGCCAGCCCCAGCAGCGCCATCGCCGCCAGCAGGACGGCGCCGCCCAGGAAGGCGCCCTCGAAGCCCCAGGCGTCGGCCATCGGCTGGCTGACCATCGGGCTCGCGAACTGGCCGAGGAACACGCCGGAGGTGGTCATCCCCGCCACCCGGCCGCGCAGGGCGGGAGGGCTGAGGCCGATGGCGGTGTTGAACAGGGTCGGCATCATCAGCCCCACGCCCAGCCCCGCCGCCGCCGCGCCCAGCGCCACCTGCCCGAGCCCGCCCGCCATCGGTTCGGCCAGCGCGATGACCACGAAGCCCAGCGCCATGCCGGCGAAGGCCGTGCCGAACACGCCCCCCGCCGACATCCGCCGCCTGAGCCGGGCGCAGAGCAGCGAGGCCACCGAAGACATCAGCGTGAACACCCCCAGCGCCAGCCCCGCGTCGCCGGGAGAGGTCACGCCGATCCCGCGCAGCAGGAACGGAAGCTGCACGGGCAGGAAATAGAACAGCGCCGAATTGGCGAAGGCGACGAACACCAGCAGCGCCACCGCCGGCCAGATGCGCCGCGACGCGGGCGCCGCCGCCGGCGCGGCGCCGGAAGGTCCGGAGGGAACGGGCGCGGCGCGGCCCAGCGTCTCTGGCAGCAGAATCAGCGCGGCGGGCAGGATCGCCAGCGCCGCGCCGTAGATGGCGAAGGGCGCCCGCCAGCCGGTCTCGGCCAGCAGCCCGCCTCCGGTCAGGAACACCAGCCCCGCCAGCCCCATGGACGAGGCCTGGAGGCCCAGGAAGCGCTCCCGCGCCGGCCCGGCGAAGAGGTCGCCCGCCATGGCCGATGCGGCCGTCATCAGCATCGCCACCGAGGCGCCGAGAAAGGCGCGGCCCACCAGCAGCGCGTCCAGCCCGTCGACCCACAGGCCCGAGGTCCCCGCCAGCGCATAGAGCAGGATCCCCGCCAGCATGATCCGCCGCCGCCCGCTGCGGTCCGCGACCCAGCCCACCAGCGGCGCGCAGAGCGCCACGAACAGGCCCGGCAGCGTCACCGCCAGCCGGGTCATCAGCGCGGCCCGCGGCTCCTCGGCCGCGAAGGCCGCCTCCATGCCCGGCAGGCCGGGGGAGATCACCGTGCTGGCCATGATCGTCAGCGAGGACACCAGCAGCAGCGTCGCCACCCGCCCGGGCCCGGCGTCGCGGATCGCGCCGGCGCCAAGCGCGGGCTCCCGCCCCGTCGCCCTGGACGGAGCGCCGCCGCCCGCCCCGGTCTCCTCGCCTGGTTCCGCCCGCATGACGCCCGCTCCGTTCCGTGCCCGCGTCATGGACTTCGCCCCCCGCCGGCCGCTTGGCAACCCGCAACCGTCAGCAGACCTGCGCCTTCCGCCCCGCGGGGGCGCGCCCCATCGCGCCCCCGCCGCCGGCCCCCGCCGTCGGCCCCCGCCCCGACTCCGCGTTCAACACGCCCGTCGCGACGCGGCCTCAGCCCCCCAGGCAGTCGGCCATGGCCGCGGCCATCCCCTCGATCAGCGCGGGATAAAGGCTCGCGCCGGGGGTCAGCGCGGCCCCGAGCGGGTCGAGCTCCGCATGGCGGATGCCGGTCCCCTCGGTCAGCGCGTTGACCAGCCGGGGCGGGAACTGCGGCTCGGAGAACACGCAGACCGCCCCCGCCGCGACCAGCCGGTCGCGCAGCGCCGCCAGATGGCGCGCCCCCGGCCGCGCCCCGTCGCCCAGCGACACCGCGCCCAGCGCCGGCATGTCGAAGCGCCGCTCGAAATGGGCGTAGGCGTCGTGGAACACCGCGTAGGGGCGGCCGTGCACGCCGGCGAGCCGCGCCTCCGCCGTCTCCGCCGCCGCCGCGATCCGGGCGCGGGCCCGGTCGGCGTTGGCGTCGTAGAGCTCGGCGCGCCCGGGATCCGCCTCCGACAACGCCGCCTCGATGGCCTCGATCCAGGCCAGGGCGTTGTCCGGGTTCAGCCACAGATGCGGGTCGTCCATGCCGGCGGCATGGGCGTGGCCGTGGCCATGGTCATCGTCATGACCTTCCGCCGCGCCGTCCGCTTCGCCCCCGTCCTCGTCATGGCCATGCGTCTCGCCGGGCCCGTCGCCGAACATCGCGTCCTCGCGGACCGCCAGGTGCCGCACCCCCGGCGCCTCGGCCAGGGTGATCACGCGGGCGCCGCCGGCCAGCCCCTCCAGCGCCGTCGACAGCCAGGGGGCGAGGCCGGCGCCGACCTGGAACACGATCTCCGCGTCCTGCAGGGCGCCGGCCTGCGAGGGGCGCAGCGCGTAGCCGTGGGGCGAGGCGCCGGGCGTCACGATCAACGCCGGCGCGCCCGCCCCCTCCATCACCATCGCCGCCAGCGACTGCACCGGGGCGATGTCGGCGACCACGTTCAGGGGCGCGCGGGGCTCGGCCGCGGCCGGGACCGCCGCGGCGGCGAGCGCCAGCGCCAGCGCCGCGGTTCCCCCCCTGCGCGCCGCTTTCCCCATCGCCCGCCGCCCCGCGGCCCCGCCTTCGCCCGTCATGTCCGTCATCCCTTGCCATCCGGTCGCCGGGCGGTGTAGCAACAACGTTACATCATAACAAGCGCGATGTTATAAGGTAACGACATGCCCGAACCGGCCTCCGATCCGGCGTTCGAGCGCCACGACCACGCCCGCTGCGCCGCCGCGGCGCTGGAGGCGGCGGCCCGGACCTGCGACGCCCAGGGCCTGCGCCTGACCGAGATCCGCGCCCGCGTGCTGGGCATCCTGTGCGAATCCCACGCCGCCATGGGCGCCTACGACGTGCTGGACCGGCTGCGCGAGGACGGGCGCCGCGCCCAGCCGCCGGTCGCCTACCGGGCGCTGGACTTCCTCGTCGCCCACGGCTTCGCCCACCGGATCGAGCGGCTGAACGCCTATGTCGCCTGCGGCCATCCCGGCGACGACCACGCGCCGGCCTTCATGATCTGCCGCGGCTGCCGGCGGGTGGCGGAATGCGCCGCCCCGGCCGCCGCCGCGGCCCTCGCCCCCCAGGCGGAGGCGATGGGCTTCCGCATCGAACGCACCGTGGTGGAGGCCGAGGGCGTCTGTCCCGACTGCCGGGCGGAGGCGACCGACGGAGAGAACGGGGCCGGGGGCGGGTCAGAGGACGGGGCGGACGCGTGACCCCCTCTCCCCCGCCCGCCCCCCGATCCGACGCCCCCCTGATCGCGACCGAGGCGCTGACCCTGCGCCATGGCGGCGTCACCGCGCTCTCCCGCGTGGATTTCGCCATCCGCCCCGCGGAGATCGTCACCCTCGTCGGCCCCAACGGCTCGGGCAAGACCAGCTTCCTGCGCGCGCTGGCCGGTACGCTGCCCCCGGCCTCTGGCCGGATCCGGCGGCGCGAGGGGCTGCGGATGGGCTACGTGCCGCAGAGCCTCGCGCTCGACCCCACCCTGCCGATGACGGTGGACCGCTTCCTGCGCCTGGCGGGGGAGCGGTCGCGCCCCGCCCGGGACGCGGCCCTGGCCCGCGCCGGGGCCGAGGGGCTGTCGGAGCGGCAGATGTCCGCCCTCTCCGGCGGCCAGTTCCAGCGGGTGCTGCTGGCCCACGCCCTGCTGCGCCGCCCGGACCTGCTGCTGCTGGACGAGCCGACCCAGGGGCTCGACCAGCCCGGCGCCGCCGCCTTCTACCGGCTGGTGGCGGAGCTGCGGGACGAGCTGGGCTGCGCGGTGCTGATGGTCTCCCACGACCTGCATGTGGTGATGAGCGCCTCGGACCGGGTGATCTGCCTCAACGGCCATATCTGCTGCGAGGGCGCGCCGACGGTGGTGGCCGCGGCCCCCGAATACCGGGCGCTGTTCGGCATGGGCACCGGGGGGGCGCTGGCGCTTTACCGGCACGAGCATGACCACGCGCACGACCATGACCATGACCATGCGCACGGGCATGCGCACGACCCCGACCATGCGCACGACCACGGGCCGGCGCGGGAGGCGGCGCGATGAGCCTGCTGGACGATTTCGTGGTGCGCGCGGCCCTGGCGGGCCTGGGCGTGGCGGCGGCGGCGGGGCCGCTGGGCTGCTTCGTGGTCTGGCGGCGCATGGCCTATTTCGGCGACGCCACCGCCCATGCCGCGATGCTGGGCGTGGCGCTGTCGCTGGCGGCCGACATCCCGGTCTTCGCCGGCGTGCTGGCGGTGGCGCTGGCGGTGGCGGCCGCCATCGGCGCGGCCTCGGGCCGGACCTACGCCGCCGACACCCTGCTGGGGGTGGCCGCGCATACCTCGCTCGCCGCCGGGCTGGTGGCCATGGCCTTCATCCCCGGCGCGCGCATGGACCTGTCGGCCTGGCTGTTCGGCGACATTCTGGCGGTCAGCCGCACCGATCTCGTGGCGATCTGGGGCGGCGCCGCGGCGGCGCTGGGGCTGCTGGCCTGGCGATGGAACGGGCTGCTGTCCGCGACCCTCGCGCCCGAGCTGGCGGCGGCGGAGGGGCGCGACCCGGCGCGCGAGCGGCTGATCCTGATGCTGGCGCTGGCCCTGCTGGTGGCCGCGGCGCTGAAGGTGGTGGGGGCGCTGCTGATCACCTCGCTGCTGGTGATCCCCGCCGCCGCGGCCCGGGCGCTGGCCCGCTCGCCCGAGGGGATGGCCCTGGGCGCGGCCGCCGTCGGGGCGCTGGCCGCGACCGCGGGACTGGCGGCGAGCTGGGAATGGGACGCGCCCGCCGGCCCCTCGGTGGTGCTGGCCGCGGCCGGATTGCTGCTGGCCGCCAATCTCGCGGCCGGTCTGCGCCGGGCGCTCTCCGCCCGCTGAGCCTTCGCCGTCCCTCGCGACCGGGCGCGGCGAGGCCGCCCCGCGCCTCCCTCCCCCGCCTGCGGGGGAGGGCCGGGGTGGGGGCCGTCGGGACGGGGGAGGCGGCGCCCGCTCCCGCCCCGCCGCCCGTCACTCCATCGGCTCGGCCTGCCAGACCCGCTCGGCGTAGTTGCGGATCGAGCGGTCGGACGAGAACCGCCCCATCCCCGCGATATTGATCCCCGACTTGCGCAGCCAGTCCTCGCGATGCTTCCAGGCGTCGTCGATCCGCCGCTGGATCGCCCAGTAGGCCGAAAAATCCGCCGTCACCATGAACCAGTCATGGTGGCGCAGCGTGTCCGCGATCCCCTTGAAGCGGTCCGGATCGCCGGGGCTGAACTCCCCCGCCTCGATCTGGGCGATGACCCGGGCGAGCCGCGGGTCCGCCTCGATCGCCGGGCGCGGGTCATAGCCGTTCTCGCGCAGGGCGCTCACCTCGTCGGCGGTCTTGCCGAAGATGAAGATGTTCTCCGGCCCCACCGCCTCGCGGATCTCCACATTGGCGCCGTCGAGCGTGCCGACGGTCAGCGCGCCGTTCATCGAGAACTTCATGTTGCCCGTGCCCGACGCCTCCATCCCCGCGGTGGAGATCTGCTCCGACAGGTCGGCGGCGGGGATCAGCTTTTCGGCCATCGAGACGTTGTAGTTCGGCGGATACACCACCTTCAGCCGGCCCCTGAGGCTTTCGTCCGCGTTGATCTTCGCGCCGATGTCGTTGATCAGCTTGATGATCAGCTTGGCCTGCTGGTAGCCCGGCGCGGCCTTGCCGCCGAAGATCTTCACCCGGGACGGCCAGTCGCGCTCGGGATGGGCGCGCATCTCGTTCCACAGGGCCGCGGTCTCCAGGATGTTGAGCAGCTGGCGCTTGTATTCGTGCAGCCGCTTGATCTGCACGTCGAACAGCGCGTCGGGGTCGAGCGCCTCGCCCCCCTGGGCCGCGAGCCAGTTCGACAGCCGCACCTTGTTCGCGCGCTTGGCCGCGTCGAGCCGCTCGCGGAAGCCCGCGTCGTCGGCCAGCGGGCGCAGCTTCTCCAGCTCGTCCAGGTCCGTCACCCAGCCGTCGCCGATCGAGTCGTTGATCAGGTTGCGCAGCCCCGGATTGCAGGTGTTGATCCAGCGCCGCGGGGTCACGCCGTTGGTGACGTTGACGATGCGTTCGGGATGCAGCGCGTGCAGGTCCTTGAACACGGTGCGCTTCATCAGGTCGGTATGCAGCGCCGACACCCCGTTCACCCGGCACGAGCCTATGAAGGCGAGGTTGCCCATGCGGATCTCGCCATGGTCGATGATCCGGGTCACGTCGGGGCGGTCGGGATGCTCGGCCTCGTGGCGGCGGTCGATCATCTCGATGATCTGCAGATGCCGCGGCAGCACTGACTTCATCAGGTCCCAGCCCCAGCGCTCCAGCGCCTCGGGCATCAGGGTGTGGTTGGTGTAGTGCAGCGTGCCGCGCGCGAGCTCGAACGCCTCGTCGAAGCTCTTGCCATGTTCGTCGATCAGCACCCGGATCAGCTCCGCCACCCCGATGGCGGGATGGGTGTCGTTAAGCTGGATCGCCACCTTGTCGGGCAGCGCGTTCAGGTCCTCGTGGTCGATCAGGAAGCGGCGCATCAGGTCGCGGATCGAGGCGGCGGAGAAGAAATACTCCTGCTTGAGCCGCAGCTCCTTGCCCTGGGGCGTGGTGTCGTCGGGATAGAGCACGCGGGAGATGGTCTGCGCCAGGATCGCCGGGGCCGCCGCGCCGACGAAGTCGCCCTGGTTGAAGCGGTCGAGCTCAAAGAGCCGCTCCGGCTTCGCGGACCACAGCCGCAGGGTGTTGGTCCACTTGCCCTCCCATCCCGGGACGGGCGTGTCGTAGGCGGCCGCGATCACCGCGTCGCCCGGGGTCCAGACGGCGGCGTCGCCCTCGGCGGGCTCCACCGTGCCGCCGAAGCCGATATGGTGCTGCACCTCGCGGCGCTGGAACTCCCACGGATGCGCCTGGCGGAGCCATTCCTCCGCCTCCTCCACCTGCCAGCCGTCGTGGAAGGACTGGCGGAACAGGCCGTGGTCGTAGCGGATGCCGTAGCCATGCGCGGGCAGGCCCACGGTGGACATGGAATCGAGGAAGCAGGCCGCGAGCCGCCCCAGCCCGCCGTTGCCCAGCGCCGCGTCGGGCTCGTCCTCCAGGATCGCGCGCCAGTCCTGGCCCAGCCCCTCCATCGCGTCCTTGGCCATGTCGCCGAGGCCGATATTGTCGATCGCGTCCTCCAGCAGGCGGCCGATCAGGAACTCCATCGACAGGTAGTAGACCCGCTTGCGGTCCTCGGCGTAGGCGCGGCGGACCGAGTCGAACCAGGGCGCGATGACCAGGTCGCGGATGGCGTGGGTCAGCGCCAGACGCCAGTCCGACCGGGTGGCCGCGTCGGTGGGCTTGCCGATGGTGTAGGTCAGGTGGCCGAGAATGGCCGAGGCCAGCTCGTCCGCGTCGGCGGGACGGGTGACCGCGTGGGTGAAGCTCATGCCGGTGTCCCTTGCTGGCTGCGACGGAAGGAGAGGACGGGGTCGGGGCGGAGGGCGCGGACAGGTCGCATAGGCCAAGAGATAACCGGACGCGCCCCGGCCGACAGGGCGCGCGGGGTCGCAGGGGGCGCCTCCGCGCGGCGATCTCGCGCGGATTCGCCTGAAAACGCGGCGATCTCGACGGCGCGGCGCCCGATCCGGGGCGCCGCGCAGGGCCGTGAGGGCCTCAGCGGTTGTCGGGCTGCGCGCGCACCAGCGCCAGCCCGCGGGCGGTGATCCGGTAGGGCCGCCCGCCGGAGGAGGCGATGGCGCGCAGCCGCTTCAACCTGCGGAACAGGCGCAGGTCGAGCGCGGGGTAGACGTGCCCCTCCCGCGTGCGGCAGCGCACGGCCTCGATCTTGGCGGCGCGCGGGCCGGAAAGCTCGATCCAGCCGCCCTGGGCCAGAAGGTGAAGAACGCGCTGTTCGGCGCGGGTGATGTCCATGACGGGCTCGGGTCCGATGGGCCCGGCGCGGCGGCTGATCCTGCGGAGGGTCGCGCGGCGATCCGGGCGTGACGAGACGTCCGGCCCCGCGTCTCGCGCGCGGGCCGGGGCGGTCAGGTCGGGCCGAAGCGCGCGAAGCGGATCGCGCGCCGCGGCCTGTCACCGGGTTCCGGAACGGTTGGACATCAACACTCCATAAGGGTGGGCGGAACATGGACCGCGCGCCGCCCGTCCCGCAAGCCGCCCCGCCCGGCGCGGCCGCGTCGCGCCGCGGGATCGTGGCCCCGGCGCCGCAGATGCGGGCGAGGCCCGCCGGAGGTCGCCGCCGACGGTCGCGCCGGGCGCTTCCCTCCCCCGCTTGCGGGGGAGGGTCAGGGAGGGGGCGTGAGGGGAGGGTCGCTCGACGAACCGCCCCGACCCGCCCTGCCCCGCCCCGCCCTCAGCCCGTCGCGCCGCCGCCCGGCCGCGCCGCTTTGAAGATCGCGGCGGCCCGGGCCAGCCCCTCCGCCCGGTCCAGCCCGTCGGCGGGGGCGGCGTGGCGCAGGCGCCAGTTGGGGGCCTCGGTCACCGTGCCCGGCACGTTCTGCTGGCGTCGCTCGTCCAGCGCGTCGTCGATCTGCACCGCCGCCAGCGCCGAGCCCGCGCCGGCCAGCGCCGCATGCACAGCGTCGCGCAAGGCGGGCGTCAGCGCCGCGGGCGGGGCGGCGGGGTCGACGCCCTCGGGCAGCAGGCCGCGTTCGGCCAGCAGCCGGGCCAGCGCGGCGCGGGCGCCGGCGCGCTCGGCCCGCATCGCCTCCGCCCCCGCCGCGTCCGCATGGCCCAGCCCCTCGCGCAGGTCCGCGTCCGCCGCCTCCCACCACCCCGCCAGCGTCGGCGTGTCATGGGTGCCGAAGCTGGCGAGGCTGCGCGCCGGGAAGTCCTCCGGCGCCCGGAAGCCCGGCGGCCCGCCTTCGAACTGCAGGATCGCGCAGCCATGCAGGCCGGAGGCGTCGAGCGCGCCGCGCAACCCGTCGGGAACCGTGCCCAGATCCTCGCCCACCACCACGCAGCCCGCTCGCGCCGCCTCGATCCGCACCAGCGCCAGCAGCATGGCGGAGGGGAAGCGCACATAGCCGCCGGGCGATCCGTCCTCCGGCGCCCAGAAGGCGCGGTCGAGCCCGATCACATGATCGATCCGCACCGCCCCCGCATGGGCCATTGTGGCGCGCAGCATGTCGCGGAACGGCGCGTAGCGGGCGGCGGCGAGGCCCGCGGGGTTGAAGGGGGCGAGCGCCCAGACCTGCCCCGCCGCATTCAGCGCGTCGGGCGGCGCGCCCAGCGACACGCCGCGGGCGAAGGCAGCGGGCCGCGCCCAGGCCTCGGCCCCATCGGGGCGCACGCCCACCGCGATGTCGAGATAGAGCCCCAGCCCCATCCCCGCCGCCCGCGCCCGCGCCTGCGCCGCGCCCAGCTGGGCGGCGGCGGTCCATTGCGCCCAGGCGTGGAAGCGGATCTCCGCCGCCGCCTCGGCCGCGAAGGCCGCGACCTCCGGGCTTTCGGGGGTCTGGAACGGGGCGGGCCAGGTCCGCCAGTCCTCGCCATGGACGAGGCTCAGGGCCTCGAAGGTCGCGAAGCGGGCGCGATCCGCGCCGCCCTCCGCCAGCCAGACGTCGAAGGCGGCCGGGTCGGCGCCGCGCCCCGCCTCGAACGCCGAGAAAAGCGCGCGCAGCGCCGGGCGGCGGATGCGGTCGGCGAGCGCGGGGTCGCCGTATTCCGTGTCCCGCCACGCGGCCAGCGCCCCCGCCTCCGCCGCCACCGCCGCCCGCGCGGGCGCGCAATCCGCGAAGCCCGGCACGCGGTCGAGCGCGATGCGCCGCGCGTCCAGCGCCGTGCGCGAGGTGGGCGAATAGGGGCTGATCCCCGCATGGGCCGCGCCCAGCGCGTGGACCGGATTGACCCCGATGAAATCGGCGCCGAGCCGGGCCAGCCCCTCCGCCGCCGTGGCCAGATCCTCGAAATCCCCTTCGCCGAGGCTGCGGGCGGAGGTCAGCGCATAGACCGCCCCGGTCGCGCCCCAGATCTTCGCGCGCCCGGTCTCCCCGGCCACCTGCGGGGCCAACGCCGGCGCGGCGGCGAGCAGCATCGTCTCCCCCCCCGCCTCCAGCGCGTGCAGCCCGGGCGGCAGGGCGGGGAGCGGGTCGGCGGCGCTTCCCGTCAGGGTCTCGCCCCCCTCCAGAGCCAGGGACCAGGCGAGCGGCGGGGACAGGCGGAAGGCGTCCGCGACGCCCGCCTCCGCGACCGCCTCGCGCGGCAGCAGGCGGGCGGCGTCCTCCGCCTCGATCCGGGCCAGGATCCCGGCCGCGTCGGTCTCCGCATCCTCCCCGATCGCCAGCCCCATGGCGCGCAGCAGGGCGGCCTGCGTGGCGGGCCCCGCGACATGCTCGCGGCCCGAGACCTCCCAGTAACGCTCGAACACCCCCATGCGCCCGGCGAGGCGGGAGAGGGCGGAGCCGGCGGGAACCGCCTCGAAGATCAGGGCCGTCGCGCCCTCGATATGGTCGGGGACCTCCGGCCCCTCCGGCGTCCCGTCCGCCGTCGCCGTGGTCAGCGCCAGCCGCCAGGCCAACCCCGGGCCGGGGGCGGGCGGCGCCAGCGCCGAACCCGCCTCGCCCGCGTTGAAGGCCAGCGCCACGGGCGCGCAATCCGCCCCGTCCTCGCCGCGGATGACCAGCACGTAACCCGCCGGCGCCTCCGCCCCCCAGTCCGGGTCTCCGCCCGCGAGCCCCGCCCATTCGCTCTCCGGCCAGCCGTCGGCGCGCGGGGCGCCATGCAGGAAGACCGGACGGCGCAGGGCGGGAAGGCGCGCGCGCAGGGCGGACATGGCGGCGACGAAGGCGGTGAGGCCGGCGTCGTCTTCCTCCCAGTCCAGCCACGTCGTCGCGTTGTCCTGGCAATAGGCGTTGTTGTTGCCGCCCTGGCTCTGCCCCCGCTCGTCGCCCGCGCGCAGCATCGGCGCGCCCTGGGCGGCGAAGACGGTGGCGATCAGGTTGCGTCGGCGCCGGGTCCGGGCGGCTTCCTGCGCAGCGTCCCCCGGCCCCTCCGGCCCCATCGGGTCGGAGACCTCGCCCTGGTGGCCGTCGCGGTTGTCCTCGCCGTTCGCGAGGTTGCGCCGTTCGGCGTAGAGCGTGACGTCGGCCAGCGTGAACCCGTCATGGGCGGCGACGAAATTGACCGAGGCCCAGGCCGGCCGCCCATCCCGGTCGAAGCGTTCGGCCGAGCCCAGCAGGCCAGAGGCGAGGTCCTGCGCCCCTCCCGGCCAGCCCTGCCAGAAGCGGCGCGCCCCGTCGCGGAAACCGTCGTTCCACTCCGCCCAGCCCGGGGGGAAGTCGCCCACCCGGTAGCCGCCGGGGCCGATGTCCCAGGGCTCCGCGATCAGTTTCACGCCTTGCAGGGCGGGGTCGGAGACGAGGTCGGCCAGCAGGTCGGAAGCAGGGTCGAAGCCCCCGTCCCGCCCCCGCCCCAGCACGGGCGCGAGGTCGAAGCGGAACCCGTCCACCCCAACCCGCTGCGCCCACCACGCGAGGCTTTCGCGCATCAGCGCGCGGGCCGGGGGCTTCGACAGGTCCAGCGTGTTGCCGCAGCCGGTGTCGTTCACATAGTCGCCGTCCGGCGCCCCCTCCGCATGGCGGTAGTAGCCCGCGTCGTCGAGGCCGCGGAAGGCGAGCATCGGCCCGCCCTCATGGCTCTCGGCGGTGTGGTTGTAGACCACGTCGAGGATCACCTCGATCCCCGCGGCATGCACGCCCGCCACCGCCTCGCGCAGCCCCGCGGCGCCCTTCGGCCCCATGTAGCGGGGCGAGGGCGCGAAATAGCCGAAGGGGTTGTAGCCCCAGTAATTCGTCAGGCCCTTCGCCACGAGATGCGGCTCGTCCATGAAGGCCTGGCAGGGCAGGAGTTCGAGCGCCGTGACGCCGAGCCGGCGCAGATGGTCGAGGATCGCGGGATGGGCCAACGCCTCGTAGGTCCCGCGGATCTCTTCGGGGATCGCGGGATGCAGGCGGGTGAGGCCGCGGACATGGGCCTCGTAGATCACCGTCTCCGACCACGGCCGGCGGGGGCGTTCGGCCGGGTCGATGGGCTCGGGGTCGCGGGTCGTCACGCTGCGCGGCATCGCCGGGGCGCTGTCGCGCGGATCGGGGGCGGCGGGGTCGCCGGGCGCGTGGGCGTGGAGCAGGTCGGACCAGACCGGCTCCGCGGTGAAGGCCCGCGCATGGGGGTCGAGCAGCAGCTTGGCCGGGTTGAAGCGCCGCGCCGCCGCCGGCTCCCACGGCCCATGGGCGCGGAAGCCGTAGAGCGCGCCTTCGCCCAGCCCCTCCAGCCGGCCATGATGCAGGGGCCCCGCGCGCCCCGGCAGGACCAGCCGCGCCGTCTCCCGCCCGTCGGGGGCGAAGAGGCACAGCTCCACCCGCTCCGCCCCCGGCGCATGGACCGCGATCTCCGCCCCGCCGTCGTCGAGCGTCACCCCCGGCCGGACCGGATTTCCGTGGGCGAGGCGAAGGGCGCGGGGGGCGTCGGTCATGCGGGCTCCGGTCGGGGGGACGGGGAAGGACGGGGGCGGGCGATGGAGGCGCGGGCGGGATCAGACCGGGGCGGCGAGGTCGCGGTAGATCGCGGCGTAGCGCGCCGCGCTCTCGCCCCAGCCGACCGGAGCGCGCAGGGCGGCGCGGACCAGGGCGCGCCAGGCCTCCGGGCGGCGATGCAGGGCGCAGGCCCGGCGGATCGCCTGCTCCAGCGCCGGCGCGCTGTCCGGGTCGTGGACGAAGCCGGTGGCCGCGCCCGTGCGCAGGGCGGCCTCGTTGGCGTCGATCACCGTGTCGGCCAGCCCCCCGGTGCGCGCCACCACCGGCGCGGTCCCGTAGCGCAGACCGCAAAGCTGGGTCAGGCCGCAGGGCTCGAACCGGCTGGGCACCAGGATCGCGTCCGACCCGGCCTGCATCCGGTGGGCCAGCGGCTCGTCATATCCGATCACGCAGGCGATGCGGCCCGGATGGGCGGCGGCGAGCCGCCCGAACCCCGCCTCCAGGTCCGCGTCGCCCGAACCGAGCACCGCCAGCCCCGCCCCCTCCTCCAGCAACGCCGGCGCCGCCTCCAGCAGCAGGTCCAGCCCCTTCTGCCGGGTCATGCGCGAGATCACGCAGAACAGCGGCGCCGCGGGGTCGAGCCTGAGGCCCAGCCGCTCCGCCAGCGCCTCCCGGTTCGCCCGCTTGCCGGCGGGGGCGCGGTAGGGACGGGCGAGGTCGGGGTCGGTCGCGGGGTTCCAAAGCTCGGTGTCGATGCCGTTCAGCACCCCCTCCAGCGCCCCCGCCCGATGGCGCAGGAGCCCGTCGAGCCCCCAGCCGAATTCCGGCGTCAGCAGCTCGCGCGCATAGGTGGGCGAGACGGTGGTGATCCGGTCGGCATGGGCGAGCCCGGCCTTGAGGAACCCGACCTGGCCGTGGAACTCGACATGGTCGGGATGGAACAGCGCCTCCGGCAGGCCCAGCGGGGCCAGCGTCTCGGGCCCGAACAGCCCCTGAAAGGCGATGTTGTGGATGGTGACGACCGACCCCGGCATGTCCGCGCCTTCGCCGGCGCCCCTGCTCTCGCCGGCCAGCCGCAGATAGGTGGGGACCAGCCCGGCCTGCCAGTCATGGGCGTGCACGACCTGCGGCCGCCAGCCGCCCAGCCCCTGCGCCCCGATCCGCGCCCCCATCCAGCCCAGCAGGCCGAAGCGGGCGGCGTTGTCGGGCCAGTCGGCGCGGTCGGGGCCTGTATAGGGCCCGCCGGGACGGTCGTAGAGCGCGGGGGCCTCGATCGCGATCAGGTCGAGCCCGGCCGCCTCGCCCTCCAGCAGCCGCACCGGGCCGAAGGGGGTGTCCATCGGCGTGACGCGGGGGGCGGAGAGGCGCTCGGCCACGCCCCGATAGGCCGGCAGCAGGGTCCGCATCCGCACCCCCTCCGCCGCCAGCGCCAGGGGCAGCGCGCCGGCCACGTCGGCGAGACCGCCGGTCTTGATCAGCGGGACGCATTCGGACGCGACGGACAGGACCTGCATCGACGGCTCCGGCGAGGCTCCGGCGCGGGGCCGGCGTGATCCAGACCTAGCCCCGGCGGGCGCCCCGGGCAATGGCGGGAGGGTCGCGGGAGCGATGTCATGGGGTCATGGGGACATGGGGTCATGGGGCGGTATCGTCGTGGCGGCGGCGAAGCCCCCACCCCCGCTTGCGGGGGAGGGAGGGGGTGGGGGAAGGCCGGAACGAACGGCGCGGCGCTCGCGCGCGCCCGACCGGCGCCGCGCCTAGCTCACCACCCCCGCGAGATGCCCGCCCAGCGCCGCGGCGCGGGCGTCCAGCATCGCCTGGGTGACCAGCGTCACGCCGCCTTCAGAGACCCGGAACCAGCGCGCGTCCTCCGCCCGGTCCTCGCCCACCACCAGCCCGGGCGGGACCGAAACGCCCCGGTCCAGCACCGCGTTGGTCAGCCGCGCATGGCGCCCCACGTCGCAATAGGGCAGCGCCACCACCCGGGTCAGCTCGGAATAGGAATTGGCCCGCACGCCGGTGAACAGCAGGCTCTCGCGCACCCGCGCCCCCGACACGATGCAGCCGCCCGACACCAGGCTGCTGACCGCCGTGCCCCGCCGCCCGTCCACGTCATGCACGAACTTCGCCGGCGGGGTCAGCTCCGAATAGGTCCAGATCGGCCAGTCGCCCGACCAGATGTCGAGCTGCGGCTCGAAGGCGCAGAGATCCAGATTGGCCTGGTGGAACGCATCCACCGTGCCCACGTCGCGCCAGTAGGGCGCCTTCTCGTCCCCCGTCATCACGCAGCTGTCGGAGAAGGAATGCGCCACCGCCTTGCCGCCCTTCACCAGCTTCGGGATCAGGTCGGAGCCGAAATCGTGAGAACTGCCGGGGTCCCTCTGGTCCTCCAGCAGCAGGTCGATCAGGAAATCCGTCTCGAACACGTAGATGCCCATGGAGCACAGCGAGACGCCGGGCTTGCCGGGCATCTCCGGCGGGGTCGCCGGCTTCTCCATGAACTCGGTGATCCGGCCGGAGGCGTCGACGGCCATGACCCCGAAGGAGGAGGCCTCCTCCCGCGGGGCCTCGATGCAGCCCACGGTGACGTCGGCGCCGGTGTCGACATGCTGGGCGATCATCACCGAGTAATCCATCTTGTAGATGTGATCGCCGGCGAGGATGACCATGTACTTGGTGTTGTAGTCCCGGATGATGTCGATGTTCTGCGTCACCGCGTCGGCGGTGCCCAGATACCAGTTCCGCTCATCCACCCGCTGCGAGGCGGGCAGGATGTCCAGCCCCTCCCCCCGGCTTTCCGAGAAGAAGGACCAGCCCCGCTGAAGGTGTCGGATCAGGGAATGGGCCTTGTATTGCGTGGCCACCCCGATGCGGCGGATGCCGGAATTCATCGCGTTCGACAGGGCGAAGTCGATGATCCGGGTCTTGCCGCCGAAATAGACCGCCGGCTTGGCGCGCCGGTCGGTCAGCTCCCGCAGGCGCGAGCCGCGGCCCCCCGCCAGCACGAAGGCCATGGACTGCCGCGCCAGCCCGCCCGGGTCGTGCGATGGTCCCCGCATGGCTGCTCCCTCCCCGTTTCGTTCGGCCACCTTGGGGTCACCCTAACCGATTCCCGCGCCCGCGCATTGATTTGACGCAGGTCGCGCGGCGGGCGGCCCCCTCCCCCGCCTGCGGGGGGGAGGGGGAGGGGGAGGGGGTTCGGGCGAGCGGGGGGCTTCGCGGACGGGAGGAGCCGGGCGCCGCCCTCAGCCCGGCGCCGGCCGCGTGAACACCACGCCCATGGAATCCCGCAGCACGATCGGCCCGCCCTGGTAGTCGTCGCCGATCTGGGGCGTGGCCAGCGCCACCCGCCAGCCGCCCTGCCCGTCCGCGGCCTGGTGGTGGAGGTTGAGCGGGTCGAAATCCGCCGTCTCCGCCCCCTCCATATGGGCGACCATGTAGACCTGCTCCCCGTCCGGACCCTGCCGGAACGAGGTGAACAGCACCGTCCCGTCCACCGGCTGCACATAGGTGAACTGGTCCCCCCAGGCGAAGTTCTGCCGCAGCCACGGCCGCGCCGCCCGGAATTCCCGCAGCGCCAGCGCGAAGGCGGTCTGCCGCTCGGTCAGCCGGTTCAGGTAGCCCGCCACGTTGCAGTAGTCGTGCATGTCGTCCATCCACGCCCGCGCGATCACCTTCAGCGCCGCGGGGGTGAACGGCGAGGGCCCCGCCAGCGGCGGCTCCACCGCGTTGACCAGCGAGGCGATGACGTCGAGGTCGTAATCCGTCACCTCCACCAGCGCCGGCAGCACGTGGAGGAACCGCTCCAGGTCGTCCCGCGTCTCGTAGCCCAGCGCCTTGAGGCGGGAGAACGCGCCGGGGAAGGAATAGGCGTAGTCGTCGACCTGCCATTCCAGGCTGATCGCCTCCTCGGCCATGATCTTCACGCCGTATTTGTCGTCCTGGTTGCGGATGAAGCCCCAGGAGGCCCGCGCCATGGCGTTGAGGAAATCCATCGGCACGCCGGGAAAGGCGGCGTAGGTCAGCATCTGCACCGCGGGGTTGTCATAGGCGTGGTCGAGGATGTCCATCCGCGTCTCGCCCAGACGGGTGTTGATGTTGAGCTTGGGATTGATCTGCGTGCCCCGGCGCAGCGTGTCGTGGTTGGCGGTGCCCGAGATCCAGTTGGACCCCCGCTCCACCATCTCGCGGATGCGCCACCATTTCGACAGCCAGAACGTGTAGAGGAACGGGGTGTTGTGGGCGAAGGTCAGCGGCCCCCACTGGAACACGTCGTCGTCGCGCTGGTTGTCGATCACCGCGCGGTAGGTGGAGCTGAGCTCCCAGTCCTCCTGCGGCCAGGGGCGACCGTCCTCGAAGATGAACCAGGGGCGGTATTTCACCCCGGCCACCTCCTGCACCACATCGGCCATCTCCTGCAGGTAGTCGTCGTCATGGCGCATGACCTCGGCGTCGGCGTCCCACCACTTGAAGTCCTGCGCGCCGTCGACCCGCACGCCGTCGGCGCCGAAATCCACCTTGCGGCGCTGCATCTCCAGCATGATCGCGCGCACGGTCCAGTTCCGGTAGGCGAGGTTCTGCCCATACATGTTGGGGCCGGCGAAGTAGTGCCGGTTCAGCGCCTCCAGCCCCTGATTGTCGGAATGGCCGTAGACCACGTCGAAGATCATCTTCTTCGGCCCGCCGGGGAAATTGTGGAGCGCCGCGATCAGGTCCGCCAGCTCGTCCGGGCGACCCGATTCCAGCAGCGCCGGATTCACCGCGGCCATGCCCGAGATGACGATGTCGTAGCCCCAGTTGGTGGTGTCGGGCCGGCGCAGGTCGGCGGTCAGCACCTCGCCGTAGTCGCCCTCGTCCTCCCAGAAGGCGGGGCCGGCCTCGTAGACCGTGGTCGGCTCCACCGGCAGAAGCTGCACCGCCTCGTAGCCCATGAACAGCCGGTCCGCAGGTTCGATGGCGCCGCCGTGGCGAACCCGGTCGGCCAGGTGCTCGATCTGGCGGGCGAGGCTCGCCAGCGTGCGCCCCGCGGTCGCCGTGGGCGTATGGATCTGCAGGATGTTCACCGCGGGGCCGAGCTTGGCGGGCGCGCCGTCCGGCCCGGGCGCCAGCCCCTCGAAATAGGCCTTGTCGGTCCGCGCCGCCTGCATGGCCGCGAGGTCGTAAAGCTCCGCCGGCGCGAAGACCCCGAAGGGGACGGAGGCCGCGAGCGGGTCGAAGATGCGATGCCATTCGCCCTCCCCGTCGCGCCAGGCCAGGGCGTAGAAATCCCCGATGACGTCGCGGGTCCCGGCCCGGATCCCGTCGACCGCGCACCACACCCAGGCGTCGACGCGGGAGACGGGCAGCCGCGTGCGCCGGAAGCGGGCGTTCTGCCGCGACACGGTCAAGGAGAACTGCGCGTCGGGCTGCAGCACCTCCAGGAAGATATCCCCGTCGGGAACCCGCGCCTCCAGCAGCTCCGGCGCCCAGAAGCCGAATTCCGCCTTGCCCGGCCCGGTGACGAGCCCCCCCATGCGCCGCGCCAGCGCCCGCGCCGCGTCGAAGCTGGAGGCGGCGGAGGCGAGCGTCTCCCGGCAGGCGGTGGCGAGGGCGTCGGAGGCGTCGTCGTCGCGCAGGATCATGCGGCGGTCTCCCGGTTGGGGTCGAGTCGCCCGGCGGGATCGGCCCGCCGGGATCGCGGAGGGGCGGCGCTCAGCGGCGCAGCTCGAAGATCATGCCGGTCAGCGGCGGCAGGGTCAGCTTGATCGAGTGGTCGAAGCCATGCGCCGGGGCCGGGTCGGCGGTCACGCCGCCCAGGTTGCCCCGGCCGGCCCCGCCATATTGGGCGGCGTCGGAATTGATCCGCTCGGCGTAGTGGCCCGGCGCGGGCACGCCGATGCGCCAGTCGGTGTATTCGGCGCCCGAGAAGTTGAAGACGCAGACCGCCGGCGCCGCCCCGTCCTCGCCCAGCCGCAGCCAGGCGTAGACCGACTGCGCCTCGGCCGCGCCGTCGATCCAGCGGAAGCCGTCTTCGCGCGCATCGCGTTGATGCAGGGCGGGAAGCTCGCGGTAGATCCCGTTGAGATCGCTCACCAGTTTCCGCACGCCCTCATGCAGCGGATCGCCCAGCGCGGCCCAGTCGAGGCCGGCGTCGTGGTTCCACTCCGCCGCCTGCCCGAACTCCTGCCCCATGAACAGCAGCTTCTTGCCGGGATGGGCGAACATGAAGGCGTAATAGGCTCTGAGATTTGCGAATTTTCCCCAGCGGTCGCCGGGCATCTTGCCGAGCATCGAGCCCTTGCCGTGGACCACCTCGTCATGGCTGATCGGCAGGACGAAGTTCTCGGAGAAGGCGTAGTGCAGCCCGAAGGACAGCTCCCCGTGATGGTGGCGGCGGTGGACCGGGTCGCGCTCGATATACTGGAGCGTGTCGTGCATCCAGCCCATGTTCCACTTGAACCCGAAGCCCAGCCCCCCGTCATGCGCGGGGCGGGAGACGCCGGGCCATGCCGTGCTCTCCTCCGCCACCGTCATCACCGAGGGATCGTCGCCGTAGACCTCGGCGTTCATGCGACGCAGGAAGTCGACGGCCTCCAGGTTCTCGCGCCCGCCATGCTTGTTGGGCACCCACTCGCCCGCCTTGCGGGAGTAGTCGAGGTAAAGCATGGAGGCGACCGCATCGACCCGCAGCGCGTCCACGTGATGCTCGGTCAGCCAGTAGCGGGCGTTGGCGACGAGGTAGTTGACCACCTCCCGCCGGCCGAGATTGAAGATCGCGGTGTTCCAGTCCGGGTGATAGCCCTGCCGCGGGTCGGCGTGTTCGTAAAGATGCGTGCCGTCGAAATTCGCCAGCCCGTGCGGGTCGGTCGGGAAATGCGCCGGCACCCAGTCGAGGATCAGGCCCAGGCCCGCGGCGTGGCAGGCCTCCACGAAATCGCGGAACTCGTGCGGGCCGCCATGGCGGGCGGTCGGCGCATACAAGCCCACCGGCTGGTAGCCCCAGGACCCGTCGAACGGGTGCTCGGTGATCGGCAGGGTCTCGATATGGGTGAAGCCCATGTCGCGGACGTAAGGCACAAGCTGGTCGGCGAGCTCATGCCAGGTCAGCCACGACCCGTCCTCCCGCCGTCGCCAGGAGGCGAGATGCGCCTCGTAGATCGAAATCGGCGCGTCGGTGCGCTGCCGCGCGCCCCGGCGCTCCATCCAGCCCGCATCGTGCCAGACCCGCCCGCGCAGGTCGCGCACCACCGAGCAGTTGTCGGGCCGGATCTCCGACCCGAAGCCCACCGGGTCGGCCTTGGGCGGCAGCAGGGTCCCGTCCGGCCCGAGGATCTCGTATTTGTAGCGCGCCCCGTCGCCGAGGCCGGGAACGAAGATCTCCCAGATCCCCGTGGCGCCCCGGCGGCGCAGCACATGGCGGCGGCCGTCCCAGTCGTTGAAGTCGCCCACCACCGACACCCGGCTCGCGTTCGGGGCCCAGAGCGCGAAATGCACCCCGCGCGCGCCCTCATGGTCGCGGACATGGGCGCCCAGCGCCTCCCACAGCCTTCCATGGGTGCCTTCGGACAGGAAATACTCGTCCTGCTCCCCCAGCACCGGGCCGAAGCGATACGGGTCCTCCAGCGTCCAGCCGTCCGCCCCGCGCCGGGCGCGGAGGCGCCAGCCCGCGGGACGCTCCGGCAGGACCGCGGCGAAGACGCCCTCGCCCTGCCCGACCATCTCCGCGATCGGGTTCCCGTCCAGATCCTCCAGCCCCATCGCCTCCGCGCCGGGCGCGAAGCCGGCGATGCGCCAGCCGCCGGGGACGGGATGGGCGCCGAGCACGTCGAACAGGTCGGGATGCCGGCCCGAGGCGATGCGCGCCGCCTCGTCGGGGTCGATCAGGGCGCCCCGCGGGGCGGTCTTGGCGGAAATCGGGGTCATGGCTCGCCTCCTTTCCGTTGCCTGCGGCCCCGCGCCCCGACCGGGCGCACGGGCTGAAAATAGAAACGGCGCGCCGGGGGCGGGACCTGCCCGCCCCCGGCGCGCCGTGTTCCGGCCCGGGCCGTTATTCGGCGGCGATGCGGTCGGGCTCCGCGACGCGCAGTCCGTGACGGGCCATGACCTCGGCGTATTCCGGATCTTCGGCCGCGATGTGCAGTTTGGCGGCCAGCATCCCGGATTTCGACCCGCAATCGAATCTTCTCCCGGAAAATTCGAACCCGGCCAGCCCGACCCGGGCGATGCCCGCGGCGATGGCGTCGGTCAGCTGGATCTCTCCGCCCGCGCCCGGGGTCTGGGTGGCGAGATCCTCGAAGATCGAGCTGTCGAGCACGTAGCGCCCCACCACGGCGAGGCGGGAGGGCGCGTCCTCCGGGGCCGGCTTCTCCACCATGCCGCGGGCGCGGGTGAACTTGCCCTTGCGCTCCAGCACGTCCAGCACGCCGTAGGACTTGGTCTCCGCCGGCGCGACCTCCATCGAGGCGACCAGGTGGCCCCCGGTCTCGGCATGGGCAGCCACCATCTCGCCCAGGCAGCCTTCGCCCAGGATCAGGTCGTCGGGCAGGATCACCGCGAAAGCCTCCTCGCCCACATGCTCGCGCGCCATCAGCACCGCGTGGCCCAGGCCTAGCGGCTCGTCCTGCATCACGAAGGCGATTTCCTCCGAATGCGGGCAGGCGGCCATCTTCTGGAGCTTGTCGGCGATGTCGCCCTTGCCCTTGCCGCGAAGCTGTTCGGCCAGATCGTGGTCATGGCGCACATAGCGCTCGATCGCGGCCTTGGAGGGGTGGGAGACGAACACCATCTTCTCGATACCCGCCGCCCGCGCCTCGTCGATCGCGAACTGGATCAGCGGCGTGTCGATGACGGGCAGCAGCTCCTTCGGGGTCGCCTTGGTCGCGGGCAGGAAACGGGTCCCGAGGCCGGCTACGGGGAAAACGGCGGTCCGGATGGGCGAGGTCATGTGAGGCTCCCAGTTTTTTGCGCGGCCTGTCCGGATCCGAGGGGGCGGCCGCGGCGGCGGCTCGGCGGCGTCCGGACGATACGCGTCGCGCGGATCGCGAGGATCGGTGACGTCAGAGGCTCGAACGATGGGTCGGTCAGGATCGTCATGGCTGCTTAGAGCATAGCGGGGCCGACGAGATTTCAAGGGAAATTTTTGTGCAACGCAGCGTCGGACCGACGCGGGCGGACCGAAGCCCTTGGTTTCCCAGCGAAACCCTCGCGGCCATGCGCAGAAAATCGCGGCCAGATTCAAATAATCTCGCGATCAGCGAGGTGTGATTCCGATGCGATCCGGGCGCGCCAAGTATTTTTCCGCGTGGAATCCCGACGCTCGATTTTATTTTAACGAATACTTCAGGTCTTGTTCGCGAGACATGCTCCGGCGATCGCCGCGATACCCCGCGGCGGGCGGAATTTTCTCATCGCCCTTGTCGACACCGGGACTCCGCGCTAGTCTTTTTCCCACGATGCCGCAACGCCGCACGATCCGCCGAACGTTCCCGAGCCCGACCGCCGCCCCGGCCGCCCGCGCGGCCGCGTCGAAGGGCGCGACCCCGGGTCGCCGCCTGGATCGACCCTCGCGCGCACGCTGCGGCGCCGCCCCCATACCGGACCCCTCCCATGACAGGTGAGAGCATGAGCGCATTCGACCTCGGCGCCGAAGACCGCGCCGCGCCGCCCGCCCCGATCCGCCGCATCGCCGTGATCGGCGCCGGCGCCTGGGGCACCGCCCTGGCCTGCGTCGCCGCCCAGGCGCGCCGCGGCGTGACCCTGTGGGCGCGGAACGAGGACCACGCCGCCGCCCTGCGCGCCGACGGGCGCAACCGCCGCTATCTGCCCGAGGTGGCGATGCCGGATTCGATCCGCGTCACCTCCGACCTCGGCTCGGCGCTGGAGGACGCGGACGCGGTGCTGCTGGTCGTCCCCTCCTCCGCCATCCGCGAGACGGCGAAGGCCATGGCCGCGATCCTGCCGCCGACCACGCCGGTCATTCTCTGCGCCAAGGGGATCGAGCCAGGCTCGGGTCTGCTGATGTCCGACGTGGCGGCGCAGGAGCTGAACGGCAACCCGATGGGCGCGCTGTCGGGCCCCAACTTCGCGGCCGAGGCCGCGATGGGCCATCCCACCGCCTGCACCGTCGCCTCCGACGACGGGGTGGAGAAGTTCGAGACCGCGCCCGAACGCACCGTCGCCGCCCGGCTCGCGGTCGCCATGGGGACGGAATCCTTCCGCCCCTACGTCTCCGACGACCTAGTGGGGGTGGAGGTCGGCGGCGCGCTGAAGAACGTCATCGCCATCGCCTGCGGGATCGCCACCGGCGCGGGCTTCGGGGCCAACACCCGCGCCGCCCTGATCACCCGCGGGCTCGACGAGATGAAGCGCCTTGCCGAGCCGCTGGGCGGCCGGCGCGAAACCGTCACCGGCCTCGCCGGCATCGGCGACCTGACGCTCACCTGCTCCTCCGAACAGTCGCGCAACATGTCCTTCGGCATGCAGCTCGGCCAGGGGATCGCGCGGGCCGACGTGTTCGACGGCAAGCCCGTGGTGGTGGAGGGGGAGCGCAACGCGCTGTCGGTCACCGACCTCGCCCGCAAGCACGGCGTGCACCTGCCGATCTGCGAGGCGGTGCGCGGCATCCTGCATGACGGCCACGCGCTGTCCGACGCCTTCGCCATGCTCTGGGGCCGCCCGCTGGAGGGCGAGCCGCGGGCGCTGGTGGAGCTTGAGCTCGGCCACCCGGCCGAGCGCCGCACCGCCTTCCATTTCAAGGAGATGCTCTCTTGACCTCGCCGATGACCGAAACCGGCAAGCTCCCCACCGCGCTGGCCGAGGCCCGCCGCCATCCCCCCGAAGGCTCCCGGGCCGAGGAATACGTCGACTTCGCCGCGCGCCGCTTCGTGCTGGCCACCGATCTCGACGGCACCTTCCTCGGCGGGTCGGAGGCGGACCGGCGCAGGCTTTACGAGTGGATCGAGGGGAACCGGGGCGAGGTCGGGCTGATCTTCGTGACCGGGCGCGACCCGGCGTTCCTGGAGCAGCTCTGCGCCGAGACCTTCGTGCCCTGGCCCGAATACGTGATCGGCGACGTGGGCACGACCATCGCGCGGGTTGAGTTCGACGACGGCGGAGCCGGGCGCGTGCGCCCCATGGGCCCGCTGGAAGCCTGGATCGCCGAGGCCTGGGGCGACGCCGGCGAGCGGGTGCGCCGCGCGCTCGACGGCCATCCGGGCCTGACGCTCCAGCCCACGCCGTTCCGCCACCGGGTCAGCTACGATTACGACCCGGCCGCCTTCGACCCCTCCGCCCATCGGATCGTCGAGGAGATGGGGCTCGACAGCCTGGTCTCCGACGACCGCTTCTTCGACGTGCTGCCCCGCGGCGTGTCCAAGGGCCCGTCGCTGCTGCGCCTGCTCGCCCATCTGGGCGTGCCCGAACACCGGACGCTGGCCGCGGGCGACACGCTCAACGACTTCTCCATGCTGGCGCTGGACCTGCCGGGCGTGGCGGTGGGCGGGGCGGAGGCGGGCCTGCTGGAAAAGCTCGCGCCGCGCGCTAACCTTCACCGGGCCGAGGCCATCGGCGCCGGCGGCATCCTGGAGGCTGTGGCGAGCCTGGGCCTGCACCCCTCGCCCCCCGCCCCCGCCTCCGCTTCCGGGGCCTGACGCGCCGACCGCGCGCCCCCTTACGCGGCCGCCCGTCCCGGGGATCGCCCCGGCCGGCCGCCCTCGCGCCGCCCCGCCCAAGGGGGCGGCGCCGGTCGTCCGTCCCCCACGCGGGCGGCCGCGCTGACCGACAACGCAGGAGAGCCCGATGTCTTCCGATCTCGTGATCGTCTACCACCGCCAGCCCTATGAGGAGGTCGAGGTCGACGGAAGGATCGAACGCCGGGAGAACAAGAGCCCCAACGGCATCGTCCCGACGCTGAAGTCCTTCTTCGGCCGCGTCGGCAAGGGCGCCTGGGTGGCCTGGAAGCTGGCCGAGGACCCGTCCGATCCCGGCTTCGAGCCGGTCGTGGACATCGAGGACAGCTTCGGCAAATACACCGTCTCCCGCCTGCCGCTGACCGCGGAGCAGGTGTCCTCCTTCTACCACGTCACCTCGAAGGAGGCGTTCTGGCCGATCCTGCACTCCTTCAAGGACAAGTATAACTACGACCCGGTGGACTGGCCGACCTTCCGCGAGGTGAACTGGGCCTTCGCCGAGGCCGCCGCGCAGGAGGCCGCGGAGGGCGCGGTGGTCTGGGTCCATGACTACAACCTGTGGCTGGTGCCCGCCTATCTGCGCCGCCTGCGCCCCGACGTGAAGATCGCCTTCTTCCACCACACGCCCTTCCCCTCGGCCGACATGTTCAACGTCCTGCCCTGGCGCACGGAGATCGTGCAGTCCCTGCTCTGCGCCGACGTGGTGGGCTTCCACATTCCGCGCTACGCGGCGAATTTCGTGCATGTGGCCCGCTCGCTTTTCGACATCGACCGGGTGGAGGAGGCGAAGACCAATCCCGACTTCCTGCCCGCCGACGGCATGGCGCTGGTCGAACGCATCACCCCCACCGCCCTGCATTTCGAGGGGCGGCGCATCGACGTGGGCACCTTCCCCGTGGGCGTGGACGTCGAGTACATTCAGGCGCTCGGCCGGTCGGAGGAGACGGCGGAGGCCCGCGCCCGCATCCGGCAGGAGATGGGCGACGGCAAGCTGATCGTCTCGGTCAGCCGCACCGACTACACCAAGGGCAATGTCGAGCAGCTTCTCGCCTACGAACGCCTGCTGGAGCGGCGGCCGGAGCTGCGCGGCCAGGTGCGGCTTATGCATGTCTCGGTCGCCGCCAACCGCAACATGACCGCCTATGAGACGGTGCAGTCGGAGATCGAGCAGATCACCGGCCGCATCAACGGCCGCTTCGGGTCCTTCGACTGGCAGCCGGTCAGCCTGATCGGCGTGGCGATCCCGTTCCGCGACCTGATCGCCTATTACCAGGCCGCGGACGTGGCCTGGATCACGCCGCTGGCCGACGGGCTCAACCTGGTGGCGGAGGAGTTCTGCGCGGCCCGGGTCGACGGCGACGGCGTGCTCTGCCTCTCCGAATTCGCCGGGGTGGCGGTGGAGCTGTCGGACGCGGTGCTGGCCAACCCCTTCTCCAACAAGTCCATGGACGCCTCCATCGACCAGGCGCTCGACATGCCGGAGGAGGAGCGGCGCGCCCGCATGGTCCAGCTTCGCCGCAAGGTGGCCAGATACGACATCAAGGCCTGGGCGGAGGAGCAGCAGCGCCAGTTCGACGCCATCGTGCGCGAGGACGCGCCGGAACCGGCCTGAGCGGCGCGCCCGCCCTTCGGGCTCGCTCGGCGGGGTCGAGGTCATCGAGACGGACGGAGCGGGCCCCCCGGCCCGCTTCGGGACGTATGCTTTCCTGCGGGCGCCGGTCGATTTCGAGCGCGGGAGCGTGCCGACGATGTTCGGGTCGACCTGCGCGGTCCGGCGTTCATTTTCGTTGACGCGGGCGTCGTCCCGCCCTGTCATCGGCGGATGATTTCCAGACCGCCGGGGCGACCATTGAAACCTGTCCACCGCATCCGCCTCGCCGGCGCGCGCGCGCCCGTGCCGGTGGCGATCGTCGCCGACGACGCCGAGATTTCGCTCAACCGCATCGCGGCGCTTGCGGCGCAGGCCCGGGCCAACTGGCTGGCGATGCTGGCCTATCTGGTGTTCTTCGGCATCACCCTGCTGGGGGTGCAGGACATCGACCTGTTCGTAGCCCGCCTGCAGACGCGCCTGCCCCTGGTCGACGTGTCGATCCCCACGCTGGCCTTCTTCCAGTGGGGCGCGGCGCTGGCCATGGCGATGCATATCTACCTGCACCTGCACCTGCTCAAGCTGTGGGACGCGCTCGCCCGCGCGCCGGAGACCGTCGGCGGCCAGCCCCTCGGGTCCAAGACCTTCCCCTCGCTCATCGTCGACTTCGCGCTGCGCCTGCGCGGCGACGCGGCGGCGCGGGCCATCTCGGGCCCGATGAACGTCCTCTCCAGCCTCGCCATCCTGGCGCTGGTCTGGCTGGCGGCGCCGGGGCTGCTGGCCTTCGCCTGGTGGCGCTCGATGCCCGCGCATATGCCCGAGCTGACCGCGCAGCTGGGCGCGATGCTCCTGCTGTCGTCCTACGCCACGCTGGACAGCCTGCGCCGCCTCGCCGTCCGGGTCCGCCCCCGGGACGAGCGGGCGCCCCGCCGCCGGGCGATCCGCCGCGCGGCGGGGATCGTCACCGCGCTCGCCGTCTGCGTCGCCGTCGCCGCGGTGGCCGGGCTGAGCTGGACCCGCACCCTGGGCGGAGAGGTGATCCGGCCGGAGGACGCCGCGACCGACCGCGGCGCGCTCGCCCGCCTCCTCGCCCTCGCCCCCATCGACCTGCGCGAAACCGAGCTGGTGCCGGTCCCCGACGACTGGCGCGACTGGGATGCGGGCCGCAACGCCTTCCGCGCGGTGTGGTGCGCGCGCAGCGACGTCCCCGCCCAGACCTGCGGCCCCTCCCCCCGCTCCGGCCTGCTTCCGGCGCCCAGCCAAATCAACCTGCGGACCCGCTGGTGCTGGGAGAAGCTGATCGCGGCGGAGGCCTGCGCCGGCCATTTCGCCAGCCTGGACCGCGACTTCCTAGCGGAATGGCGCGACGTCGAGCGTCTCGGTCAGCGCGTCGCCCTGACCCCGCTCGACATGCGCGGCCGCGACCTGCGCGGCGCCGATCTGCGCGGCGCGTTCCTCGTCGGGGCGGACCTGCGCGGCACGGCGCTGAGCGGGGCGAACCTGACCGGGGCCCGGCTCGAAGGCGCACGGCTCGACGGCGCCGACCTGCGCGGCGCGGGGCTGGGCTACTCGCGGATGCAGGCCGCCTCGCTCCAGGGCGCGGACCTGGCCGGCGCGCAGATCTCCTGGGCGCGGCTGGAAGAGGCCGATCTCAGGTCCGTCGCCAGCCGCCTCGAAGGGGCCGACGCGGCGCCCGGCCTCGCCCCGGCCTCCCGGATCACGGGCCACGGCGCCCAGCTCGAAGGCGCGCTGCTGGACGGCGCCGACCTGCGCGGCGCCGACCTGCTCGCCGCCCGGCTGATCGACGCGAGGATGGAGGGGACGCTGCTGCAGGACGCCAACCTCCAGGTCGCCCGGCTCGACGGGGCGCGGCTGGGGAACGCGCGGCGGGAGCGGGTGGAGCTCGACCGGGCCGACCTGACCGGCGCCACGCTGTTCGGCGCGACCGTCGAGAACGCCTCCTTCGCCGGCGCCGTCCTGGACAACGCCGCGATCCGGAACACGGACCTGACCCGGGCCGACGGCCTGTCCGCCGAACAGCTCGCCCTGGCCTTCTGGGACGGCTCGGTCACGCTTCCGCCCCCGTTCGTCCCCTGGACCGACTGGCGCGCCGCGCCGCTGACCGACGCCGCTTTCCGGTCCCGCTGGCGCGGCTGGCTGGAGCGGCCGGAGGGCGGCGACCTGCTGATCGCGGTTCATCACGGACTGGAGGCGCCCGCGACGGGACCCGGCGCGGCGCTTTCGCTTTACGAACGCGCCGTTCCCGCCCGCTGACCGGTCCCTCGCCGCCCGTCGCACGCGGCATCCCCCCTTGCGCCGCCGCGCCGCGCGCCCCAGCCTCCGCCGGCGCCGATGCGACGAGGAGACCGCCATGGACGACACCGCCATCGACCGGGAGGCCATGGGCCGACTGGCCAAAGCCCTGACCTTCATCCTGGGCGCCGATCACGCCACGACGAAAGCGCTCGCCGCCGCGTCGGAGGGCGGTTCGGCCGCGCAGGTCAAGAAGGCCCGGTCGCTGTTTCTGAAGCTCAAGCCGGGCGAGCGGCAGGCCGCCATGGCCATGCTGGACGACGACTGACCGCCGCGCCGCGCCCCCGCCCCGGTTCGCGGCGGGCGCGGCCTCCGTCCGTCAGCCCTTGCGGCGCGGCTCGCCCCCGCCCGCGCCATAGGCGTGCTCGACGATATGGGCGAAGGAGCGGTAGAGCCGGTCCAGCCGCTCGAACCCGCCGCCGTCCTGGGTGATCGCCCCGGCGCTGTCGGCGATGGCCACGAGCTGCAGCGCCACGTCCTGGCGGGGAATGTCCGCGTCGAACTCGCCCCGCGCCACCGCCTGGTCCAGCGCCGACAGAATGAACCGCTCCAGCGTCGGGCCGAAGCTGTCCAGCGCCGCCTGCGCGTCGGCCCCGATCACGTCGCGGTCGACCCGCATCCGGCCGATGAGGCTCCACGGATTGTTGGTGCCGCTGGTGGGGTTGAAGGCGCGGTGACGGCGGCGGTTCGCCTCCATCATGCCGACGATCTTGTCGACGAAGCGGGCGTCGCCCACCCAGTTCTTCTCCCACTGCGCCAGAAGCGAGGTGATGTATTGCACCACCACCGCGTCGACGAGGGTCTGCTTGTTGCCGTAGTAATAGTGGATCGTGGCCCGGGTGATGCCGAGCCGGTCGGCCAGCTCCCGGAACCGGAAGCCCTGGGCGCCGTGGTTCACCAGCAGTTCCACCGACAGGTCCTCGATCCGCTGGCGCATGGCGGCGCCCCGGTCCTCCGGGCTCGCGCCCGCGCCCGCACCGTCGGCGATGTCCTCGTCCGGCCGCTGCAATCCGTTCCTCCCGCCCCGTTCCTCCCGCGCCGATCCCGAAGGCGCCGCCCGCGTCGGTCCGGGCGTTGCGTCGCCTTGCCGGCAGGCGCGGGGCGAAGTCAACCGCCCCGACGCCGTTTCTCGTGGCTTTTCCGCCGGATTCGTCCCCGTTCAGTCCGCGTTCAATCGTTGAACATGCCGCCGGTGACGTTGATGCACTCTCCGGTGATGTAGCTCGCCTGGTCGGAGGCGAGGAACAGCACCGCGTTGGCGATGTCGGCCGGGTAGCCGGGCCGCCGCGCCGGGATCGCCTGCGCCCGGTCATGGGCCGAGGGCAGGCCCTGCGCGCGGCGCAGCGCCTCGGTCTCGTCGCGCATCTTGGTGTCCACGATCAGGCCCGGGGCCACGGCGTTGACCCGCACGCCCTTGGGCGCGATCTCGTGGCTGAGCGTCTGGGTCATCGACACCACCGCGAACTTGGAAGCGCAGTAAGCCCCGTAGGCCTCCACCCCCGACTTGCCCATCCACGACGCGATGTTGACCACCGCGCCCGCGCCCTTCGCCACCATGGCCGGGACCACCGCGCGGGTGACGTGGAAGACGCCGTTCACGTTGATCGCGAAGGTCCGCTCCCAGTCCTCGTCCGGGGTCTCCAGCAGGGGGCCGACCTTGCAGAGGCCGGCGTTGTTCACGAGGATGTCGGCCGCGCCCAGCGCCTCGGTCAGCGACGCGACGCCGGCCAGCACCTCGGCCTTCGCGGCCACGTCCGCCGCGGCCGAGGCCGCCTTGCCGCCGGCCTCCCGGATCGCCGCCGCCGTCGCCTCCCCCGCCTCCGGATCGAAGTCGAGGATCCCCACCGCGCAGCCCTCCGCCGCGAGCTGCAGCGCGATGGTCCTGCCGATGCCGTGGGCGGCGCCGGTCACCAGCGCGGTTTTCCCGTCAAGCTTATACATTCGTTGCTCTTTCGCTCAGGGGGGAGGGGTCAGTGAATGGTCCAGCCGCCATCGGCGACCAGCGTGGAGCCGGTGCAGAACGAAGACTCGTCGCAGGCCAGGAACAGGATGCCCTTCGCCATCTCGTCCGGACGCCCGAGCCGCTTCATCACCTGCCGCTTCTCCAGCAGGTCGCGCAGCCCGGCGGCGTCGTTGGACTTGGCGAAGATCTCCTTGAAATACGGGGTCTCGATGGTGCCCGGCGCGATGCAGTTGACCCGGATGTTGGCGTCGGCATGGTCCACCGCCATCGCCCGCGTCAGCGCCGCCACCGCGCCCTTGGAGGCGGTGTAGGCGGCGCGGTCGTAGATCGCCACGATGGCCCCGCCGGAGGCGGTGTTGACGATCACGCCGCCGCCCTGCGCCTCCATCACCGGGATCGCGTATTTGCAGCCGAGGAACACGCCGTCGACGTTGACCGCCATCAGCGCCCGCCAGTCGGCGAGGCTGGTGGTCGCCACCGTGCCGGCGATGCCGTAGCCGGCGTTGTTGACCAGCACGTCCAGCCGCCCGTAGCGGTCCACCGCGAAGCCGATCATCGCCTTGACCTGCGCCTCGTCGGAGACGTCCACCGTGAACGCAGCCGCCTCCGCCCCCGTCGCGCGCAGCTCGGCCGCCACGGCCTCGGCGGCCTCGGCGTTGCGGTCGGCGACGATCACCGTCGCCCCCTCGGCGGCGAAAAGCTTCGCGGTCTCGTGCCCGATGCCCGAGCCCGAGCCGGTGATGAGGGTGATCTTTCCGTTCAGTCGCATGGGAAGCGTCCTGCGTTTGGAGCCGGCGTCAGGCGAGAAAGCCGCGCACGGCCGCTAGAAAATCGTCCCGGCGCGAGACCGGGTAGAAATGGCCGCCGTCGGGCAGCAGATGCAGCGCCGCGCCGGGCAGCCGGGCCGCCAGCGCGCGTTGCAGGAAGGCGGGCACGATCATGTCGTCCTCCGCCCCCAGCAGCAGGGTCGGGATGGAAGACAGGTCCAGCCCCTCGACCCCGTCGAAGTCCATCAACGCCTTGATGCGGCCGCGCACCACCGCCTGCGCCTCCGGGCTGCGCGGGGCCTTGGCGAGCGCGCCCTCATAGGCGGACCAGTTGGCCTCCAGCCATTCGGGGGCGTAGGAGATCAGGGTGGAGGAGGCGGCGTAGGCCTCCGGATCCCGCTCCAGCAGCCCCAGCCGCGTGCCGAACAGCGCCTGCATGTAGGCGCTTTTCGCCCCCCAGGTGGCCGACAGGACCAACGCCTCCAGCCGCCCCGGCGCCTGGCCGGCCAGCGCCTGCCCGATGCACCCCCCGGTCGAGTGTCCGAGGAAGCTGAACCGCCCGATCCCGGCCGCGTCCATCACCGCCGCCACGTCGCGGGCGAGCCCGTCGATGTCCACCGGCGCGGTCCCCAGCGTCGACCCTGCGATGCCGCGCTGATCGAAGCGGATCACCTCGAACCGCTCCGTCAGCGCCGGGGCCACGCCGTCCCAGAACCCCGCGGTCCCGCCGAGGCCCGAGACGAGCACGAGCGCCGGCCCCGCCCCCTCGCGGCGCGCGTTCAGGCGCGCGCCGTCCGGGGTTTCGACCGTGAACGCCGCGCCGCTCATTGCAGGGGCGAGAAGTCGACGGGGGTCAGGATGCGGGTGTTCTGCCGCTCGATCAGCCCGTCCACGCGCGCCAGATAGGCCTGCCATTCGGGATCGGCCAGCATTCGGGCCCGCCGCGCCATCCGGTCGTCCAGCCCCTCGTAGCCCCAGAGGGCGACGACATGGTTCAGCTCGCCGACCTCGGTGGTGAAGTAGGAGATGAAGGTCCCCAGATATTTCTTCTGGATCTCCAGCCCGTAGTCCCGGTAGGCGGCCACGAAGGTCGCGAGCTTCCCGGGGCGGATATGGTAGTCGCGCTCCTCATAGATCATCGCGCTCACTCCCCCTTCGGCGTGTAGGTGCCGTCGGCCCAGCCGAACACGGTGCGCCGCTCGATCTCCTCGACATTCGCCGGCCGCGGGAACGGCTCGGGCGCCGGCTGGCCGGGGGTCCGCTCGCGCCCGATCTCGCGGAAGAAGTCGTCGAGCCCTCCGGGCAGCAGCAGCCAAACGAAGGTCATCGGCTCATCATGCGGGTTGAGGAAATGGTGCTTCTTGTTGAGCCCGACCCAGACGGTGGAGCCCTTCTCGATCACGTGCTCCACGCCCTCGACCCGGGCGATGCCCTTCCCCTCGACCACGTGAATGCACTCCTCGTGGCGGTCATGGGTGTGCTCGCGGATGAAGCTCTGCGGCGCGACGGTCTGGGTGCCCAGCGCGAAGGGGGCCACGCTGTTGCACTTGGCCTGGCTGAGGATGTTGCGGATGAAGCCGTTGGCGGGGACGGGCTGCCAGTAGGACTCGGCCTCTTCGGGCCCGACCACGAAGGCGCGGCTGTCGGTATCGGTCTCGGACATGGATGGGGTCTCCTCGGGGATCATTGGGTCAGCCGTAGATGACCTTGGGGAGCCAGGTGGCCAGCTCCGGGAACAGGAACAGAAGGCCCAGCACGACGAGCTGGCAGCAGATGAAGGGGATCACGCCCCGATACATCTGCTGAAGCTTCATCTCGGGCGGGGCGATGGAGCGGAGGTAGAAGATCGACGGCGCCATCGGCGGCGACAGATACGAGGTCTGCAGCGTCACCAGGAACACCACCGAGAACCACAGCGGATCGACGCCGTAGCTGCGCAGGATCGGGATCGCGACCGTCATCATGATGAGCACGATGGAGATCAGGTCCATCGCGAAGCCCATCACGAAGGTCACGCCCAGGATCACCAGCACCACCGACCAGCTCTCCAGCCCGAAGGAATTGAGCAGCGCCTTGGTCGCCCCCATTCCGCCCGAGGCGAAGAACACGCCCGAGAACATCGAACCCGCCAGCACGATGGCCAGGATCATCGCGGTCAGCGACACGGTGCGCAGCGACGCCTCGAAGATCAGGCGGGGGGAGAACTTGCCGTAGAAGAGCGACAGCAGCACCACGCCCGCCGACCCGCAGGCCGCGGCCTCCGTGGGCGTGGCGAGCCCGGCGAACAGCGTGCCCAGCACGGTGAAGATCAGGAAGGCCGGCGGCAGCAGCGCGAAGGCGGTGTAGCGCAGTTTTTCGGGCAGGCTCCGCGGGTCGGGCTCGGTGTCGGCGGGGGCGAGCCTGGGGTTCAGGGTGCAGGCGATGACGATATAGAGGATGAACATCCCCGCCATCATCAGCCCCGGCAGCATGATCCCCGCCAGCAGGTCGCCCACCGGCAGCATGGCGATGGGGGCGAGCACGATCACCGGGATCGAGGGCGGGATGATGGTGCCGAGGCTGCCGCCCCCGCAGATCGTCCCCGCCACCAGCGAATTGTCGTATTTCCGCTTCATCATGCCCGGGATGGCGAGCATCCCCACCAGCGTCTCGGTCGCGCCCACGACGCCGGAGGCCGCGGCGAAGATGGTGCACATGATCAGCGCCGCCACCGCCAGCCCGCCGGGAAGGCGGCGGGTCCACATGAAGATGGCGTCGAACAGCGTCTCCGCGATCCCCGCGCGTTCCAGCACCGCGCCCATGAACACGAACAGCGGAATGGCGCCGAGCACGTAGTTGGTGGCGAGTTCGTCCACCTTCTGCGCGAATTGCAGGATCAGGATGTCGCCGAAGCGCACCAGCCCGAAGCCCAGCGCGGTCAGCATCATCGAGAAGGCGACCGGGAAGCCCAGGAAGATCATCCCGATCAGCACCGGGAACATGATGAGCGCGAGATCGCCGGTCATGCCGCGCCCTCCGGCTGGTGGGGGGCGGCGGGCTCGTCCTCGCCCATCAGGACCAGGACGCAGCCGAGGATGCGCGCGAAGCTCTGCAGCGCCAGCAGGCCGAAGCCCGCCACATAGACCAGGCGATAGGGCCAGACCGGCGGGTTCCAGGCGCTGAGCCCGGTGGTCTCGCCCGTCTCCATCACCTTGATCGCGTTGCCCGCCAGCGCCCAGGTCAGCCAGACGAACAGGCCGGTGAGCACCACGTAGCAGATCCCGTCCCAGGCCGCGGTCAGGCGCTTGGGCGCGCGCTGGTGGATGAAGTCCACCCGCACATGCGCGTCCACCGCCAGCGCGTAGGAGACGCCCAGCAGGAACACGCAGCCCATCAGCATGTAGCTGACCTCGAACGCCCACTGGGTCGGGGCGTCGAACAGGTAGCGGCTCAGCACCTCGTAGACCATGGCGATCACCAGCGGCGTCACCACCAGCGCGCCCACGCGGCCCGACCAGGTGGACAGCGCGGAGATGGCGCGGATCGCGCGGCGCATCCCGCCGGCCATCGGGGCCTCGGTCATCGGCGTCCCCGTCATCGGGCGACGGATCCGGCGCGGTCGGCGGGGCTCGGGACCGGGGCTGGGGTCAAGTCATCGCTCGCGGGTCAGGAGGGCGGGAGAGGTCGGGGGCGGGAGAGATCGGGGGGCGGGGGGCCGGCCCCCCCGGGCGGGGGCGCCGGCGTCCCCTCCCCCGCCGCCCCCGCGCCCCCGGGGCGGGGGGGGCCCGCCCCCCCGGGCGGGGGGCCCCCCCCGCCCGCGGGCGGGGCGGTCCGGGGGGCAGGGGACGCGGGCCCCCCCCCCCCGGGGTGCCGGCCCCCCGCCCCCCGATCTCTCCCGCCCCCGACCTCTCCCGCCCTCCTGAC
>JAYZWL010000014.1:0-7134 GCA_036154955.1 Pseudomonadota bacterium | reverse complement strand
GTCTTCACCAGGGCAGGGCCCTGGGCGAGCTTCTCCTCGGCCTCGACCCAGCGGCCATAGGCCTGGCAGTAGGCGGCGAGCCCCGCCCGGTCGACCACGGTCAGCACGCCCATCTCGTACAGCACCCTGGCCACCCGGTCCCATTCCTCGCGGGCCACGTCGGAAAGATGCGGGGGACAGGTCGGCAGGCCCTCGGGCGGCTGCGGCTCGGCATGGTTCAGCCCCCGCTTGCCCGGGTTGCCGGCCGCGCGCTTCAACGCCGTCGGCTTGGGTCTGCGGCCCGGGGTCATGCCGGGGCTCTCGATGCATAAAGCAATGAGATTGCTGCGATTACAGTGGATCGTGGCGGCGGGTCGAGCGAACACGGACGCAGCGAAGCGCAGGAGACCCGCCGATGACCCGCCCCAATGCCCTCGACGCCTTCATGGCCCGCAAGGCCCGGATCGACGCGATGCTCGCCCGGTTGCAGGCGCTCAGCGAGGACCATTTCGGGGTGGACCCGGGCGCGGTTGACTGGAGCCATGTCGGAAGCCTCGACGGCTACGCCGAACACCTCCGCGAGCTCTGCGACCAGGCTTTCCGCGAAGGCGAATACGCAAGGTAGCCCGGCCGGTCCGCCGCCCCGCCCCGCTCTGCGGGGCTCGCGCGCGTAGGAGCCGCCGGACGGTCCGGCGGCCTTCACGGGAAAGATCTTCGCATGCCCCTCACCCCGACCCAGCGCGACGTGCTCGCCCTCGCCGCGACCCGTCCCGACAATCACCTGCATCCCCTGCCCGACCGCCTGAAGGGAGGCGCGGCGAAGAAGACCGTCGAGGCGCTCCTCGCCCGGGGCCTCGCCGAGACTGGCCCGGACGGGGCCATGCGCGCCACCGAGGCGGGCCTCGCCGTTCTCTCGGGCATGGAGGGCGCAGGCGAAGAGAGCGGCCAGCAGCCCCGCGAGAACGGCGGCGCGCCGCGGTCGCCGCGCGAGGGCACGAAGCAGGCGATGCTGATCGCCATGCTGCGCGCCGAGCGCGGAGCCACCCTCGCCGAGATGACCGAGGCCACCGGCTGGGCGACCCACACCGTCCGCGGGGCGATGTCCGGCGTGCTGAAGAAGAAGCTCGGGCTGGAGGTCCGCAGCGAGAAGATCGACGGCCGCGGCCGGGTCTACACGCTCGACGCCTGATCCCGCGGGGGCCGGCTTGAGGGCCGGCCTCCGCTCCCACCGCTCGAACAGCCTGCGCAGGGCGTAGCCGCGGACGAGCGACACGCCCGAGAATACCGCGCCGAGGGCGAGGTCGTCGCGCAGGCTGGTCCGCAGCCCGAACTCCGGGAAGATCACGATCTGCGTCGCCACCGCGAGGCCGTAGCCCACGACGACGTTCGCCACCGCCTCGATCAGCGAATTCGCGCGCGACTGGCTCATGCGGCGGCCTCCTTCGCCCGCGCCGCGGCGACCTCCGCGAAGGTCCCGCCCCCCTCCAGCGTGGCCACGTTCCCCGCGAAAGCCTCCCACCGCCGCACCGCCACGTCGACATAGGCCGGGTCCAGCTCCATCGCGAGACAGGCGCGGCCGGTGGTCTCCGCCGCGATCAGCGTGGTGCCGGACCCCGAGAACGGCTCGTAGACCGCCTGTCCCCGGCTGGAGTTGTTGAGCAGCGGCCGGCGCATGCACTCCACCGGCTTCTGCGTGCCGTGGATGGTCTCCGTGTCCTGGTCCCGGCTGGCGATGCGCCAGAGCGTGGTCTGCTTGCGTCCCCCGGACCAGTGTCCCTTGCCGCGAACCGCGTACCAGCAGGGCTCGTGCTGCCAGTGATAGTGGCCGCGGCTCATCACCAGCCGCTCCTTGGCCCAGATCACCTGGCTGCGGATCTCGAACCCCGTCGCCGCCAGGCTCTCGGCCACCGCGCCCGCATGCAGCGCGCCGTGCCAGACATAGGCGACCTCGCCGGGGAACAGCGCCCAGGCCTCCCGCCAGTCCGCCCGGTCGTCGTTCAGCACCTTGCCGATGCGCCGGGTCTTCGCGCCCCCGGTCGCGTTGCGCCAGGCCGGGTCGTAGGAGACCCCGTAGGGCGGGTCGGTGGCCATCAGGTGCGGGCGGACGTCGCCGAGCAGGCGCGAGACCGCCTCCGGATCGGTGGCGTCGCCGCAGAGCAGCCGGTGCGGGCCCATCACCCACAGGTCGCCGGGACGCGAGACCGGGTCGGCGGGAGGCGCCGGCGTCTCCTCCTCGCGCGGGTCGGGCTGGTCGTCGCGCAGCAGCGCGTCCATCTCCGCCGCCTCGAAGCCGATGAGCGCCAGGTCCACCCCGAGCGCCTCCAGCTCCCCGGCCTCGAGCCGGAGCATCTCCGGGTCCCAGCCGGCCCGCTCGGCCAGCTTGTTGTCCGCCAGCACATAGGCCCGCTTCTGCGCCTCGCCCAGATGCGCGAGCTCGATGACCGGCGCCTCGGCCAGCCCCAGCTTGCGCGCCGCCAGCAGCCGACCATGCCCGGCGATGACCCCGTTCGCGCCGTCGACCAGGATCGGATTGTTGAACCCGAACTCCCGGATCGACCCGGCGATCAGCGCCACCTGCTCCTCCGAATGCGTCCGCGCGTTGCGCGCGTAGGGGATCAGCGCGTCAACAGGGCGGTGCTCGATCGCCAGCCGAGGGGCAGGCTGGCCGACGCGCGTTCTTGCAGCAGGTTCGGGCATTCGAAGGCCTCCAGCCCCGGGGCGGGAATTCGCGGGCGTGACGCAGTATATCAGGCCTTCAACCCATTGTAATCACGACATGAATACGCAATAAACCGCATCCGCACGCACTGGCGCAAGAGGGTGTCAGCGCACGCCCGATGTAGTCTGGACGATGGTCGACCATGATCGTCTGGAAATCGGAGTTAGGCTGTTTCGCCGTCGTTTGGTTTTCATCGCGCGCGAACGTCGGCGTATTCCACGAGGGCTCGATTACTTGCAGGCGATTCCCGCGCTGCGCCACCGTCGGCCGAAGAGCGTCCGGAGGCCCGCTTCGCTTTGGGGTCTGAGCATGATCCCGAAGCGCGAGAGATGCGGCAGGCCGACCAGGGTCCCGTTCGCGAAGTCAGCTCGTACGCCTGCGATCTTCCCCCATCCGATCGGGACGCGCTGCACATTTCTGGCGTCCAGCATCGTCGCCAAGGCGCCCGTCGTTTCGCGCCCCATGCCGATGACAAGTTCCGGACGAGCAAGCGCCAGCACCTCTCGCCACAAGCCGATGCCGAATTTCAGCGCTTGCTCCCGATCGTGGAGGCTGGCCCAGTCCGGGGACCTGAACGGTACCAGATTTCCTGCCAACACGTCCTCAGGTTCGACGGCGAGCCCGTTGAAAAGGGCACGGACCTGACGCTGGAGGGGACTGCCGCCTGGCAGATGTCCCGCCCAACTCTCAACCACATAGGCGCTTCCCGCAGGCATGGCGAATTCCGCATGATCGGTCGGGCGGACGCGACCGCCTGGGTTAAGTCCGAGGAAGGCGACCTCGGCGCTATCCAGCACATTCGCAGGGCTTGCCAAGAACCTCCAGCCGAGCTCATTGCCGCTCGCACGGTACGCTCGCTCGATCCGGTTCGACAGGTCCACTGGATCCAAGCTTCGGGCCATTGGGATGAATTCCGAGGGTGAACGCGCGTCAGGGACTACGACATGTCTGCACGATTGTGCTGCGCCTGGCGAGCGTTCAGCGATGGGCGCATGGGTTGCTCAGCCTGTGTCATCGACCTTGAATGCGGCGAGCAGGCCGAGCGTCTCCTGCATCCTGGATCGCGGGTCCGGATCGTCGTGCAACCACCACGCCCGCGCCCAACCATGCCCGCGGCCGGCACGGCGATAGGCGGCCGATTTAAGCGACATTTCCCTATAAGAGTTACTCATAGGGATCTGTCGCTTAAATCCGCTGCGCTCGAACGCCTTCTGCGCCTGCTTTTCATCTCCGAACAACGCAGGGTGCAGCAGCGCTGCGTCGCCCGGGCTGTCCACCGCTACGCCTGCGAGCAGCATGCGCTGCAAGAGGTCCGGGACCGCCAGCTCCCACGGGACCACCTCGTCGTGGACCAGCGGCAGCGCCAGGTCGGCGAGGACATGCACGTCGAGCGGATCAACTGCCGTCCGGCTCACGCCCCGGCCTCGCCCGATGGCCTGGATCACCTCGTCGTCGCAGATCGCGGCCCGCAGCACCTCGGCCTCGTCATCCGGCGAGACGATCGCGGACACGCCGCGCACGCTCCCATCCCGCATCCGCACGCCCTTTCTTGTCCGCACATATCGGTCGGCTGGCCAGGTTCCGAAGAAGGCGGCGGCATCCGCCTGGAGGGACGGCGTCGGCGGCAGGGGGCGGCCGACGATGATCAGCAGGCGGACGTCCCTGTAGGCGTCGAGCCCCGCGATGGCGTTGAAGTGCGCCGTCGAGACGCCTGGGATGCCGGCGAAGGCGGCCTCGATCCCCTTGTGCGTGATGACCAGCGCCCGGCCCGACGCCATCCGGCGCGCCTGCCAGCGCACGTAGTCCACGCATTCGGCGAGGCGGCGCTCCCGGCGTCCGCGCTCCTCGGGCGCGAGACCCTCCCGCGGGACGATGGCGCCCTTGCCGAAACTCCCGGCGACGAGGCGCAGGCGCATGTGGGGCGCGTCCGCCTCGATCTCCGTCACCGAGAGGTTTGGCAGGATGGTGCGGGCCAGCGCCGGCCGCAGGGTCGCGTCGAGGTGCAGGACGGGGATGGGCCTGAAGTTCGGATGCACCGGCTTCACCCGCGCCACGACGATCTCGTGCAGCCCGGTCTCGGGAGCCGGCGCGCCGATGCGCAGACGTCCGGACGTCTCGGCGTCGCCATCGAGCAGGTCTGCCAGCGCTCTCCAGAACCGGACCGCCTTGCGGATGCGGGCGTTGACCTTCGCGATCTCGATCGCCGGTCCCCGCGCGCCCCGGGGCATGCCGGGATATAGACCGGGATCACGCAGGCGCTTGCCTTCGATGCCTGCGGCGAGCCGGCAGCTCTCGGGATCGAGGCCCTGGGCGAGGAAGGCCGACCGCTTCGCCGGGCCGGGGCCGAGCGCGGCCAGCGCCCGTCGCGCGCGCGCCCTCAGGTCCTTCAGGTCGGCCAGTTCGGACGCCTGCCGCTCGAACGCCGCGCGGCTGGCGCCCCGGAAGGCGT
This sequence comes from Pseudomonadota bacterium, assembly GCA_036154955.1. GTDB lineage: Bacteria > Pseudomonadota > Alphaproteobacteria > Rhodobacterales > Rhodobacteraceae > Albimonas. The sequence goes on along the minus strand of JAYZWL010000014.1, from coordinate 1,987 downwards.
TGGCGACGTCCGCGTCGAAGGTCTCCACGAACTGGCCGCGGGTCTCCTCCGTCGCCCGGGCCCAGCAGCCCTCGTCGATGAGCACAAGTCCGATGCTCGCGGCCTCGATGGCGAAGCCGGTGAACAGCACGTCGTAGGCCGCGACCACCACGTCCGCGGCGGCGACCTCGGCGCGGTTCTTTTGCTTGGCGCAGGTCTCGAAGAGGGCGCAGCGACGCTCCTTGCGCCGGCAGGCGGTGGGGTGAACGTCCTGCCCCGCGAGCAGGGCCGCGCGCACCGCATCGAGATCGCTACACATCGGCGCGCCGGTCGAGGGGTCCGTCGCCTCGTAGCCGCGCAGCACGGCGACCCGCGCGCCGTCCGCGGCCCAGCGCTCGGCCGTCTCCTGCGCCAGGGCGTGCGAGGGCGTCAGGACCACGATCCGCGAGGGCCGTCCGGCCTCGGCGAGGCGGCGCTGGAGCGCCAGCGCGTGACGGCGGGCGACGACGCTCTTGCCGAGGCCGACGGTGGCGCGCACGCCGATCTGCGGCGGGCCCCCCCGATCCTCGTCGTCGTGCCATTCGCCGATCCGGCGGCAAGCGTCGGCGAGGACCTGGTCGAGGCGGCTGCGGGCCTCGGCGGGCTTCAGCTCGGGCGCGATGTAGTCCGCTTCGACCGGCTCGGGATCGCGGGGCGGCAGGCGCCCGTCGCGGAGCAGCCGCAGCTTGTCCGAGACCTTCCTTAGCGCGTCCGCCGGGCCGTAGGCGCGCCCGCCATCCTTGGCGCCGCGCGACAGGTCCGCGGCGGCGGCGAAACGGCGGAAGGTCTCCTCGGCAAGGGCATTTGGGTCCAGCGGGCGGCGGGCGTCGACCGCGTCGTGCACCACGTGGAAGGCGATGCTGGACAGCCAGCCGTCGCGGCCCTCCACCACCCGCCCGGAGGCGTCGCGCTCGGGACGGGCCCCGCCGCGCGGGGAGCTTCCCCTGAGCCGTCCGCCGCCCCGCCGGGGTTCCGGGGACAGCGCCGCGATCTCACCCGCGAATGCCTCGCACTGCGCCTCCGTGACCGCAGGCAGGTCGTCGAGCGCCACGTCGAGCGGCGTGTCGTCCTCGGGCCAGTGGTAGGGCTCCGCGGTGTCCGGATGGATGCCGAAGGCGACGAACTGCTGGCCCCGGCCGAGGATCTCCAGGCCCGGGACCTGTATCTTCCGGAACGGCGTCCCGGTCCGATAGAGCAGCAGCCGCTTCGGCCAGCGCCCCACCCGGACCAGCGGCGTCGGGCCGAGCACGCGGCATGCGATCGCCTCCGCCTCGTGGGCGAGATCCGGGTCCAGGAGATCGATGTCGACCCCGACCAGCCCGCCGGTACGGAGCCCGACGCCATGGCCGGGGAACGCGGAGGCCCACGCCTCCACCTGAGCTTCGTCGATGGGAACCGAGGACCACCGGGTCGGCGCAGGCGCCTTGGAGCCGGGCTTGATCGGCAGAGGCGCGTAGCCCTGGTCGAGCAGCGAGAGCGCCGCGCCCCCGTAGAACGTGGCGCCAGCGCCGAAGGGGCGGCCGGCGGCCGCCTTAGGGTCTGTCTCGTCTTGCGGCGGCGGGGTGGTCGCCGCCGTCACCGTCAGTCCGCCGGACCGCGCAGGCGCGCGCGCTCGTAGGCGAGCACGTCCGACAGCCGGTAGAGCGCCCTTCCCTCCAGCCGCAGCCAGCGCGGTCCGCGCCGGTCGGCCCGCCACCGCTCCAGGCTGCGCGGGCTCATCCGCCAGCGCTCGGCCAGCTCCTCGGGCGTCAGGAACCGCTCGCGGGGCGCGCGCCCGTCCTCGATCCCGGCCTCGGTCCCGGCCCCGGTCACGACCGGTCCTCGTCGGTCTCAGGCGCGGGGTCGCGATAGACCGCCAGCAGCGGCCCCGCCTCGCTCGCCCCGGCCTCCTCCAGCCGATAGGCCACGCCCGCCTGCAGGATCAGCGGCAGCTCCCAGCGCCGGTAGAGCCCCGGCAGGCGCTCCATCT
>JAYZWL010000013.1:0-15164 GCA_036154955.1 Pseudomonadota bacterium | reverse complement strand
CGCGGTCGCGCGCGGCTTCCCGCGCCGCCGCCGCCTCCGGCTCCATCAGGGCCGCCAGCCGCGCCCGGTCGGCGCGCCGGCGGGCCAAAGTCTCCCGCAACGCAGCGACACGGGCCGACAGCGCCTCGGCCGCCGTCCCATGCCGTTCCGCCGCCTCCAGCGCCCGGGCGTAGTCGCCCCCGGCCTTGGGACGGCCGGTGGCGGTGACCAGCGCGCCCAGCTCCTCGTTGCAGCGGGCGAGCGCGCGAACCATGCGCCGCCCGCCGGTCAGCGCCTCCACCTCGCCGGCCACGGCGGCGAGCGCATCCTCCCGCGCGCCCCGGTCCGCGGCCCCCATCTCCGCGCCCCCCTGCGCGACCCAGAGCAGCCCCGCCGGCCCCCGCGCCCCGCCGGGCAGGCGGGCGGCGAGCCAGGCCTCCGCCTCGTCCCCCTGCGCCACCAGCCGGCCGGAGCCCGCGTCATGAACCAGCGCCCGCTTCGCCCCCAGCCAGCGCTTGAGCACCCGGAACCGGCCGTCGGGAAACTCGAACTCCGCCTCCACCAGCGGATTTCCCCCGGCATGGGGGCGCAGCGAGCGCACCGCGGCCGCGGTCCCGGTATGGGCCTGGAACACCAGCGCCTGCAGGGCGTCGAGGCAGGTGGACTTGCCCGCCTCGTTAGGGGCGCAGAGCACGTTGACCCCGTCGCCGATCCCCTCGATGGCCACGCCGGTCCCCGCGAAGCGGCGCACATCGGCGAGGCGGAGCGCGCGCAGGATCATGGCGCGGCCCCCCCGGAGGCTCCGCCCGCGACGTCGCCCGTCTCCTCCAGCGCATAGGCGTGCAGGCGGGCGAGCGCGGCGGCGGCGGCGGCCCGGTCCGCGTCGGGCAGGGCCGGGTCGGCGGCCTCGGCCAGCAGCGCCTCGGCCGCGTCGCGCAGGGCGCCGGCCCGGTCGATGGCGTCGAGATCGGCGGCTTCCGGCTCCAGCGCCAGCGCCTCGGCGCGGATCTCGGCGAAGGCGAAGTCGGGGGCGGCGTGACCGGCCGCTTCCAGCAGCGCCGCGCGCTCCGGCAGCCGGGCGCGGCCGGTGGCCACGAGGCGCAGCAGCGTGCGCCGCCGGCGGGCCGGGTCGGGCAGCAGGGCGGCGAGGCGGGCGGCCGGATCCTCCCCGGGCAGCAGCGCCAGCTCCGCCGTCTCCCAGCCGAATTCGCCGGTCTCCACCGGGCGGACCTCGGGCTCCGCCCCCGGACCGGGCAGCGACACGACCAGCGCCCGCCCGGGGGCGCGATGCAGAAAGCGGTCCGGCTCGGGCGCGCCGGAATACCAGGTCCGCGCGTCGACCCGCACCTGCCCGTGCCAGTCGCCCAGCGCCAGATAGTCGAGCCCCGCCCGCCGCGCCCGGTCGGGGGCGAGGATGTCGGTCGCCCCCTCCTCCCCGAAGCTCTGCACCGCGCCATGGGCGAGGCCGATGCGCAGGTCGCCGGGCGCGGTCTCGGCCGCGTCCATCCACTCGGTCAGGTCCCGGCCGGGGCGCCGCGCCGGGCAGGGGGCGGGCAGCAGGACCGCGCCGGGGGCGAGCGTCACCGGCTCGGGCCGCAGGGCGAGGCGCACATTGGCCGGCGCCTCCGCCGCGGCGCGGGTCCAGAGCTCGTCGGCGGCGAGGCTGTCGTGGTTGCCGGGCAGGATCACCCAGGTCAGCGCGGGATCCTCGGCCATCGCCTGAAGCCCCTGGCGCAGGGTGGCGGGGGCCGGGGTCTCGGCGTCGAAGAGGTCGCCGGCCACCAGCACATGGCCCGCGCCCGCGTCGCGCGCCGCGGCGGCGAGGCGGTGGATCGCGCCGTGCCGCGCCTCGGTCAACCGTCCGCGCAGCGCCTCCGGCATCCGGCCGAAGCGCTTTCCAAGGTGCAGGTCGGAGGTGTGCAGGATGCGCAGCATGGGCCCTCGCGGCGGTCGTCCTCCCGCATAGAGCATCGCGGCGGGCGGGGCCAGCATGCGCCCGGAACCGGGTCGATCCGGACAATAGCGCGCAATTGACGCGGCGCCATGCGATCCGTAGTGCTGCACAGCGGAACAAGAAACTTCACGGGACGGACACGCGGCATGAGGGTCATCGACCTGTTCGACCGGGGCGCGATGCTCGCCCCCGACGCGCCCTGCCTTCGGGATGACGCGCGCGAGATCACCTATCGCGAGGCCCGCGCCGCCACCCACGCCATCGCCCGCGCCCTGCGCGCGCTGGGCGTCGGGGTCGACGACCGGGTCGCGGTGATCACCCCCAACGACGCCTGGGGCTATGTCGCCTGCCTCGCCATCGGGCGGGCGGAGGCGGTGTGGGTGCCGCTGAACCCGCGCAACAGCTTCGACGACAATCTCGGCAATCTCGACCTGACCGCGCCGAAGCTGCTGCTCTATCATTCCGACCACGCCGACGAGGCGGCGCGCTGGCTCGCGGGCTGCGACGCGCTGGAGGCGGCGGTTTGCATCGACCGCGACGACGCCGGCCGCCCGGGCCTGCCCGGCCTGATCGAAGGCGACGACGGATCCCCGGTCCCCCCGCCGGCGGAGCGGACCGACCGCGGCGCGCTCTACCGCCTGAACTTCACCGGGGGCACCACGGGGCGGCCCAAGGCGGTGCCGCACAAGTATCTGGCGCATGAGATCAACGCCGCCGCCTACGCGATCCTGTGGGGCGGGGGGGCGCCGCCGCGCTACCTGCTGGCCGCGCCGATGACCCATGCCGCCGGCGGGCTCGCGCCCGCGGTGATGATGCAGGGCGGGCTGGTGCGCCTGATCCGCAAGGCCGACCCCGAGCGTATCATGGAGCTGATCGAGGCGGAGCGGATCACCGAGCTGATGCTGCCTCCGACCGTCATCTACGCCATGCTGGACCATCCCCGCGCGCGGGACTTCGACTATTCCAGCCTGCGCCACTTCATGTTCGCCGCCGCCCCCATGTCGCCCGAGAAGATCCGGCGCGCCATGGACATCTTCGGCCCCTGCTTCGCCCAGTTCTACGCCCAGTCCGAGGTCGCCATGTCGATCACCTGGATGGGTCCGCGGGACTATGCCGACGCGGCCGCCGACCCGGCGCTGTCGCATCGCCTCGCCTCCGCCGGGCGTCCGGGGCCGTTCACGCAGCTCGCGATCATGGATCCCGACGGGCGGCTTCTGGGCGAGGACGAGGTGGGGGAGGTCGTGGTGCGCTCCAACCAGGTGTTCGACGGCTATCATGAGAACCCGACGGCGACGGCGGAGGCCTTCGCCCATGGCTGGCACCATACCGGCGACCTCGGCCGCCGGGACGCGGACGGCTATTACTACCTCGTGGACCGCAAGCGGGACATGGTGATCTCCGGCGGGTTCAACATCTATCCGGGCGAGGTGGAGCGCGTGCTGCTCGCCCATCCCGCCATCCAGGACTGCGCGGTCATCGGCACGCCCGACGACCGCTGGGGCGAGGCGCTGACCGCCGTGGTGCAGCTTTCGCCGGGCGCGAGCCTCGACGCCGAAACCCTGCGCGCCTGGGCGCGGGAGCGGCTGTCGGGCGTCAACACCCCCAAGCGCTACGAGTTCTGGGAGGACCTGCCGCGCAGCCCGGTGGGCAAGGTGCTCAAGCGGGTGATCCGCGACCGGTTCTGGGACGGGCGCGAGCGGGCGATCTGAGGGGGGCGGACGATGACCGACACCATGCGCGCGGTGGTCTGCGAGACCTATCGCGACTACGACGAGCTGGAGCTGAAGGACGTCCCCGTTCCCGGCCCCGTGGGGGCGGAGGAGGTGCGGATCCGCGTCCGCGCCTCCGGCGTCTCCTGGGCCACCACGCTGATGGTGGCGGGCAAGTATCAGCGCAAGCTTCCGCTCCCCTTCTCTCCCGGCGCCGAGGTGGCGGGCGAGGTGCTGGAGGCGGGCGCCGACGCCGGCTTCCGCCCCGGACAGCGGGTCTTCGCGGTGCTGGACTGCGGCGGCTACGCCGAGCAGGTCGTGGTCCATTCCCGCCATGTCTTCGAGGTCCCCGAGGGCAAGGCGCTGGCCGAAGGCGTGGCCATCCCCATGTCCTGGATGACCGCCTATGGCGGGCTGGTCTGGCGCGCCAAGATCAGGCCCGGCGACCGGGTGATGATCCACGGCGCCGCCGGCGGCGTCGGCCTGCCGGCGGTGGAGATCGCCCGGGTCATGGGCTGCGAGACCTTCGCGGTGGTGCGGGGCGAGGCCAAGGCCGCCTTCTGGCGCGCCAACGGGGCCGATCACGTCATCGACTCGACCCGCACCTCGTTCCGCGACTACGTGGCCGAAGCCACGGGCGGGCGCGGGGTGGACGTGGTCTACGACACCGTGGGGGGCGAGACCCTGCACCAGTCGCTGCGCTGCCTCGCCGATGACGGAAGGCTGGTGGTGATCGGCTTCGTGGGCGGGGACATCGCGCAGGTGCCCTCCAACATCCTGCTTCTGAAGAACATCTCGGTCTGCGGGCTCAACATGGGCCAGTATGTCGGCTGGGGCGTGACCGACGAGCGGGCGCGCTGGGCGCCGCTCTACCGCTCCGGCGTCGCGCAGCTTTCCGAATGGTGGGCGGAGGATCGCATCCGCCCCCGCATCCACGCCACGCTGCCGCTGGAGCGGTTCCGCGAGGCGATGGCTCTGGTCACCGGGCGCGAGGCCGTCGGCCGCGTCGTGCTGACGATCTGAGCTCCCCACGCCTCCGCGCGACTGGGGATGCGCGCGGGGGGGCGGGAGGCGAGCGCGCGGCGGGACGATGGGGGTCCCGGACGGCCGCGCCGGCCTCCCGGCGCGACGGGCGGGCGGCCGGGGGGCGCGCCCGCCCGGCGCAAGCCCGCTATGCGCGGCGCGGGGCGCCGCGGCGGGGCCGGGCGCCCCATATTCAAGGCGAACCCAGACCCGACCAAATCGCGAGACCCCGGAGCCCCTTCCATGTTCGCGCTCGACCTGATCCAGACCCTGTTCCCCGCGGCCCGCGCGCTGCTCTCCCCCATCCTCTCGGCCCGCGAGACCGCGGCGGAGATCGCGCGCATCGAGACGCTCGACGACGACGCGCTGGTCCTGCTGGGCCAGGACCGGCAGACGCTGGTGGCCCGCGCGGTGGACCGTTACCTCGCCCGCTAAGCCGGGCGGAGCAAGAAGGCGCCCGCTGAGCCGGGCGGACCCTCCCGGCCGCGCCGGGTCCCTCTCCGCGCCCCGGCCCCGGGAGGCGACGCCCGCCCATGGCCATGGACGCCGCGCAGCTCGGCACGCTGAAATCCGCCGTCGCGACCGCCCGGAACCGCGCGGATCGAACATGCCGCCGCGCTCCGGACGCCGCCCAAGCTGGTCGCCCTGCTGCGCCGCCCGTCGCCGCCCGGAAGCGCGCTGCGCGATTTCCAGAACGACGAGGCGCTGCGCGACGCCGCCGCCATCGAAGGGCGCGCGACGAAGGCGGAGCATGCGGCGCTTATCCCGTTGCTGCGCCAGGCGCGGGCCACGCACGCCGTCGGCGGTCGCTTTCAGGTCAAGGTCGACGCCTTCGCCCAGGCCGAATTCGCCCATGGCGACCGCATGGATCGCCACGACCCGCTCCACGTCCGCGAGGAGAACCCGGTCAAGACGCCGGCGGCGCCCGCCGTCCCCGCGCCGGATAGCGGGGGTGCGCCCGACGACGAGGAGGAGGGCGGGGACGAGGAGGAGGGCGGGGACGAGCGCGACGGCGTCATGCATGAGCCCGTCGCCCGGGACGCGCCGGAGTTCCCCGACGCCTTCGCGGCCTGCGCGCAGCGCCCCTTCGACCCGGCCGAGCCGCCGACCCGGCCCGGCCCCGCCTCAGCCACCGCCGCGATGTAGGGGGGCGCGGCTGAGCGGCCCGCGGCCGGCCCCCCCGAACCGCGCGCGGGCTGCGGGCGAAGAGGCCCCGGGTCAGGCCCGGGGCGCCAGACCGCCGGCGCTTTCCCGATGCCGACGACCGCCGCGCGTCGAATATCGCGGCGACGCCCGGACGGCGCGCGCCCCGGGCTCGACCCGTGGCCTCCCGCGGCTGGTCGTCGGCGCCGCGGTCCGGTCAGGGCCGCGCGCCCCCGGACGCTCAGCCCGCCCTTGCGGCCCGCCAGGCGGCGTATTGGCCGGGGGTGGCGGGGTCGGTCGGGGGGTAGAGGCCGACGATGGAGCGGCCGGCGTCCACCTGCTCCGCCACGAAGCTCTCGAACAGGGTCATCTCCACCGCCTCGGCGGCGATCTCGTCGGCGAGATGGGCGGGGATCGCCACCACCCCCTCGCCATCCCCCACGATCACGTCGCCCGGGAAAACCGCCACCCCGCCGCAGCCGATGGGGCCGTCGATCTCCACCGCCTCGTTGTTGGTCAGGTTGGTGGGGGCCGAGGGGCGCTGGTGATAGGCGGGGATCGCCAGCCGGCCGATGGCGGGGCTGTCGCGGAAGCCGCCGTCGGTGACGATCCCCTCCGCCCCCCGCTTCATCAGCCGCCGCACCAGGATGTCGCCGGCCGAGGCCGCCGTGGCGTCCATGCGGCTGTCGATGACCAGGACATGGCCCTCGGGACAGGTCTCGATCGCCACCCGCTGCGGATGGGCGGGGTCGAGGAACACGTCGATGCCGTTCCGGTCCTCCCGCGCCGGGATGTAGCGCAGGGTGAAGGCGGGGCCGACCATGTTGCGGCCCTTGCGGTCCACCGGGCCGACGCCGCGCAGGAACACGTTGCGCAGGCCGCGCTTGAAGAGCGCGGTGGTCAGGGTGGCGCAGGTCACGCCCCTCAGGCGCTCGCGGGTTTCGGGGGTCATGGCGGGACTCCGGATCAGTAGATGTCGGGTTCGGGGATGCCGGGGCCGGGAACCGGGGCCAGCACGTCGAAATCGCAGCCCTGGTCGGCCTGGGTCACATGGGCCGCGAAGATCGCGCCGTAGCCGCGGGGATGGTGGACCGGGCGCGGGGTCCAGGCGGCCCGCCTGCGGACGAGCTCGTCGTCGGCCACCAGCATGTCGATGCGCCGCCCCGGCACGTCCACCCGGATCCGGTCGCCGGTGCGCAGCAGGGCCAGCGGCCCGCCCACCGCCGCCTCCGGCGCGCAATGCAGGATGCACGCCCCGTAGGAGGTGCCCGACATCCGCGCGTCCGACAGGCGCAGCATGTCGGTGACGCCCGCGCGCAGCAGCTTGATCGGGATCGGCAGCATCCCCCATTCCGGCATCCCCGGCCCGCCGATGGGGCCTGCGTTGCGCAGGACCAGCACGTCATTGGCCTCCACGTCCAGATCCGGGTCGTCGGCGGCCGCCTTCATCTCAGGGTAGCTGTCGAAGACCAGCGCGCGGCCCTCGTTGACCAGCAGATGGGGCGCGCAGGCGCAGGGCTTCATCACCGCCCCGTCGGGGGCGAGGTTGCCGCGCAGCACCGCCAGCGCCCCTTCGGGATAGATCGGCCGGTCCAGCGGGCGGATCACGTCGTCGTCATGGACCTGCGCGCCCGCCAGCGTCTCGCCGATCGGGCGGCCGGTCACGGTGATCGGGGTCGGGTCGATCCGGGCGCCCAGCCGCGCCATCATCCCGCGCAGCCCGCCGGCGAAGTAGAAATCCTCCATCAGGTAGCGGTCGCCGGAGGGGCGGATATTGGCGATCACCGGCACGTCCCGCCCGATGGCGTCGAAATCGTCGAGCCCGAACTCCACCCCCGCCCGCCGCGCCATGGCGATCAGGTGGATCACGGCGTTGGTCGAACAGCCCATGGCCATGGCGGTGACGGCGGCGTTGCGCACCGCGGCCGGCGTGACCACCGCGTCCGGCGTCAGGTCCTCCCACGCCATCTCCACCGCCCGGCGGCCGGTGGCGGCGGCCATGCGCACGTGGCTCGCGTCCACCGCGGGGATCGAGGAGGCGCCGGGCAGGGTCAGCCCCATCGCCTCGGCGATGGCGGTCATGGTCGAGGCGGTGCCCATGGTCATGCAATGGCCCGGAGAGCGGGCGATGCCGCCCTCGATCTCCAGCCATTCCTCGGCCCCGATGGCGCCCTTGCGCCGCTCGTCCCAGTATTTCCAGGCGTCGGAGCCCGAGCCCAGCGGCCGGCCGCGGTAGTTCCCCCGGATCATCGGCCCCGCCGGCAGGTAGATCATCGGCACGCCCGCCGAGATCGCGCCCATCACCAGCGCCGGGGTGGTCTTGTCGCAGCCGCCCATCAGCACCGCCGCGTCGACGGGGTGGGAGCGGATCAGTTCCTCCGCCTCCATCGCCAGCAGGTTGCGGTAAAGCATGGTGGTGGGCTTCACGAGGCTTTCGGACAGCGACAGCGCCGGCAGCTCCATCGGGTGGCCGCCGGCCTGCAGGATTCCGCGTTTGACGTCCGCCGCGCGCTCCCGGAAATGCAGGTGGCAGGGCTGCGCCTCGGACCAGGTGTTGAGGATGGCGACCACCGGCTTGCCGGCCCAGTCCTCCGGCCCCAGCCCCATCTGCATCATGCGGGAGCGGTGGCCGAAGCTGCGCAGGTCGTCCTTCGCGAACCAGCGGGCGCTGCGCAGGGTCTGGGGCGTCTTTCGGGCGGTCGTCATTCGGTCCTGTCCTTCTGCGTTTTTCCGGTCCCCGCGCCGCGCCAGCGCGGGGCGGGGGCGCCGCGGAGGCCGAGCGCGGGGCCGGCCTCCCAGGCGTGAAGCCGTCCGCCCCCGCCCGGGCCGCGGCGCGAGGTCAGCACCATGCGCCCAAGGTCGGCCCCGGCGAAAGCCGGCTTGGTGGGTTGGGGCATCGGCGTGGGGACGCGGGCGGCGATGCGCCCGTCGGGGGCGAAGCGGATCAGCTCCGCGCCCCCCACGCAGGCGATCCAGCAATGCCCCTCCGCGTCCATCGCCGCGCCGTCCGGGCGGCCGGGCAGGGCGTCGAAGCGGGCGAAGACCGCGCGCGCCCCGGTTTCGGGGTCGAGCGTCCAGAGCGTGCGCGCCGCGGCGTGGCTGTCGGAGACGAACAGCCGCTCCCGCGCCGCGTCCCAGGCGAGACCGTTGATCGTGCGGAACCCCTCGGCCACGCGCCGGGGCGCCGCGTCCGGCCCCATGACGTAAAGCGCGCCGTTCGGGCGCAGGTTGTCGACGTCCATGGTCCCGAACCACAGCCGCCCGGCCGCGTCGACGCAGGCGTCGTTCATCCGCCGCCCCGGCGCGTCCACGGCGGCGAGCGGGGCGAAGCGGCCCACGTGCTCGTCGAACAGGAACAGCCCGGTTCCCATGCCGACCAGCGGCGTCCCCTCGGCGGTGAGCTGTACGAAGCCCGGCGCCTCGGGCGTGAACCAGGTGCGGGTCAGCCCGTCGGGCCCGGTGCGCATCAGGCGCAGGCCCTCCACGTCCACCCACCAGACCGCGCCGTCCTCCGCCCGCCAGACCGGGCTTTCGCCCAGCTCCGCCACGGCGCCGCCGAGCGGGGAAAACCCTTCCCCCGCGGAAACTTCCGCCGCGCCGCGCCGGTCCTGCACGCTCATCCTCCCCGTCCATCGTCCCGGTCCGGCGGTCTTGACGCCGCGCGAATCCCGTTGACAGCCCATCTATGGCGTTTCTAGTGTTTCACCACAACTGAAATATTAGTTGGCCGATCCTGCCGACAGGGAGGACGACATGACCAGACTGCCCGCCGGAACCCGGCCCCTGCTATCCGCCGCCCTCGCCGCCGCGCTGACCGCGTGGGCGCTTCCCGCCGCGGCCGAGACCACCTTGCGCATCGGCACCGTGCTCTCCCCTTCCGACCCGATGGGGCAGGGGCTGGAGAAATTCGCCAAGGACGTGGAGGCCGCCACCAAGGGCGAGGTGGTGGTGGAGGTGTTTCATTCCTCCCAGCTCGGCGACACCACCGAGATGCTGGACCAGGCCCGCGCCGGGGCCAATGTCGGCACCGTCACCGACGTCGCCCGCCTGTCGGCCTTCGTGCCGTCGCTGGCGATCATGTCGGCGCCCTTCCTGTTCGACAGCTACGAGGACGCCGACAAGTTCGCGCTCTCGGCCGAATACCTGGGCTGGGGCGACGCGCTGGCCGAGAAGGCGGGCCTCGTGATGCTCGCCTCCAACTGGTATCAGGGCCCGCGCCACGCGCTGACCCAGAAGCCGATCTCCGGCCCCGCCGACCTTTCGGGCATGCGGATGCGCACCATCGGCGCCCCGATCTGGATCGAGACCATCCGCGCCATGGGGGCCGAGCCCACGCCCATCGCCTGGGGGGAGGTCTATTCCGCGCTCCAGCTCGGCGCCATCGACGCGGCCGAGGCGCAGCCCACCGCGATCTGGGGCGCGAAGCTCTATGAGGTCATCAAGAACGTCACCAAGACCGGCCATATCCAGCTGGTGACCGCGCTGGTGATCGGGACCGAGACCTGGGCCGACATCTCGCCCGAGAACCAGAAGATCGTGCGCGACCTGGCGGTGGAGGACGGGCGCTACGCCTCCGGCCTGACCATCGAGCTGGGCGAAAAGGCGCTGGCCGACGTGGCCGCCTCCGGCGTCGCGGTGTCGGACGTGGACCTCGCGCCGTTCAAGGAGGCGGTGTCGGGCGTCTACGCCAAGCTGAACCTTGAGGAAGAGGCCGCGATCGTGAAGCGGGTGCTCGGTGAGTGATCCGAAGATGCGCGGCGGTCTGATGGGAGCGGGCGCGATGCGCGGCCGCGCGATGCGGGGGGGCGGCGCGCGTCGCCCCTCCGCACCCGGGGCGCGGGGGCGCGCGGCATGGGCCTGATCGCGCGCTTCGACGCCTGGCTCCGGCGGGCGGAGGGCTGGGCGGCCCTCCTCCTGCTGGTCGCCGTGGTGGCGCTGGTGGCGGGGGCGTCGGTCGCCCGCGCCGCCGGCGTTCCGATCATCTGGTCGGTGGAGGTGGCGCAGCTTCTGTTCGCCTGGCTCTGCATCCTCGCCGCCGACCTCGCCCTGCAGCGGGACCGGCATTTCGGCCTGTCCTTCCTTTTCGACGCGCTCAGCCCGCGGGCGGCGCGCTGGGTGGCGATCTTCAATCACGCGGTGCTGGCGCTGCTGCTGGCCTTCCTGCTGGTCCACGCCTGGCGCAACATGATCCTGATGCATCCGCGCCTGATCGGGGCGACGCAGATGCACGGCTCCTGGCTGCACGCTTCGATGACGGCGGGTTTCGCGCTGCTGCTGCGGACCCTGCTGACCCATCTGGGCCGGCTGATCCTCGCGCCGCCCGACCCCGCCTCCCCCAAGGCCGCTCCCGATCCCTCCTCCTCCCCCGAACCGAACGGAGCCGCGTGATGCTCTTGCTGATCTCAGGCCTCTTCGCGCTGTTCCTGTTCCTCGGTCAGCCGGTGGCCTTCGCGCTGGGGCTCGCCGCCATTCCGGTCTTCGTGCTGACCGGGACCATGCCGCCGGCGGTGGCGGTGCAGAAGATGGTCTCCGCCACCCAGAGCTTTCCGCTGCTGGCCGTGCCGTTCTTCATCCTCGCCGGCAACCTGATGAACGCGTCCGGCATCACCGACCGGCTGGTCGCCTTCTCCCGCCTGCTGACCGGCTGGATCGCGGGGGGGCTCGCGCAGGTCTCCATCGTGCTCAGCTTCATGATGGGCGGCATCTCCGGCTCCGCGGTGGCGGACGCGGCGATGGAGGCGCGGCTGCTCGGCCCCTCCATGCAGCGGCAGGGCTACGCGCCGGCGACCACGGCGGCGATCCTGGCCTTCGGGTCGATCATCACCGCCACCATCCCGCCTTCCATCGGGCTGATCCTGTTCGGCTTCGTCAACGAGGTGTCCATCGGCCGGCTGTTCCTGGCGGGCATCGTCCCCGGCGCCCTGCTGACCCTGGTGCTGATGGCCGCCGCCTGGGCGGTCGCCAAACGCCACGGCTACGCCCCCGACCTCGCCGCTCCCCCCCGCGCGCGGGAGCTGGGGGAGAGCTTCCTCGCCAGCCTCTGGGCGCTGATGTTTCCGGTGATCCTGGTCGTCGGCTTCCGCTTCGGCATCTTCACCGCGACCGAGGGCGGGGCCTTCCTGGTGATCTACGCGCTTCTGATCGGGCGTTTCGTCTACCGCGAGCTCACCCTCGCCCGGGTGCGCGAGGCGCTGGAGGGCACGGTCCACGATCTCGGCATGATCATGCTGCTGATCATGATGGCCGGCGTCCTGGGCTACGCCATCACGCTGGAACGCGCCCCCCAGCAGATCGCCGAGGCGGTGACCGGCCTCACCTCCGACCCCGTGGCGATCCTGGCGCTGGTGGTGGCGCTGCTCGTGATCTCGGGCATGTTCCTGGAGGGGGCGGCCAACATCCTGCTGGTCACGCCCATCGTCATGCCGGTGCTGGTGGCGGCGGGGTGGGACCCGATCCACATGGGGATCCTGATCGTGCTGCTGATCAACCTGGGCGGGCTGACGCCGCCGGTGGGGGTCATCATGTTCACGGTCTGCGGCATCCTGAACGTGAAGACCGGGGCCTACACCCGCGCCTCCATGCCCTTCTTCCTCGCGCTCGCGATATTCTTCATGCTGCTCGCGGCCTTCCCGGCGCTGTCCACCGCGCTGCCCGGGGCCCTGATGTGAGCGGCCTGAACCGGAGGACCCCCGCCCGTATGACCCGACCCGCACTGGCCGCCGCCCGCGACGCGGGCGCCGAACCGCCGCTTCCCAGCGCCCATGTGCCCGCCTCGGCCCTGGTCTACGAGACGCTGCGCGCCCGCATCGCCTCGCTCCAGCTTCCGCCCGGAACCCGGCTGTCGCGGCCCGAACTGGCGGCGGCCTTCGGGGTCAGCCAGTCCCCGGTGCGCGAGGCGTTGCAGCAGCTCGAGGCCATCGGCCTCGTCGCCACCTTCCGCCAGTCGCGGACCGAGGTGACGCTGATCGACCCGGCCAAGCTGCGGCAGGAGAATTTCCTGCGCGCCGGCATCGAATGCGAGGTGGCGCACACGCTGGCGGGGCGCGGACCGGAGGCGCTGCTCAAGGCCCGCGGCATCCTCAAGATGCAGTCCGCGCTGGCCGACGACCTGCGCCAGATAGAGCTTTTCCGCCAGCTCGACGCCGATTTCCACCGGGAGCTGTTCGCGGCGGCGGGGCAGGAGGCCCTGTTCGGCCTCGTCGCCGACCGCTCCAGCCAGATGGCGCGGGTGCGGGCGCTGGACCTGCCGCGGGAAAGCAAGATGCGCTCGGTGATCGAGGGGCATTCCGCGGTGCTCGACGCCATCGAGGCCGGCGACCGTCACGGCGCGGCGGACGCCATGCGCCGGCACCTGTCGGGCTCCATCGAGCGGTTGCCGGAGATCATGGCCCAGCATCCGGACTATTTCGGGCCCGCCTGAATCGAAATCGCCCGGCCGCGCCGTGGGCGGCGCGACCGGGCTGGACCTCATCTTCCCACCCGCCTCAGAAGATGAAGTCGTTCGCGTCCAGATCGGCGGCGGTCACGCCCTCCAGCAGCAGGTCGCCGCCGCCGACGGAGATCAGGGCGCCCGCGGCCTCCTGGCTGATCCCGCCGGCGATGTCGGCGAAATCGTCGACGCCCAGCAGGCCCGACATGTCGATCAGGTCCTCGCCGTCCGCGAAGTCCGTGACCGTGTCGTCGCCGGCGGAGAACACGAACACGTCCGCGCCCGCGCCTCCGGTCAGCAGGTCGTCGCCAAGCCCGCCGTCCAGCCGGTCGTCGCCGGTCCCGCCGGTCAGCGCGTCGTCCGCGCCGCCGCCGGTCAGCACGTCGTTCCCCGCGCCGCCGTCGGCGACGACGGACACGTCCGAGAACAGCAGCTCGGTGGCGTCCACCACGTCGTCGCCGCCCAGGCCGTTGACCTCCACCGTCTCCGCGTCGCGGATGTCGAGCGTGAACTCCCCGCGATTGGTGCGCGCGAAGTCGACGCCGTTCGCCCCGTCGGAGATCTCGAACACGTCGGCGTCGGCGTCCGATCCGTTGGCCCGCGCGACGTCGGTCCCCGCGCCGCCGTCCATCAGGTCCGACCCGTCGCCGTTGTTCCAGACCATCACATCGTCGCCGTCGCCGCCCAGCATGCGGTCCGCGCCCCGGTCGCCGGTCAGAAGGTCGTCGCCCGCGTCGCCCTTGAGGATGTCGTCGCCCTCGCCGCCGGCGAGCGCGTCGTTCCCCGCGCCGCCGAAGGCGCGCAGCTTGGACCCGTCGGCGAGAAGCCCGGTCGCGTCCAGCACGTCGTCTCCGCCGCCGCCCGACACCGCCAGCCGCTCGACCGAGCGCATGTCCAGGGCGAAGTTTCCGAAATTGACGCGCTCGAACAGGGCGCCGTCGTCGGTGGAGCGGACCTCGAACACGTCGCCCGCCTCGTCCGAGCCGTTGACCTCGACACTGTCGAAACCCGCCTGGCCGCGCATCAGGTCCGAGCCGTCGCCGTTGTTCCACACCAGCGCGTCGCGGCCCTTGCCGCCGATCATCACGTCGTCGCCCCGGAAGCCGACCAGCCGGTCCGCGCCGCCGTCGCCGCGCAGCTCGTCGTCGCCCTGGCTTCCGATCAGCGTGTCGGACCCGGCGCCGCCGAAGGCGCGCAGCGCGATGGACCCGGCCTCCAGCGCCGTGGCGTCCAGCAGGTCGTCGCCGCCGCCGCCGCGCACGATCATCTCCTCGGTGGTGCGGATGTTGATCGAGAATTCCCCGAAATTGGTGCGCTCGAACAGCACGCCGTCCTCGGTCGTCTCCATGCGGAAGGCGTCGCCCGCCTCGTCCGAGCCATTGGCGACGGCGGTGTCGCGGCCCTTGCCGCCGGCCATGACGTCGGAGCCGTCGCCGTTGTTCCAGATCATGGTGTCGCGGCCGCGGCCGCCGATCATGCGGTCGTCGCCTTCGTCGCCGATCAGCCGGTCGTCGCCGCTCTGGCCGGCGAGCCGGTCGTCGCCTTCGCCGCCGAGCACGCGGTCGTCGCCCTGCCTGGCGGAGACGTCGTCGGCGCCGCCGAGCGCCTTGATCGCATCGTCCTCGGGCGAGCCGGTGATCAGGTCATCGGCGTCGGAGCCGATAATGTTCCGGGTGGGCATGTTGGGGGATCTCCCGCTGAATTTCGGTCGTCGTCGCCGGCGCGGCGATGACGTCCGTTAGTCGCGGGAGCGTGCCGCCGGGTTCAGGGGCGGGGCGGAGAAGGCGGGGGAGGGCGGCCGGGAGGCGGGGGGCGGCGCGCGCCGGCGCGCGCCCGGGCGCGCCGGGTCTTCGCGGCCCCACAGGGGGGTGCGCGGGAAGGGCCGGGCGTTCCCCCCCCCGCCGATCCCGGGTTCGTGGGCGGGGCG
>JAYZWL010000012.1:0-51045 GCA_036154955.1 Pseudomonadota bacterium | reverse complement strand
CTGCGCCCTCCCGCCCGCTTGCGCCCCCCGCGCGCGCGCAGTAGCAAGCGCCATGACCCAGCCCGCGCATGACCTGATCCTCATCCTCGACTTCGGCTCCCAGGTGACGCAGCTCATCGCGCGCCGTCTGCGGGAGGCCGGGGTCTACTGCGAAATCCACCCCTTCGACCGGCTCGACGCCGCCGCCCTCGCGGCCAAGGCGCCGAAGGGGATCATCCTGTCGGGCGGCCCCGCCTCGGTGCTGGACGAGGGCGCGCCCTCCGCCCCCGACGCGGTCTGGAGCCTCGGCGCCCCGATCCTCGGCATCTGCTACGGCCAGCAGACCATGGTGAAGCAGCTCGGCGGAACCGTCGCCCCCCACGACATCCGCGAATTCGGCCGCGCCCAGCTCACCATCGGCGACGCGCATCCGCTGTTCGAGGGGCTCGCCCCCGTCGGCGGCTCCGAGCAGGTGTGGATGTCCCATGGCGACTCGGTCGCCGAGATCCCCGAGGGCTTCCACGTCATCGCCCTCTCCCCCGGCGCCCCCTACGCCGCCATCGCCGACGACGCCCGCCGCTTCTACGCCGTGCAGTTCCACCCGGAGGTGCACCACACCCCCTGCGGCGCCCGGATCCTGCGCAACTTCACCCACGAGATCTGCGGCCTGACCGGCGACTGGACCATGGCCGCCTACCGGGCCGAGGCGGTGGAGAAGATCCGCGCCCAGGTCGGCGACTCCCGGGTCATCTGCGGGCTCTCTGGCGGCGTCGACAGCTCCGTCGCCGCGGTGCTGATCCACGAGGCGATCGGAGACCAGCTCACCTGCGTCTTCGTCGACACCGGCATGATGCGCCAGGGCGAGGCGCAGGAGGTCGTGACCCTCTTCCGCGACCACTACAACATCCCCCTGATCCACGCCGACGAGAGCGCGCTGTTCCTGGGCGAGCTGGAGGGCGTCACCGACCCCGAGCTCAAGCGCAAGACCATCGGCCGGCTCTTCATCGACGTCTTCGACAAGCACGCGGCCGAGGCCGGCGGCGCCGATTTCCTCGCCCAGGGCACGCTTTACCCGGACGTGATCGAAAGCGTCTCGGTCTCCGGCGGCCCCTCGGTGACCATCAAGTCCCACCACAATGTCGGCGGCCTGCCCGAGCGCATGAAGATGAAGCTGGTGGAGCCGCTGCGCGAGCTCTTCAAGGACGAGGTCCGCGCGCTCGGCCGCGAACTGGGCCTGCCCGAGAGCTTCGTGGGCCGCCACCCCTTCCCCGGCCCCGGCCTCGCCATCCGCTGCCCCGGCGAGATCACCTTCGAAAAGCTGGAGATCCTGCGCAAGGCGGACGCCATCTACCTGGACCAGATCCGCAAGCACGGGCTCTACGACGAGATCTGGCAGGCCTTCGCGGTGCTGCTGCCGGTGCGCACCGTCGGCGTGATGGGCGACGGGCGAACCTACGAATACGTGCTGGCGCTGCGGGCGGTGACCTCCGTGGACGGCATGACCGCGGATTACTACCCCTTCCCCCACGACTTCCTGGGCGAGACCGCGACGCGGATCATCGGCGAGGTGAAGGGCGTGAACCGGGTGGTCTACGACGTCACCTCCAAGCCTCCGGGAACCATCGAGTGGGAATGACTCGCCCGCGGCGCTCCGCCGCCGACGTCCTGGCCCCCCGTTTCCGCGCCCGCGCCGTTCCCCCGGCGCGGGCGCCGTCGTTTCGGGTGGGCGTCGCGCACCTGCGATCCGGCGCGTCCGGGGTCGAGGACAGGGCTGCGCCCGGGGGCGGTTCGCGGCTAGTCTGCAGCCCTCCGCCGCCGCTGCAGGACGCCGCCCTGTGAACCGCTCCGTCGCCGCTCGCCGCCCTGCGCCCGTGACCGTGACCGCGCCCATGACCGAGACGACCACCGCCGCCGGGGCGCCCCGGCCGTCGCGTCGCGTCGGCCGCATCGCCCGCCGCGCCGCCGCCCTCGCCGCGACCGCGCTGCTCGCCGGCTGCGCGCCGGACCAGCCGGGACGGGTGGCGGCCGGCTTCGCGGCGCATGCGCTGTGCTCGGAAGCCTTCGTGACCGGCGCCGACCCCGATGCCCTGTTCGAAAGCTACGTGACCCCCTCCCTCGGCGCGTTGCCCGCGGCGCTCACCGCGTGGGAGGCGGACCGGGAGCGGCAGACGGTGACCGCCCGCTTCGCCGGGATGTTCCGCGCCCGCGCGGTCCATGCCCCCGGGCGGGGCTGCACGCTGGTCCACGGGCCGGTTGACCCGGCGCCGCTGCCGCTCGGCCCCATGGCGCCCGACGGGCCGGGCCTGCTGCCCGGCCTGCCCGACGCCCCGGTCCCGCCCGCCTCGCCGGCGCTGGCCGCGGCCCTGGACCGGGCCTTCGCAGAGACGGAGGGCGCCCCGCCCCGCAGCCGCCGCGCGGTGGTGATCGTGCATGACGGAACCGTGGTCGCCGAGCGCTACGCGCCCGGCTTCGGCCCGGACAGCCGGCTGGCGAGCTGGTCGATGGCCAAGTCCGTGACCAACGCCCTGATCGGCGCCCTGTCGCTGGCCGGGCGCATCGAGGCGACCGCCCCCGCTCCGGTCCCCGCCTGGCGGCGCCCCGGCGACCCGCATGCGACCGTCACCACCGAGCAGCTTCTGCGCCAGACCTCCGGCCAGCCTTTCGGGGCGGCCAACAACGGCTTCGACCCCGCGACGCGGATGCTGTTCCTCGAAGGCGACATGGCCGCCGTCGCCGCCGCGGCGCCCTTCGACGCGGCCCCCGGAACGCGCTGGGCCTATACGGACGGCAACTACGCCATCCTCGGCGGCATCCTGCGCGACCTGATGGGCGGAACGCCCGAGGCGGTTGCCCGCGCCTCCCGCGCGCTGCTGTTCGCCCCCGCCGGCATGACCGGGGCGGTGCAGGAATTCGATGAGGCCGGCGCGCCCATGGCCGGCACCCATGTCTTCGCTCCGGCGCGGGACTGGGCGCGGCTGGGCCAGCTGTTCCTGTCCGACGGCGTCGTCGCCGGGCGCCGCCTGCTGCCCGCGGGCTGGGCCGACTGGTCGGCGCGTCCGACCCCGCAGGCCGGCCCCGGCTACGGCGCCGGTTTCTGGACCAATCGCGGCGAGAGCGAGGGCGCGCGCACCCGGCGCGGCTGGGGCATGCCGGCGGGATCCTATTTCGCCTCGGGCCATTCCGGACAGACCGTGGTCATCGCGCCGGAACAGCGGCTGGTCGTGGTCTCCATGGGGTTCACCCCGGCGCCCGACGCCCTGTCCACCCGCCGGGCGGCGGAGCTGACCCGCGACGCGATCGCCGCCCTGGCGCCCGGCGGATGACCGCCGGGCGACCGGGGCGGCGAGGCCGGCTCACCACGGGTCGATGAAGCTCCGCGTCGCCCGCGCCCCCGGGGCCCGGGGCGCGCAGGACCGCAGGCCGGCGAGGATCCAGTCCCGGGTCGTGGCCGGGTCGATCACCGCGTCGATCTCGGCCGTGGTCGCCACCGAGGTCGCCTTGCCGATCTCATAGGCCTTGGCCACAAGCTCCTCGTAGAGCGCCTGCTTCTCCTCCGGCGTCTCCAGCGCGTCGAACTCCTTGCGGTAGCCCAGCCGCACCCCGCCCTCGAGCCCCATGCCGCCGTATTCGCCGGTGGGCCAGGAGACGGTGAACAGGCTTTCGTGGAAGGCCCCGCCGGTCATCGCCATCGCGCCCAGCCCGTAGCCCTTGCGCACCACCACCGAGAACATCGGCGTCGAGAGCGAGGCCGCGGCCACGAACATCCGGCACACATGGCGCACCAGCGCGGTCTTCTCCGCCTCCGGCCCGACCATGAAGCCCGGCGTGTCGCAGAGCGACACGATGGGCAGCCCGAACGTGTCGCAAAGCTGCAGGAACCGCGCCGCCTTGTCCGCCGCCGGCGCGTCGATGGCCCCCGACAGGTGGCGGCAGTCGTTGGCGATCAGCCCGAAGGCCTTGCCCCCGATCCGCACCAGGCAGGTGACCAGCGCCAGCCCGAATTCGCGCCGCAGCTCCAGCACCGAGCCTTTGTCGCACAGCGTCTCGATCAGCCCGCGGATGTCGTGGACCCGCAGCCGGTTCTCCGGGATCGCCTCGCGCAGCAGGCGCTGGTCGGCATGCTCGAACGTCTCCAGGTCGCCCTGGAAATAGGACAGGTAGCGCCGCGCGGCCTCCGCCGCCTCCGCCTCGTCCTTCACGCGCAGGTCGACCACGCCGTTCTTGGATTGCAGGTCGATGGGCCCGACCTCCTCGGGGGAGAACACGCCCAGCCCCCCGCCCTCGATCATCGCGGGGCCGGCCATGCCGATGTTGGAGGACTCGTCCGCGATGATCACGTCGCAGCAACCCAGCAGGGCCGCGTTGCCCGCGAAGCAGCGGCCGGAGACGACGCCCACCAGCGGCGCCTGCCCCGACAGCCCCGCGAAGGTGGCGAAGGTCGAGGAGATCAGGCCCGAGATCGACGTCCGCTCCGTGTCCCCCGGCCGCCCGCCGCCGCCTTCGGCGAACAGCACCAGCGGCATCTTCTCCCGCTTGGCGACGGAGAAGATGCGGTCGAGCTTGCGGTGATGGCGCTGCCCCTGGGTGCCGGCCAGCACCATGTAATCGCAGATCGCGAAGGCGGTCCGCGCCCGGTCCGGGGCGAAGAGGTCGCCGTTGACCGTGCCGAGCCCCGTGACCACGCCGTCGCCGGTGGTGTTGAGGGTCAGGTCCTCCCGGGTCCGGCGCGCGGCCTGGGCGGCGATGGCGAGCGCCCCGTATTCCTGGAACGTGCCTTCGTCGCAGACCGCGGCCAGGTTCTCGCGCGCCGTGCGCTGGCCGCGGGCATGGCGCTTTCGCACCGCCTCGGGGCGGTTCTCGTCGAGGCCGAAGCCGGTGAGGCGGGCGAGCTCCTGAAGGTCCGGGCGGATGCGGTCCAGGTCGATGGCGGCCGCGGCCTGCGCCTCTTCCGAGCCCCCGTCCTCGGGCAGGATCGCCACCAGCGCCGCGCCTTCCTGAAGGGTCTGGCCGGGGGCGGCGGGGATGGCGACCACCTCGCCCGCGCAGGGGGCGGCCACGACATGCTCCATCTTCATCGCTTCGAGCACCGCCACCGCCTGCCCGCGGCGAACCCGGTCGCCCGGCGCCACCTCGACGCTGACCACGGTGGAGGTCAGGGGCGCCGCGGCGGCCACCGCGCCCGCGGGCAGCGGGGCCGCGGCGGGTTCGGGGGCCGCGGCCTCCGCCTGCCCTGCTCCCGCCCCGCCGTCCTCCGGCGCGGGCGCAAGGGCGGCGGCCTCCGCGGCCAGCGCGGCGGCTTCGGCCTCGATGAAGCGGGTATGCAGCGTCCCCGCCGCCGTCTCCGGCCGGCGCAGCAGGGCGCGCAGCCAGTCGCGGTTGGTGGCGATCCCCTCGATCCCGAAGGCGGCGAGCGCCCGGTCGGTCTTGGCCAGCGCCGCGTCGATCCCGCCATGGGGGGCGTGGACGATGACCTTGGCCAGGAGCGAGTCGAAAGCGGTGGAGGCGGTCCAGCCCGCGAAGCCCGCCGCATCCACCCGGATGCCGCGGCCGGTCGGCGGCTCCCACCTGGTCAGCGTGCCGGTGGCGGGGCGCGCGGTCCCGTCCGGGGCCATCCGCTCCATGTTCACCCTTGCCTGCACCGCGAAGCCCGAGGGCGCCGGCACCGCCTCCTGCGTCAGGCCGAGCCCCGCCAGCGTGGCGCCCCCCGCGATCTCCAGCTGCAGGCGCACGAGGTCGAGGCCCAGCACCTCCTCGGTCACGGTGTGTTCGACCTGAATGCGGGGATTGGCCTCGATGAAGAAGATCTCCTCCCCGTCCGGCCCGGCGAGGAACTCGAAGGTGCCGAGGCTGCGATAGTCCGCGCCGCCCGCCAGCGTCAGCGCATAGCCGGTCAGGCGGGCGCGCTGGGCGTCGGTCAGGGTCGGCGCGGGGGCGATCTCGATGACCTTCTGGTGGCGGCGCTGCAGGGTGCAGTCGCGCTCATGCAGGTGCAGGCAGGCGCCGGTTCCGTCGCCGATCACCTGCACTTCCAGATGCCGGGCCTCGGGCAAGAAGCGTTCGGCATAGACCGAGCCGTCGCCGAAGGCGGCCTTGGCC
Organism: Pseudomonadota bacterium; assembly: GCA_036154955.1. Lineage (GTDB taxonomy): Bacteria > Pseudomonadota > Alphaproteobacteria > Rhodobacterales > Rhodobacteraceae > Albimonas. The sequence continues at coordinate 44,970 of JAYZWL010000012.1, read as the reverse complement.
TCCGACGTGCAGCGGGCGTGGGCGGCCTCCACCTCCTCGCGCGCGGTGACCACGCGCATGCCGCGGCCCCCGCCCCCGGCGGCGGCCTTGATGACCATGGCCGCGCCCTCGGGCAGCGTGTCGAACACCGCCAGCGCGCCGGCCGCGTCAACCGGCCCGTCGGAGCCGGGGATCACCGGCACGTCCAGCTTCCGCGCCAGCGCCTTGGCGGCCAGCTTGTCGCCGAAGAGCGCCAGCGCGTCCGGCGTCGGGCCGACCCAGGTCAGCCCCGCCGCCTCGCAGGCCCGGGCGAACTCCGCGCTTTCCGACAGGAAGCCGTAGCCGGGATGCACCGCGTCGGCCCCCGCCTCCACGGCCGCGGCGACCAGGGCGGCGGGGTCCAGATAGGCCCGCGCCCCCCGCCCCGGCAGGGCGACGGCGCGGTCGGCGCGGCGGGGATGCAGGGCGGCGGCGTCCTCGGGGCCGAACACGGCCACCGTCTCCACCCCCATCTCGGCGGCGGTCTGGGCGATGCGCACGGCGATCTCGCCCCGGTTGGCGATCAGAAGTCGGGTCACGGTCATCGGGCGCTCCAGTCCGCCAGGGCGGCGTCGAGGGTCATGGGCGCGGGCGCGGGCGGCGCCGGCGGTCGCGGGGCGTGGGCGGAGAAGCGGGGCGCCGGCGTGGGGCAAAGCCCGCCCGTCGCCTGCTGGAACGCCCCGCGCGCGGCGAGATGCGGGTGGGAAGGCGCCTCCGCCAGCGTCATCACCGGGGCGGCGCAGGCGTCGGTGCCGTCGAGGATCGCCGACCATTCGTCCCGCGTTTTCGTGCGGAACACCGCCGCCAGCTTCGCCTTCAGGTCAGGCCAGGCCGCCTTGTCGTTCTGGGCGTCGAAGGCCGGGTCGTCGAGCCCCGCCAGCCGGCGCAGCTCCGCGTAGAACTGCGGCTCGATGGCCCCCAGCGCGAAGTGCTTTCCGTCGGCGCATTCGTAGGTCCCGTAGAAATGCGCCCCGCCGTCGAGCATGTTGGACTCGCGCTTCACCGTGGTCCGGCCGAGGTTCAGCGCCGCCTGCATCGGGATCAGCAGGTTCAGCGCCCCGTCGCACATCGCCGCGTCGACCACCTGGCCGCGCCCCGTCGCCTCCGCCTCGCGCAGCGCGGCCAGCGCGCCCATGATCAGGAACATCGCCCCGCCGCCATAGTCGCCCACCAGGTTCAGCGGCGGCGAGGGCCGGTCCGCCGGCCCGATGGCGGCCAGCGCCCCGGTGATGGCGATGTAGTCGATGTCGTGCCCGGCCGAATGCGCCAGCGGCCCTTCCTGCCCCCAGCCGGTCATGCGGCCGTAGACCAACCGCGGATTGCGGGCCATGGCCGTCTCCGGCCCCAGGCCCAGCCGCTCCATCACCCCCGGCCGGAAGCCTTCCAGCAGGATGTCCGCCCGTGCGGCGAGGTCGAGCGCGGCCTCCCGCCCCGCATCGGACTTGAGGTCCAGCGTCACGTAGCGCCGGTGCTGGGCGGTCAGGTCGGCGGGGTCGAGCCGGGCGCCCGGACGGTCGATCCGCACCACCTCCGCCCCGAGATTGGCGAGCAGGGTGGCGGCGAAGGGCACGGGGCCGATGGCGGCCATCTCCAGGATGCGCAGCCCGGAAAGCGGGCCGGTCGGGCCGGTGGGGTCGGTCATGCGGGGAAGGCTCCGGGGCATGGATGGAGGATCCGCGGGCGAGAGGCCGCCCGCGGCATGGGCCGGACGACGCGCGGCGCGCCGGCGCCGCGGCGCCGGCTCAGATCGGGGTGATCGCGCGGAACTTGGGCGGCATGCCGATGTCCCGGCGGGCGGGCGCGCGCTCCAGCGTCTCGGCGATGCAGGCGCGGGTCTTGCGCGGATCGATGATGTCGTCGAGCCCGAAGCCCTCCGCCCCCCCGAAGGGCGTCACCTCGGCGCGCATCGCCGCGATCAGGCCGGCGCGCATCGCGTCGGGATCCTCGGCCGCGGCCAGCTTGCGGGCGTTGACCACCTGCACCGCGCCCTCGATGGACATGGCGCAGATCTCCGCCGTCGGCCAGGCGTAGGCCGCGTCCGCCTCGAAGCTGCGCCCGCCGGCCATGGCCACGTAACCCAGCCCGTAGCCCTTGCGCAGCACCACCGAGACCCGAGGCACGGTGGCGTGCCCCAGCTCCTGGATCAGCTTGGCGGAGCGGCGGCCGAGCTGACCCTTCTCCGCGGCCGAGCCGATGGAGAAGCCGGGCACGTCGATCAGGTAGACCAGCGGCAGCCCGAAGGCGTCGCACATGGACACGAACCTCGCCGCCTTGTCGCAGGCGGGGCCGGTCAGCATCCCCCCCATCGACATCGGCTGATTGGCCACGATCCCCACCGGCCGCCCGCGGATGCGCGCGAAGGAGGTCAGCACGTTGCGGGCGTAGGTGGGCTTGAGCTCGAACACCGAGTCCGGGTCCGCGATCAGGTTGACCACCTTGCGCATGTCATAGGCCCGACGGGTGTTGGAGGGCACGAGGTCCAGCAGCGCCTCGTCCCGCGCCGGATCCTCGGGCGGCGCCTCCCGCACCGGGGCGGGCTGGCCGGCATTGGTCGGCAGGTAGCCCAGGAAGCGGCGCAGGGCGCCGATCGCCTCGGCCTCGTCCGCGCAGCCCAGGTCGGCGATGCCGTTGCGGTCCACCTGCGCCTCCGCCCCGCCCAGCGTCTGGGCGTCGATATCCTCGCCGGTTCCGGCCTTGACCAGCGCCGGGCCCGCCAGCCCCATGAAGGACTGGCCGCGCACCATGGTCACCAGGTCGGCGAGGCCCGAGAAGTTGGTGGGCGCGGCGAACCCCGCCCCCAGCATCGCCGCGCACATCGGGGCCCAGCCCGACAGCCGCGCGAGGTCCTGGAACAGCCCCGTCGAGGGCGCGTAGCGGCGCGAGTTCTGCCCGATCTGGATGCGGTGCCCGCCCCCGTCGAGCAGCAGCGCCAGCGGCGCCCCCTCCCGCACCGAGCGGCGCAGGGCCTGCTGCATCTTGCGCGAGCCGATCTCGCCCGATGAGCCGCCCATGACGGTGAAGTCCTGGGCGACCACGTTCACGGGCCGCCCCTCCACCTTGGCCGCGCCGGCGACCACGCCGTCGCCGGGCTTCTCGCCCGCGGGCTCCCCCGCCTCGCGGGCCAGTTCGCCGAATTCGCGGAAGCTGCCCGGATCGACCAGCATCGCGATGCGCTCGCGCGCCGTGTGCTCGGCCCGGTCGCGCTGGCGGGCGACGGCGGCGGGGCGGGCCTCGTCGCGCATCGCGGCGCGGTCGGCCTCCAGCGCCGCCAGAAGCTCGCGCATCGAGGGGCGTTCGGTCCCGAAGCCGGCGGGCCGGGCGGCGGGCGCGGGCTTGAGGTCCGGCGCGCTCATGCCGCGATCCTCGCCAGCACCTGGCCCTCGGCCACCGGATCGCCCTCGGCCGCCAGCACCTCCGCCAGCCGGCCGGCGGTTTCGGCCAGCACCGGGATCTCCATCTTCATGGATTCGAGGACCATGATCTGGTCCCCCTCCGCCAGAACCGCCCCGGGAGCGGCCGAAATCTCCAGCACCGTGCCCGCGACCTCGGAGGCCACGTCCAGCATCCTGTCCGTCATGCGATGAACCCTTTCCGTTCCGCGCCCCAGCCTGACCGGGCCGCGCGCGGGGCGGGGCTCAGCCGGTTCGGGCGATGCGTTTGACCAGCAGGTCGGCGACGAAATCCGCGTCGCGGGCCAGCCGTTCGGTGTCGTTGTCGATCAGCGCCTGAAGGCAGCACCCGCTGATGGTGGCGAGAATGGTGCGCACCGTCTGGTCGAGATCCACATCCTCGCGCAGCTCGCCCCGCTCCTGCGCTTCCAGCAGGTAGCCGCGGATGTTGCGCCGGTAGCCGGCATGCAGGCGCGCGATGCGCGGGCGCAGTTCCGGCGCGGCCCCGGTGGAGTCGACGATCAGGTGATAGAGCGCGATGGCCGCGCCCGGCGTGGTCCGCACCGCCTCCATCTGCGTGCGGATGCGGGCGGCCAGCGCCTCGGCCCCGTGCAGGCCCGCGGTGCGCGCCGCGACGAGCTGGTCGAACCAGCCCTCCATCGCGTCGATCATCGCCTCCAGCAGCGCCAGCTTGGTGCCGTAGCGTTGCGCCGGCAGGCCGCGGGAATAGCCCGCGTCCAGCCCGATCTGGGCCAGCGAGGCGTTGACCGAGCCGTGCTGTCCCACCAGCGCGATGGCGGCGCGCAGCATCCTGCGGTCCGACTCCGCCCGTCGCCGGCTTTTCGATCCCAGCACCGCCGGGCCGCCGCCCGCTTCGTTCGCCATGCGCTCGCCTCCGCCTGATGGGGAGGACCGCCGCCGCCTCAGGCACCGATCCTCTCCCGCTTGATCCGGATGCCCGCCGCCTCCCGGTCCCATGTGTCCGCGGTGACCCCCGCTTCGCGGAGCTCGATCTTGCGGACCTTGGCGGTGGGGGTTCGCGGCAGTTCGTGAACGATACGCACATATCGCGGGACCATGAAATGCGCCATACGCGGCGCCAGGAAGGCCAGAAGCTCGGCCGGATCCACGGTCTTGCCCGGCACCGGCGCCACCACGGCCAGCACCTCGTCCTCCGACACCTCCGACTTCACCGCCACCACGGCGCATTCGTTGACGTCGGGATGGGCGAGCACCTCCGCCTCCACCTCGTAGGAGGAGATGTTCTCCCCCCGCCGGCGGATGGCGTCCTTCATGCGGTCGACGAAATAGAAATTCCCGTCCGCATCGGTGCGGAAGCCGTCGCCGGTGTGGAACCAGCCGTTGCGCCAGGCCTTCGCGGTCGCCTCGGGGTTCTTGTAGTAGCCGGAGTTCATCGCCCAGGGGCAATCGGTGCGCAGCACCAGCTCCCCGATCTCGCCCGGCGGCAGCTCGCAGTCGTTCTCGTCCACCACCCGGGCCGAGACCCCCGCCCGCGGCTTGCCGGCGGCGTGCAGGATGTCGGAGTTGATCTCCGACACGATCGGGACCGAGGTCTCGGTCATGTTGAACACGGTCACGGTGTCCACCCCGAACCGCTTGCGGAACGGGCGGGTGTCGAAGTCGTAGGGGATCACGGTGGCGGTGCGCAGCGGGTTGTCGGCGTCGTCCGGCCGCTCCGGCTGCTTGACCAGGAACTGCGCCATGACCCCGAGCAGGATCACGAAGGTCGCCTGATAGCGGCGGATCATCTCCCAGAACGCGTCGGTCTTGAAGCTTTCGACCACCGCGACCGAGCCGCCGAGCCCCAGCATCCGGTTGCAGGGCGACGAGCCGCCGACATGGAACATGGGCAGCGTCACCAGGTAACGGTCCTCCGGTCCGCAGCCGGGGATGGCGTTGCCGGAGATGTGCAGATGCGCGTAGCTGCACAGCACCCCCTTGGACGGCCCCGTGGTGCCGGAGGTGTAGACGATCATCTGCGTGTCCCAGGGCGCGATGGGCCGCGCCGGCGCCTCCGGCTCCCCCGCCTCGGGGTGGAGCGCGGCCTCGGGCATGACCTCCAGGTCGGCGCAGGGGACGGGATCGCCCCCGACCATCACCAGCCGGCGCAGGCTCGCCCGGTCGATCTCCTCCAGCCGGGGGGCGAGCTGGGCGTGGCACACGATCAGGCGCGCGTCCGAATTCTCCACCACATGCGCCAGCAGCATCCCCCGATAGGCGGTGTTGATGGAGACGAACACCGCCCCGATGTAGTTCAGCGCCAGCCAGGTGCGCAGCATGTCCCTTCCGTTGGGCAGCCAGACCAGCACGTGATCGTCCTGCTTCACCCCCAGCGCCTGCAGCCCCGCCGCTGTGCGCCGCACCTCGGCCCGCAGCTCGGCGTAGGTCCAGGTGCTCTCGTCCGCGAAGATGGCGTAGACCTTGTCCGGCCGCTCCGCCGCGTGGCGGTCGATCAGGTGGCGGGTCACGCAGTCCTCGGCCGAGGGCAGGCGCGGGTCCAGGTGATAGGTCATGGCGTCGTCTCCCGTTCGCGCGCCGGTCATTTCATGAGCTCCGGCAGGAAGGTGATGATCTCCGGCCAGGCGATGAACATCGCCACCGCCACCGCGTCGGCGGCGAGGAACCACAGGATCCCGCGGAAGATGGTGGTCAGCGGCACGCGGTCCCCGACCACGCCCTTGATGACGAACACGTTGAGCCCGATGGGCGGCGTGATCATCCCGATCTCCAGAAACTTGGCGAGGAACACCCCGAACCAGATCAGGTTGATGTCCGCCTGCTCCAGCACCGGCAGCAGCACCGGCAGGGTCAGCAGCATCGCCCCCAGCGGGTCGAGGAACATGCCCAGCAGCAGGTAAAGCAGCGACACGCCCAGGATCAGCGTCATCCGGTCGGCCTGCATGGCGATCACCGCGTCGGCGATCAGGTCCCCCGCCCCGGTCAGCGCCAGGAACCGGGTCAGCAGGTTGGCGCCGATGGCGATGACGAAGAGCGAGGCCGTGGTGATCATCGTCTCCTTGAGCGCGAGCCACAGCTCCCCCCAGCCCAGCGCCCGCCGGCCCAGAGCGATGAGGATGGAGGCGAAGGCCCCGACCGCGCCGGCTTCGGTCGCGGTGAACAGGCCCGCGAACATGCCGCCGATCACCACCACCAGCAGCGCCAGCACCGGCCAGGTGGCGCGCAGATGCGCCATCCGCTCCTCCATCGGCGGCAGCGTGGCGAGCCGGGGCGCCAGCTCGGGCGACAGCGAGGTGCGGATCAGGATCATCGCGATATAGAGCAGCGCGGTGATCACCCCCGCCCCGATGCCCCCGATGAACAGGTGGGAGATCGGGACCTCCGCGAAGACCCCGAACAGGATCAGCAGGATGGAGGGCGGGATCAGCGCCCCCAGCGTGCCCGCGGCGGCGATGGAGCCGGTGGCGAGGCTGGGCGCGTAGCCCGCGCGCAGCATCTCGGGCACCGCGATCCGGCCCATGGCGGCGGCGCAGGCGATGGAGGACCCCGTGACCGCCGCGAACCCCGCCGAGCCGCAGACCGAGGCGACCGCCAGCCCGCCGGGCAGCCGCGCCAGCCAGCTTCGCGCCGCGTCGAACAGCCCCTTGGTGAGGCCGGCGTAGTAGCACACGAAGCCCATCAGCAGGAACATGGGCACCGAGCTCAGCGTCCACTTGGCCGCGAAGTCATGGGGCAGCGAGGCCAGCATTCCGAAGGCGGGGCGGGAGCCGATCATGGCGTAGATGCCCACGAAGGACACGCCGACCAGGCTCAGCCCGATGGGCATGCGCAGCACCAGCAGGACCATCAGGGCGCCGAGGCCGGTCAGGCCGATCAGTTCGCTCGACATGGCCCGCTCACGCCCCTTCGCGGGCGGCTTCGGCGGCGCGGTCGTGCACGGCGTCGAGCCGCACCTCCCCCATGCCGCTGTCGACCCCGCCCCACAGCGTCGTCACCCGCCAGGCCAGCACCGCGGCGAACACCGCGAAGCCCAGCGGCAGGAAGAAATAGCCGGGCCACACGATCAGCCGGTCGCCGTTCTCCAGGATGAAGGTGCCCTTGTCGAAGCGCTTCAGCGCCTCGTCCCACATCGGGATGACCATGCAGATGCACACCGCGCAGGCGGCCACGCAGATCAGCCCCCCGAGGATGCGGCGCATCCGGGCCGGGAACTGCTGGTAGACCACCTCCACCGAGATATGCCGGTCCAGGATCTCGGTCAGGCCCAGCGGCAGGAAGGCGGCGGCCACCATGTACCACTTGGTGACCAGCGTGGCGGTCAGCGGAACCGGCCAGGAAATCAGGTTCTTGAGCAGCACGTCCGCCACGATCTGAAGCATCATCAGGACGATGGCGAGCGCGCCGAGCAGGGCGCAGAAGGTGGCGATGCCATGAAGCGCGCGGCCGACGAGGCGCATTCGCAGAAGCCTTTCAAGCGGCGGAGGATCAGGAGGCGGCGCGCGCAGGGAGGGCGCGCGCCGCGGGGAGAGCCCTGTGGGATCAGAGCGCGCCGGGGTCGATCTTGGAGAAAAGCTCGGCCTTGTAGAGCGCGGCCACGGCGGCGACGTCGGTGCGATCGACGCCGTCGAGCAGCCCCTCCCATTTCTTGATCAGCGCCAGCATCCGGTCGACCTGCTCATGCGCGTCGGCGATGCCGTATTCGGTCTTGTTGAGGTCAGCGACCGTCTCCAGGTCCTTGCGCCGGAACGCTTCGGACTTCTCCTTCAGCGCCGGGCTCGGCTCCACGATCTCCACGCCGCCCTTGGCGGGATCGGCGAAGTAGGACTCGTTCTCTTCCAGATACTTGACGGTGGTGTAGGCGTTGCCCTCCGCCGCCGCCTCCAGGAAGGCGCGCTTCTGGTCCGCGTCCAGCCCGTCCCAAAGGTCCCGGTTCACGTTGAACTGGGCGTTGCCGAGATAGAGACCGATGGGCGCGTCGAGCACGTAGTCCGCGATCTCGCCGATCGACCAGCCCTTGAGCACGTCCATGGTGTGGGTGTTGCCGTCGATCTGGCCCTGGCTCATCGCCTCGAAGATGTCCGACGACGCCACCAGCACCGACTTCGCCCCCATCGCGTCCACCCAGCGCCCGAACGGGCCGAAGCCACGGAAGGTCTTGCCCTCGAAGTCGCCCGGCTCCTGCACCTTGCCGATCGACATCAGGTAGTAGGGACCGATGGCGGTGTAGCCCAGGAACACCTGGTTCTGCTCGGAAAACTCCTCCAGGCAGGGGGCGCAGGTGAACATGAACTCGGTCGAGGCCGCGCTCATCACCACCGGGTCGGCGGAGGCGGTGGCCATGTCCACGGCGAGGTTGGAGTTGGGGAACTCCGCCCGCGTATAGGCCGGGATCACATAGGCCACGTCGGCGATGCCGTCGCGCAGGCCGGTGGTGGACTCGGCGAAGGTCAGCAGCGTGCCGGGGAACACCTTGCCGGTATAGGCGCCGCCGCTCTTCTCGGCCAGCGCGTCGGCGAAGACCTGCATGCCGCGGTTCAGCGCGTTGTCGGAGGGCGAGCCGATGGCGATGCGCAGCTCCTCCGCCCCCGCCGGGACGGCGAACGCGGCGGCGAGGGCTGCGGCGGCGGCGGGAAGCGCCGTGCGGAATGGGGCGCCCGCGGGGCGCGGTCGGATGGTCATGGCGGTCTCCTCCCAGGGGCGGCCCTCGATTCGCCGGGGCCTTTGCTTGACGATATTCGCTAATTGATCGACCAACAACTTAACTTTCCGTCCGTCGGTCGCCGCACGCGCCGGCCCGTCGCCTCACAGCAGGCGGGCCAGCTCCTCCTTCTTCACCTTGCCGGTGGTGGTCATCGGCAGGGCGTCCACGATCCGGATCTCCGGGCGCTTGTAGGAGGCCATCTGCTCCCCGCACCACGCCTCCAGCGCCTCCGCCGTCATGCCGCCGCCGCGGGCAGGGTCGAGCCGCACGAAGGCCACGGGCACCTGCCCGCGCGCCTCGTCCGGACGGCCCACAACGCCCGCGCCCAGCACGGCGGGATGGCGGCCCAGCATCGCTTCGATCTCGGCCGGGAACACCGACATGCCCTTCACCTTCAGCATCTCCTTGCGACGGCCGAGGAAGTGCAGGAAGCCCATGTCGTCGATCACGCCGATGTCGCCGGTATGCAGCCAGCCGTCGCGCAGGGCGTGGGCGGTAGCCTCGGGCTTGTTCCAGTAGGACTTGAGGATGGAGGGGGAGCGGATGCAGATCTCCCCCTCCCCGTCGAAGGGGATCAGCGCGCCGGTCTCGAAATCGCAGATCTTGAAGTCGGTGCCGGGCATCGGCAGGCCGACGAAGACCGGCTGCAGGCTCAGGTCGAAATCGTCGTCCTGGAAGCCGGTGGTGAAGGTGTCGGCGGTCTGGGTTTCGGTCATCCCCCAGCCGCCCTCGGCCATCACCGAGCCGGTCAGGTCCCGCCACCGCGCCCGGAAATCCGCGTTGAGCTTCTTGACGAAGGAGGACACGCCCATCCGGTCGATGGAGGTCAGGTCGAATTCGCCGACCCGCGGGTGGTCCATGATCTCCACCGCGTTGTCGACCAGCATCTTGGCGACGTTCACCCGCGCGGTATGGATCGCGTCCATCACGCTGACCGGGTCCCAGCGGGCCAGAAGGATGCAGGTGGCGCCGCAGAACAGCGGGAAGATCAGGCCGGTGTCCTCCCCCGCCATCCAGAACAGCGGGTAGAAGTTCAGCGTGCGGTCGCCGGGGCGCAGACGGGTGCCGCAGGCCGCGACCGTGGCGGCGGTGTAGATCATGTCGCGCTGGGAATGCGCGCAGCCCTTGGGCATGCCGGTGGTGCCGCCGGTGTAGTTGAACTTGCACACCGCCTCCAGGTCCACCGGGACCGGGGCGGGCTTCGCCGGGGCCGCCTCCAGCGCCGCCAGCAGATCCTCCGCCGCCCCCGCCGCCGCGCGGTCGGAGACGACGCTGTCGGGCACGTGCCAGGCCGGCGTCTCGGGCAGCATGTCGGCGAGGCCGGTGGACCAGATCCGCTTGACCGAGGTCTGGTCGCGCACCTTCTCCACCAGCGGGACCAGCGCGTCCTGGCACAGGATATAGCCCGCATCCGCGTCCTGAAGCTCGTAGATCAGCTCATGCTCCTTGAACATCGGGTTCACGGGCACGTGGATGACGCCGGCGCGCAGGGCGCCCAGGAAGGCCACGGTGAACTGCGGGCAATTGCCGAGGAAGATCGCCACCCGGTCGCCGGGGACCACGCCCGCGGCCTGGAGCATCGCGGCGTAGCGGTCGACCAGCCGCTCCAGCTCCGCATAGCTCACCTTGCGGCCGTAGAAGTCGATGGCCACGGCGTCCGGCGTCGCCTGCGCCCAGGCGGTCAGATACGCGGTCAGCGGGATCTCGCCATGGGGATAGAGCGGCTCGCGCGGCAGCTCGGCCGGCCAGCGGGCGGCGATCCGGGCGCGGTGGGCGGAGAGGTAGTCGGCTTCGGTCATCCGCTCGCCGTCGCTGAGGCTGGCATCGGGCATCGGGGGTCCTCGCTCAAGATCCGGGGCCGGGGCCGGCGCAGCGCCGTCCGGGCGCGCGAACGGGCGGCGGCGGGGGCCCTGCCCCGGCCGCGGCGAGTCGCGCGCAGCAATACTAACTGGCTGGCCACTTACTGAAACTTGCGTCTATCGGGGGTCGAGCAAAGGTCGCGCGACAGGCGATTTCCGTTGTTGGTCGACTTGCAAGTTTTGGGTAACGTGCCCCGATCCGCGCCCGAACGCGGATGGAATCGCCACGCGTCCGGGCCCGTCCCGCCCGCGCGGCCCCTCCCGCCCCGCGCAGGCCCGCGCGACGGCGCGGAGCCGTCGGCCCCAGGGTCGGCCAATCAACAAGGGCCGAAGCGCCGCCGCGGCGCAGGGACGCCGGAGCGGCGGGCGAAAAGGGAGGAGACCTCATGACCAAAGCGAAGCGCATCTTCGCGGGACTGGCCGCCGCGGGCATCGCGCTCGGCGCCGCCGGCGCCGCGACCTTGGCCGGCGCCGGCGCCGCCTCGGCCAAGCAGCTCAAGGCCAGCGTGCATCTGCCGCCCAAGAACAACACCGTCGCCGACGGGTGGGAGCCCTTCGCCGAGGCGGTGAAGACCGCCACCGACGGCGATCTGACCATCAAGATCTTCCTCGGCGGCTCCCTGCTCGGCCCCAAGGCCGCGTCGGAGGGCATCCGCGACGGCGTGGTCGATCTGGGCTACGTCATCGTCGGCTATCACCCGGCCGAGTTCCCGCACATGGCGTTCCTCAACGACATGGCGGCCATCGGCTCCAACCCGCTGGTGGTGGGCGCGGCGACGACCGAGCTGGTCATGCTCAACTGCCAGCCCTGCCTCGACGAGTTCAAGGCGCGCGGCAACATCTTCCTGGGCGCCTACGGCGTGTCGCCCATGGTCATCATGTCCAAGGTGATGATCGACGACGTGTCGGACTTCCAGGGGCTCAAGATCCGCTCCGCCGGCGCGGCCTGGGACAACTTCGTGCAGTCCGTGGGCGCCATTCCGGTCAACGTGCCCTCGTCCGAGCAATACGAGGCGATGAGCCGGGGCGTGGTCGACGCCACCTTCCACGTCGCCGCCTCGCTGAAAAGCTACTCGCTTTGGGACATGACCAAGGACGTGGTGCCGGTGAACGTCGGGGCCTACCGGGCGCTGAACACCTTCGCCTTCAACCCCGCGGCCTGGGCCGACCTGACCGACGACCAGCGACGCATCCTGCTCGAAGCCGCCTCGGACGCCAATTTCGGCATCGCCGCCGGCTACATCAAGACCGACGCCGAGGCGCTGGCCGCGGGGCCGGAGAAGGGCTTCCGCGTGCATGAGATCACCGGCGGCTTCGCCGACGCGGTGAACACCTACATCTCCGCCGAGAAGAGCGGCCTGGCCCGGATCGGCAAGGAGAAGCGCGGCATCGCCGATCCCGAACCGCTGATCGCCGCGATGAGCGAGCTGGTCGAGAAATGGCAGGGCATCTACGACGAGACCGGCGGCGACGTGGACGCGCTGCGCGCCCGGTTCCGCGAGGACGTGCTGACCCGCGTCGACCCGGCCGTCTACGGCCTGTGATCCGGCCCGGCCCGGGGGGGGGGGGGGGCGGGGGGGGGGTCCCGGGCGGGCCCCCCCCCCGCGCGGCCCCCTTTCCCCGCATCCCCTCCCCGGGAGTATCCTGATGATCGAGACGACGCTGCGCGCCGTCGCCCGCGCCTTCGGGCTGATCGGCATGCTCGGCATGTTCGCCATGGTGATCCATGTCACCGCCGACGTGATCGGCCGGCTGATCTTCAACCACCCCCTGCCCGCCACGCTGGAGATGACGGCGCATTACTACATGGTCGCCGTGGTGTTCTTCCCGCTGGCGGGCGTGGAGTTCCGCAACGGCCATATCTCGGTGGAGCTGGTCAGCCAGCACCTGCGCGCCAACGCCCGCCGCATCCTGATCGCCGCCGCCTCGCTGCTGGGGGTCGCCTATTTCGCGCTGCTGACCTGGCGGACCGGCCATGACGCCTTCGACAAGTGGGAGATCGGCGAATACCTCTACGGCACCTGGCCGATCCGGATCTGGCCCACCCGCATCTTCGTGCCGCTGGGCTGCGGGCTGCTGGGCGCGGTGCTGCTGTGGAAGGCGCTGGCGCTGTTCCGCGGCGAGGACCGGCTTCTGGCCGAGGGCGCCGAGACGCTGGAGGGGCTGGAGACCGAGCCCGCCCCCCCCGCCGGTGAAACCGCAGACCATACCGGGACGGACCGCGCCAAATGACCGACCTCCAGATCGGGGGCGCGGGCCTCCTCGTCGTCATCCTGCTGCTGCTGGCGCGGGTCCCGGTGGGGATCGCGCTGGGCTCCGTCTCGCTCGGCGGCATCTACATCCTGCTGGGAGAGCGGGCGACCATGGGCATGGTCACCGCCGTGCCCTACGAGCTGGTGGCCCACTGGTCGCTCAGCTCCGTGCCGATGTTCCTGCTGATGGGCTATGTCTGCTACCACGCCAACCTGACCGAGGGCCTGTTCAAGGTGGCGCGCTACTGGATGTCGTCCCTGCCCGGCGGGCTGGCGGTGGCCTCGGTCGGGGGCGCGGCGGGCTTTTCGGCCGTCACCGGCTCCTCCGTCGCCTGCGCCGCCGCCATGGGCCGCATCGCGGTGCCGGAGATGCTGAAGGCCGGCTACGACAAGGGGCTGGCGGCCGGCTCGGTCGCCGCGGCGGGCACCATCGGCTCGCTGATCCCGCCCTCCATCCTGCTGCTGATCTTCGGCATCTTCGCCGAAGTCCCCATCGGCCAGCTTTTCGTCGGCGGCTTCCTGCCCGGCCTGCTGACCGCGGTGATGTTCGCGCTGATGATCATCGCGCGGGTCAAGGTCTCCCCCTCGCTCGCCCCCTCGATCCGGGACGAGGTGAGCTGGTCCGACCGGATGACCGCGCTTTACGAAACCTGGCCGGTGATCCTGCTGGTGGTCGGCGTGTTCGGGGGCCTCTTCGGCGGCGTCTTCACCCCGACCGAGGCCGGCGCGGTCGGGGCGGCCATGTCCATCGCCATCGCCGTGCTCAAGGGCGGCATGTCCTGGGCCAAGCTGCGCGACGCGACGGCCGAGGCGATGAACTCCACCGCCTCGATCTTCGTCATCGCCATCGGCGCCAACCTGCTGACCCGTTTCCTCGCCTTCGCCGGCGTCTCCGACTACCTGGCCGAGCTGGTGCTGTCGGAGGGGATCTCGGAACTGGCGCTGATCCTGGGCATCTCGGCGGTCTATCTGGCGCTGGGCATGTTCCTCGACCCGCTGGGGATCATGCTGCTGACCCTGCCGATCTTCCTGCCGGTGGTCGAAAGCCTCGACATCTCGCTGATCTGGTTCGGGGTGCTGGTGATCAAGTATCTGGAAATCGGGCTGATCACCCCGCCGGTGGGGCTGAACGTGTTCGTCATCAAGGGGATCGTGGGCGAGGCGATCCGGACCGAGGTGATCTTCAAGGGCATCCTGTGGTTCGTGGTGGCCGACATCATCACGCTGGCGCTGCTGATCGGGTTCCCGCAGATCACGCTGTTCCTGCCCGAACTGCTCTACTGAACCCCGCGACCGCCCCTCCCGCGCGCGGGAGGGGCGATTGTCAGATCAGCCCCAGCCGGCGCCACTGGTCCAGCTTCTCGCGGCTGACCTCGAAATGCATCGAGTCCTCCCGCCCGAAGCCCGCGCCCCAGATCCAGCCCTCCTTGCGGAAGAAATCCGCCAGCAGGATCAGGCCGAGCTGGGTCTTGCCGTCGGCGAGCTCGTCCAGCGCCCCGTCGATATTGATGTCCACCGCCAGCCCGTAGGCATGGGCCGAGGCGGAGGCGTCCGAGCCCCGGATCCGCCGCACGCAGAGCGAGCCGGCGCTGCGGATGCGCCTGTAAAGCTCCGGCTCGTAGACCTCGACATTGGCGAAGACCTGCCGCAGCGAGGCCAGCGCCGGCCGCGCCAGCCGCGCGTCGATGGGCCCGACGTTCTCGGTCGCCAGCAGCGCGGCGAGCGCGGGGTTGGTGGCGGTCTGGCAATCGTCGGTCAGATCCTCGCGCGGGGGGCCGATAAGCTCGGCCAGGAAGGCGGGGGAGGCCACGGTCAGCCCCTCGTTCGCGCCGCGCCGGTCGGCGATCAGCACCACCTGGGCGAAAGCGTCCTGCAACCCGTCGGAGGCGGGGGGCGGCCCGTCCTCCGCCGCCCGGCGGGCGGGCTCGGGCGCGGGACCTCTCGGCGCCGCCTCCAGCGCCGCCACCCGGGCGCGCAGGGCGGAAAGCTCGGCGCCCAGCGCCTGCACCTGAGCGGGCGAGACGGCGGGCGGAGGCGCGGCCGGCGGCATCAACGCCCGGTCGGCGACCACCCAGACCGCCGGCGCCCCCAGGATGGCGAGCGCGACCAGCGCGGCGGGCAAAAGCTTCATCGCGCGCCCCCCGCAACCCCGCCCCGCCCCGCCACCACCGCGGCGAGCGCGCCGGGACCGGCCACGCGCAGCACCAGCCAGGACGCGGCCAGGGCGGTCAGGACAGGGGCCATCATCGCAAAGCCTCCGGCGGACGGACGGGGGATCAGAACCGGAACCTCTTCTTCAGGACGGCGACCAGATCGCTCGGCCCCATCGTCATCTTCTTCTTCTTCACCAGCGCCTTCGCGGCCTTGTTCCCCAGGTCCTTGCGCCCGGACATGAACAGGAACACCAGGTCGATCAGCACCTCGTCGTCATCGACGCCGACCTGCTTCTTCATCGCCGGCGGGATCCGGATCAGCTTGCGCACCGCCTTCTCATGCATCGCGCGGAACGGCTTCGACTTGTAGAAGTCCACCACGAAGTTGGACTCGAGCTGATATTTGCAGGTGCGCAGGGCCTCGGCGTGGATCGACTTCCACGCCGTCTTGTCCCGCCAGTTCCCCGCCTCGCCCAGCGCGCGCGCGTCTTCCAGCAGCCCGCCCTTGAGGTTCAGCTCCTTGGCCCCGCCGGCCTTGTAGAACTTCGCGTAGTGCCTGGACGGGTCGAAGCGCGCGCCGAGGTCCAGATACTCGGTGTTCTCGTCGGCGTAGACGCTCTTCACATAGGCGCGGAACAGGTCGCCCACGGCCTTGCTCTTGAGGATGTCGAGCGCATCCGTCGGGTAGCCGATGCCGTCGATCTTGGTGGTGGCGCTCATGCCTGCGGTCCTCCGTTCGGGCCGGCGGCGGGGGCGGGTCGGACGCCTCGCCGCGGCGGTGTCGAAGGGTTGGTGCCCCGACGGGGCCGGGAGGTTCGCGCCCCGATGGCGAATCGCGCGTCCCGCCTTCGCCGCCCTCCCCCCCCTCGCGCGGCGGATGAGCCGGGGATGAGCGGAACCTGACCGTCCGATGACCCGCCGATGACCGCCGCCTGAACCGGGGGCGCCGCGCCTGCGAAAAACCACGGCGCGGGGCCGGAATTCCGCCCGTTACAACGATCGTTCCAACGCTGGGCGCCACGGTCGCGCGGCACAACGGTCGCGGGCCGGGGATCACCTCCGGCGCGGCCGCGCGGATCCCGACGTTTTCACCGGAGCGCGCGCGACAGGCGGACGGACCCCAGACCGTTCCGCCCGGAGGTCACGGGGCCGCGACGCCCCCGCGCCTCGCGGCCGCGCATCGCCCCGGGGCACGCCAGACGACGGGACCGCCGTCGCGCCAGCCCTGCCGCCGACGGGCCCCGGTTTCGCCCGTCGATCCCGACAGAGAGACGATGGAGCGCGACCGTGACCCGAATTTTCAGCACCCCCCCCGCAGCCCGGACCGAACCTTTCTCCGCCCCCGCGGCACAAACCGATGAACGCGACGGGAAGGCCCCCCGCCGCGGGCTGTTCGGACAGGGCCGTGGAAACGGGAGCGAGCCGTTGGAGCGTCAGTCGGACGAAGCGTTGCTGAAACGGATCGCGACGGGAGACATGCAGGCCTTCGAGCAGTTCCACACGCGGTATTTCGCCAAGGTGATGCGCTTCGCGGCGCGCATCGTGGACAGCCGCGACGCGGCCGAGGAGATCGCCAACGACGTGCTGATGACCGTCTGGAGAACCGCCGAGCGGTTCGAGGGCCGCTCCAAGCCGTCCACCTGGCTCTTCGGCATCGCTTACCGCATGTCGCTGAAGCAGCGGCAGAAACTGGTCCGGCGCCGCGGCGACGTGGAACTGGACGAGGGCATGATCGACGCCGGCGGCGACGCGGCCGAAGGCGTGATCCTGCGCACCGACCTGGCCGGCGCCCTGGCGCGGCTGAGCCCGGAGCTTCGCGCGGTCGTGGAATTGACCTATTTCAACGGCTGCCTCTACACCGAGATAGCCGAGATCCTCGAATGCCCGGTCGGCACGGTGAAAACGCGGATGATGACCGCCCGGCGGCGCCTGCGCGCCATGCTGGAGGACGACGCCGGCGCGGATGGGATGGAGGCGGCAAGTGTTTGACAAGGGTGACGCCATGGACAAGAGCGACGATCCGGACCAGGCGTGGGAGCTGATCCCCTGGTACGTGAACGGCTCGCTGCCCGAGGATCAGGCGGCGGAGATCGAGCGCCGCCGCGACGCCGACCCCGACTTCGCGGCCGAGGTCGAGCGCCAGCTCGGCCTCGCGGTGGGCATCTGCATGATCGAGGACGACGACGCCCCCCGCGCCCGAAGCTGGGAGACGCTGCGCGCCCGGATCGAGGCCGAGGAGCGCGCCCGAACCCCCGCCTCCCTCTCCTGGCGCGACCGGCTCGCCGCGCTGCTCGGCCCGCTGGGCGGACGCACGGGCGCGCTGGCCGGCATGGCCTGCGCCGTGGCGCTGGTGACGGTGGTGGCGATGCGGCCCGCGGACGACGACGGTTTCCGCACCCTGACCGGCGCCGATGGCGCGGGCGCCGCCGCCATCAAGTTCCAGGCCGCGCCCGGGGTGGATCGCGACGCGCTGGCCGCCCTGCTCGCCGATCGCGGTCTGGTCCTGCTGGGCGAGCCGTCCGAGGCCGGCGTGTTCCGCGCGGCCCCGCCCGAGGGCGCCGACCTCGCCGCGGAGGCGGAGGCGCTGATGGCCGCGCCCGAGATCCTGTTCGCCGCGCCCGAGTCCCGTCCGTGATCGGTCGGGCGCGCCGGGGCGCGCTGATCGGCCCGGCGCTGATCGGCGCCGCCATGTTCGGCGCGGCCTGCACGCCCCAGGCCCAGACCAATGCGCCCGCGGCCGGCGAGGCGCCGCCCTGGCGGCTGGCCCAGGCCGGGACCATCGCCTCGGCCGACCACCTGATCCTGACCGTGCCGCTCGACGACCCCGCGGCGCTGGCCCGGGTGGCGGCGGAGATCGAGGCGAGCTTCGGCGTGCGCCTCGCCGCCGAATGGCCGCTGCAATCCATCGCCGTGCATTGTCTGGTGATCGACGCGCGCGGCGTGGCGGACCTGGACGACCTTATCGCGCGGATGCGGGCCGACCCGCGGATCCGCACCGTGCAGCGGATGCAGGCGTTCGAAACGCTCTCCACCCTGCCTGCCGTCGCCTCCGCCGCCGACACGGCCGAGGCCGCGGGCGCCGACCCCCTGCTGCCCGCGCAGACAGCGCTGGTCCGCCTCAACGCCGCCCGCGCGCAACGGCTGTCCGACGGGCGGGGCGTGACGGTGGGCGTGGTGGATTCGGGCATCGACGCGGCCCATCCCGACCTCTCCGCGCGCGGGATCGACCGGCGCGACTTCGTGGAGGCCGGCCCCCCCGCCGCCCCCGCCGGCGAGGCGCATGGCACCGCCGTCGCCGCCCTGATCGGGGCCGAGGCGGGCAACGGCCTCGGCATGGTCGGCGTCGCCCCGGGCGCGGACCTGGTCGGGCTGCGCGCCTGCTGGCAGGACCCGGCGGGGGGCGGGCGCTGCTCGTCCTTCTCGCTCGCCCGCGCGCTGAATTTCGCCGCCCTCAACCGGATCCCGGTCCTGAACCTCAGCCTCGGCGGCCCGCCCGACCCGCTGCTCGACGAGCTGGTGCAGGCCCTGCTGGCCCAGGGCGCGGTGGTCGTCGCGGCCTGGGGGGAGGCGGAGGCGCCTTCCTTCCCCGCCTCCGTCCCCGGGGTGATCGCCGCCGGCGGCGGGCCGCGCGGCGGCCTGCCCGCGCCGGAGGTCGACGTGATCTCCGCCGAACCCGGCGGGGGCTACGGCTATGTCTCGGGCTCCTCCGTGGCCACCGCCCATGTGGCCGGGGTCGCGGCGCTGGTGCTGTCGGCCCGCCCCGGCCTGTCTCCCGACTCCGTCGCCGCGCTGCTGGGCCGCGCGGTGCGCGGCGGGAAGGCGGGCGCGCGCCCGATGCTCGACGCTTGCGAGGCGGTGCGGGCGGCCGAGGGGCTGGAGATCGCCTGCGACGGCTGACGGTTTCGTCGCCGCCGTTTCGCCAGAGGCCCCGGGTCAAGCCCGGGGCGCGCGCGCTGTCGTCGCCGCGGATCTTTCGGCGGCGACGCGCGACCTCAGGCCTGAGCACGCCCTCCTCCGCCTCCTGTCCGCACGCCTCTCAGAGCGATGATGCCCAGAGCAACCATGCGTTGCGCCGCCGGCCTGCGGGTCGGCGCGCTCGGCCTCGCCCCGGGCCTTCACCAACCCTTAGGGAGTCCTGACCGGCCCACCAACGGGCGCCCCGGGCTTGACCCGGGGCCTCGCGACGCCGCCGCCCGCGGGAGGCCCCGGGTCAAGCCCGGGGCGCGATTGCGGGGCGCGCGTCGCCCCTTCCCCGCCGGGCGCCATGCTCGCCCACCCCGCCCGGCATCCTGCGCCGAACGCCCCGCCGGACGCCCCGCACAGGGGCCCCGGCGGGCGCCGGCTCAGCCTCCGGCCCGCAGGTCCAGAAGCTGGCGGCGGGTGAGGAAGCCGGTGTCCTCCTCCGTCCGCGCCTGCTGATAGGCGGTGATGGCGCCGCGGGTCTGCGGGCCGAACACCCCGTCCACCAGCCCGGGATAATGGCCGAGGTCGCGCAGCTCCCGCTGGATGGCGCGCTTGGCGGCGCGGGACAGGGACTGCTCCAGCAGTTCCAGCTCCGCCACCGTCTCGGCCGGCGCCGCCGCGTCCGGGGCCTCTTCGGCGGCGGCGGGAAGCGCCAGCGCGGCCACCGCCTCCTCCGCTTCCGGCTGGGCCGGGCGGCGCAGGTAGATCGGCGCGGCCGGCAGCTCCGACACGCTCACCCCCTCGCCCACCTGCATCCGGCGCAGCAGGGCGCCGACCTCGATGGTCTCGTCCCGCGTCACCGCCGAGATCACCTGCACCACCGCGTCCGACCGGCCGTAGGGCGCGACCAGCACCGGGCTCGACCCCGCCGCCGGCGCCGGCGCCCGGTCCAGCGTCGCCAGACCCTCCGGCAAAGCCGCGGGAGGCGCGCCAACGGTCAGCACCACCGCGCCCCCCTGCCCGGCCTGCGCCGCGGCCCGCGCGAAGGCCATCAGCGGGATCGCCTGGGTGAACAGGTCCGTCGGCCGGCCCAGCCGCGCCTCCGCCGGGACCACGAATTCCCGCGCCTCGAAGGCCACCGCCGGCGCGTCGAGATAGACGAAGGCCGCGCGGCTGTCCGCGGCCTCGGCCGTGAAGCGCCGCAGCATGGAGCGCATCTCGGCGTTGTTGGGATCGGCGGAGCGCAGCGTCTCCGCCCCGATGACCTGGAGCCGGGCCTGGAGCGCATCGGCGCGCGCCCCCCCCTCGCCCACCGAGACGACCAGCGCGACCACGCGGTCGGGCTCCGCCGCCATGGCGACGTCTCCGGCCGGCAGGGCGGCCATCGCCAGCCCGGCGGCGGCGGTCAGGATGCGGGTGAACATCGTCTTCGTCCTTTCTCCGTCTTGGCCGCCTCGGCGACCGAACCTTTCCGGCGCGGGCCGGAACACATGAGGGCGACAGGGTCGGCGACGCTTCACGGACGTCGCGGAGAAACGGCGAAGGCTCCTTTCAACTCGCACTCGGATGGTAAGTGACATGCGGCTACGCTTCAAGTTCAACGCGGCGATAACTTTAGCCTGCGCGCTGGGAATTGGCGCAGCCTCCGGTCTTTCCTGGTGGGTGGTGCAGAAATCGTCCATCGACGAGATGGAACAACAGATCCGACTTCTTCGCGCCAACGCGCTGGCCGTGCGCGACTACACGCTCAACAGCATCGACCCGCTGCTGAGCGAGGACAACGACATCCTGTTTCTTCCCCAGTCGGTCACCGCCTACGCGGCGACCAGCGTGTTCGCCACCTTCCGCAACAGCTTCCCGGAATATTCCTACAAGGAGGCGGCGCTGAACCCGACCAATCCCGCCAACCGCGCCGACGCGTTCGAGCGGGGGCTGATCGAGGCGTTCCGCGCCGACGCCGGCCTGACCCAGCAGGTGCGGGTGGTGGAGGCGGACGGCCAGCGATATTTCACCATGGCCTTCCCGCTGAAGGTCGGCGCCCAGGGCTGTCTGACCTGCCATTCCACGCCAGAGGCCGCGCCGCCGGCGATGGTCGACCTCTACGGGCGCGAGAACGGCTTCGGCTGGACCCTGGGCGAGACCATCGGCGCCCAGATCATCGCCGCGCCCATGTCGCTGGTGGAATCCCGCGCGCGCGAGACGGTGGGCGTGCTGGTCGGCGCGCTGTCGCTGGCCTTCCTGCTGGTGCTGCTGGTCACCAACCTGCTGCTGACCCGCATCGTCGTGCGCCCGGTGCGCCGGATGTCGGAGGTGGCCGAGCAGGTCAGCCTCGGCGATTTCGAGGTCCCCGAATACGCCAAGCCCGGCAAGGACGAGATCAGCTCCCTGTCCGCCTCCTTCAACCGCATGCGGCGCTCGCTGGAAAGCGCCATGAAGATGATCGATGACTGACGAGACGGTCATCATCCCGGCCGGTCCCCGCTTCATCGGCAAGTATCGGGTGGCGGGCGTGCTCGGCGAAGGCGCGATGGGCGTGGTCTACGACGGCCACGACCCGGATATCGACCGGCATGTCGCGATCAAGACCGTGCATCGCCGCCTGATCGCGGCGGCGGGCGGGGAGGAATGGCTCGCCCGCTTCGCGCGGGAGGCGCGGGCCGCCGGCCGGGCGCTGCACCCCAACCTGGTGACGGTGTTCGACTATCTCCAGCAGGACGGCGTGCCCTTCCTGGTGATGGAGAAAATCCGCTCCACCACGCTGGAGGACCGGATGGCCGCCCCCCCGCGGCTGGACCTGCAGGAGATCCACGCCCTGCTGCGCCAGGTGCTGGCGGGTCTGGGCGCGATCCACCGTGCGAGGATCGTCCACCGGGACCTCAAGCCCGCCAACGTCATGCTGACCGACGAGGGCGGGGTGAAGCTGACCGATTTCGGCATCGCCCGACTGACCGCGACCGACGCGACCGGGGCCGGCATGGTCGGCACGCCGGCCTATATGGCGCCCGAGCAGTTCGCGGGCGGCGACGTCGACGCGCGCGCCGACATCTACGCCTGCGGGGTGCTGGCCTATGAGCTGATCGCGGGCCGCAAGCCCTTCCAGGGCGGCGGGGTGGAGGCGCTGTTCGCCGCCGTGCGCCAGGGCGGCGCGGTCCCGCCGGGCGACCATGCCCGGCCCGCGGGCCTGCCCGTGTCCCCCGCGCTCGACGCCGCCGTGCTGCGCGCGATGAGCGTCGAGCCCGCGGACCGTTTCGCCGACGCGGCCGAGATGGCGGCCGCGCTCGCCGCCGCGCTGCCGGCGGCGGCGGACGAGGCGGGGCTGTCCTCGGTCCTGCCCGAGCCGCGGCGCGCCCGCCATCCCGGCGCCACCGTCTCCGCCGGCTGCTGCGCCACCACCATGCTCGGCCGCCTTCCCACCCGCACCATGCTGGAGATCGAGCGCCAGCTCGTCGCCCGCATGGGGCCGATGGGCCGGGTCATCGCCCGCCGCGCGGCGGAGAAGAGCGCCGACGCCGACCAGATGCTCGCCGCGGTGATGGGGGAGCTGTCGTCCATGACCTCCCTCGTCGCGTCGGGGGAGACGGCGGACATGCGCGACTCGATCCTGCGGCTGCTGGCGGCGGGGATCGAGGCGGCGGGCCCCCTGCCCGGCGCGGCCGGAGGGGACGGCGCGGCCGTCTCCGCCGCCGGCGCCGGGCCGGGTTCGGGGCCGGGTTCGGGGTCGAGGTCGGGCGGCGGGGCCGGCTACGCCCCCGATCCCACCGACCTCGCCCGCCTCGCCGACCTGCTGCGCCCGGCGCTCGGCCCGATCGCGGAGGTGCTGGTGCGCCGCAAGGCCGCCCGCGCCGCCTCCCGCCCCGCGCTGGTCGCGGCGCTGGCCGAAGCCGTGCCCGACCGCGCCGCCCGCGACGCCTTCGTGGAGGCCGCCGATGCGCGCTGAGCCCAGCCCCGCCTCCCGCCGCCAGACCCTTCCCGCCTCCGGAGCCTGACCATGCCGCTCGATCTCTCCGCCCTTTCGCTGCCGCTGCCCGGCGACGCGCCGTCGGGCGAGAACCTGGAATACGACGCCGCCTATGCGGAGCTGGAGATCGCCAGCCAGCCGGTGGAGGAGCGGGTGATCGGCGACAGCGTGCTCGCCGCCCAGGACCCGGACTGGGACGAGGTCGCCCGCCTCGCCTCCGGCCTGCTGGCCCGCACCCGCGACCTGCGCATCGCGGTGACGCTGGCCAACGCCGCGCTCAGGCTCGACGGGCTGCCCGGCTTCGCCGCGGTGCTGGGCTACATGGCCGAGAGCCTGGAGACGCATTGGGACAGCGTGCATCCCCAGCTCGACCCCGACGACGACGACGACCCCACCATGCGGGTCAACGCGGTGCTGGGGCTGGCGGATCCCGCCACCACCCTGCGCGCCCTGCGCCTCGCGCCCCTGACCGACAGCCGCGGCTTCGGCCGCTTCCACCTGCGCGACATGCTGGTCGCGGACGGGGAGGCGACCGCTCCCGACGGCGCCGCCGCCCTCGATCCGCAGACGATCTTCGCCGCCTTCCAGGACACCCCGCCCGAGCGGCTGGCGGAGATCACCGCCGCCGCCGACGCGATCCTCGCCCATGCCCGCGCCATCTCGGCGGCCTTCGACGCCCGCATCGGCGCCATGGGCCCCGATCTCGACCCGCTGATCCGCATGGCCCGCGACATCCGCCGCCGCCTGCCCGAACCGGCCGGCGCGCCGGAAGCGGGGACGGAGGCCGCGCCCGACGCGGCCGGCGACCACGCCCCCGCCGGCCCCGCGCCCGCCGCCTCCGGCGCGCCGGCCTGGACCCCGCCGCCGGCCGCGCCCGGGACGATCAACTCCCCCCAGGACGTGATCGCCGCGCTCGACCGCATCGCCGACTACTACGCCCGCAAGGAGCCCTCCAGCCCCCTGCCCCTGCTGATCGGCCGGGCCCGCCGGCTGGTCTCCGCCGACTTCCTCACCGTGATCCGCGACCTGGCCCCGATGGGGCTGGAGAACGTGGGCCTGGTGGGCGGCCTCCCGCAGCACGAGCTGCACGAGCCGTCCTACGACTGACCCGACGGGCCGCCCGTCGGCCCGCCCCCCCTTCCCGTCCGATCCACCCCAGGCGCACCCGCGCGCTCCCGCCCAAGGAGGTTCCCATGGCCAGTTCCCAGAAGTTCGTCGCGCGCAACCGCGCCCCCCGCGTCCAGATCGAATACGACGTCGAGCTTTACGGCGCGCAGAAGTCGGTGCAGCTGCCCTTCGTGATGGGCGTGATGTCCGACCTCGCCGGCAAGTCCGAGGCGCCGCAGCCCGCCGTGGCCGACCGCAAGTTCCTCGAAATCGACATCGACAATTTCGACGACCGCATGAAGTCGATGAAGCCCCGCGCCGCCTTCTCCGCCCCCAACACCCTGACCGGCGAAGGCAACCTCATGGTCGACCTGACCTTCGAGAGCATGGACGACTTCTCGCCCGCCGCCGTCGCCCGCCAGATCGAGCCGCTGAAAAAACTGCTCGAGGCGCGAACCCAACTGGCCAACCTGACCACTTACATGGACGGGAAGGCCGGCGCCGAGACGCTGATGGCCCGGATCATCAACGATCCGTCGCTGCTCCAGGGCCTCATCGCCGCGCCCGCTCCCGCCGCCGAAGGGGAGGAGTGAGCCATGAACGGGACCATGCATCAGGACGCCGGCGCCACGGCCGCGACCGAAACCGAAACCATCTTCGGCTCCTCCGAATTCGCCGCCCTGCTCCGCAAGGAGTTCCGGCCCAAGTCCGAACAGGCCCGCTCGGCGGTGGAGGAGGCGGTCCGCACCCTGGCCGAGCAGGCGCTGGCCAATTCCGCCCTGATCTCCGACGACGCCCTGCGCTCGATCGAAGGCATCATCGCCGAAATCGACCGCAAGATCGGCGAGCAGGTCAACCAGGTCATCCACCACCCCGACTTCCAGAAGCTGGAAAGCGCCTGGCGGGGCCTGCATTTCCTGGTGACCAACACCGAAACCGACGAGATGCTGAAGATCCGGGTCCTCAACATCTCCAAGAAGGACCTGTCCAAGACGCTCAAGAAGTTCAAGGGCGCCGCCTGGGATCAGTCCCCGATCTTCAAGAAGCTCTACGAAGAGGAATACGGCCAGTTCGGCGGCGAGCCCTACGGCTGCCTCGTGGGCGACTACCATTTCGACCACAGCCCCAAGGACGTCGAGATCCTGGGCGAGATGTCCAAGATCGCCGCCGCCGCCCACGCGCCGTTCCTGACCGGGGCCGATCCGTCGCTGATGCAGATGGACAGCTGGTCCGAACTGGCCAATCCCCGCGACCTGACCAAGATCTTCCAGACCCCGGAATACGCCGCCTGGCGGAGCCTGCGCGAAAGCGAGGACGCGCGCTATCTGGGCCTGGCCATGCCCCGCTTCCTCGGCCGGCGCCCCTACGGGGACAAGACCGACCCGGTGGAGGAATTCGCCTTCGAAGAGGACACCGAGGGCGCGGGCTCGGAGAAATACTGCTGGATCAACGCCGCCTACGGCATGGCCCGCAACGTCACCCGGTCCTTCAAGCAATACGGCTGGTGCACCCGCATCCGCGGCGTGGAGTCGGGCGGCGCGGTGGACAACCTGCCCACCCACAGCTTTCCCACCGACGACGGCGGCGTGGACATGAAATGCCCGACCGAGATCGCGATCTCGGACCGGCGCGAGGCGGAGCTGGCCAAGAACGGCCTGATGCCGCTGGTGCATCGCAAGAATTCGGACGTCGCGGCCTTCATCGGCGCCCAGTCGCTGCAGAAGCCGGCCGAATACGACGACCCGGACGCCTCGGCCAACGCCAATCTGGCGGCGCGGCTGCCCTATCTCTTCGCCACCTGCCGCTTCGCCCATTACCTGAAGTGCATCGTCCGCGACAAGGTCGGCGCGTTCAAGGAGCGGGACGACATGCAGTCCTGGCTGCAGAACTGGGTCAACACCTACGTGGACTTCAACGCCGAGACCTCGCCCGAGGAGGTCAAGGCCCAGCACCCGCTCGCCGCCGCCGAAGTGGTGGTCGAGGAGGTGGAGGGCAACCCCGGCTACTACGCCTCCAAGTTCTTCCTGCGCCCGCATTACCAGCTCGAAGGGCTCTCCGTGTCCCTGCGGCTGGTCTCCAAGCTGCCCTCGCAGCGCGGCGGCGCCTGAGCCCCTCGCCGGGGACGGCCGCCGGCCGCCTCCGGACCCCGAGACCCGTCACCCGAAGACCCGTCTCCCGAAACGCCCTTCGTTGAAAGGATCCCCTCATGGCGTTCGACGCTTTCATGTATTTCCCGATGCAGGCCAGCATCGTGGGCGAAGTCCAGGACCAGGCGATGAAGGCCAAGCACGCCTTCGCCATCAAGTCCTTCGAATTCGGCGGCGAGAACACGATCGACATCGGTTCCGACACCGAGGGCGGCGCCGCCGGCAAGGCGACGTTCAAGGAATTCAACATCACCAAGAAGACCGACACCGCCTCCTGCGGGCTGTTCCACGCGCTGTGCGAGGGCAAGCACCTGACCGAGGGCGTGATCGAGCTGCGCCGCTCCGGCGGTCAGGCCGGCGCGTCCGGCGCGACCTTCATGAAGTTCTCGTTCAAGCTGCTGATGGTCCAGGACATGTCCTGGTCCGGCTCGGACGGCGACGACGTCTGCGAAGAGACGCTGGTCTTCCAGTACGGCGCGATGAAGGTCGAGTATTTCCGCCAGGGCGTCGACGGCAAGATGCAGAAGGCCCAGGGCGGTCAGGGCGAGGTGAAGTGGAGCCGCGTCAAGAACGCCGCCGTCTACGACGTCTGACGCCGCCGGGCTCTCCCCCGAACTCCCCCCCGGACGCGCCTGCCGCGTCCCGATTTCCCCGGCGCGCTCCTGCGCCGGGGCCTTTTCCCCGGCTTCGCAGGAGCGCGCCATGTCGACCCCGGCCGAAACCCGCCTGCGCGACGGCGACCTCGACGGCGCGCTGGCCGCGCTCTCGGACGCGGTGCGCGCCGCTCCCGGCGACGCCAGGCTGCGGGTGTTCCTGTTCCAGCTGCTGTGCGTGCGCGGCGAGTGGACCCGGGCCGTCGCCCAGCTTCGCACCGCCGCCACGCTTGACCCCGCGGCCGAGGAGATGGCGCGCATGTATCGCGCCGCCATCGTCTGCGAGATCGCGCGCGAAAAGGTCTTCGCCGGCGCCGCCTCCCCCGCCTTCTTCGGCGAGCCCGCCCCCTGGATGGCCTGGATGGCCGAGGCGCTGCGCCTCGACGCCGCCGGCGAGACCGCCGCCGCCGACGCCCCGCGCGCTCGCGCCTTCGACGCCGCCCCCGCCACGCCCGGCGCGCTGGACGGCCGGCCCTTCGCCTGGATCGCCGACGCCGATCCCCGGCTGGGGCCGTTGCTGGAGATCGTGGTGAACGGCCGCTATTTCTGGGCGCCCTTCGCCGCCGTTTCGCGGCTGACGGTCGAGGCCCCCGCCGACCTGCGCGACCGGGTCTGGACCCCGGCCCGCGTCACCTGGGCCAATGGCGGCGAGGCGGTGGCGCTGATCCCCACCCGCTATCCCGCCCCCCGCACGCCCGCGCAGGCGCTGGCGCGGGAGACCGACTGGGCGATGGACGGCGACCGGGTCGCCGCCGGCCTCGGCCAGCGGCTGCTGGCCACCGACGCCGGGGAATGCGGGCTCATGGACCTGCGCGCGCTGGTCCTGACGCCCGACGCCGCCCCCGAAACCGCCCCCGAAACCGGCGCCGAAACCGCTCCCGCCCCGAGGGCCGCCCATGGCTGACCGGATGCTGATGGAGCGGCTGCAGCCCTCCCTGCTCGACCGTCTCACCGACGACGCGCCGGAGGCGCGGACCGAACCCGCCGCCCGCCGGGTCATCGACGTGGCCCGCCTGCGCGAGATCATCCTGCGCGACCTGGAATGGCTGCTGAACACCTCCGCCTCCGAGGCCGGCGACGACCTCGCGGCCTTCCCCCATGTCGCCCGCTCCACCCTCAACTACGGGATCAGGGAGCTGTCCGGCGCCACCGCCACCATCGACCGCGCGGTGGAGATCCAGCGCTCCATCCGCCGCGCCATCGAGGCGTTCGAACCCCGCATCCTGCCCGAGACCCTGCATGTCGCCCTGCGGCAGGAGAAGGTGGGCGCCGGCGCCGTCATCTCCTTCGACATCCATGGCGAGCTGTGGGCCGAGCCGGTGCCGATCGACCTCTACCTGCGCACCGCGCTCGACGTGACCACCGGCCACGTCTCGGTCAGCCGGGGGGCCTGAGGCATGGATACCCGCCTGCTGCGCCACTACGAAAGCGAACTCTCCTACATCCGCGAGATGGGGGCCGAATTCGCCGAGGCCTATCCCAAGATCGCCGCGCGCCTCGGCATCCTGCCGATGGAGGTGCTCGACCCCTATGTGGAGCGGCTGCTGGAGGGCTTCGCCTTCCTGTCGGCGCGGGTGCAGCTCGAACTCGACCTGCAGTTCCCCGAATTCACCCAGAACCTGCTGGAGATCGTCTACCCGCATTTCCTGGCCCCCATCCCCTCGATGACCGTGCTGCGCGTGACCCCCGACCCGGCCCAGGGCGGGCTTGAGGCGGGCTATGTCCTGCCCCGCGGGACCGAGCTGCGCGGGCAGGTGATGGAGGGGGAGCAGACCGCCTGCCGCTTCACCACCTCCCAGGACGTGACCCTGTGGCCGCTGGAGGTGTCGGAGGCGGCCTATGTGGAGGGGCGCGGCGAGCTGGTCGCCGCCGGCGTCGCCGCCCATCCCGACGCCCGCGCCGCGATCCGGCTGCGCATCCGGCGCACCGACGGCGCGCCGCTGGCCGCCCTGCCGCTCGACCGGCTGACCCTGTTCCTCGCCGGCGCGGGGCCGGAGCCCTGGCGGCTGATGGAGGCGATGCCGGGCCGGGGCCTGGGCCTTGTGGGCCGCTCCACCGACCGGCGGGCCGACTGGGCGCAGCCGCTGGGCCGCGACATCCGCCCCCGCGGCTTCGACGCCGCCGACGCCCTGCTGCCCACGCCCGGCGCCTCGTTCGAGGGCTATCGGCTGCTGCAGGAATATTTCGCCATGCCGCAGCGGTTCTTCTTCGTCGACCTCGGCGGCCTCGCCCCGGCGCTGGCGCGGACCACGGGGGCGGACGTGGATCTTTACGTGCTGCTGCCCGAACCGGTCCCGGCGCTGAAATCGGTGTCGGCCGCCAGCTTCGCCCTGCACGCCACGCCCGCGATCAACCTGTTCCGCCGCCGCTGCGACCGGGTGCATGTCTCGGGCGCCGACGTCGAGCACCACGTCGCCGTGGACCGCACCGCGCCGCTGGATCATGAGATCTGGCGGATCGAGCAGGTCGACGGCATCTCCGGCGAGGGGGCGGAGGACGTGCGCTTCCTGCCCTTCTACAGCGCCGACGACTTCACCCCGGCCGGCGCCACCCACGGCGCCTATTACACCCAGCGCCGCCGCCTGCGGCAGCGCTCCGAGAAGCAGCGCCTGAAGGGGACGCGCAGCTCCTATCTCGGCTCCGAGGTCTATCTCACGCTTTCCGACCGCGCCCAGGCGCCCTGGCCGGGGCATGTGGCGCAGCTTGCGGTCACCGCGCTCTGCACCAACCGCGACCTGCCGCTGCTGACCGCGACGGGCGCGGGGGAGACGGATTTCTTCCCCCCCGACGGCGGCCCCATCGCCTCGATCCGCGCCATCGTCCCGCCCACGCGCCCCCATCCCAGCCTCGCCCAGGGGCGCCAGGCCTGGCAGCTCGTCTCCCATCTCAGCCTCAACTACCTGTCGCTGGCCGACGCCGACCGGGGCCAGGGCGGGGCGGCGCTGCGCGAACTCATCGGGCTCTACTCCCCGCTGGGCGACCCGGCGGCGGCCAAGCAGATGGAGGGGCTGGTCTCCGTCGCCTCCCGCCCCATCGTGCGCCGCATGGCCGAGGCCGGGGGCCTGTCGACCGCCGTGCGCGGGCTGGAGATCCGGGTCGGATTCGACGAGACCTGCTTCGAAGGCTCCGGCTGCTGGCTGCTGGGCGCGGTGCTGGAGGCGTTCTTCGCCAAATACGTCGCCCTCAACAGCTTCACCGAAACCGTCATCCAGTCCCAGCAACGCGGAGAGATCGCCCGATGGACCCCGAGAAGCGGGCGGCGGGCGCTGATCTGAGCCGGCTCGCCGCGCTCGAACGCTCCCCCGGCTCCCACCACATCTTCCAGGCGCTGCGGCTGATCGAGGCCGCGCATCCCGACCGCCCCCGGCTCGGCCGCTCCCGCCGTCCGGCGGAGGATCCGGTGCGGCTGGGCCAGGAGCCCGACCTCGCCTTTCCGCCCGCCGCCATCTCCGGTTTCGCGCCGGGGGAGGAGGGCGGTCCGGCCCGCCTCACCCAGCGCTTCTTCGGCCTGTTCGGCCCCAACGGCGCCCTGCCCCTGCACCTGACCGAACATGCCCGCGACCGGGTGCGCAACCATCGCGACCCGACCTTCGCGGCCTTCGCCGACCTGTTCCATCACCGGATGCTGTCGCTGCTCTACCGGGCCTGGGCGTCGGGCCAGCCCGCGCCCTCCTTCGACCGTCCCGACGACGACCCGTTCGGCGACAAGGTGGCGGCGCTGGCCGGGCTCGCCGGCCCCGGCTTCGTGGACCGGGACGCGATGCCCGACCTCGCCAAGCGCCATTTCGCCGGCCTGCTCGCCGCCGCGCCGCGCTCCGAGGCCGGGCTTCGCGCCATCCTCTCCCGCTTCTTCCGCGCGGAGGTGGAGATCGAGAGCTTCGCGGGCGACTGGCTGCATCTGGAACCCCACGACCGCGGCCGCCTCGGCGTCGCCGCGCTGGGGCGGGACGCGAGCCTCGGCGCCCGGGTGTGGTCGCGCCAGGCGAAGTTCCGGGTGCGCATCGGGCCGCTGGGCCTCGCCGACTACACCCGCCTGCTGCCGGGGGGCGAGAGCCTCAAGCGGCTCGCGGCCGTCATTCGCAACGCGGTGGGCGACGGCCTCGACTGGGAGGCCAATCTCGTCCTGCGCGCGGCGGAGGTTCCCGACTGCCGGCTGGGCGGGGGCGTGCGCCTCGGCCTGACCGCCTGGGTCGGGCGGCGTCCCGACCGCGACGCCTGCGACCTGCGCCTGCGGGCGCCCGAACCCGAACGACTCTGACATCCGTCACCCGGCCCGAAGGAGGGGCGAGCCCATGTCCATGATCAGCCGCGTCGCGCTCTTCGGAAAGCTCGACCAGCTCGGTTTCCAGACCCTCGAAACCGCCACCGTGTTCTGCAAGACCCGCGGCAATCCCTATGTGGAGCTGGCCCACTGGCTGCACCAGATCCTCAGCCGGCAGGACAGCGACCTGCACCGCATCGCCCGGGCCTATGAGCTGGACGCCGGCCGTCTCGCCACGGACCTGACCCGGGCGCTGGACCGGCTGCCGCGCGGGGCCACCGCCATCTCCGACCTGTCGGCGCATGTGGAGGAGGCGGTGGAGCGCGCCTGGGTCTACGCCTCGCTGATGCTCGACACCCGCTCGATCCGCACCGGGCATCTGGTGCTGGGCATGCTCAAGACCCCGGGCCTGCGCAACGTGCTGGAGGGGATCTCCGCCGAATTCGCCCGCATCCGCCCCGACCACCTGGCCGAGCATTTCGCCGAGGCCGTCGCCGGCTCCCCCGAGGACGCGCAGGCCCGCCCGGCGGGGGCGGAGCCCGGCGAGGCCACCGGCGCCATGGCCCCCGAGGCGCGGGGCGGCGAGGCGCTGACCCGCTTCTGCACCGACCTGACCGAAAAGGCCCGGGCCGGGGAGATCGACCCGATCCTCGGCCGCGACGACGAGATCCGGCAGGTGATCGACGTGCTGATGCGGCGGCGCCAGAACAACCCGATCCTCACCGGCGAGGCCGGGGTGGGCAAGACCGCGGTGGTCGAGGGCTTCGCCCTGCGCATCGCGCGCGGGGACGTGCCCCCGTCCCTGCGCGACGCCCGGCTGCTGATGCTCGACGTGGGCCTCCTCCAGGCCGGCGCCTCCATGAAGGGCGAGTTCGAGGAACGGCTCCGCGCGGTGATCGAGGAGGTCCAGGCCTCCCCCGCCCCCATCGTGCTTTTCGTGGACGAGACCCACACGCTGGTCGGCGCCGGCGGCGCGGCGGGGACGGGCGACGCGGCCAACCTGCTCAAGCCGGCGCTGGCGCGCGGCACCCTGCGCACCATCGGGGCCACCACCTGGGCCGAATACAAGCGCCATATCGAGAAGGACCCCGCCCTCACCCGCCGCTTCCAGGTGGTGCAGGTGGCCGAGCCGGACGAGGCGAAGGCGCTCCGGATGATGCGCGGGGTCGCGGCGACGCTGGAGCGGCACCACGGCGTCCAGATCCTCGACGAGGCGCTGGAGGCCTCCGTCCGCCACTCCGCCCGCTACATCCCCGCAAGGCAGTTGCCCGACAAGTCGGTCAGCGTGCTCGACACCGCCTGCGCCCGCGTGGCGATCAGCCTGCACGCGGTCCCGGCCGAGGTCGACGACGCCCGCCGCCGGATCGAGGCGCTGGAGACCGAACTGGAGATCATCGGCCGGGACGAGGCCGCGGGCCTCGACGTCGCCGCCCGCCGCGACGCCGCGACCGCGGCGAAAGCGGAGGCGGCGGCGGCGCTCGCCGCGCTCGACGCCCGCTGGGCCGCGGAAAAAGCGCTGGTCGAACAGGTGCTCGCCTTGCGCGCCCGGCTGCGCGAAGGCGGCCTTGCGGTGGACGGCCCGGCCGCGGACGCCGGCGCCCCGATCCCCGGCGCCCCGATCCCCGACGCCCGCCCGCCCCTCGCCGGCCCGTCCCGCGACGCGGCGCTCG
Organism: Pseudomonadota bacterium; assembly: GCA_036154955.1. GTDB lineage: Bacteria > Pseudomonadota > Alphaproteobacteria > Rhodobacterales > Rhodobacteraceae > Albimonas. The sequence goes on along the minus strand of JAYZWL010000012.1, from coordinate 11,920 downwards.
CCGACCTGCGCGAGTTGCAGGCCGAGCTCTCCGCGCTCCAGGGAGACCGCCCGCTGATGCTGCCCATCGTCGACGCGCAGGCCGTCGCCTCCGTCGTCGCCGACTGGACCGGCATCCCCGTCGGCCGGATGGTGCGGGACGAGATCGCCACCGTGCTCGACCTCGCCTCCCATCTCGGCCGCCGGGTCATCGGCCAGGACCACGCGATGGAGATGATCGCGCGGCGCGTGCGCTCCTCCCGCGCCGGGCTCGACAACCCCGCGAAGCCGGTGGGCGTGTTCCTGCTCGCCGGCCCTTCCGGCGTGGGCAAGACCGAAACCGCCCTGGCGCTGGCCGAAAGCCTCTATGGCGGGGAACAGAACGTCATCACCATCAACATGTCCGAGTATCAGGAGGCGCACACCGTCTCCTCCCTCAAGGGCGCGCCTCCGGGCTATGTCGGCTATGGCGAGGGCGGGGTGCTGACCGAGGCCGTGCGCCGCCGCCCCTATTCGGTGGTGCTGCTGGACGAGGTGGAGAAGGCCCATCCCGACGTGCACGAGATCTTCTTCCAGGTCTTCGACAAGGGGGTGATGGAGGACGGCGAGGGACGGCGGATCGACTTCCGCAACACCCTGATCCTGCTGACCTCCAATGTCGGCTCCGACCTGGTGATGGACCTCTGCGCCGACCCCGGCCTCGCGCCCGCGCCCGAGGCGCTGGCCGCCGCCCTGCGCGAGCCGCTGCTCAAGACCTTCCCCGCCGCCCTGCTGGGCCGGATGGTGACCATCCCCTACCTGCCGCTCAGCCCCGACATGATCGCCGCCATCGCCGGGCTGCAGCTCGGCCGGGTGCGGGCGCGGGTGGAGGCGGCCTGGTCGGCCCCGATGACCTGGACCGACGCGGTGATCGAGACCATCGTCTCCCGCTGTCAGGAGCTGGAGAGCGGCGGGCGGATGATCGACGCCATCGTCACCAACACCCTGCTGCCCGAAATCTCGACCGAGGCGCTGACCCGGATGATGGACGGCGGGCGGCTGTCGCGCGTGGCGGTGGACGTGGACGGGGGGGCGTTCGTCTACGACTTCGGCTGACGGGTCCGCCCGGCGACCTCGCGCCTCGCTCGCCAAGCGCGCGCGCCCCGGGCTCGACCCGGGGCCTCCCGGCCGCGCCGCCCGTGCGACGCGCGAGGGTTCTTCCCGGCGCGCGCGACCGGCGCGCCCGGCGCCCCCCCACCCTTCCGCGAAAAAATCCGCCCCCGCCGCCGCGCGGGCGCGAACCTTTCCCGGCCCGCCGCGCACTCATGGACATGCGCCGCCTGCCACGCCCCCCACCCGCCGGGGGCGGCCGGCGCGTCACGGAGGGTTCGCCACCATGTCCAGCGGTCAGAAATTCGTCGCCCGGAACCGCGCCCCACGGGTTCAGATCGAATACGACGTGGAGCTCTACGGCGCGCAGAAGTCGGTGCAGCTTCCCTTCGTGATGGGGGTGATGGCGGATCTCTCCGGCGCCTCGGAGGTCCCGGTCCCCGCCGTGGCCGACCGCAAGTTCCTGGAGATCGACGTCGACAATCTCGACGACCGCATGAAGGCGATGCGGCCGCGGGCGGCCTTCCACGTCCCCAACACCCTGAGCGGCGAGGGCTCCTTGCCCGTCGACCTGAGCTTCGAGCGGATGGAGGATTTCTCCCCCGCCGCCGTCGCCCGCAGGATCGCGCCGCTGGCGAGCTTGCTGGAGGCGCGGACCCAACTCGCCCATCTCGCCACCTACATGGACGGCAAGGCGGGCGCGGAGGCGCTGATCGCCCGGCTGATCGCCGACCCCGCAACGCTGGCCGGTCTCGCCGCCGCGCCCTCCGGGACCGGGGCGGCCCCCGACGAAGCCTCCGACGCCGCCCTCGACGCCCTGCGCGGGGCGGGCTCGCGGTCCGCGCCCGCCCCCGCCGAACCCGACCCCTTCGACGCCCTCCGCAGGGCCGGCGCCCGCCCCGAGGCGCCGGCCCCAGCCCCGACCGACGCCCTGTCCGACGCCGCGCTCGACGCCCTGCGCGCCGCGGGCGAGACCGCCCCGGCGCCTGCGGCGGACGACGGCGCCACCGCGCTGGACGCCCTTCGCGCCACCGGCCAGACCACCCCGACGCCTGAGGCGGACGCCGGCGCCTCCGCGCTCGACGCCCTGCGGGCCGCCGGCGCGCGTCCCTCCCCCTCCCCCGCCGCGCCCGATCCCAACGCCGCGGCCCTCGACGCGCTGCGCGACATGGGGACCGCGCCGCGTCCCGGCCATGACGACCTGCCGGGCGCCCCCGCCGACGCCGACGACGACCTCGGCGCCCTGCTCGGAGGCGCCCCCGCTGACGCCGGCGACGATCTCGACGCCCTGCTCGGCGGCGCCCCCGCCAACCCCGGCGACGACCTCGACAACCTGCTCAGCGGCGGCCCCGCCGACGTCGGCGACGGTCTTGACGACCTGCTGGACGGCGCCCCCGCGGACGCCGATGCGCTCGCCGGACCGGGCGACGACTTCGACGCCCCCCTCGGCGACGCGCCCGCCCCTTCCGCCATTCCCTTCGGCCGCCTGACCCGCGCCCGCCCGGCCGGGCTCTCCGCCCCGCGCGCCCGCTTCCGCATCGCGATCCTCGGCGACTTCTCCGGCCGCGCCGCCCGCGGCGCGCTGGAGGGCGGGCCCGCGCTCGCCGCGCGCAGGCCGGTCCGGCTCGACATCGACGACCTCGACGCGGTCATCGCCCGCTTCGCCACCCGTCTGACGCTGCCCCTCGGCGCGGACGGGGCGGGGGTGGAGATCCCGCTCGCCAGCCTCGACGACCTGCATCCCGACGCGCTGGTCGGGTCCCTGCCGCTCTTCGACGCCCTCGTCGGCCTGCGCGCCCGGGTCGCCCGAGGCGAGCCCGCGGCCCTGGCCGAGATGCAGGCCCGCGCCCCCGAAGCCGCCGCCGAAGCCGCCCCCGCACCCGCCGCCCCGCGGGGAACCCATGTGCCCGCCCGCCCCCTGACCGCGCTTCAGGCCCTGCTGGGCGACGCCGCCGGCGCCCTCGCCCGCCCCTCCCCGGCCGAGGACCTGATCGCCCGCATCGTCGCCCCCCATGTCCGCGCCGCCCCCGACCCCCGGGCCCCGGCGATGACCGCGGCCTGCGACGCGGCGCTCGCCTCCGCCCTGCGCGGCATCCTGCATCACCCGGACTTCCGGACCGTCGAATCCACGTGGCGGGCGCTGGACCTGATCGCCCGGCGCGTCGGCGGCGGCGGGCGGGTGGAGATCATGCTCCACGACATCTCCGCCGCGGAATGGGCCGCCGACATCGCCGCCCATGACGACCTCGCCGACAGCGCCCTCTTCGCGCAGCTCGCCGAGGCGCCGCTGCTGGACGAGGCGCAGGGCCCCTATTCCGCGGTCTTCGGCCTCTACACGCTGGAGGAGACGCCGTCCCATGCCGAGCTGATGGCCCGCATGGCCAAGATCGCCGCCTTCATGGACGCGCCCTTCGTCGCCGCGATCGCGCCCGGCTTTCTCGACACCGCGCGGGAGGACCGCGCGCCCGCGACCGCCCGGGCCTGGGACGCGCTGCGCGCCCTGCCCGAGGCCGCCTGGGCCGCGCTGGCCTCGCCCGGCGTCCTGCTGCGCCTGCCCTACGGGGCGCGGACCGAGCCGGTGGACGGGTTCGATTTCGAGGAGGTCGACGGAGGCCAGGCCGGAACCGGGGGCGACGCCCCTCCGGGCCTGCTCTGGGCCAACGCCGCGGTGCTGCCGGCGATCCTGCTGGCCGAGGCCGCCGCCCGCGGCGCCGGCAAGCCCGACCTGGGCGGGGTCATGTCGCTCGACGGGATGCCGGTGCACGTCATGACCGACGCCCATGGCGACCAGGTGGCCGCGCCCTGCGCCGAGCGGCTGCTCGACACCGGCCGCGCGGCGCGGACGGTGGCCCGCGGCTTCATCCCGGTCCTGTCGATCAAGGGGCGCGACGTGGTGCGCCAGGGCTCGTTCCAGGCGCTTGGGGCGGCGGAGATCCACGGCCCCTGGGCCCCCGCGCCCTGCCCCGACCTGTCGGGCGAAGCCGCCCCGTCTCCCGCGGCCCCGTCCTCCGCCGCGGACGACCTGGGCGATCTCGGAGACCTGGGCGACCTGGACGAGGCCGGCGCCGGCGCCGCCGCGGGCGAGGAGGACGACATCGACCTCGACGCCCTGCTGGCCGAACTCGACGCCGCCCCCGCCTCCGCCCCCGACGACGCCTCCGCCCCTGCCGGGGGGCTCCCCGACGGGCTGGACGACGATCTGGCCGACCTGCTGAAGGACCTGTGATGCGCGACCTCGCCCCTCCCTTCGACGCCGGCGGGCCCGGTCCCGGACACGGCCCCGAAAACGTCATCGTGCTGGCCCGCGTCCCGGGCGGCGGCTGCTGGATGCTGGAGGGGGAGGCGCATCTCGACGCCCTGCTCTCCAACAGCGCGCCCTATCCGCTCCCGGTGCGCTGCATCGACTTCGCCTCCGAAGCCGCGCTGAGCCGGGCGCTGGCGGGCGGCCCGCCGCTCTCGGGCCTGTGGCGCATCCATCCCGCCATCCTGCGCCGGCTGGTCCGGGCCGACCAGCTCGCCGTCATCGACTTCGACGCCGCCGGCTGACGCGGCCCCCCCGCCCCTCCCGCCCCGCCCCGCCCAGCAAGGAGCCCGCGCCCATGGCCAAGGACATCGCGCTCAAGAACCGCCACGCGCGGATCGAGCTGCCCGCCAATCTCAAGGGCTACCTGCTGCGCGCGCAGGTGGACGAGGCGCTGTGCGGCCTGACCGAGACCACGGTCGAGTTCATGTCCCCCGATCTCGACCTCGACCTGGGCAAGCTGGTCGGCGGCCGCGTGCGGCTGGAGATCGACGCGCCCAAGGACAAGACCCGCGTCTTCCAGGGCCGCTGCGTGTCGGCGGACTATCTGGGCTCGCATCTGGGCCGGGGCTATTTCCGCGCCGAGATCCGGCCCTGGCTGTGGTTCCTCACCCGCGCCTCCGACTGCCGGGTGTTCCAGGACATGTCCGCGCTCGACGTGGTCAAGGCGGTGTTCGACCAGCACGGCTTCAACGACGTCGCCCACAATCCCCGCCTGACCCGCCCCAGGCGCGACTACTGCGTGCAGTATCGCGAGACCGATTTCGATTTCGTCCGCCGCCTGCTGGAGGAGGAGGGGATCCACTGGTTCTTCACCCATGACAAGGGCAAGGAGACGCTGGTGCTGGCCGACGACATGGGCGCCCACGCCCCGGTCACGGACCATCCCCGCATCGACTTCCACTTCCGGGAGGAGACCTATCGCCGCCGGGACGACCACGTTTTCGACTGGCGGCGGGCGGAGCGGGTGCGCACCGGCAAGGTCACCCTGCAGAGCTTCGACTTCGACAAGCCGCAATCCCGCCTGATGGCCACCCGCGCCCTGCCCCGCGGCCGGCATGGCTGGACCGGGGCGGAGCTCTACGACTATTCCGGCCGCCATCTCGACCAGGACGAGGGGGAGCGTCAGGCCCGGATCATCGCCGAGGCCTTCGCCGCCGACCACATGCGCGCGCTGGGCCTGTGCAACGTGCGCCAGATGGCGGCGGGGGCGACCTTCCGGCTGGAGTCCCATCCGCGCGCCGCGGAGAACGGCGAATATCTCGTGGTCTCCGCCCGCCACCAGATCCGGGTGGAGATGGAGCAGGACCGCGAGATGGCCGAGGCGATCCTCGGCCCGCTGCTGGCCTTCGACGGCGACGGGGTTCCCGACGCCTATCGCTGCGCCTTCGAGGCCCAGCCGACCCGCGAGCCGTTCCGCGCCCCCCGCGCCGCCCCCCGCCCCGCCATCCCCGGGCTTCAGACCGCGATGGTGGTCGGCAAGAAGGACGAGGAGATCTGGACCGACAGGCACGGCCGGGTGAAGGTCCGCTTCCACTGGGACCGCAAGGGCCCGAAGGATGAGCGCGCCTCGGCCTGGCTGCGGGTGGCCTCCCCCTGGACCGGCAAGGGCTGGGGCTTCGTCGGCATCCCCCGCATCGGGCAGGAGGTCGTCGTCCAGTTCGAGGACGGCGACCCCGACCGCCCCCTGATCACCGGCATGGTCTGGAACGGCGAGAGCAAGCCCCCCTATTCCCTGCCCGGTCAGCAGAGCCTGACCGGGATCAGGACCAACAGCACCAAGGGCGGGGCCGGCTTCTCGGAACTGGTGTTCGAGGACCGCAAGGACGCCGAGTTCGTGCGCCTGCGCTCCGAGCGCGACTTCACCCAGATCGTCGGGAACAACGCCGAGATCACCGTCGGCGACGGTCACAAGAGCCCCGGGACCTTCAGGCAGACCATCCACGGCGACAAGACCGAGCGCATCGTGGAGGGCGACCACGCCTTCACCGTCGCCAAGGGCAAGGAAAGCTGGACGGTCGCGAAGGACCGCAGCGCCTCGGTCGGCGGCGACGAGGCGTTGACGGTCGACGGCGACCGCAAGGCCACGGTCAAGGGCGCCTCCAGGACCACCGTGGGCAAGGGCTGCGAACTCGACGTGGGCGCGGCGCTGACGCTCTCGGCGCGCTCGAAGATCGTCCTGCGATGCGGCGGCTCGAAGGTCGAGATCACCCCCGCCAAGGTCACCATCTCCTCCCCCCAGGTGGAGGTGAAGGCGACCGCCACCGCCAAGGTCACCGCCGCCGGCCAGCTCACGCTGGAGGGCAAGGGCATGGCCTCGCTCAAAGGGTCGGGACTGCTGAAGCTGGAAGGCGGCGGCATGACCCAGCTCAAGTCCTCCGGCCTGCTGATGGCCAAGGGCGCGCTGACGCTGATCAACTGAGGGCCCGGCCGATGACCGCTTTCCCCCATCCCCGCTTCGACGACCTGCGCAAGCTCGCGGCGGAGCCGGCGCGCGCCCTGCTCGCCCGCGGCCACGCCGCGTTGCAGACCCCGCTGGACGCGCCCGAGGACGCCCCGGCCGCGACCCTGCTGGCGGAGCTTTCCGGCAAGGGCGCGACGGCCGACATGCTTTTGCTGCTCGCCCACGCCCTGCCGGCGCGGGAGGCGGTGTGGTGGGCGTGCCTGTCGGCCCGCGACCTGCTGGACGAGGGCGCCGCGCCCACCGCCCCGCTCGCCGCCGCCGAGGCATGGGTGCTGCGCCCGGGGGCCGAGGCCCGCGTCCGCGCCCGCGCGGCGCTGGAAGGCGCGCACCACCTCGATGACAGCGCGCTCTGCGCCATGGCCGCCTCGATGGCCGACGGCACGCTGGGGCCGGGGGAGCTGGAAGATTTCGCCGCCCCCGCCGGCGCGGTCGGCGGCGCGGCTCATGCCATGGCGCTGCTCTCGCTCTATCACGACGAGACGCGGGTGGAGACGCAGGGCCGCTGGCTGGTGGCGCGCGCGCTCGACATCGCGCGGGGCGGCTCGGGCCAGGTTCCCGCGCCCGCGTCCGACCCGACGCCCGCGCCCGCGCGCGGGGAGGATCCCATGGCGGGGCTTGAGACGGAGGCCGCGCCATGACCCTGCCCGCCGCCCGCATCGCCGACATGCATGTCTGCCCCCTGTTCACCGGGTTCATCCCCCATATCGGCGGACCGATCGTCACCGCCTGCCCGACGGTGCTGATCGGCAAGCTTCCCGCCGCCACCGCCGGCTCCATGGCGGTCTGCATCGGGCCGCCGGACGTGGTGGCGAAGGGCTCGACCACCGTGCTGACCTGCAAGAAGCCTCAGGCGCGGATGGGGGATACCTGCGCCCATGGCGGCGCGGTGGCCAAGGGCTGCTTCACCGCGCTGGTCGGGGGCTAGGCCATGTCGCTGCGCCTGCGCTTCCAGAATTCCGGCGCCCAGCCGGGCGCCCGCCCGGCGGTGGAGATGACCGGCGGCGCCCTGACCATCGGCCGGGGGGCGGAGAACGACCTCGCCCTGCCGGACCCGGACCGCACCCTTTCCAAGCGCCATTGCGTGATCGAGGAGCGGTCGGGGGACTATGTGCTCATCGACCTGTCCACCAACGGCGCCTACCTGAACTACAGCGCCGAGCGGCTGGGCGACGTGCCCACCCCGCTCAACCATGGCGACGTGATCCTGCTGGGCGGCTACGAGCTGGTGGTGGAGATCGCCGCCGGCGCCGGGGCCGATCCCGCCGACGCCCCCGCGCCCCCCGCGCCGCAGGGGCTGGGCGACGTGCTGGACGGGGCCGCCGACGGAACCGGCGGGGACTTCCTGGACGAGCTTCTGGGCGGCCTCGACGCGGGCGGCCCCGGGCCCGGCGCCGCGCCCGCGCCGCTTGCGTCGACGACGCCCGTCGACCCGTTCGGCTTGTCTCCGGAACCCGCGCCCTTCGCCGACCCGTTCGCCGCGCCCGGCGCGCCGCCCCCGGGCTTCGGCGCCTCCGCCCCCGACCACGCGCCCGCCGGGCAGGACCACTTCGCGCCGCCCCGCGCCGGCGGCGCGCTGATCCCCGACGACTGGGAAAGCCTGGTCGGCCCCTCCCCCGCCGCCGCCGCGCCCGCCCTGGCGCCGGCGCCGATCCCCGCGCCCCCGGCGCCCGCGCCCGCCGCCTCCGGCGACGCCGCCCGCGCCTTCCTCGCCGCCGCCGGCCTCGCGCCCGCCGCCGTGACCGACGCCGAACTGACCGAGGTCATGGCCCGCACCGGCCGCGCCTTCGCCGCCATGGTCGCCGGCCTGCGCGAAATCCTGATGGCCCGCGCCTCCATCAAGTCCGAACTCCGCATGGACCGCACCCTGATCAACCGCGGCGGCAACAACCCGCTGAAATTCTCCATCGGCCCCGAGCAGGCGGTGGAGGCGATGATCCGCCCCGCCCATCCCGGCTATCTCGACGCCGAGACCGCCGCGGCCGAGGCGCTGGACGACATCCGCGCCCATGAGGTGGCGATGATGTCGGGCATGGACGCCGCCCTGCGCGACCTGCTCGCCCGTCTCGCGCCCGGGCGCATCGCCGCCGGCGTCGAGGCGGGCGGCCTGCTCGGCGGGCGCAAGGCCCGGTGCTGGGACGCCTTCGAAAAGCACCACGCCGACATCGCGCGGGAGACCGAGGACGACTTCCAGTCCGCCTTCGGACAGGCCTTCGCCCGCGCCTACGCAGACCAGCTCCAGACCCTGAAAGGCGGCCGCCCATGACCCTCGCCCGCACGCTCCGCCGGCTCCCCGCCCCGTTCGTCGCCCCCTTCGCCGCGCTCGCGCTCGCCGCCTGCGCGGCGCCGGAGCCGCCCGCGCCCACCGTGGCGACGCTGACCCTGACCGGGGCGGCGGACATGAACGGCGGGCTGCCGGCGCAGGCCAAGGTCTACTACCTGCGCTCCGCCGCCGCGTTCGAGACCGCGGATTTCTTCGCGTTGTTCGACGCCCCCGAAGCCACGCTCGGCGCCGACCTGGTGGCGGTGGAGGCGCATCTGCTCGCCCCCGGCCGGACCCTGACCGAGACGCGAAGCTTCGACGCCGCCGCAGGCCCGGTCGCGCTGGGGGTGGTCGCGGCCTTCCGCGACATCTCCGGCCCCGGCTGGAAGGCCTCGATCACGCTCTCCCCCGGGGCCGTGACCGCGGCCACGGCCACGCTGGGCGCGTCCTCCGTCGCCCTCGTCCCCTCCGCCCCGAAGGAATGACCGGAATGTCCTGGGACTCCAAGGTGCTGTGGTCCGAGGGGCTGTTCCTCCAGCCCCACCACTTCCAGCAGCACGACCGCTACATGGAGGCGCAGCTCGCCGGCCTCGCCGCCGGGGTGGCGCCCTACGCCTGGGGCTTCTCGACGCTGGAGCCCGACGAGGCGCTGCTCAAGCGCGGCAAGTTCGGGCTGACCGCCTGCGCCGGGCTGACCCCGGACGGCGCCGCCTTCCGCGCCCCGCAGACCGACGACCACCCCCCGGCCATGGACGTGCCCGAGACGGTGAAGAACGCCGTGGTCTATCTCGCCCTGCCCTGCCGCCGTCAGGGCGCGGCGGAGGTGGACATGGAGGGCGGCGACCTCGCGGGCCCCGCCTCCGGCCCGGGGGCGGGCGCCCCGCCCGCGAGCGCCGCCCGCTTCGCCCCCGCCGAACTCGATGTCACCGACACCATGGGCCGCGACCGCCGCCCGTTCCGCATGGCGGTGGCCAAACTGAGGATGCGCTTCGCGCTCGACCTCGACGACCTCGCCGACCAGCTGGTGATCCCCGTGGCCCGCATCATCGAGGTGCGCCCGGGCCGGGAGATCGTGCTCGACCGCGCCTTCGTCCCCGCCTGCCTCGACGCCCGCGCCGCCCCCGCGCTCTCGGGCTTCCTGCGGGAGCTGGAGGGGATGCTCGCCCACCGGGCGGAGGCGCTGGCCGGCCGGCTGACCCAGGGCGGCGCCGCCAAGGGCGTGGCCGACATCGCGGACTACATGCTGCTGATCTCGCTCAACCGCGCCCTGCCCCAGCTTCGGCAGATGATGGCGATCGAGAACGCCCATCCCGTGGTCCTGCACCGCTTCCTCGCCGGGCTGGCCGGCGAGCTCGCCACCTTCATGGCCCCCGACAAGCTGGTCGAGGAATTCCCCGCCTACCGCCATCACGACCTGACCAACAGCTTCCAGCCGCTGTTCCGGGTCCTGCGCCGGTTCCTGAGCACGGTGCTGGAGCAGAACGCCGTCTCCATCCCCATCGAGCCGCGCAAATACGGGGTGTCGGTCGCCCGCTTCGCCGACCGGCGGCTGCTGTCCTCGTCCTCCTTCGTGCTGGCGGCCAAGGCCGACGTCCCGGCCGAGAGCGTGCGCCGCTACTTCCCCAGCCAGGCCAAGCTGGGGCCGGTGGAGGAGATCCGGCAGCTGGTCAACTCCGCCCTGCCCGGCATCGTGCTGCGCCCGCTTCCGGTCGCCCCGCGCCAGATCCCGTTCCATGCCGGCGCCGTCTATTTCGAGCTGGAGCGCGACAACGCCTGCTGGGGGCGGATGACCACGTCGGGGGGCATGGCCGTGCATGTCTCCGGCGATTTCCCGGGGCTGGAGATGGAGCTCTGGGCCGTGCGCAACGGCTGAGCCGCGCAGGAGAGGACCAAGCAGATGAGCCGCGACGACCCCTTCGCCGAGCCGGCCGACACCGACCGGACCGTGATCCTGCCCAATCCGGCCGGCCGTCGCGCGCCTGCGCCCGGCGGCGCGGCCCCGGCGCAGCAGCCCGGCGCAACGCCCACGGCCCCCGCCCAGCCGGGCGCGCCGGCCTTCGACCCGCCCCCCGCCGGGGCCGGCTGGACCGGCGCGCCGGCGCAGGCGCAGCCCTTCGCCCCCGCTCCCGCCGCGTCGCCCGCGCCCCACGCCTACGCCGCCCCGCCCCAGGCGGCCGGGGCGGAGGCGCCCTCGCTCGACGCCGCCGCCTCCGGGCTCAACCCGCTCAACGCCGCCGCCTCGCCGCTCTTCGCGCTGGTCGGGCGGCTGCGCAACCGCGCCCAGCATGCCGACCCCGCCGCCCTGCGCGACAGCGTCATCGCCGAGATCCGCGGCTTCGAAACCCGCGCCCTGCGCGCCGGCTACCCGGCCGAGACGGTGCGCCTGGCGCGCTACGCGCTCTGCGCCACCGTGGACGACGTGGTGCTCAACACCCCCTGGGGCGGGCGCAGCCTGTGGGCGCGGGCCAGCATCGTGGGCACCTTCCACAAGGAGACCACCGGCGGCGACCGGGTCTTCGACCTGCTCAAGCGCCTGCAGGAGGATCCGGGCCGCAACCGCGACCTGCTGGAATTCCTCTATGTCTGCCTCAGCCTCGGCTTCGAGGGCCGGCTGCGGGTGGAGCCCCGCGGGCCCGAGAAGCTGCTGGCGATCCGCGCCGGCCTCGCCGCCGCCCTGCGCGCCCAGCGCGGGCGGGCGGACCCCGACCTGTCGCCCCATTGGCGCGGCGTCGACCGGGCGCATCGGCCGCTGTCGGCCTGGACGCCGGTCTGGATCGCGGCGGGCGCGGCGCTGGCGCTGGCCTGCGCGGTGTTCTTCGGCTTCTCCT
>JAYZWL010000011.1:0-3854 GCA_036154955.1 Pseudomonadota bacterium | reverse complement strand
GGGGCTGCGGAAGACACTGCGCAGCTCGTCGCTTTGCCCCGCAATCCATGCGTAGCAGCCTGCCGCTTTCGCCAGCTCGCCGTTGCGGTGGGCGTCGTCATGCTCCGGCGTCCAGCCTTCCGCCGTGATCTGCCTGCGGCGCTCGAAAGCAATGGCGGCGACTCCGCCCAAGGCGTCTGCTCGGCGGTTCCAGGCTTCGACCACGGTCTCCTTTCGGCCGAACTCGACGCGCGATGAGGCTTGGCAGCGGGTGCAGCAGATCACATCGCCGCCTTGGTTCTCCGGTTCGTCCAACGTCAAGCGCTCCGCGTCGTGACCGCAGAACGGGCAGGGCAAAAGCTCGTTCATCCTCACGCCCCCCACCAGCCGCGCAGGGTCCAGCCGAGGGCGAGGGCTCCGACGTAGATCCCGAACGCGATCAGCATCAGGCCGACCACCGGCAGGCGCTCCGCTTCGGTCGGTTCGGGCTCGGGCCAGATGGGGAGGTCGCGACGGGCGCAGGCCTCCGGGTCGGCCTCGGGGTGACGGTGAAGGATCATGCGGCGTCTCCCCGGTCGCGGGCGGCGTGGGCGCGGGCTTTGGCTCGGGCGTTGCGGGCCATATGGAGGGCCGCCCAGGCCTCGCGCAGGTGGCGGCTCGCGCCGGCCGTGGGCTCGTCGGCGTAGAGCGCGGGCTCGCCCCTGCAGGTCACGGAGGCGACGGCGCGGGGCGCGAGCACCCGGAGCGGGGCCTCGGGCCATCGCGCGGCCCGGGCGTCGAGTTGATCGGCGATCATGCGGCGTCTCCTTCCTGGTGCTTGCTCAGGGCCGCGGCGGCGTAGCTGGCGGCGGTCATGGCGCGCCCGATCAGGGCGCTGGCCTGGGCGCTGGCCGCCGTCGCCTCGTCGACCAGCGAGGCGAGACGGGCGGCGGCGAGGCGACGGTCGGGGGCATGGGGCGAGGCGAGCAGCTGCAGCGCCTCGGCGATCTGCGCCTCCACCTCGCGCACGCGGGCGTCGACGCTGACCGGGGCCGCGTAGGGCGGGGGGAGGCCGGGCATCACGCGACCCCGATCTGCGGCGCCTCGGCGGCCCGGTCGGGCGGCGGGGCGATGGCTTCGACGCGGCGCTGGAAGCGGTCGATCTCCAGCTCGAGATCCACCAGCGCGGCGTCGCGGGCGAGGTGGGCGGCGAGGCTGCCCGGGTCGTCGTCGACCCAGGCCTGCCGCTTGCGGAGTCGGTCGGAGGCGCGCAGCACCCCGTCGGCGATCTGCTGGGGCGTGCGCATCAGGCGGCCTCCCCGGACTGCCCCGCGCGGGCGGAGAGGCCGAGTTCCCCGCGCCATTCGCCCAGCGCGTCGAGCTGGGCGGAGGCGTCAGCGAACCGCTGGCGGGCGCGAGGGGCGAGGGTTTCGGCAAGGGCGCGCTCGGCGGCGCGGATGGCGGCCGGCTCCCCGGCGACGCGGACCTGCTGCAGCGCGTAAATCTCGTCGAGCGTCGCGCCGCAGGATTTCAGGCGCAGGATCTCGCGCAAGCGGTCCACGTCGGCGGGGGTGAAGCGTCGGCGGACCCCGTCGCGCAGGGGGCTGATCAGGCCCTTGTATTCATAGAAGCGCAGGGCGCGCGCGGAGACGTCGAACTTGTCGACCATCCAGGACATGGAGCGGAGCCCCGGAGCGGGGGGGTCGCTGTCATAGGGTGCGAGCTGGTCGGTCATCGCGCGGCCTCCGGGGCGGCGTCGGCCATGCTGCGGAGTTCGGCGACGCCGGCGTCGAGGGACGCGCCTGCCGGGCGGATATGGGCGAAGCTGCGCCAGAACGCGCAGCGGGCCGCATGATCCGGGCCGACGCCGGCGGCGGCCTCAAGGGCGCCGATCGAGCCCGAGGGGGGCGTCGGCGCGGGGTCGTTGGGGGTGGTTTGCATCGGGGCCTCCATCGTGGGTGACGGAGGGGAGGCTATCGACAATACGTCGACTGTCAACGCATTTCATGGACAGATTGTCGATTCTCACTAAAGCTTATTGCGTGGCAAATCGTCGATAACGTAGGGTTTTCAACCCGAAGGGAGAGGGTTGATGACAACAATAAAACTTCTGGCGCTGGCGAAGCGCCATTCGATTACAACCGATGAAGTGTTGCGTCGCTACTTGTCCAGGAAGCGTAAAATTCGATCCCTGAGATCGCCCGGCATCCCCGCGAAACTCCCGCGCAGGATGAAGTCTGCAGTGCAATCGTAAGCCGTAGTTAGCCTAAGGATCGCGTCGATGGTCACTGGACGCTTGCCGCTCTCGAAGCGCCCCCAGCTTGTCCGGTCGATTCCGGCGCGATCCGCCATCTGAGACGGACTCAATCCTAGTGCCTCGCGCAGGATGCCGAGCCGGTTCGCCTGCGCGGCTACCGCGGAATCGCCCTCGGCGATGCTTGTGCGTTGGATCGACACCATGTCGAAAACTACCCCTCACACATGCGCGTGTGCCATCGACGATGCGTCGATGCTTGACAATCGACGAACTGTCGATTTATCGACGATGGCATGAGCGCATTCAGAGACATCGTCGCCCGTTGGCCATCCCGCACCGCCTTCGCCGAGGCCGGGGGCTTCTCCAAGGCGCAGGTCGACAAATGGTGCGAGCGCGGGCGCAGTCCTGGCGAGCACGACGTGGCGATCGTCCGCGCTGCCACGGCCTGCGGGATTGCGGTCACCTACGAAGAACTCGCGCGGATCCGCGCCGGCAAGGGTGCTACCGCCTCTCCGGAGGCCGACGCGGCATGACCGTCTATGTCCCCCTCAATGGGCACGGGACCCGAGCGAGCATTCCGCATGCCGGCGACCCATCGTCCAGGCTGATTTCCGCGCCGCATGTCTCGCAGGGTGAGTCCTGGCCGCGTGGTGGCGCCCTTGCTCGCATCGGGCGAGTCCTCCGACCTGTTCCCGTTCATCAGCGCCGCCAGATTGGGGCCCAGCCGTCGGCGCCGCAACGCAACAAGTTCGCGGGGGTTTGACGATGGGTGCGCCACGCCTGCAATCGGCCGGATCGGTTCATGCCATGATCTCCGACGCGCTGGATGCGGCGCGCCGCACCGCGGTCCGTGACGCGCTGGGGTTCGACGCCGCGACCCTGTCGCATTGGTGCGACCCGGCGGAGGGCAACGGGCGGCGCATGCCGGTCGTGCATCTGGACCAGGTCGCCCGTATGAGCCCGGCTGCGGCGCAGGTCGCGGCCCGACACTTCGCCGCGCTGGCGGGGGGCGAGTTTCGGCCGGGGTCGGGCGAGTCCAAATCGCTGGGAGCCTCGCTCGCAGGGCTGGCACGACAGGTCGCAGAAGCGTCCTCGGACTGGATGCTGGCGACGGATCCGGAGGGGCCCGGAGGGGTCACGGTCACCGAGGCGGAGCGGCGTGAGTTGCTCGCTGACGTCGACGCCGCGGCCGATCTGATCGCGCAGGTGCGCGGACTTCTGACACGCGGGGCGCGGTCGTGAGCCGCCCCCGCATCATCGCGCGGGGGCTGACCCCTCGCTCCCCGCGCGCGGCCGGGGCCCCACACGCCCCGGCAGGCGGCCCGCCCGTCTGGGGCGAGGCGGGCCGCCACGAATTTCTCCCGCTTAGCTCAGTGGCAGAGCATCGGTCTCCAAAATCGACGGCCGGGGTTCGATTCCCCGAGCGGGGGCCAGACAGCGGCGGGGCCTCCCTCCCGCCGCTCGCACCGGGGCGCGGCGTCGCCGGCGCCGACGACGGAGTGCTAACGCGCCCCGGTGCAACCCGATCCGGGGGCCTCCCCCCGGTGCCCCGGCCCCTGATCCTCCCTGGACGGGCCGGTTTCGTGTGCGCGCTGGTTTGGCCTGTCCGGCTCGTTCGCCGGCGCGTCCCTTCCGGTCG
>JAYZWL010000010.1:0-14706 GCA_036154955.1 Pseudomonadota bacterium | reverse complement strand
CAGCCCCAACCCGTCCCAGCCCCAGCCCCAGCCCCAGCCCCAGCCGCAAGGAGCCGCCCCCATGCAACTCACCGTCAACGGCGAGACCCGCGAGGTCGAGGTCGACGCCGACACCCCCCTGCTCTGGGTGATCCGCGAGGAACTGGGCCTGACCGGGACCAAATACGGCTGCGGCATCGCCATGTGCGGCGCCTGCACGGTGCTGGTCGACGGGGTCGCCACCCGGTCCTGCCAGACCCCGGCCGACAGCCTGGACGGGGCCGAGATCACCACCATCGAGGCGGTGGAGCGGGATCCGGTCGGCCGGCGCGTGGTCGAGGCCTGGGTGGCCAACAACGTCCCCCAATGCGGCTATTGCCAGTCGGGCCAGGTGCTCGCGGCCACCGCGCTGCTCAAGGACACGCCGCGGCCGACCGACGACGACATCCGCTGGGCGATGTCCAACCTGTGCCGCTGCGGCACTTACAACGCCGTCGCCGCCGCCGTGCGCGACGCGGCCGAAGCCTGAGGCCCGCCATGACCCGGACCCCGCCGCCCGCCCTCTCCGCCGCGCCGCTCCGCCCGGAGGCGCCCGATGCGCGCCCGCTCCCCGCCTCCGGCGCGCCTCTGAACGTCTCCCGCCGCGCCTTCCTCGGCGGCGCCGGCGCCCTGACCCTCGCCGTCGCCCTGCCGGGCGCCCCGGCCCGCGCCCAGTCCGCCGCGGCGGCCGACCCCGCCCCGCAGGTCGCCGCGTTCCTGGAGCTTCGGGCCGACGGCGCCGCCCTGCTGCGCAGCCCTTTCGTGGAGGGCGGGCAGGGGATCGCCACCGCCATGGCCCAGATCGTGGGCGAGGAGCTGGACCTCCCCCCCGACCGGTTCGAGGTGGTCAACGCCCCCGCCGGCGACGTCTACCGGGTGATGGGCGGCATGCGGATCACCGGCGGCAGCATGTCGGTGCGCCGCGGCGGCCCCGCCATGCGCCGGCTGGGCGCCGCGGCCCGGGCCATGCTGATCGCCGCCGCCGCCGAGCGGCTGGGCGTCGACCCCGCGTCGCTGACCACGGAGCCGGGGCGCGTGGTCCACGCCGCGTCGGGCCGCGCGCTCGACTACGCCGCGCTGGCCGAGGCCGCCGCCGCCCTGCCGGCCCCCGCCGACGCGCCGCTCAGGGACCCCGCCGCCTATCGCTGGGTCGGCCAGCCGGTGGACCGGCTGGACGTGCGCGACAAGTCCACCGGCCGGGCGGTCTACGGCATCGACCTCGCCGTCGACGGCATGCTGCTCGCCGCCGTGCGCCACGCCCCGCGCCGCGGGCTCGTCCCCGGCGCCCTCGCCAACCGGGCGGAGGTCGAGGCGACCCCGGGCGTGCATTCCGTTCAGGTCCTGCCCGGCGCCGTGGCGGTGCTGGCGGATCGCTGGTGGCGGGCGCGCAAGGCGGTCGAGGCGCTGGACATCGCCTGGGAGGAGGGCGAAGCCGCCCGCCCGATGCCCGCCGACTTCTCCTCCGCCGCCTTCCGCGACCGGCTCGCCGCGCTCGACGGCGAGGTGGCCGAGGCCGAGACCGCAGGCGATGTCCAGCGCCTCGACCGCCGCCGCCGAACGGGTGATCGAGGCGACCTACGACGCCCCCTTCCTCGCCCATGGCCAGCTGGAGCCGCCGTCGGCCATCGCGCGCTTCAACGACGACGGCTCGCTCGACATCTGGGGTCCCAACCAGGCGCCCGAGATGTTCCAGGCCGCCGCCGCCCGCCAGGCCGGGCTGGACCCCGCGCAGGTGCGCGTTCATTCCCCGCTGCTGGGCGGCTTCTTCGGGCGCCATTTCCTCTATGACGACGCCAACATCCTCCCCCAGGCGGTGGCGCTGGCCCGCGCCGCCGGCCGCCCGGTCAAGGTGATCTGGAGCCGGGAGGAGGAATTCGCCCGCGACGCCCTGCGCCCGATGGGCGTGGCCCGTTTCCGCGGCGCGCTGGACGCGGACGGCATGCCCCTGGCGGTGGAGGCGCTGGCGATGGGCGAAGGCCCGACGGGTCGCTGGTACGGCGCGCCTCCGGGCAAGGATTCCTCGGCGGTGGAGGGGCTTTCGGGCAAGGTCTACGCCATCCCCAACCGCCGGGTCGGCCAAATCTTCGCGCCCAATCCGGCGGTGATCGGCTACTGGCGCTCGGTCGGCCATTCCATGCACGACTTCTTCTTCGAGGGCTTCCTCGACGAGCTGGCCGAGGCGGGCGGGCGCGACCCGTTCGAGCTGCGCCGCGCCCTGCTGGCCGACCAGCCCCGCCACCTGGCGCTGCTCGACGCGGTCGGCGAGCTGTCGGGCGGCTGGATGCGCGGCCCCTATGAGGCGGAGGACGGAACCCGCCGCGCCCGGGGCGTCGCCATGGCCTCGCCCTTCGGTTCGGAGGTGGCGACCATCGCCGAGGTCTCGCTCGACGCCGGCCAGACGCGGGCTCACCAGGTCTGGGTGGCGATCGACCCGGGCGACGTGGTCAACCCCGCGATCGTGGAGGCGCAGGTGCGGTCCGCCGTGGCGCTGGGCCTGTCGCAGACGCTGGTCGAGCAGGCGGTCTACGAGAACGGCGAGCCGGTGGCCCGCAATTTCGACATGTATCGCATCCTGACGCGGCAGGAGATGCCGGAGGTGCATGTCGCCATCGTCCGCTCCGGCGCGCCGATGGGCGGGATCGGGGAGCCGGGGCTGCCCGGCGCCCCCCCCGCGGTGGTCAACGCCGTCGCGGCCTTGACCGGAGAGCGGGTGCGCAGCCTGCCGCTGGTCAACCACGACTTCGCCCGGGCGGGCTGACCTCGCCCGCCCCGCCGCGCGCCGGAGGCGGCCCCTGCCGCCGCCTCCGCCCCGCCCCGCCCGCGCCGCCCGAGGATCTCGCCCGCCCGTCAGACCACCCCGAAGCGGCGGCGATAGGCGGTCGGGGTCTCGCCGGTGATCCGCTGGAACAGCTTGCGGAAGGCGGCGGGGTCCGCGTAGCCGACCGCCCAGGCGATCGCGTCCACCGGGTCGCGGGTCAGCTCCAGCGCCTCCCGCGCGCGGGCGATGCGCACCTGCTGGAGATATTCCACCGGCCGCATCCCCGTGGCCTTCGCGAAGCGGCGCTGGAAGGTCCGTTCCCCCAGCCCCGCCGTCGCGGCCAGCGCCGCCACCCCCGGCCCCTCGACCGCGTCCGCATGCAGGCGCCGCTGCGCCTTCAGCACCGCCGCGTCGCCATGGTCGAAGCGGGGCTGGAAGGCGGCGAAGGGCAGCTGGCTGCGCCGGGGCGGGTCCACCAGCAGGAAGCGCGCCGTGGCCAGCATCACCGAAGGGCCCATCAGCCGCTCCACCAGCGTCAGGCCCAGATCGGTCCAGGCCAGGATGCCGCCCGCGGTCATCAGGTCGCCGTCGTCCAGCACCATGGCCGAGTCCGCCACCCGCACCGCCGGGAACCGGGCGGCCAGCGTCTCGGCGAAGGCCCAGTGGGTCGTGGCCCGGCGCCCGTCGACCAGCCCGGTTTCGGCCAGCACGAAGGCCCCGGCGCAGACCGAGCCCAGAACGCTGCCCTCCGCATGCCGCGCCTTCATCCAGGCGGCGGAAACCGGCATCGGCCGCATCGCGGCCGGCATGACCAGCGAGGGCGGGGCGATGACATGGGTCAGCCGGTGCGGGCTCGGCGCATCGGGCGCGCCGGGATGGCTGTCCCACACGCACTCCACTCGCCCCTCCGCTCCGCCCTTCCGGCCCGGGGCCGCCTCCGTCGCCCGCCAGTGGGTCACGCGAAGCGTCGGGGCCGGCTTGGGAACGGCCCCCTCCTTCGCGGCCTCCGCCGCCAGCAGCGCCGCCCATTCGCCGGCGATGCGGAACAGGTCGGTCAGCCCGTGGATCGCGGCGAGCTGGCAGTCCGGATAGATCAGCAGCCCGATCTGCGCCGCGGGCGTCCCCCCCGATTTCCCCCCTGACTTCCCCACCGCCGTCGCCGCCTCAGCCATTTGTCGGTATCGCCCCGTTCGATGTCAGTTCCGCCAATCCCGCGCATCCTCCTCCACGCCTAACTTCCTGTCCATCGAAACGGCGAACCCAACCGGAAAGAGGACGACCGATGACCGACGCTCCCCGCCTCCCCTCCCTCGACCTCTCCCGGCGCGCGCTGCTCGCCGGGGCGGGGGCCGCGACCGCCGCGGCCCTCGCCATCTCCTTCCCCTTCCGGCCGCAGGACGCGGCCGCCCAGACCGGAGAGACCATCATGGCCACCATCACCACCGACGACGGCGTCGAGATCTTCTACAAGGACTGGGGCCCGCGCGACGCGCAGCCCGTGGTCTTCCACCACGGCTGGCCGCTGAGCGGCGACGACTGGGACGCGCAGATGCTGTTCTTCGTCGCCCAGGGCTATCGCGTGATCGCCCATGACCGGCGCGGGCACGGGCGCTCGGCCCAGGTGTCGGAGGGCCACGACATGGACCATTACGCCGCCGACGTGGCGGCCCTGGTCCGGAAGCTGGACCTCAGGAACGCCATCCATATCGGCCATTCCACCGGCGGCGGCGAGGTCGCCCGCTACGTGGCCCGGGCCGAGACGGGCCGCGTCGCCAAGGCGGTGCTGATCGGCGCCGTGCCCCCGATCATGGTCAAGACCGCGGCCAATCCCGAGGGCCTGCCGATCGAGGTCTTCGACGGCTTCCGCGCCGCGCTGGCGGCGAACCGGGCGCAGTTCTACCTCGACGTCGCCTCGGGGCCCTTCTACGGCTTCAACCGGGAGGGGGCGCAGGTCAGCGAGGGCCTGATCCGCAACTGGTGGCGCCAGGGCATGCAGGGCGGGGCCAAGGCTCATTACGACGGCATCAAGGCCTTCTCGGAGACCGACTTCACCGAGGACCTGAAGGCCATCGACGCGCCCGTCCTGCTGCTGCATGGCGAGGACGACCAGATCGTGCCGATCCATGACTCGGCGCGCAAGGCGATCAAGCTGCTGGGGAACGGGACGCTGAAGACCTATCCGGGCCTGTCCCACGCGCCCTTCGCGACCCATCCCGATCTGGTCAACGCCGACCTGCTGGCCTTCGCGAAGGCCTGACAGGCGGCCCGAGACCGCGAAGCGGAGCCCGCGGACCGGCGCAGATCACGGGCGCCGGGCGGCGAAATCGGGTGGCGCGGGGGTCGCGCCACCCGAATGCGCCGCGACCGGCCCGCGCAGCCCGATCACCCCCCCGGGGTCGGGCCGCGCGGCGCGCCTGCAGGGGGGGCTCTCCCTGCCGACGCCCGGCGCGTCATCGCCTCGATCTTCGGTCCCCGATCCTCCGTCCCCGATCCCGGACCTCCGACCTCGGCGCCGCCGCCGCAGGCGTCCCGGGTGCGGGCCAGGCCTGGCCAGGGACGCGCCGTCGGGCGGCGGGGTGCGAGGACCACCCTGCCGTCCGCCGCCCGTCCGGCTCAACGCGCATGTTTGTCTTTCCATCGGCACGGTCTGGAAACCGCTGGAATTCCGCGGCCTTCGCGGGCGCGCCCTACAGCGTGGCGAGCCAGAGCCGGTCGGCCGCGCTCACCAGTTCCGCCACCGGGCCGGGGGAGACCGGCGCGTCCAGCGACACCGGCTCGCGCAGCCAGGAAGCCAGCGCCGCCGCGAAGCCCGGGGCCCGCGCCATCGGCAGGTCCAGCGCCGCCAGGTCGTCCCCGATCTCCTCATCCGCCGGCAGATAGCGGTTGCCCCGCGCCAGCGCCGCATCCGCGTCGCCGCGCACCCGCACCCCCGCGATGCGGGTGGCGTAGGGCCGCTGCGCCCCGGGCTGGAGCGACACGAACCCCATCTGCAGCCCGACCAGCAGGCTGCCCGGAATGGTCGGGGTCAGCAGCGCCAGGCTGACCGGCGCGAAGGTCCCGCATTCGCTGCGCAGGTCGGCCGACAGGCCCTGGGCATGGGGCTCGATCGCGCCCGACCAGGCCACGTCCAGCCCCGCGAAGCGTTCGCGCAGCCGGGCGGGGTGGCCGGGCTCCGCCTCGCCCGCCGGCGAGATCCGCAGGTCCGCGCGGATCAGCTGGCCGTGGAAATGCGGCGACTGGGCGAGGGCGTAGATCGCGAAGCGCCCCGGCAGGAAGCCCCGCGGCCCGCGCACCGCGCCCGCGTCGGGGGCGATTCCGGCGGCGGCGCGCAGGGTGGCGGCGGCCGCGCCGTGCCGCCCCTCCAGCGCCGCGACGAAGTCCCCCAGGTCGCAGGCCGCCAGCCAGCCGCCCGAGCGCCCGACATCCAGCAGCCGCCCCCATTCCTCGTAGAGCTTGGCCGACCGCGGCACCGAGCGGTCCTGCATCCATTTGTAGGAGCGGGCGATGTCGAAATCGGTGTTCGGATCGGCTTCGCGGAACAGGGCCGCCAGCGCCTTCTGGCTGTCGCAGCCCAGCAGCATCGCGGTCAGGCGCAGCTTGGCTCCGAAGTCCTGCGGACGGCCGGGACGGTTGGAAAGGCGGCGATCGGGCAGGGCGCGGAGGTCCGGACTGGCCGCGCCGTCCTCTCCGGCGGCGCAGGCGGCCGCGGGCCGAGGCGCCGCGGGGGTTTCGGGGACGGCCCCGGGGGGGAGAGGCCATTGATAGCACGGGATTTTACGGCTCCGCCCGCCCGGACGTCAAGCATCCCGCCCGGCGACGCAACGGCAAGCATCGCCGGCGCCGGCCGCGGCCTCCCGACCCGGCCGAGCCGGGCGCCGCGCGTCGGCCCGGCGATGGCGCCGGCCGCGGCCCCGGGCGGCGCCGCGCCGGCTTCGCGCAGCGGCGCCCGGGGTGGGGTCAGGCCGCCGCCGGGTCGCTCCGCCAGGCCGGGAAGGGGTCGGGCAGGGCGGCCCAGGCCCGGGGCTCGAACCGCTCGGCCCCCTCTTCCGCCGTCCCGACCAGCGCCGCGTCCAGCTTCGCCTCGATCGCGCTCCGGTCCATGCCCGCGCCGATGAACACCAGCTCCTGCCGCCGGTCCCCCCAGGGCGCCTGCCAGTGCCGGGCCAGATAGGCGCGGGCCTGCGGATGGTCGGGCCGCCGCGCCTCCGGCACGCTCGCCCACCACCGGCCCAGCGGCGCCACTGTGCTCAGCGCCCCGGCCAGCGAGAATTCCGCCAGCCAGTCGGGCCGCGTCGCGATCCAGAAATGCCCCTTGGCCCGGATCACCCCCGGCAGCGGCCCGTTCAGCGCGTCGTGGATCCGCTGCGGATGGAACGGCCGCCGCGCCCGGTAGACGAAGGAGGAGACGCCGTATTCCTCCGTCTCCGGCACATGATCGGCGAAGCCGTGCAGCTCCTTCGCCCAGGTCGGATGCAGATGCGCCCGCTCGAAGTCGAAAAGTCCGGTGTCCAGGATCCGGCCCGGGTCGACCCGGCCGAAATCCGTCTCGATCAGCCGCGCCTCGGGGTTCAGCGCGGCGACGATCCTGCGCGCCGCGTCGGTCCGCTCCGCCCCCGCCGCGCCGACCTTGTTGAGCACCACCACGTCGGCGAACTCGATCTGCTCCACCAGCAGGTCCACCAGCCGGCGGGCGTCGCCCTCGCCCAGGCTCTCGCCCCCGTTCCGGCCCCGATCGGTCAGGAAATCGTGGCTGGAATAGTCGGCCAGCAGGCTCGCCGCGTCGACCACCGTCACCATGGCGTCGAGCCGGGCCACGTCGCTGAGGCTCGCCCCGTCCTCGTCCCGGAACTCGAAGGTCGCGGCGACGGGCAGGGGTTCGGAGATGCCGGAGGACTCGATCAGCAGCGCGTCGAAGCGCCCGGCCTCGGCCAGCCGGCGCACCTCGGTCAGCAGATCCTCGCGCAGGGTGCAGCAGATGCAGCCGTTGGTCATCTCCACCAGCGTCTCGTCCATGTGGCTGAGGCCGGCCCCGCCCTCCCGCACCAGGTCGGCGTCGATATTCACCTCGGACATGTCGTTGACGATCACCGCCACCCGCCGCCCGTCGCGGTTATGGAGCAACCGGTTGAGAAGCGTGGTCTTTCCGGCGCCGAGAAAGCCGGAGAGGACGGTGACCGGCAGGCGGCGGTCGGCGGAGGAGGGGGCGGGCATGGCGCGGTCCTTGTGGGAAGCAATGTTATAACATAACATATCCGCATCACCCCCCGGCCGCAACCCGCTTCCGCCCCGCCGCCCCCTCCCGGAGACGCCATGCCGCCCCGCCCGACCGCCGCCCATAATCGCGGCGAATTGCGTCTGCCCCGCCGCCGCCGCCACGCCGACCCGATGGCCGAGTTCGACCGGCTGCCCCGTCCCCTGCGCCTGTGGCTCGCCGCCGCCGCGCTGCCATGGAGCCCCCGTTCCGCCGCCCGCGCCTGGGCCGCGGCCCTGCGCCTCGCCCGCGGCGACGAGACGACGGCGCTGGCCCGGCTCGACGCGATGCAGGCGCGCCGCCTCGCCCGCGCCCGGGAGGAGGACGCGCCGCGATCGGTCTTAAAAGTTACGCTATAACATATCAATTTCTTCGGCTACGGTCTCGCCCGGCTCCGATTCCCACCGGAGCCGCCGACAGGTTCCTTCCGAAAGGCCGCTCCGATGCCGACCCGCCCCGCCGCTCTCGCCGCCCTCTCCGCCGTCCCGGCCCTGCTGCTGCTCGCCCTCGCCCCCGCCGGGGCGGAAGGCCGGCGGGAACTGGGCGCCCATGTCCACGGTCACGGCCAGCTCGACCTCGCGCGCGAGGGGAACCGCCTGTCGCTGGCCCTGCGCGCGCCCGGCGCCGATATCGTGGGCTTCGAACATGCCGCGGAGGCGGAGGCCGACCGGCGGGCGGTGGAGACGGCGCTGGCCCTGCTGGCCGATCCGCTGGCGCTGCTGGCCCTCCCCGCCGCCGCCGGCTGCGCGGCGACCTCCGCCGAGGCGGAGCTGGAGACGGGCGGGGACCACGACCATGACGACGACCACGATCACGACGGGTCGCATGGCGAAGCGCACAGCCATGGCGATGATGACGACCATGACGCCGACCATGCCGAGCATCACGACGACGATGACCACGACGCGCATGACCATGACGCGGAGCCTGCCGGCGGCCATTCCGAGTTACACGCCCGGTGGGAGCTTGTCTGCGAGGACGCCGACGCGATCGACTCGATCGGCTTCCCCTATTTCGCGAAATTCCCCGGCGCGCAGGAACTTGCGGTGCAGGTGGTCTCCGACCGCGGCGCCCGGGTCTTCGAGGTGGAGCGCGACGCCCCCGCCCTCGCCCTCGACGGCGGGCTCTGAGCCATGACGCCGGCGCTGCGCCTATGCGGCCTGCGCTACGCCTGGCCCGGCGGCCGCCGCGGCGCCGGCTTCGCGCTGGCGGTGGACGAGTTCGCCATGGCGCGGGGGGAGCGGGTGTTCCTGCACGGCCCCTCGGGCTCCGGCAAATCCACGCTGCTGGCGCTGATCTGCGGCATCGCCGCCCCGCAGGCGGGGGCGGTGGAGGTGGAGGGCGAGGCGCTCTCCGCCCTCTCCCCCGCCCGCCGCGACCGTTTCCGGGCGGAGCGGATCGGCGTGGTGTTCCAGATGTTCAACCTGCTGCCCTACGCCTCGGCGCTCGACAACATCCTGCTGCCGCTGCGCTTCGCCCCGGCACGCCGGGCGCGGGTCGCGGCGCGCCCCGGCGGCGCCCGGGGCGAGGCGCTGCGCCTGACCGGCGCGCTGGGCCTGCCGGAGGCGCTGGCGGCCCGCGCGCCCGCGGCCGAGCTGTCCGTCGGCCAGCAGCAGCGCGTCGCCGTGGCCCGGGCGCTGATCGGCGAACCGGGGCTGATCGTGGCGGACGAGCCGACCTCGGCGCTGGACGCCGCCGCGCAGGGGGCGTTTCTCGACCTGCTCTTCGCCCAGGCGGCGGAGGCGGGGGCGAGCCTCCTGATGGTCAGCCACGACCCCGCGCTCGCCGCCCGCTTCGACCGCGCCGTGGCGCTGCCCGACATCGCCCGCACGGAGCGGGGCGGGGAACGGCACGGGGAACGGCACGGGGCGGGGGCCGCGGCATGAGCCTCCTGCGCCTCGCCCTCCTGTCGCTGCTCAACCGCCGGGTCACCGCGCTCCTGACGCTGGCGGCCATCGCGCTTTCCACCTGCCTGCTGCTGACGGTGGAGACGGTGCGCACCGGCGCGCGCGCCAGCTTCGCCGACACGGTGTCGGGAACCGACCTGATCGTGGGCGCCCGCTCCGGCTCCGTGCAGCTGCTGCTCTACTCGGTGTTCCGCATCGGAAACGCCACCAACAACGTGACCTGGGAAAGCTACGAGGACATCGCCGCCCGGCCGGAGGTGGACTGGATCGTGCCCATCTCGCTCGGCGACAGCCATCGCGGCTTCCGGGTCATGGGCACCACCGGGGCCTATTTCGACCGCTACCGCTATCGCGGCGGCCGCCCGCTGGCCTTCGCGCAGGGCGCGCGGTTCGACGACCTCTACGACGCCGTGGTCGGGGCGGAGGTGGCGGCGACGCTGGGCTACCGGGTGGGGGACGAGATCGTGGTGGCCCACGGCCTCGCCTCCTTCACCGAACATGGCGACAAGCCGTTCCGCATCTCCGGCGTGCTGGCGCGCACCGGCACGCCGGTCGACCGCACCGTGCATGTGAGCCTCGCGGCGATCGAGGCGATCCATGCCGACTGGAAGAACGGCGCCCAGGCCCCGAAGGGAAGCCGGGTGTCGGCCGAGCAGGCGCGGGCGATGGACCTCGCCCCCCGGGCGATCACCGCGGCGCTGGTGGGGGTGAAGTCGCGGCTGCAGATCTTCGCCCTGCAACGCTGGATCAACGAATATCCCGAGGAGCCGCTGCTCGCCGTCCTGCCGGGCGTGGCGTTGCAGGAGCTTTGGGCCATCGTCGGCGTGGCGGAAACCGCGCTGGTGGGCGTGTCGGCGATGGTGGTGGCGACGGCGCTGATCGGGCTGGCGGCGATGATCTTCGCGGGGCTCGACGCAAGGCGGCGGGAGATGGCGATCCTGCGCGCGGTGGGGGCGCGGCCGGCGAAGATCTTCGCGCTGCTGGTGCTGGAGGCGGCGCTGATCTCCGCCGCCGGGGCGGGGATCGGGCTGGCGCTGAATCAGGCGGGGCTGGCGCTCGCCCGGCCCTGGATCGACGCGGCGTTCGGCCTGTGGCTGCCGGCGGACCCTCCGGGGATGCGCGACGCGGCCCTGCTTCTCGCGGTGGTCGCGGCGGGGGCGGCGGCGAGCCTGCCGCCGGCGATCCGCGCCTGGCGGATGTCGCTGGCCGATGGCATGACGATCAGGACATGATGCGTCCCGCGCCCGGCCCCGACGCGCCCCGCATCGCCCGGCGATCGATGCGCCGGACGCATTGAACCGCGCGGATCGATGCGCAAATCGGAATGATCCCGACCCGACCGGAGCTTGCCCGACCATGCCAGACAGCCTCTGCCGATCCGCCCCGCGCCGCCCCGCCACCCGCCTCACCCGCCGCGCCGCGTTGCGCGGGCTGGCCGCCGCGGGGCTGGCCGCCGGCCTCTCCGCCCCCCTGCGGCTGAGGGCGGCGGAGACGCCGGTGGACCTGACCTGGGACGACCTGATCCCCGAGGGGACGGGCGGCCAGCTCTACCGCACCCTGCGCGACATGGGGGTGGTGCAGCACGGCGCGGGGAACGGGCTGCTCGACACCGACGAGGGCGCGCGGGTGACGCAGGACTACGACGGCAAGCTGGTGCGGCTGCCGGGCTATGTGGTGCCGCTGGACTATGACGGGACCGGGACCAAGACGTTCCTGCTGGTGCCCTATGTGGGGGCCTGCATCCATGTGCCGCCGCCGCCGCCGAACCAGATCGTCTTCGTCACCACCGAGACCCCCTACGAGGTCCGCGAGATGTTCGAGCCGGTCTGGGTCACCGGCATGTTCGGCGCCTCGGCCGCGCAGACCCAGCTCGCGGATGTGGGCTACACGCTGTCGGCCGACCGTATCGAGCCTTACGAGTGAGGCGCGCCGCCGGGGGCCTGGCCCCGCTGGCCGTGGCTTCGGGGCTCGCCGTGCTGTCAGGCCCCCCGGCCGCGTCGGCCTGCGGCTTCGACGGCGCGCCGCCCGCCCCGACCCTGGCCGACCGGCTGTTCGACGCGGACGCGCTGGCGCTGGCGGTTCCCGATCCGGGCGCGCCGGGCGGCTGGCGCCTGGAGGCGGCGCCGGAGGCGGTGTCGGTCTCGCTCGATCCGCCTGACCCGGCCCGGTTCCTCGCCGCCGGCGCGGACGGGGGCGCGGGGCCGGCCCCGGGGCCGGGCGGGGCGGTGATGTTCGGGCATGACCCGGTGGACGACGCCTGGCGCCGGCTGGCGGTGCTGGACGCGGGCGGCCGCGCCGCGGCGTCGCGGCTGCTGGCCGCCGCCCGGGACTGGGACGGGCCGGAGGACCCCGCGCGCTTCGTCCTCGCCGCGGAGATGGCGGGCGAGGCCGATCCCGCCGCGCGGGCGCTGGGGCTGGCGGAGCTCGGCCGCGCCCCCTGCGAGGCGTTGGCGGACCTGCCCGCGACGCTGAGCGCGCCGGAGCTGGTCGCGCTCCTGTCGGGGACGGGCGGCGCCGTCGCGCCGGCGGAAAGCGCGCCGTCGCTGGCGCTTCTGCTGGGGCTGACCGGGACGCCGGAGGCGCGGGCGGAGATCGGGCGCCGTCTGGATCTCGCGGCGGCGGGGCGGGCCGATGCATCGCCGGACCCTATGACCGGCGCCTGGGTCGCGGCCCTGATCGCGCTGGACGGACCGGCGGGGGCGGAGGCGGCGGCGGCGCGGTTCCTGGCCGACGACGCCGAGGTCCGGCCGGCGCCGAGCCTCGCCCCGGTGGTGGAGGCGCTGGCCGAGGCCGCCGCGACCGGCGACGCGGCGACCCGCGCGGCCGTTCTCGACGTGATGACCGCGGCGCTTGGCCGGCGCCCGGACCTGGTGGGCCCGGTCGCCCGCAGCTTCGGCGCCCGCTGGGACTGGGCGATGCAAGGCCCGGCGCAGGCGGCGCTGGCCCGGCGCGCGGGCGTCGCCGCGGCCGACGCGCTGGTCGCCGCCGGCTACCTGTTCGCAGCCCGCCAGGCCCGGTCCGGCGAGCCCGCCGCCGGGGCCGCCTGGGCGCCGGACTGAGCGGGCGGGGTTCTCGCCCCCAGGGACGACGCGGGATGGCGGGCGGAGCGAGGCCCCGGGTCGAGCCCGGGGCGCCGCGTTGGGGCGCGCTTCGGGTTGAATGGCGACGTAGGGGCAAGGGCGTCCGGGCCCTGCGCCCCGGACTTGATCCGGGGCCTCGCGCCCTCGGGGCTCGCGCGGGTCGGGGGCGCCGCGAGGTCCCGAGGCGAGCCCGGGGCGCCGCGTCGGGGCGCGCTTTGCGTGGAGCGGACGCGGGCGCGGTCCGGTCATGAAAAAGGCCCCGGCGGAGATCGCCGGGGCCTTGGGTCGGAGGGGGCGTCGCGCCCGGCTGGGCGGACCCGGTCAGGCGAACGCGATCAGGCGGGCCCGGTCAGGCGGCCTTGAACAGCGCGGCGAGGCCCTGGCCGCCGCCGATGCACATGGTCTCCAGCCCGTAGGTGGCGCCCGAGCGCTTCATCTGGTTGAGCAGCGTGGCGAGGATCCGTCCGCCGGTGGCCCCGACCGGATGGCCCAGCGAGATGCCCGAGCCGTTGACGTTCATCCGGTCGAAATCCGACTTGGCGAACTTCCATTCCCGCGTGCAGGCCAGGGCCTGGGCGGCGAAGGCCTCGTTCAGCTCGATCAGGTCGATGTCCTTCATGGCGACCTCGGCGCGGGTCAGCACCTTCTCCACCGCCGGCACCGGGCCGATGCCCATGCGGTTGGGCGCGACGCCCGCGACGCCCCAGCCCGACAGGGTGGCGAGCGGGGTCAGCCCATATTTCGCCACCATCGCCGCCGAGGCCACGATCGCCGCCGAGGCGCCGTCGTTCTGGCCCGAGGCGTTGCCCGCGGTCACGGTCGCGTCGGGGTCCTGGCGGCCCATGATCGGGCGCAGGGTGGACAGCTTCTCCACATTCGCGTCGGGGCGGGGATGCTCGTCGGTCTCCACCGTCACCTCGCCCTTGCGGGTCTTGTAGGTCACGGGGACGATCTCGTCGCGGAACAGCCCGCCCTGCTGGGCGGCGACGGCGCGGCGATGGGATTCGACGGCGAACTCGTCCTGCTCGTCGCGCGGGATGGCGTAGTCGCGGCGCAGGTTCTCGGCGGTCTCGATCATGCCGCCGGGGACGGGGTAGTTCTTGCCGCCGGCGGTGACGCGGCCGCGGGTGAGGCTGTCATGCAGCATGATGCCCTGGCCGGTGGCGCCGTAGCGGCCCTCATGGGTGAAGAAGCTGGCGTTGGACATGGACTCGGCCCCGCCCACGATCACCAGCTCCGAGCCGCCCGAGGCGACCTGGAGGCAGCCGTAGATGATGGCCTGAAGCCCCGAGCCGCAGCGGCGGTCGAGCTGGAGGCCGCCCGCCGTCTCGGGCAGGCCCGCGTCGAGGCCGACCACGCGGCCGAGCGCCGGGGCCTCCATCGAGGGGTAGCACTGGGCGAAGAGCACGTCGTCGACGTCGGCGGGGTCGATCTCGGTGCGCGCCATCAGCGCCTTGACCACCGTGGCCCCCAGCTCATGCGCCGGAACCGATTTCAGGGAGCCGCCGAAGCCGCCCACGGGGGTGCGCAGGGGCGAGCAGATAAAGGCGTCGTTCACGGGGTGTCCTCCTCTCGCGCGGCTTGCCTCGCCGCTCTGTGGCGCGACCTTAACGCCGCGGGCGGGGCAAGGACATGGGCGCCGCGCGGGAAATGCGGGGGGAAAATCGCGCGGGGGGAGGGGGGCGAACGGGG
>JAYZWL010000009.1:0-48107 GCA_036154955.1 Pseudomonadota bacterium | reverse complement strand
CGGAACCGGGGCGCGGCGCCCCCCCGGCTTGCCCCCCGCGCGCCCGGCCCCTAGTCTCGCCCCCGACCCTTTCCCCCGACCCTTTCCGAGGCCGGAGCCCGCATGGACCTCGACGCCCCCGCCCCGCCCGAGGCCAAGCCCGCCTACCAGGTGCTGGCCCGCAAATACCGCCCCGCCACCTTCGCCGACCTGATCGGGCAGGAGGCGATGGTCCGCACCCTGCGCAACGCCTTCGAGGCCGACCGCATCGCGCACGCCTTCATCCTCACCGGCGTCCGCGGGGTGGGCAAGACCACCACCGCCCGCATCGTCGCCAAGGGGCTGAACTGCATCGGCCCCGACGGGACCGGCGGGCCGACCGTGGCCCCCTGCGGGGTCTGCGAGCCCTGCCGCGCCATCGCCGAATCCCGCCATGTCGACGTGCTGGAGATGGACGCCGCCTCGCGCACCGGCGTCGGCGACGTGCGCGAGATCATCGACGCGGTGCGCTACCGCGCGGCCTCGGCCCGCTACAAGGTCTACATCATCGACGAGGTCCACATGCTCTCGACCAGCGCCTTCAACGCGCTGCTCAAGACGCTGGAGGAACCGCCCGAGCATGTGAAGTTCATCTTCGCGACCACCGAGATCCGCAAGGTCCCGGTCACCGTCCTCTCCCGCTGCCAGCGCTTCGACCTGCGCCGGATCGAGCCGGAGGTGATGATGGCCCATCTCGCCGGCATCGCCGCGAAGGAGGGCGCGCAGGTGGCGCAGGACGCGCTGGCCCTGATCGCCCGGGCGGCGGAGGGGTCGGCCCGCGACGCGCTCTCCCTGCTCGACCAGGCCATCGCCCACGGGGCGGGGGAGACGACGGCGGACGAGGTGCGCGCCATGCTGGGCCTCGCCGACCGGGGCCGCACGCTCGACCTGTTCGAGGCGGTGATGCGCGGCGACTGCGCCGCGGCGCTGGCGGAGCTGTCGGAGCAATACGCCCAGGGCGCGGACCCGCTGGCGGTGCTGCGGGACCTGGCGGAGGTCACGCACTGGATCTCCATCGCCAAGATCACGCCGGAGGCCGCCGACGACCCCACCGCCGGGCCCGACGCGCGGGCGCGGGCCAAGGACTACGCCGCGCGCCTTGCGCTGCGCCCGCTGGCCCGGGCCTGGCAGATGCTGCTCAAGGCCATGGACGAGGCCGCCGCCGCCGCCAACCCGATGATGGCCGCGGAGATGGCGATCATCCGCCTGACCCATGTGGCCGACCTGCCGAGCCCCGAGGACCTGATCCGCCGCCTGACCGCGGAGGGCGGCGCGCCCGCCGGGGCCGCGCCCGCCGCGCCCGCGGGCGGGGGGAGCGGCGGGGCGCGCGCCCAGGCGTCCGGCGGGGCGTTCCGCGCCGTGGCCGCGCCCGCCTCCGCCCCCGTTTCGGCGCCCGCCCAGGCGCCCCGGGCCGAGGCCCCGCGCCCGACGCTGGCCGCCCATACCGCGCAGCCGCAACCCGCCGCCGCCCCGGCCGCGGAGGTCTCGGAGGCGGTGGCCGCGCTCGCCACTTTCGACGACGTGCTCGCCCTGATCCGGGAGCGGCGCGACGCCAAGCTGCTGGTGACGGTGGAAACCGGGCTGCGGCTGGTCTCCTACCAGCCCGGGCGCATCGTCTTCGAACCCTCGCCCTCCGCCCCCGCCAGCCTCGCCGCCGACCTGGGGGAGCGGCTGCGGGCCTGGACCGGCGCCCGCTGGATGGTGGCGGTGGAGTCCTCCGGCGGCGCCCCGACCGTCGCCGAGCAGCGCGACGCCGAGCGCGACGACCTCCATGCCCGCCTGCGCGAACACCCGTTGGTGCGCGCCGCGCTCGACGCCTTCCCGGAGGCCGAGATCCTCGCCACCCGCGCCTTCGGGGCCGAGGCTCCGGCGGAGGAGACCCAGACCGCCCCGGAATGGGAGGAGGCGCCCGACGAGGACGACTGGGAGGGCTGGGACCCGGTGGACGTGTTCGAGGAACGCCCCTGACCCGGAGCCTCCTTCCTCGGTTCCCGGGAGAGGGCGGGGGGAGGGGCCCATGCGGATCCGACATTGCGGCGCCGCCCCGGCTCGCGCATATGAGGAGCGACCCGCCGCGCGCCCGGCGCGCGGCGCCCCCTCTCCGGCCGCGCCATCGCCGCGCGGCCCCGTGCATCCCGCCGCCCCTCCGCCGGGCGGTCCGACGACAAGGAGCCGCCCCCATGCTCAAGGGACTGGGCAATCTCGGCGACATGGCCAAGATGATGGCCAAGGCGCAGGAACTGCAGGGCAAGATGGCCGAGGCGCAGGCGCGCATCGCCGAGCTGGAGGCCGAGGGCGAGGCCGGCGCCGGCCTGGTCAAGGCCCGGGTCTCCGGCAAGGGCGAGCTGCGGTCGCTTTCCATCGACCCGTCGCTGTTCGTGCCCGAGGACCGGGAGGCGGTGGAGGACCTGATCGTCGCCGCCATCCGCTCCGCCCAGGAGAACGCGGCCGAGGCGGCCCAGGCCGAGATGGCCCGCGCCGCCGAAGGCCTGCCGCTGCCCCCGGGCATGAAGCTGCCGTTCTGAGCCTGTCTCCGGTCGCCGGCCCGCCCGACGACCGGTCCGCTCCCCGCCCGCGCCGCCCCGGCGGCGCCGGCCCCTGTCGCTTGGCGTGCCCACCCGCGTATCCCGTTCCGTCCCGCCCCTGACGGGAGGCCGCGCGTCATGCCGAGCCCGCATTCCCCGGTTCCAGGTTCGGACGCCCCCGCCGGCGAAGGCGAGGGCGGGCGTCCCGCCGCGTCCGGAGGGACCGGCCGGGCGCGCCGCGGCTGGCGGCGCAATCCGGAGGTGGCGCTGCTGGCCCCGCTGGCCTTCCTGGCGCTGCTGGTCGCGGCGAACTGGACGGTGGTGGCGCTGGCCGAGGCCCGGCTGCGCGCCGCCGCCGCCGAGGCGCTCGCCGCCCTGCAGCGCGGCGAGATCACCGGCGAGGAGGCGGCCCGGCAGGTGTCCATCCTGCTCGACGACCGGGACCGGCGCCTCTATGCCGTGGCGGTGATCGAGGGCGCGCCGCCCAGGATCGAGGTGACCGGGCCCAGATCCTCCGCCGGTCTGATCGGCCCGTTCGGAGTGCTGGCCTTCGGCGACCTGTTCGTGCAGGTGGATGGACGGCCGGACCGATCGCCGACCGGCGCGGCCGCGCCCGAGGCGGACCCTCTGGGCCGCGTCACCCGGGCCGAGCGGGAGGCCGCCGCCGCCGCCGCCGAAGCGCCGTCGCCGGCGGGCCCGGTCATTCCCGGTGCAGAAGACGGTCGGTGATCCAGCCCGACAGGCGCGCCCACAAACCCTTGCGGGCCGCCGCATGTTCCGCCAGCAGCGCGTCGCGGTCGTATTCCGCGTCCACCCAGGCGTCGAAATCCACGCCCCGCGCCTCCGCCTCCGCCGCGCGTTCGAAAAACAGGTCGAGGATGCCGGTCGGCCCGTGGCTCAGGTGCAGATAGCGCAGCGAAAGCTGCGACTTCGCGACCGACGCCGGCGCCCCCTCCCGCTCGATCATCCACAGCGCCGCCATGAAGCCCGCCCGGTCGGCGCCGGACTTGCAGTGGAACAGCGCCGGGGTCGGGATCTCGGCGATCAGCCGGCGCAGCGCGGCCAGCTCCTCCCGGCTCGGCAACCCGCGGGAGCGCAGGACGGCGCGGCGGAACACGATCCCCTCCGCCTCGCAGGCCTCCCGCTCCAGCGGGTAGGAGCCGAAGAGCACGCCGCCGCGCAGCGAGATCACCGCCCTGACCCCGCGCCGCGCCATGCGGCGGATCTGGTGGGGCAGGGGCTGGGCCGAGCGCCAGGCGGAGGACCCGACCGGGTGCAGGTTGAGGAACGCGTAGCGCAGCGCGGCATGGTCGGCGAAGAGCATGTCGAGCCAGGCCCGCAGCCGCGCGCCCTTGCCCTGCAGCTCCGCCCGCCAGTCGGCCTGCGCCGCGCGGCGGCGGGCCTGCTTGCGCGCCTCCTTGGCGTTCCGGGGCGGCTCCATCACCAGGTCGGGCTGGAGCGGATCCGGCGCCGGAGCCGGATCGCTCTGCGGCGCGGATCGCGGGGCGCGGTCGTCGGGATCAGCGGTCATGGCGCGCTCCGGCAGGCGAACAGGCGGGATCGGGGGTTCCCTAGCGCCTCGGGCGGCGCATGGCCAGCGCCGCGGATGCGCCGCGGATGCGCCGCGGACCGGGGGACAGGCGGCGTTCATGGCGCGGAACTTGCTTCGCTCCGCCTGCGGCATGTCGAACGGAAAGGGGCGGCGCGATGGGGATGGACGGCAGGGACCAGCCGGCGCAAGGCGCCTCCGCCCCCCCCCTCCGGCCCCGGCGACCCCGCCCCCGCCGCCCCCTCCGGCGGCGCTATCGAAACCTGGCTGGAGGGGCTGCGCGCCCGCCTCGCCTCCGACGACCGGGGCGAGGTCGCGGACTACATCCCCGAACTGGGCCGCGCCGACCCCGCCGGCTTCGCGGTCTGCATCGCCACCGTCGACGGGCGGGTCTACGGCGTGGGCGACCAGGCCGCGCCTTTCACCATCCAGTCGGTCTCCAAGCCCTTCATGTACGGCTACGCCCTGCGCGAATACGGCGTGGACTTCACGCTGGGCCATGTGGGCGTGGAGCCGACGGGCGAGGCCTTCAACTCCATCATCCTCGACGACGTCCACAACCGCCCCTTCAACCCCATGGTCAACGCCGGCGCCATCGCGGTGGCGGAGCTGATGAAGGGCGCGACCATGGCCCAGCGGGAGCGGAACATGCGGGAGCTGTTCTCCCAGTTCGCCGGGCGCGAGCTTCATATCGACGAGGCCGTCTACCGCTCGGAGCACGCCACGGGGCACCGCAACCGCGCCATCGCCTACATGATGCTCAATTCCGGAATGATCCGGCGCGATCCGGAGGACGTGCTCGACCTCTATTTCAAGCAATGCGCGGTGTCGGTGACCTGCCGCGACCTCGCGGTGATGGCGGCGACGCTGGCCAATGACGGCGAGAACCCGCTGACCGGCGACAGGGTGCTGGACCCGCTGGCGGTGCGCGACGTGCTCACGCTCATGCATTCCTGCGGCATGTACAACTATGCCGGGCAATGGGCCTACGAGGTCGGAGTCCCGGCGAAAAGCGGCGTCTCGGGCGGGGTGATCGCGGTGATCCCGGGCCAGCTCGGCATCGGGGTCTGGTCGCCGCGACTCGACGCGCACGGCAACTCGGTGCGGGGGGTGGAGGCGTGCAAGGCCGTCTCCGCCGCCTTCGGCCTGCATGTGTTCAACGCCCGTCCCAACGTGCGCGCGGTGATCCGGCGCGAATACCGGGCCGACAAGGTCGCCTCCAAGCGCCTGCGCACGCCCCGCGAACGCGCCCTGCTGGCCGAGCGCGGCGGGCGCGTCGCGGCGATCGAGGTGCAGGGCGGGCTATATTTCGGCTCGGTCGAGCGCCTGATCCGTCGCGCGGCGGAACTGGCGGGCGAGACCGACCGCCTGATCCTCGACTTCAAGCGCGCCCAGTCCGCCGACGCCGCCGCCATCGGCCTGATGCGCCACATGACCGAGGCGCTGGCCCCGGGCGGGGCAGGGCTGATCCTGTCCAATCTCGGCGCCGACGGTCCGCTCGCCGGGCTGCGCGCGACGATGGAGGAGGTCGCGGCCGCGGTCGGACCCGGACGCCTCCGCCTGATCGACGACGCGGACGCGGCGCTGGAGGTCTGCGAGGACGAGATCCTCGCCGCCGCCCCGGACCTGCGCCACGGCGCCAAATACGCGCTGCGCGAGCTGGACCTGTTCCGGGGCCTGTCGGACGACGACTGCCGGGAGCTTGAGCAGATCGTGCAGCCCATGCAGTTCGAGACCGGGGAGCGGATGCTCCGCCGCGGCGACCCGGCCCGGGCGCTGTTCGTGATCGCGCGCGGCTCGGCTTCCGTCACCGTGCCGCTGGAAGGCGGACGGACCCGGCGGCTCGCCTGCCTCGGGCCCGGGCTGACGGTGGGCGAGATGGCGCTGCTCGACGGCGGGGCGCGCTCGGCGGACGTGGTGGCGGACGAGCCGGTGGTGGCCTATGCGCTGGCCGTCGACCGGCTGCGCGACCTCGCCCGCACCCGGCCCGGCATCCTCATCGCCATCCTTGAGAACCTGACCCGCGAATTCTCCGAGCGTCTGCGCCGCGCCAACCAGGAGATCGCGGCCCTGGAATAGGCGCGCTCAGCGCCCGTCCGGCGGGATCAGCCCCAGCCCGCGCAGATAGACCATGGCCCCGGATTCCAGCAGGTCCTCGGCCGAGATCGAGGCCTTGCGCCCGGCGCTGTCGCGGGCGAACAGCTCCACCACCCCGTGGCTCAGCGCCCAGATGTGATAGGACATCATCTGCACCGGCGGCCGCTTTTCCGGCGGCAGGCGCATCACCAGCGCCTCCGAGGCCCGGCGCATCACCTCCATCGCCCGGTCCGAGGCGGCCAGCAGCGCCGGGTCGGCCCCGACCGCGATCCCGCTTTCGAACATGGCGATATACATGCCCGGCTCCCGCCGCGCGAAATGCAGATAGGCGCGCGACATCTTCTCGAAGGCCGAAATGGGGGAGGGCTCTCCGCCGTTCCACGCCCGCTCCAGCAGGTCGGCGAACAGGTCGAAGCCCCGGCGCGCCATTTCCGCGATCAGGTCCTCGCGCCCCTTGAAATGCCGGTAGGGGGCGGCGCCGGAAACGCCCGCCTCCCGCGCCACTTCGGCCAGCGTGAAGCCCTGCGGCCCGCGCTCCGCGATCAGGGGCAGGGCGGCCTCGACCAGCGCCTCGCGCAGGTTGCCATGATGGTAGCCGCGCCGCGCGCGACCGCCTTCCCCCGCCTCGTCCTGTTCGCCCGCATCGCTCATCGCGCCCTTATAGACGGGGGGCGCGGCCAGACC
This sequence comes from Pseudomonadota bacterium, assembly GCA_036154955.1. Taxonomy (GTDB): domain Bacteria; phylum Pseudomonadota; class Alphaproteobacteria; order Rhodobacterales; family Rhodobacteraceae; genus Albimonas. The sequence goes on along the minus strand of JAYZWL010000009.1, from coordinate 41,234 downwards.
AATCGGCGCCCGCGCCTTACGCTACGTTCACCCTGTCCCTGAACCTCTCCTTCATCGCGCCCGGCTAGGGTCGCGCCGATTTGCCGGAGGGATCGCGATGCCCAACTGGAACGCCCGCGTCGAACAGGAGCTGCGCAGCCTCGACCGGCTGCTGAGCGTGACGCTGACCATCGAATCGCGCTTCGCCAGCGCCGAATGGGACCTGCGCGCCGCGGTGATCCTGCGGCGCATCCGGCGGCTGTATTTCCGGGAGGACGGGGCGCTCGGCTTCCTGCGCCGGCTGGCGGAGGGGGAGCCGATCTCGGAGGCGGAGCGACTGCGCCTGCGCGCCCAGCACGACAGCTTCGAGGCGGAGATGGAGGACGCGGCGGAGGCGCTGCGCGTGACCGCCCGGCGCAACGACATCCGCATCGACATGGACGCCATGGCCTTGCTGGAGGGGTTGGTGAACGACTCCACCACCATCCGCGACACCGTTCACGGCATGTTCGACGCCCCGGTGGGCGCGCTGGTGGACACGGAGGCGTCGCGCCGCGACGCCCGCTTCATCCTCGACGCGCTGGAGCCCCGGCTGAACCGCTTCCGGGAGGCGGATATCCGGCTGCGGATGCGGGCCCGGGCGCATGGCGTGGATCTTCCGGGGGCGGAGACCTCGCCGGAAACGACGCCGGAGACCGAGGCGGAGGAGGAGGCGAGGGAGGCCGCGGAGGCCCGCGCCGCCTTCATCGGCGCGCCCGCGCCGAGCCCGGCCGCGGACGTCGCCGACGCCCTGTCGGTCCGGTCCGGGGCTCCCGGTCGCGGTCTGGCCGAAACCCTGCGCCGGATGACGGCCCGCGCCGAGGCGGAGGGGCGGGGCGCCGCGGCGGCGCGGGGGCCGGATCACGGGACCGATCGCCGGACGCATCGCGGGGCGGAGGATTGGCCGGAGCACAGGGCGGAGCACGGGGCGGAGCGTGGGGGGCAGGGCGTCGACCCGAACCAGCGGGAGCTTGACCTCGACCATCCGCCCCGCCGCGCCTCCCGCGCCGAGACCGCGCGCCGGCGCTGGGCGACCCGGCGCCTGCCGCGGGCGGAAGGTGCGGGGCGGGACCCGGTCGATCTCATCCCCGGCGCCCCCGGCGCTCCCGACGGCCCCGGCGCTGGCGTGCGGCGTGTCGCGGAGCGGGGCGCGGCGAAGCGGGACAGGTCGGCGGAAGACCCGTCGCCGGAGGACGGGCGCGTCGAAGCGGGCGCGCAACGGATGGCGGCGGGCGTCGATCCGGCCGGATCCGCCCGGTCGATCGCGCGCCCGGCGCCGCGCGCCGGTGCGGCGACCCTCCCCGCCTCCGGCCCCGCCTCCGTCTCCGGCCCCGTCACGGGCCCCGTCACCGGCCGACAGCCTGTTTCTCCGCATGGCGGGCCCGCCCATCCGGCCCCCGACGCCCGGCGACGTCCGCCGCCCGCGGCGGAGCGGGAGCGGCGACCGACCGATGCCAGGCCGTCGCCGGGATCGGCGGCCGGCGCCGCGGCTTCGACGGACGCGCGAACCACGCCGCCGCCCGTCCGCGCCGCGACCCCGAAGCCCGAACCTGCGCGCGACCCTTCGCCTCCGCCGACGCCGCCGAAGCGGCGCTGGTTCGGACTGCGCCGTCTGCTGGGGCTGGAGGACCCGGCCGAGCCCGTCCCCGCGCGGAGGGAGCCGGCGGCCCCGCTCAGGTCGCCCTAGGCGGCCGCCGCAGGCCCGCGGATCGCCGCGGCCTTTCCGCGGCCCGCATCCGAAGCCGGGATCGCGGAGCCGCGCCGGGCCCCCGCGGCGGCCCGGGTCAGCCGGCGCCGGACGGCGCCGCGCCCTCGGACGACGCGCCGTCCGGCGCGCCGATCCGGTCCATCTCGTAGGGCGTGGTCTGGTAGATCTGGTTGATCCAGTTGCCGTAAAGCAGATGCGCCGCGCTGCGCCACCGGTCCTTCGGCGCGTGGCGCGGGTCGTCGCCGGGGAAATAGCGGTGGGGCATCTCGATCTCGCCTCCCGCCGCGACGTCCCGGTCGTATTCCGCCTTCAGCGTGTCCCGGTCGTATTCCAGGTGGTTGAACATGTAGAGCCGCCGCGCCGCCGGATCCTCCACCAGGCAGGGCCCCACATCGGGCGACGCGGCCAGAATCTCCAGCCCCCCCGCCGCGCGGATGTCCTCCTCCCGGTTCTCGGTCCAGCGCGAGACGGGCACCTCGAACACATCCCCGAAGCCGCGCAGATAGGGCGAGGCGGGCGCCAGCACCCGGTGCCGGTAGATGCCGAACGCCTTCTTCGCCAGGTCCCGCTTGGGCACCCCGTTGAAGTGATGCAGCATCGCCTGCCCGCCCCAGCACACCCCGAAGGCGGAATGCACGTGGCTGACCGACCAGTCGAAGATGCGGGTCAGTTCGTCCCAGTAGGTGACGTCTTCGAAAGGCAGGCGCTCCACCGGCGCGCCGGTGACGATCAGCCCGTCGAATTTGCGGCCCGAGGCCTCGATCTCCGCGAAGGGGGCGTAGAACGCCTCCAGATGCTCGGCCGAGGTGTTGCGGCTCTGGTGATCGGTCATCCGGATCAGGCTGAGCTCGATCTGCAGCGGGCCGGCGCCGATCAGCCGGGCGAACTGGGTCTCCGTCGCCACCTTGGTCGGCATCAGGTTGAGCAGGCCCACATGCAGCGGGCGGATGTCCTGCCGCGCGGCGGAGGCGTCGGACATCACCATGACGCCCTCGCGGTCGAGCACGTCTATGGCGGGAAGTCCCTCGGGGATCTTGATGGGCATGGCGGTCGGGCCTCGTGAATTCGGGCGCGCGCCTGAGGCGGCGCGCCATCGGCCTTCAGGAAACGGGCGTCGGGCGGGTCCTCGCGTGGTTCGGCGGCCGGAACGCGGCCGCCATCACATGCCCGACGCGGCCCGGCGGTCCAGCGCGCCGGCGATGACCTCGAAGAACTCCTCGGGCGACTGCACGTCGGCGATCTCGTCCGCCTCCACCGTCACGCCCCAGCCGTCGGCGATGGCCTGGTAGCGCGGGCGGCGGGCGTCGATCTGCCGGGCGAACCCCCAGCGGATGAAGGCGTCGGGGTCGACCTGGTCGGGCTGCTCGCCGGTCTCGGCCAGATATTCGGCCCAGAAGCCATGCAGCATCTCCTCCCGATAATAGATCGGCTTGGGCGCCCGGTCGAACCGGGCCTTCAGCGCCGCCTCATGCGCCTTGCCGCCGCGGATATGGACCAGCAGCATCGCCCGGCTCAGCGCGCTCAGCACCGGGTCGCGGGGATTGTCGGGCTCCACCACCTCGCAGATCGAACCGGACGTGTCGCATACGAAGCTGTCGTAATCGTAAAGGTCCCGCGCCCGGTCCGCGAAGGCCCGCGCGTCCAGCATCGCCGCGATCTCCGCCTCCCGGTGCAGGCGCTGGCGGCGGACGTATTCGTCGAAATCCATGCCGCCGCGGTCCGGGTCGCCGGGTTTGCCCAGCCAGTTCGACAGCGGCGTGAGGTTGTGAAAGCTCAGCTTCGAGCGCAGCGACAGGCTGTCGGAGCGCAGCAGTTCCCGCAGCTTCGGCGACTTCATCGCCTCGCGCTTGAACTCGTCGGTGATCCGCTCGCCCAGATAGCGCGTGCCGATGCGGTAATCGACCGAGTAGTGGAACCAGTCCCCCTCCTCGCGCAGCATCGAGCTGAGCCGGGTCTTGCCCACCCCCGACATGCCGATCAGGGCGATGGCGCGGCCCTCGGCGGCGCGCCAGCTTGCGGCGTCGGGGTAGAGCATGGGCGGGTCCTCCTGCGCGGACGCGAGGATGTAAGCGCCCGACCGCCCCTGCGGTAGCCCAAGCCGGCCGCCTTGTGAAGGGAGACGCGGCGTCTCGCCGCGACGGGGCGTCGCGGGCGGAGCGCCGGCGTTTCGTTGGTAATATTAACTGAGTATGAACATTTCGGGGATGAATGATCATCTCCGCCCACCAGGAGTTTCCCCTTGCGTTCCTCTCTGCTTCCCGCCTTCGCGCTGTCCCTGCTGGCGGCGCCCGCTTTCGCCGCCCCGGTCGCCGGCTCCCACCTCGTCGACTTCACCTTTCAGACGGACGTGGTCAACGAATCCGACCCCTCCCAGATCGGACTGAACACGGGCGACATGTTCACGGCGACGGTCGACTTCGACGATCTCGGCGCCAGCTTCATCGTCGAGGGCACGGAGCTTCGGCCCCTGAACGCCATCACGCTCTTCAAGGGCACGTCCGATGAGGTTGTGCTGACCGGCGCCGGACTCGAGGTGTTCGGCTGGCAGGTGCTGGACGACGATCCCACGGAGGGCGACAGCCTCTCCATCTACGCCATCAAGCACATCAACGCCCTGACCCCGACTTCGGAGGGGGAGCGCGCCGACTATCTGCAGCTGGTGTTCAACGCCTATGGCGCGCCGAGCACGTTCTCGGGCGACGGGCCGGAGTCGTTCGGCGCCTTCGCCGCGTTGGGCGGGACGCTCCAGTTCATCAACGTCGAGATGGTGTCGGTCTATCAGGAATCGGAGGAGAATTACGTCTTCCAACCCGACACCGGCTACATGATGACCGCGAACGCGGTTGACGCGGCCGTGCCGCTGCCGGCGGCGGGGCTGCTGCTGCCCGCGGGGCTGGCCGGGCTGGCCGCGCTGGGCCGCCGCCGGTCCCGGTCGCGCCGCGCCGCCGCGGCCTGACCGGCGGGGCGCGCCGCCGCCGCCTCTCCGAAACGCGGAACGCCCGGCCGTCGCGGCCGGGCGTTCCTCGGTCTCAGCCTGACGCGCCGGGGCGCGCGGGCCTCACTTCTTCATCGCGTCCAGCGAGGCCTTGAGGATCGTCTCGGCCTCGGCCTTGTCGCCCCAGCCGATGACCTTGACCCACTTGCCGGCCTCAAGGTCCTTGTAGTGCTCGAAGAAGTGCTTGATGCGCTCGCGGGTCTTGGGCGCGATGTCCTCGAGGTCCTGGATGTGGGCCTGGAAGGGGTCGACCTTCTCCACCGGCACGGCGATCAGCTTGTCGTCCATGCCGCCGTCGTCCTCCATCTTGAGGACGCCGACGGGGCGGCAGCGGATCACGACGCCCGGGGCGAGGTCGAAGTCGCACAGCACCAGCACGTCGGTCGGGTCGCCGTCGGCATGCAGGGTGTTGGGCACGAAGCCGTAGTTGCAGGGGTAGAACATCGGGGTGTTGACGATGCGGTCGACGAACACCGCGCCCGAGTCCTTGTCGATCTCGTACTTCACGGGCGCGCCGCCGCCGGCGCCGCCGGTGATCTCGATGACCACGTTGATGTCGGAGGGCGGGTTCTTGCCCGCGGGGATCGCGTCGAGGTTCATGTCAGGTCCTTCGTTCGGCGTCCGTGTTCAGCCGCGCGGCCGATAGCACGGGGTGCGGCGCCGCGGAAGGGGCGCCGGGACGCAGGGTCCGCGACCGAATGGGCGGGGCGCGCCGCTCAGCCCGCCGTCCGCCGCCGCTCCGCCCGCAGGTTCATCAGGTTGGCGGCGAAGACCAGCGCCGCGCCGACGCCCAGCGACCATTCCAGCGGCTCGCCATACATCACCATCCCCACCACCGCGATCATCGGCAGGCGGGCGAACTCCATCGGCGACACGATCGAGGCCGGGGCCTTCGACAGCGCCGTGGTCACGCAGAAATGCGCCCCCAGCCCGCAGCAGGCCACCAGAACCACCCAGGGCAGGGTCGACGCCGGGAAGGCCATGTCGCCGTCCCAGCCCGCGCAGGCCAGCCCCATGAAGGTCTGCGTGATGGTCATCCAGAACAGGATCGAGGTCGTGGACTCGGTCCGGCCCAGAACCTTGGTGGACATCACCGTCAGCGCGAAGCCCAGCGCCGCGCCCAGCGCCGCGATCTGGCCCTCGCCGAAGCCCGCCGCGCCCTCTCCGCCCGCCCAGGGCTGCGCCACGATCAGGATCCCCGCGAAGCCGATCCCCGCCGCGGCGATGCGCGTCCAGCGGAACCGCTCCCCCAGCAGCAGCGGCGCCAGCATCGCCACCCAGAGCGGGTTGGTGAACTCATAGGCGAAGACCTGCGCCAGCGGGATCAGCGTCACCGCGTGGAACCACAGGTTCTGCCCGGTGAAATGCGCGACGTTGCGGCCCAGATGCAGGCCCATGCGCCGGGCCCGGACCTCGGCCAGCTTGCCGGTCGCGGCCAGCGCGGCGATCACCACCACCGCCCCGATGACCGAGCGGTAGAACATCAGCTCGAACGTATCGAGCTCCGCCGCCGCCTCCCGCCCCGACACCGCCATGGCCGAGAAGCAGCACAGCGCGCCGACCATCCACGCCGCCGCCGCCAGCGGCCGGTCGTCCCGCGACAGGACCGCGGAGGGCGCCGGCGCCGCGGGATCGGGCGACGCGGTCATGCGCCCGCGGCCATCTCGCAGGCGGCGTCCAGCGCCATCAGGTAGCCCGGCGCGCCGAAGCCCATGATCACCCCGTCCGCCCGGAACGAGATGTAGGACAGGTGCCGGAACTCCTCCCGCCGGTGGGTGTTGGACAGGTGCAGCTCGATCACCTTGCCCTCGAAGGCCCGCAGCGCGTCGAGCAGGGCGATCGAGGTGTGGGTGTAGGCCCCGGCGTTGATCACGATGACGTCGCGGGTCCCTCGCGCCGCGTGGATCCAGTCGACCAGAGCGCCCTCGTGGTTGGACTGGCGGAAGTCCAGATCGGCGCCGCGCCGCTCCGCCCGGTCCCGGCAGCGCGCCTCGATGTCGGCCAGGGTGTCGGCGCCGTAGATCTCGGGTTCCCGCAGCCCCAGCAGGTTCAGGTTGGGGCCGTTCAGGATCAGGATGCGGGCGGACATGGGGGGCTCCGGATGGCGCGGCCCGCGAGGATGGAGAGGGGGGGAGGGGCCGGGCCGGCACTCAACCCCAAAGCGTCGCCCCGGGCAAGGGGCGGCGGGCGAGGAGCGGCGGGCGCCGGGACGCCGGGGCGTCGAGAGGGAGCGGCGACGGGAGGGAGGGGCGACGACGGCGGCGCCCGGCGGAGCCGCGCCCGCCGCGCGCCCGGCGCGCTTGACGGAATCGCGGGCGCGCCATCACCTGAGCCGGTCGCTTTTCGTCCGTCTCGATTTTCATCCGCCGCCGACCGGAGCCTGTCGATGCCCTCGTTCTTCGTTCCCAACCGCGCCCTGTCGCCGCGCCTCGTCTTCGCGGCGCTGATCGCCGCGCCGCTGCTCATCGGCCACGCCTCCCCAGCCGCGGCCCGCGTGACCTTCGAAATCGACCTCGGTCCGATCAGCGATCTCGACGACCCCCGTCCCGCCGCCTTCGCGGGCTTCGTGGAGGGCGAGACCGTCCGCATCCGGGTCGGCATGGACGAGACCGCGACGGACCTCGCCGGCAGCGCCTCCATCGCCCGCTTCGAGGATCCCGACGCCGACGTCTTCCTGATCGGGACGACCAGCGGGACGGAAGTCCGGCTCTACGGCGGGTTCGAGCTGAACGCCCGCAAGGGCTTTTACGACTCCGCCCATGACGTGACCGGGACGCGGGTGTTCTTCGACGCCATCGGCGCGGCCTCGGCCGCGGCGGCCTCCGGTGCGCCCTGGTTCATCGGCAACGCGGTGGACTGGGTGTCGGACGGCGATTTCTCCACCGATATCAATACGGTGGCGGGGGTGCTGGCCGGCTTTCTCGACCCCGCCGTCACGCTCTACGGCGGCTCGGTCGCCACCATCCGCCGTCCCGACGACACGCCCGAGGACGGCGGAACCCTGCGGATCATGCGCATCGGGCCGCTGGCCGACGTGCTGAACGGAAGCCTCGCGGTCCCCCTGCCGCCGGCGGGCGCGGCGCTGGCCGGCGGGCTCGTCGCGCTGGTCGCCGCCGCCCGCCGCCGCCGCGCCCGACCGGCGCATTGACAGCCGTCCGCCCCGGCCGGAGCGTGCCCCGGCAGGCAGGCGGAGGCGCGATATGCAGGACGAGACCGACGGCCCGGCGCGGCCCGACCCGGACGCGGTTCATCGCGTCCCCGACCCGGACGCGGGGCGACGCGCGATCGTCGTGGGCGGGGGGATCGCGGGCGTGTCGGCGGCCACCTGGCTCGCCCGCTTCGGCTGGAAGGTCACGCTGATCGACCGCGGCGCGCCGGGCGGGCCGGAGGCGGCGTCGTTCGGCAATGCGGGGATCCTGTCGCGCTCCGGCATCGTCCCCGTCGCCCAGCCCGGCCTGCTGGCCCAGGCGCCGCGGCTGCTGCTCGACCCCGACGGGCCGCTGTTCCTGCGCTGGTCCTATCTGCCGCGGCTCGCGCCCTTCCTCGTCCGCTTCATCCGCCACGGGCGCGAGGACGAGGTCCGCCGCATCGCCGCCGCCCTCGCCCGCCTGCTGACCGACGCCGTCGACCAGCACCGGGCGCTGGCCGAGGGCGCGCCGGAGGCGGAGGACCTGATCCGGGGCGGCGACTACGGCTTTCTCTACCGCGACCGCGCCGGCTACGAGGCCGACGCCTTCGGCCACGCCCTGCGCCGCGCCCACGGCTTCGAGCCGCTGCTGGCCGAGGGCGCCGGCCTGCGCGACCGCGACCCCGGTCTCTCCTCCGAATGGGGGTTCGCCGCGATCTATCCCGATCATGGCTGGATCGCCGATCCGGGCGCCTATGTCGCCGCGCTCGCCGCCCGTTTCGTCGCCATGGGCGGGACCGTCCGGCGGGGGGAGGTGGCGGCGCTCGACGGGGAGGGGCGGGTGGCGCTGACCGGCGGGGCGCGGATGCAGGCGGACCGGGTGGTGCTGGCCGCCGGCGTCCGCTCCCGCCCGCTGATCCGGGCGCTGGGCCGCGACGTGCCGATGGAGAGCGAGCGGGGCTACCACCTGCACCTGCGCGCCGCCGCCGACGCCCGGCCCGCGCATCCCTGGATGGCCGCCGCGCTGCGGGTGGCGGCGACGCCGATGGCGGACGGCGTGCGGCTGGCGGGGGTGGTGGAGTTCGGCGGGACCGAGGCCGGCCCCTCCGCCGGCCCGCCCGCCCTGCTGCGCCGGGCCGCCGCGCGGCTCTGGCCCGAAGCGGAATGGGAGGCGGAGACGGACTGGATGGGCCATCGCCCCTCCACCGTCGACAGCCTGCCCGTCATCGGCCCGGTTCCGGGGGCGGAGCGGGTGGTGGCGGCCTTCGGCGGCCAGCATGTCGGCCTGACCGCCGGCCCGCGCATCGGCCGGATGGCGGCGGAGATCGCCGCGGGCCTCGCCGCGCCCGACCCGGCCTTCTCGCCCGGGCGGTTCTGACCCGCGGGGGGCCGTGGTCCCCGCTGCCGGACTCGAACCGGCACGCCCGAAGGGCCAGGGTGTTTAAGACCCATGCGTCTACCATTCCGCCAAGCGGGGGACGCCCCCGAATTAACCGAGCGGCGGCGGCGCGGAAAGGGCCCGCGGGCGGCATCGGCCCCGGCGGTGCGTTCCGGGCGGCGCGTTCCAGTCGGCGGGCGCGGAGAGGCCCCGGGTCAAGCCCGGGGCGCCTGCTTCGGAGCGGGGCGCCGGCCAAACGGCGCCGACGGCGCCGCGCCGCGCGGGCGCCACGGCGCCATCGGGCGGGCGAGGGACGCGCGGCTCCCGCGGTCCCCGCCCGGCGCCTCGGACATGCGACTCAGACCGGCGGCAGCTCGGTGACGTTCTTCGCGCCCAGCGCCTCGCACATCGCCCGCAGCCCGTCCGCCGCCGCCGCCAGCGCCGCCGCGTCGGTGGAGCGCGCGACCACGGTCGAGCCGTAGCCGCCCTGATAGAACGGGTAGGAGCCGAAGCTGATCTCCGGATGCGCCTCGGCCAGCGCGGTCAGGGGGCCCGCGATGTCGCCTTCCGCCACCGGGATCCGGAACGCGTGGCTCAGCATCTTCGGCCCGCCCTTCAGCGTCGGCCGCAGGCTTTCCACCATCGCGTTGAAGATGATCGGCACGCCCGCCATCACGTGCACGTTGCGCAACTTGAAGCCCGGCGCGCCCGAAATCGGGTTGGCGATCAGCTCCGCCCCCTCGGGGATGCGGGCCATGCGCAGCCGCGGCTCGGTCAGCTTCTCGGGGTCGCCGTAATGGGCGAGCAGGATGGCCCGCGCGTCGTCGCGCACCGAAATCGGGGTGTCGAAGGCCGCGGCCACCGACTCGGCGGTGATGTCGTCATGCGTCGGCCCGATCCCGCCCGAGGTGAAGACGTGGTCGTATTTCCCGCTCAGCTCCCGCACCGCGGCGATGATCTCCGCCCGGTCGTCGGCCACCACCCGCACCTCGCGCAAGGGCGCCCCGGCCTCGGTCAGCACCTGCGCGAGATGATGCATGTTGCTGTCGCGGGTGCGGCCCGAAAGGATCTCGTCCCCGATCACCACCATCGCCGACGTCGGCTGCGCCTCGCTCATGCCCCTTGCCTTTCGCCTCGGCCCCGGTCCAGACCGCGGGCCATGAACTTCGCAGCCCCCCTCGTCGAAGGCGTGCTCCTGCGCCGTTATAAGCGGTTTCTGGCCGACGTCACCTTGGCGGATGGCCGCGAGGTCACCGCACATTGCGCCAATCCCGGCGCCATGACCGGCCTCGCCGCCCCCGGAACCCGCATCTGGCTGGAACCGTCGACGGACCCGAAGCGCAAGCTGAAATGGTCGTGGAAGCTGGCGGCGCTTCCCGGCGGCGGGCTCGCCTGCGTCGACACCGGCCTGCCCAACCGGGTGGTGGCCGAGGCGCTGGCCGCCCGCGCGCTGCCCGCCTTCGCCGCCTACGGGACCGCGCGGCCGGAAGTGCGCTACGGCGAGAAATCCCGCGTCGACTTCCTGCTGAGCGAACCGGGCCTGCCCGACTGCTGGCTGGAGGTGAAGGCGGTGAGCCTGTCGCGGACCCCCGGCCTCGCCGAGTTCCCCGACACCGTCACCGCCCGCGGCGCGAGGCATCTCGACGACCTCGCCGCCATGGCCGGGCAGGGGGCGCGGGCGGCGATGCTCTACCTCGTGCAGCGCGACGATTGCGGCCGGGTCGGGATCGCCGCCGATATCGACCCGGGCTACGCCGCCGCCCTCGCCCGCGCCCGCGCCGCCGGGGTGGAGGCGGTCGCCCATGCCGCCGTCATCGGCCCGGGCGGCGTCTCCGCCGGCCCCGAACTCCCCTTCGAGGCCTGAAGGGCGGAGGCGCGGCGGGGGTGGAGCCCGCCCGCCCCGTCGCCTATATGCCCCCCATCGGCGCCGCCGTCCGGCCGCGCCTTTTCCCGCCGCGAGCCCCCTGCGCCCGCCCGCGCGTCGCCGACGCCCGCCCCTCACGCCGCCGCGACTTCGGCGACGTCGCATCGAGGGCCCTCATGGGGTAGACTGCGCGTCGCGCGCGAAGATTGAAGGAACGAGGCCCATGGACGTATCTCAGCCGGCCGTCACCGCCGAGGGCATCCGGGTCTATCGTCCCGAGGATTTCGAGGGCATGCGCGTCGCCGGCCGTCTCGCCGCGCAAATCCTCGACGAAATCGCCGCCTACGTGGTCCCCGGCGCCTCGACCGGAGAGCTCGACGCCCGGATCGAGGCCGCGGTGAACGCCGCCGGCGCGCTCTCGGCCACCATCGGCTACCGCGGTTACCGCCACGCGTCCTGCATCTCGGTCAACCATGTGGTCTGCCACGGCATTCCGGGGCCCAAGAAGCTGAAGGACGGCGATATCCTGAATATCGACGTCACCGTGATCGTGGACGGCTGGTATGGCGATTCCAGCCGCATGTATGTCGCCGGCAAGCCGAACCGCCGGGCGGAGCGGCTGATCGACGTGACCCATGAGGCGCTGATGCGCGGCATCGCCGAGGTGAAGCCGGGGAACACCTTCGGCGACATCGGCGCCGCCATCCAGGCCTATGTGGAGGGGGAGCGCTGCTCGGTGGTGCGCGACTTCTGCGGCCATGGGCTGGGGCGGGAGTTCCACGAGCCGCCCAACGTCCTGCATTTCGGCCGCAAGGGCGCCGGCGCCGTGCTGCGCCCCGGCATGTTCTTCACCATCGAGCCGATGGTGAATCTCGGCCGGGCCGAGACCAAGACCCTCGCCGACGGCTGGACCGCCGTGACCCGGGACAAGTCTCTGTCCGCCCAGTTCGAGCATTCCATCGGCGTGACCGATGACGGCTGCGAAATCTTCACCCTGTCCCCCGCCGACCGCTTCCACCCGACGCAGGACCGCTGACCGGGCCGTCCTCGCGCCGCGCGCCAGCCGGTCCGTCTTGCGCGCGCCCCGGGCTCGACCCGGGGCCTCGCCGCCCCCGCGCGGGGCGATCCCTCACCCCTCCGGCAGCCCGTCGAGCGTGAACAGCGCCGTCTCGCCCGGGATGCCGCGCAGCGCCTGCCGGCCGATCGGGCGGGTCGGCTCCGGGCAGGCCTCGGCGAATTCGGCGGAGGCGACGATGGCCGCGCCCGCGGTCTTGGTCGCCGCCTCCAGCCGCACCACCTGGTTCGCGGCGGGGCCGGTGACGGTCATGTCCATGCGCCGGTCGGTGCCCACGTTGCCGTACATCACCCGCCCCAGATGCAGCCCGATGCCGAAGGCGACGGGGTCCAGCCCCTCCGCCGCCCGCGCGAGGTTCAGCGCCGCGCCGCGCGCCAGCGCGTCGCGCGCCGCCTCCGCCGCCGCCCGGGCCGCGGCGGCCGCGTCGCCGCCCTCCGCCGGGAAGATCGCCATCACCCCGTCGCCGATGAACTTCAGCACCTCGCCGCCCCGGTCCAGCACCGCGTCGGCGGTGCAGTCGAAATAGTCGTTGATGGTGCGGAAATAGCGGTCGATCTCCAGCTCCGAGCTCAGCGAGGTGGAGCCGCGCAGGTCGCTGTACCACAGCACGCAGTCGATCAGCCGCCCGTCGCCCTTCTGGATCTGGCCCAGCAGCACGTTGCGCCCCGACAGCCGCCCCAGATAGGTGTCCAGCAGCGCCTGCGCGAAGCTCTCGCCGATCGCGGTCTTGACCACCAGCGCGATCGGCAAGGCCAGCGCCCGCAGCCGGGCGACCTCGCCGTCGGTGAAGCCGGTCGGCCGGCGGGTGGCGAAGGAGCACATGGCGCATTCCGTCCCCTCCACCTCGTCGTCGAAGGGCGCCGCCAGCGGCTTGTCGAACCCGATGTAGAGCGCGAGGTAGTCCGTCGCCCCCTCCGCATGCAGCCGCTCGAACAGCGGGAAGCGGGCGCGCTCCTCCGGCGCGGTCAGACGGTGACGCAGCACCGGCAGGCCGCGGGCGAACATGTGGTAGAAGGGGGCGTTCTTGAACGCCTCCGAGGTCAGCGCCCGGCGGGTGCGGGTCTGCACGCGGGCCACGTCGCCCTCCCCGTCCCGGTCCGCCTCCCAGGTCAGGTCCAGCGCGCCCAGCACCGGGTGCAGCATGAACCCGCCGACATTGATGCGCGAGACGTCGACCCCCGCCGCCCGCAGCCGCCGGCCGAGCGCCGGGGCCGTGTCGGTCAGCCGGGCCGAGCGCAGGGCCCGTTGCAGCAGCCAGGCCGCCACCTCGTCCGCCGCCCCCGCCGCGACGCCCGCGGCGGCGTGGGGGGCGAGGGCGTCGTCGCCCGGGCCGCCCGGCCCGCCCGGCCCGCCCGGGCCGCCCGGTCCGCCCGGGCCGCCCGGTCCGGGTCTGTCCTCCGCCATGTCCCCGTCCCTCCCCGTCCGCGCCCTGCGCGCGGCGCCGACCGGCCGCCGGTCACGCTAGACGCCGCCGGGCCGCAGGGCAAACCCCGGCCCCGCCTTCGAAAGCCGTTGCGCGCCGTCACGGTCGCGCCCGCCGCCCCCGACGCGCGGTTTCCGCCGGTCCGCGCGCCGTTTCCTCTGCGTCGACACTTGCCCTGTCCCCGATTCCGCGCGACCGTGGAGGCCGCAGCAGGTCCCGCGCCCGGATCCCGCTCGCCTTCGGGGGCCGCGTCCCTTGGGCGCGTCGGCGGGCCGGAGACTTCGCGCAACCGACAGGAGGACCGGCCAACGACCGGTCCGCGAGGCAAAGGAACACCTGCACGATGATCCGCACCCTGAAAGCCGCCGCCTCGGCGCTCGCGCTCGGCGCCGTCGCCGCCGCCGCCCCCGCCCTGGCCGAGGTCAAGCCGGCCGTGGTCTACGACCTGGGCGGCAAGTCCGACAAATCCTTCAACGAAGCCGCCTTCACCGGCGCCGAGAAGTTCAAGGCCGAGACCGGCATCGACTACGCCGGGTTCGAGATCCAGAACGACGCCCAGCGCGAGCAGGCCCTGCGCCGCTACGCCCAGCGCGGCTACGACCCGATCATCGCCATCGGCTTCTCCCAGGCCTCGGCGGTGGAGAAGGTCGCCAAGGAATTCCCGGACGTGAACTTCGGCATCGTCGACATGGTCGTCGACCTGCCCAACGTCCGCTCGATCCTGTTCAAGGAGCAGGAGGGCTCGTATCTGGTCGGCGTCATGGCCGCGATGGCCTCCGCCACCGGCAAGGTCGGCTTCGTCGGCGGCATGGACATCCCCCTGATCCGCCGTTTCGAATGCGGCTACAAGGGCGGGGTCAAGGCGGTGTCGGCCGACGCCGAGGTCTTCGCCAACATGACCGGCACCACCGGCGCCGCCTGGACCGACCCGGTGCGCGGCGGCGAGCTCGCCAAGTCCCAGTTCGCCCAGGGCGCCGACGTGGTCTACCACGCCGCCGGCGGCACCGGCATCGGCGTGATCCAGGCCGCGGCCGACGAGGGCAAGCTCGCCATCGGCGTCGACTCCAACCAGAACGACGTCGCCCCGGGCAAGGTGCTGACCTCGATGCTCAAGCGCGTCGACGTCGCCGTCTACGACGCCTTCATGGACGTCAAGAACGACGAATGGTCGACCGGGTTCGAGGTGCTGGGCCTGGCCGAGGGCGGCGTGGGCTACGCCATGGACGACAACAACAAGGACCTGGTCACCGCCGACATGCTGACCGCGGTCGAGGACGCCAAGGCCAAGATCATCTCCGGCGAGATCACCGTCCACGACTACATGTCCGACAGCGCCTGCCCCTACTGAGCGGGATGAGCGCGGCCCGACGAGACGGGGGCGGCGGGGGGCGGCGCGCAAGCGGCCCGCCCGCGCTCCGCCCTCCCTCGTCCGGCCCGCATCGCCCGATCCCCGAACAGGCGGCCCGGCGCGCATCCCCGCGCCGGGCCGCGCCCGCGTTCCGACCCTCGTCCGAAGGTTTCGTCCAAGTCCCGCCGGCCCGGCGCGCGGCCCCGCCCGCGACCCGGCTCCGCGCCCCCTCTGGAGACACGGCATGATCCGCCTGCTCCGCGCCGCCTCCGCGGCGACGCTGCTCGCCGCCGCCCTCGCCGCGCTCCCCGCCCCGGGCGGCCTGCTGGCCGAACCCGCGCTCGTCTATTCCACGGGCGGAAAATTCGACAAGAGCTTCAACGAAGGCGCCTTTCACGGCGCCAAGGCCTGGTCCGAACAGTCCGGCGAGCCCTTCGCCGAATTCGAGATCGACGGCCCCGCCCAGTCCGAGCAGGCGCTGCGCGCCGCCGCCCGCCGCGGGCTCGACCCCATCGTCGCCATCGGCTTCACCCATGCCCAGGCGCTGGCCAAGGTCGCGCCGGAATTCCCCGACAGCCATTTCGTCATCGTCGACTCGGTGGTCGACCAGCCCAACGTCCGCTCCATCGTCTACCGGGAGCATGAGGGCGGCTTCCTCGTCGGCCTGCTGGGGGTCATGGCCTCCAAGACCCAGGTGCTGGGCTTCGTGGGCGGCATGGACATCCCCCTGATCCGCAAGTTCGCCTGCGGCTATATCCAGGGCGCCCGCGCCGCCAACCCCTCGGCCGAGGTGCTGGTCAACATGGTCGGCGACACCCCCGCCGCCTGGGCCGACCCGGTGCGGGGGGCGGAGCTCGCCATCTCCCAGATCGAGCGGGGGGCCGACGTGGTCATGCAGGCCGCCGGCGGCTCCGGCCTCGGCGTGCTGCAGGCCGCGGCCGACCGGGACGTGCTGGGCATCGGCACCGACTCCAACCAGAACTGGATCCATCCCGGCCATGTGCTGACCACCATGCTCAAGCGCGTCGACGTGGCGGTGCAGGAGGTGTTCGCCAGGGCCGGCGGCGGGTTCGAGCCCGGGATCGTCAGTCTCGGCGTGGCCGAAGGCGGCATCGGCTGGGCGCTGGACGCCCATAACCGCGACCTGATCACGCCCGAGATGGAGGAGGCGGTCACCGAGGCCGCCGACCTGATCGCCGAAGGCCGCATCAAGGTCCATGACAGCACCACGGAGGGGCCATGCCCGGTGAAATGACCCCCTCCGCGACCGCGCGCCCCCCCGCCATCGAGCTGGTCGGCATCTCCAAGAGCTTCGGGCCGGTCCACGCCAACCGCGACATCGCCCTGAAGGTCGAGGCCGGGACCATCCACGGCGTGATCGGCGAGAACGGGGCGGGGAAATCCACCCTGATGTCGATCCTCTACGGCTTCTACCAGGCCGATGCCGGCGACATCCTCGTGGGCGGGCGCAAGGTGGCCATCCCCGACAGCCAGGCCGCCATCGGGCTGGGCATCGGCATGGTCCACCAGCATTTCATGCTGGTCGAGCCGTTCACGGTGCTGGAGAACGTGATGCTGGGGGCCGAGGGCGGCGCGCTCCTGAACCGCGGGCGGGCGAAGGCGCGGGCGGAGCTCACCCGGCTCGCCGCCGAATACGACCTGCGCATCGACCCCGACGCCGTGGTCGGCGACCTGCCCGTGGGCCAGCAGCAGCGGGTCGAGATCCTCAAGGCGCTTTATCGCGGCGCCGACATTCTCATTCTCGACGAGCCGACCGGCGTGCTGACGCCGGACGAGGCGGACCAGTTGTTCCGCATCCTCGCGCAGTTGAAATCGCAGGGCAAAACCGTCCTGCTCATCACCCACAAGCTGCGCGAGATCATGGCGATCACCGACGCCTGCTCGGTGATGCGGCAGGGGCGGATGGTGGCGACGCGCCGGACGGCGGAGACGAGCGTGGAGGAGCTGGCCGAGCTGATGGTCGGCCGCCGCGTGCTGCTGACGGTGGAGAAGGGGCCCGCCAATCCCGCCGAGGTCCGCCTGAAGGTGGACGCCGCCCGCGTGGTCGACGGGCTGGGCGTCGAGCGCCTGCGCGGCGTGTCGCTGGAGGTCCGGGCCGGGGAGATCGTCGGCATCGCCGGCGTCGCCGGCAACGGCCAGTCAGAGCTGCTGGAGGCCATCGCCGGCATTCGCCCGCTCGCCTCGGGCGAGATCGCGCTCTGCGGCAAGCCCTGCGCGGGGACCGACCCCGGCGGGCTTCGGGCCGAGGGCCTCGCGCATGTGCCCGAGGACCGGCACCGGATGGGGCTGGTCACCAAGTTCGACGCCAAGGAGAACGTGATCCTCGGCTATCACGACCGGGACGAATACCAGGCGGGCCTGTTCCTCGACCGCGGCGCGATCCTCTCGGCCTGCCGGCGTCACATGCAGGATTTCGACGTGCGGCCGCCGGCGCCGGACCTGAAGACCGCGAATTTCTCGGGCGGGAACCAGCAGAAGATCGTGCTGGCGCGCGAGATCGAGCAGGACCCCGCCGTCCTCATCGTCGGCCAGCCGACCCGCGGCGTCGACGTCGGCGCCATCGAGGCCATCCACCGCCGCCTGATCGAACTGCGCGACGCGGGCAAGGCGATCCTGCTGGTGTCGGTCGAGCTGGACGAGATCCGGGCGTTGTCGGACCGGGTGTTGGTGATGTTCGACGGAAGGGTGATGGGGGAGCTGCCGGGAGACGCCGGGGAGCGGGAGATCGGGTTGCTGATGAGCGGCGTGGAGGGGGATGCGGCGTGAGTGTCATGCTAGTAGTTATTATCTGCTCCGAGGTTCAGGATTCTTAAAAGTCATGGATGAATTGAATGGTGCGGCAATTGTTCTTGCTGAGCTTGGCCGAAATCTGAATGATTTGGATGAGGATAACGTGTCGGCTGTGCGGGCAGTCGCAATTGCCTCATTTGTATTTCAAATTTATGCACAAGCTGCCAGGTCGTGCGGGAGTGGCGTGCTCTCTCAGTGGGCTCGTCGACTTAGGCAACGTGTGGAGCATGAAGAGAGTTGGGATGGCGTTGAGTTTTTTGCGAATTTCGAATCAAAATTTGACGGCATCGTATTTGTAAGAAACGCTTTCGCTCATCTCGATCTTGACAAGAAAGCCGTTGGCGTCAACCTGTCGAGCGGTATTCTGTCACATGTTCACCTAACGGGGAAAATCAATGGGAAGCCTACTGCTGTAAACATACTGGTGGGAGATCTTATAATTATAACGCGAGCCTTCATTGCCTCGGCTCTTGGTGTGGTTCTCCAACAGTGCTTCTTGCGAGATGGTGACGAGGCAAGCCTTGCTGAGCTTCGCTCGCGCGTCCAAAATTTGCGCAAAGGTGTCGCCTCCCAATGAACGCCCAACTCCCCCGCTGGGTCGATCTCGGCCTGATCCCGCTCCTCAACCTCATCGCGGCCTTCGTCGTCGCCGGCCTCGTCGTGCTCGCCATTGGGGAGGATCCCATCGAGGCGGTGGAGCATATCCTCTACGGCGCGCTGGGCTTCGGGGAGGGGATCGGGTTCACGCTGTTCTACGCCACCAACTTCATCTTCACCGGGCTCTGCGTCGCCGTCGCCTTCCATGCCTCGCTGTTCAACATCGGGGGGGAGGGGCAGGCCTATATCGGGGGCTTGGGCGTGGGGCTCGTCTGCCTCACCTTCGACCATTACCTGCCCTGGTGGATCATCGCGCCGCTGGCGGCCCTGGGGGGCGCCGCCTGCGGGGCGGCCTGGGCGACGATCCCGGC
The DNA here is from genome assembly GCA_036154955.1 of Pseudomonadota bacterium. Lineage (GTDB taxonomy): Bacteria > Pseudomonadota > Alphaproteobacteria > Rhodobacterales > Rhodobacteraceae > Albimonas. The sequence continues at coordinate 22,519 of JAYZWL010000009.1, read as the reverse complement.
GTATTTCCAGGCCAAGCGCGGCAGCCACATCGTGATCACCACGATCATGTTCAACTTCCTAGCCGCCTCGCTGATGGTCTACCTGCTGGTCAACGTGCTCAAGGTCCCCGGCGCCATGGCCCCGGAATCCCGCACCTTCGAGGAGGCGGGCCGCCTGCCCAAGATCGACTGGTTCCTCGACCTCTTCGGGCAGGACATCGGGGGGGCGCCGGCGAACATGAGCTTCTTTCTCGCGCTTCTCGCCTGCGTCTTCGTCTGGGCGCTGATCTGGCGGACCCGATTGGGGTATGAGATCCGGACCTTCGGGGCCAATCCCACCGCGGCGGTCTACGCCGGCATCAGCCCGGTGAAGATCACCATGGTGACCATGGCCATCTCCGGCGCGCTGGCCGGCATGATGGCGCTCAACCCGGTGATGGGGGACCAGAACCGCATGTTCCTCGACATCGCCGGCGGCGCGGGCTTCGTGGGCATCGCGGTGGCGCTGATGGGGCGGGCGCATCCCGTGGGGGTGGTCTTCGCCTCGCTGCTGTTCGGGATCCTCTACCAGGGCGGCGCGGAGCTGGCCTTCGAGATGCCGGCCATCACCCGCGACATGGTGGTGGTGATCCAGGGCCTGGTGGTGCTCTTCGCCGGGGCGCTGGAATTCATGTTCCGCCCCGCCGTCGCCCGCATCTTCGCCGCCCTGCCGGCCCGCAAGGCGGAGGCCTGAGATGTTCGACGCGCTGATCCTGATGCTGGACTCCACCGTCCGCCTCTCCACCCCCCTGCTGCTGACCGCGCTGGCGGGGCTTTATGCGGAACGCTCGGGCGTCTTCGACATCGGGCTGGAGGGCAAGCTGCTGGCCGGCGCCTTCGCGGCCGCCGCCACCGCCACCTGGACCGGGTCCGCCTGGGCGGGGGCGGGGATGGGGATGATCGTGGCCATCGGCTTCGCGCTGGTCCACGGGCTCGCCTGCATCACCTATCGGGGCAACCAGATCGTGTCGGGCGTGGCGATCAACTTCCTCGCCGCCGGCCTCACCGCGCTGCTGGGGCAGGCCTGGTTCTCCCAGGGCGGGCGCACGCCGACGCTGTCGGGGGGGGAGCGGTTCCAGACCCTGCAGCTTCCCTTCGCCGAGACGCTGGCCGGCGTGCCGGTGCTGGGCGGGATCTATTCCGAGCTGCTCTCGGGCCATTACCTGCTGGTCTACGTGGCCTTCGCGGCGGCGCCCTTCTCGTGGTGGGTGCTCTACCGCACCCGCTTCGGGCTCCGGCTGCGCGCGGTGGGGGAGAACCCGGCGGCGGTGGACACGGCCGGCATCTCCGTCACCCGGATGCGCTATCTGGCCATGGTCTGCGCCGGCGCGCTGTGCGGGCTGGCGGGGGCCTATCTGGCGGTGGCGCAGTCGGCGGGCTTCATCAAGGACATGTCGGCGGGCAAGGGCTTCATCGCGCTGGCGGCCCTGATCTTCTCCAAGTGGCGGCCCATGCAGGTGATGTTCGCCTGCCTGCTCTTCGGCTTCCTGGATGCCGCGGCCATCCGCCTCCAGGGCCAGGACCTGCCGCTGATCGGCGCCGCCCCGGTTCAGTTGATCCAGGCTTTGCCCTATATCCTGACGGTGGTGCTGCTGGCGGGCTTCATCGGCAAGGCGATCCCGCCCAAGGCCGGCGGCACGCCCTATGTGAAGGAGCGGTGATGCGAGACCATGCCGACCCGAGCCTGCGGGAGATGGACCTCGTCATCCTGCGGCATTGCGAGAAGTCCGGCGAGGGGCTCTGCGACCCGCTGACCGAGCGGGGGGCGGCCGACGCCATCCGCCTCGCCGACCGGCTGGAGGGGGAGGGGATCGACGCCATCTTCGCCTCGCCCTACCGCCGCAGCCAGGAGACGATCGAGCCCTTCGCCCGCCGCATGGGGCTGGAGATCGTCGTCGACGGCCGGCTTCAGGAATGGCAGATCAGCCCCACCGCCCTGCGCGAGATGCGGGAGCTCGCGCCCCGCGTGACCGGCGACCGCCACTTCCGCGCGCCGTGGTCGGAGACGATGCACGAGGTCTGGGACCGCACCCAGGCCGCGCTGCACGCGATCCGCGACAGCGGGGCGAAGAAGCCGGTGCTGGCCTGTCATTTCGGGGTGCTGTCCATCGCGCTGACCCATCTGGCCGACGATTTCGCATATGCCAACTGGCGCGAGATCACCCAGCCCACCGCGGCGCATGTCCATCGCGGCGTCTGGCGCAAGCTGGAGCTGGCGGGCGGGCCCTCCGCCCCCTCGGCGCTGGCCGAGCATTGAGGATGCGCCCGTGACCGGACCCGAGGACCTGTTCCGCGCCGCGCTCGCCGCCCGCGCCGCCGCCTACGCCCCCTTCTCCAATTTCGCGGTCGGGGTGGCGCTGCGCACCCGCTCGGGCCTGATCCATTCCGGCGCGAATATCGAGAACCAGTCCTTCCCCGAGGGCTGGTGCGCCGAAACCACCGCGATCAGCCACATGATCATGGCCGCCCGGACGGCGGACGACCGGATCATCAAGGAGGTGGTGGTGGCGGGCGAGCTTTCGGTCCCGCTAACCCCCTGCGGCGGCTGCCGGCAGCGGCTGGCGGAATTCGGGCGCCCCGACACGGTGGTCCATTCCGCCAATGCCGAGGGGATCCGCGCGAGCTGGACCCTGGCCGAACTGCTGCCCGCGGGCTTCGCGCTGGACGGCTGAGGGGCGCGGGGACTCGACGGCAGGCGCCCCGGGCTTGACCCGGGGCCTCGCGGCGCCCGTCCGCACGACGCTGCGGCTCCGCTCCGGAGCGCCCCCGTTCAGCCCTCCCCGTTCAGTCCCCCCTCGAACGGGGTCAGGAACATCCTTCCGCATACTGGATGCTGACCCCGCCGCCGTGGATGGCCTGCACGCGGCCGTCGGTCCCGATCTCGAAGCGCAGGCCGCGGGCGGTTTCGTCGTCGGTCCAGTCCCGGCCCACCGGCGCGCCCGTGGTCCAGACGGTCTTGGTCTCCGCCGGCCGGGGCTCGTATTTCGCGGGCCGGGTCACCACCCGCGCGCCATAGGCCGCGTCGACGGCCTCGGCCGGGTCGCCGACGCCCACGCCGCGTTCGGTGCGCACCGTCGCGCCCTCGGCGACGGTCACCCTTGTCAGCCGCCCCTGCTCCGCCATCGCCCGCAGGCCCGGAGGGGCGCCCGCCGGCGCGCCCTCGACGCAGGCGCCGTCGCCGGCCCGGCCGAGCGGCGCGCCGCCGCCGGCGGGGTCGAAGGCCCGCGCGGCCGCCTCGGCGCTCATCCCCACACGCAGCGGGCCGTAGCCCTCCGGCGTCAGCGTGGGCGCCCCCGTCGGGGTCGCCGTAGGGGCGGCCGTCGGGGTCGTCGTCCCCTTCGCGCAGCCGGCGAGCAGGGCGGCCGCCAGCGCCGCCCCGAACATGATCGTCGCCCGCTTCGACGCGGCGTTTCCGGCCCGGTTCCGTCCTGCCATCGGATCTCTCCTTTTCGCTTCCCCCTCCCTCCAACTGGCGCGTCGCGCGCAAAAAGACTAGATGCGGAGAAGACCCCGGCCGCCCCGCCGGCGATCCGCGAGAGGGAGCGCGCATGACCGAAGCCGCCGAGATGATCCGCGCCCGCGCCGGCGACGCACCCGCCCGGCTGGGGCTGGTGCTGGGCTCCGGCCTCGGCGCGCTGGCCGAGGAGCTGGAGAACGCCCACGCCTTCCCCTTCGCCGACCTGCCGGGCTTCCCCGTCTCCGGCGTCTCCGGCCATGCCGGCGCGCTGGTGGTGGGCGAACTGGAAGGCGTGCGCGTGGTCCTGCTGTCCGGCCGGGCGCATTACTATGAGAAGGGCGACGCCGGCGTGATGCGCGTCCCGCTCGCCACCATCAAGGCGCTGGGAGCGGAGGCGGTGCTGCTGACCAACTCCGCCGGCTCCCTGCGAGACGAGATGCCGCCGGGGGCGCTGATGTCGCTGTGCGATCACCTCAACTGGTCCGGCCTCAACCCCCTGATCGGGGAGGAGACGGACGACCGCTTCGTCTCCCTCGTCGACGCCTACGCCCCGCATCTGCGCGCCCGGCTCAAGGCCGCCGACCCGGAGCTGAACGAGGGCGTCTACGCCTGGTTCTCCGGCCCCAGCTTCGAGACCCCGGCCGAGATCCGCGCCGCGCGCATCCTGGGGGCCGACGCCGTGGGCATGTCCACCGTGCCCGAGACCATCCTCGCCCGTTTCCTGGGGCTGGAGGTCGCCGCGGTCTCGGTCGTCACCAACTACGCCGCCGGCATGACCGGCCAGCCGCTGAGCCACGCGGAGACCAAGTCCGAGGCCGCCAAGGCCCAGACCCGGTTCCGCGCCCTGGTCCGCGCCTTCGTCAGGAGCTTCGCATGACCGACCCGACCCTCGCCGGCGCCGCCGCCCGGGCGCTCGCCTGTCTCGACCTCACCGACCTGAACGACGACTGCGACGACGACGCGATCCGGGCGCTGGCCGGCCGGGCGGCGACGCCCCACGGCTCGGTCGCGGCGCTGTGCGTCTGGCCGCGCTTCGTCGGGCTCGCCCGCCGCGTCGCCCCGGCCGATGTGAAGATCGCGACCGTGGTGGCCTTCCCCTCGGGCGTGACGACCGACGAGACGGCGATGGAGGAGACCCGCGCCGCCCTGCTGGACGGCGCCGACGAGATCGACATGGTGATCCCCTATCGCGACCTGATGGAGGGCCGCGGCGCCTCGGTCCGCGCGCGGGTGGAGCGGGTGAAGCGCGCCGCGGGGACCGCCCCGGTCAAGGCGATCCTTGAGACCGGGGTGCTGGAAAGCGGCGAGATGATCGCCGAGGCCTCGCGGCTGGCCATCGAGGGCGGGGCCGATTTCCTCAAGACCTCCACCGGCAAGGTGCCGGTCAACGCCACCCTGGCGGCGGCGGAGATCATGCTGGCGCGGATCGCCGAACTGGGCGAGGGCCGCGTGGGCTTCAAGGCCGCGGGCGGCGTGCGCACCACGGCCGAGGCCGCGGCCTATCTCGACATCGCCGACCGGGTGATGGGGCCGGACTGGGCCGGGCCGACCACCTTCCGCTTCGGCGCCTCCGGCCTGCTGGGCGCGCTGCTCGACACGCTGAAGGGCGGGGCGGGGGCGGCCGCGACGGGCGGTTACTGACATGACCGCCCCGGGCCCGCAGGCGACCGCGGATCTCGACCTCGCGACGCTTCCCGCCAAGCCGAAGATCGCGCAGGGCGGCTATGGCTGGACCGGCGCCCTCGGCGACCTTCCCTGCCTGGCGCTCGGCCACCGGGAGCTCGACTTCGACAAGGCCGAGGGGGCGCTGGTCTTCGATTCGCGCCGCTGGGACGGGGTGGCGTTCAGCGCCACGCAGAAGCCGAAGCTCGCCCGGTTCATGGAGGTCGCGGCCGAGGCCGGCGACTGGCTGCTGATTTACGTCTACGAGGACGTGGGCATGGACACCACCGCCACCGGCGAGCATATGGCGCGCCGCGGTCCGAAACGCCTGACCGGCCTGTTCAGGGTGACGGAGCGGGGCGAGGGCTGGTTCCGAGCCGTGCTGAAGCGAAGGGACTGAGGAAGAGACATGCTGCCTCAAGAGATCATCCTGAAGAAGCGCGGCGGCGGGCGGCTGAGCCCGGAGGAGATCCGCTTCTTCGTCGACGGCCTCACCTCCGGCGCGGTGACCGAGGGCCAGATCGCGGCGCTGGCCATGGCGGTCTATTTCAAGGGGCTGGAGATGGAGGAGCGCGTGGCCCTGACGCTGGCCATGCGCGATTCCGGCGAGGTGCTGCGCTGGGACCTGCCCGGACCGGTGGCCGACAAGCATTCCACGGGCGGGGTCGGCGACAACGTCTCCCTGATGCTCGCCCCCGCGCTCGCCGCCTGCGGGGTCTATGTGCCGATGATCTCGGGCCGCGGGCTGGGGCATACCGGCGGCACGCTCGACAAGCTCGCCTCCATTCCCGGCTACGACGTGGCGCCGGGGCCGGAGGCGCTGGCCCGCGTGGTGCGCGAGGTCGGCTGCGCCGTGATCGGCCAGACGGCGGAGATCGCGCCCGCCGACAAGCGGTTCTACGCCATCCGCGACGTGACGGGGACGGTCGAGAGCCTCGACCTGATCACCGCCTCGATCCTGTCGAAGAAGCTCGCCGCCGGGCTCGACGCGCTGGTGCTGGACGTGAAGGCGGGCTCGGGCGCCTTCATGGGCACGGTGGCGGAGGCGGAGGCGCTGGCCGCCTCGCTGGTCGGCGTGGCCAACGGCGCAGGCTGCCGGACCTCGGCGCTGGTCACCGCGATGGACGAGCCACTGGCCTCGTCCTGCGGCAACGCGCTGGAGGTCGCCAACGCGGTGCGCTTCCTGACCGGGGCGGAGGTCGACGCCCGGCTCTGGGACGTGACGGTGGCGCTGGGGGGCGAGCTTCTGTTCCTCACCGGGATCGCGGCGGATGCCGAGGACGGGCGCGCGCGCCTGTCGGCGTCGTTCGAGGACGGGTCCGCGGCCGAACGCTTCGGGCGCATGGTGACGGCGCTGGGCGGCCCGGCGGACTTCGTGGAGCGGTTCGACGCCTATCTGCCGGACGCGCCGGTGGTGGTCGACGTGCCGCCGCCCGCGCCGGGCCTCGTGCAGGCGGTGGACGGGCGGGGGTTGGGCAACGCGGTGGTGGAACTCGGCGGCGGGCGCAGGCGGGCGGCGGACGAGATCGACCCGCGGGTCGGCCTCTCCCACTGCGCCGGCGTCGGCGCGCTGGTCGACGGGGACTTCCCGCTGGCCCGCATCCACGCCGCCAGCCGCGACGACGCCGACCGGGCCGCGGCGCGGGTGCTCGCCGCCTACCGGGTGGGGGCGGAGGCGCCGGAGGAGGCGGAGCCGGTGCTCTCCCGCCTCGGGCCGGAGGACGTGGCATGAGCCGCGCCTTCCTCTTCGTCATGGACAGCGTGGGCGTCGGCGGCGCGCCCGACGCCGCCGATTTCGGCGACGCGGGTTCCAACACCCTCCTGCACATCGCGCAGGCCTGCGCCGAGGGGCGGGCGGATGTCGGCCGCGCCGGGCCGCTGAGCCTGCCCAACCTCTCCCGCCTCGGTTTCGGGGACGCCTGCGCGGCGGCCTGCGGGGTGTTCCCGCCCGGCCTCTCGCCCGCGCCCGAGGCCACCTGGGCCGTGGCGCAGGAGGTCTCGCCCGGCAAGGACACCATCACCGGCCATTGGGAGCTGGCGGGCGCGCCGCTCACGCGCGACTGGCATTACTTCCCCAGGACCGAACCCGCCTTCCCCGCCGCGCTGACCGCCCGCCTGATCGCCGAGGGCGGGATCCCCGGCCTCCTCGGCGACCAGCACGCCTCGGGCACCGAGATCATCGCCCGGCTGGGCGAGGAGAGCGTCGCGACCGGCAAGCCCATCGTCTACACCTCGGCCGACTCCGTCCTGCAGATCGCCGCGCATGAGGAGGCGTTCGGGCTGCCCCGCCTGCTGGCCCTGTGCGAGACGGCGCGCGCCGTGCTCGACGACATGGGCCTGCTGGTCGGCCGGGTCATCGCGCGGCCCTTCGTCGGGGCCTCCGCCGCGGACTACCGGCGCACGCCCAACCGGCGCGACTACGCGGTGCCGCCGATGCAGCCGACGCTCTGCGACCGGGTGGTCGCGGCGGGGGGGCGCACGGTCGGGGTGGGCAAGATCAAGGACATCATGTCGGGCGCAGGCATCTCCGAAAGCCTGAAGGGCAAGGACGACATGGCGCTCTTCGACCTCGCGGTCGGGGCGATCCGGGACGCGGGCGAGGGCGACTTCGTCTTCGCCAATTTCGTGGAGTTCGACAGCGAATACGGCCACCGCCGCGACGTGCCCGGCTACGCCGCCGCGCTGGAACGCTTCGACGCCCGCCTGCCCGAGGCGCTGGACGCGCTGCGCCCCGGAGACCTGCTGATCGTCACCGCCGACCACGGCAACGACCCGACCTGGACCGGCGCCGACCACACGCGCGAACGCGTCGCCGCCCTCTGCGCCGGGCCGGGGCTGGCGCCGGGCTCGGCGGGCCTGCGCCGCTTCGCCGATGTGGGGGAGACGCTGGCCGCGCATCTGGGCCTCGCCCGCGGCCCGCATGGGCGGAGCTTCCTCGACGCCGGCCGGCCGGTTCCGGGGGAGGCCCTGCCATGACCGCCCTGCGCGACCTCAAGAAGGTGGAGCTGCACCTGCATATCGAAGGCGCCGCCCCGGTGGCGCTGGTGCGGGAGATGGCCCGCGCCCGCAACGTGCCGATGGACGACCTGATCGGCGCCGACGGCTTCTACATCTGGCGCGGCTTCTCGGAATTCCTCGCGGCCTATGACCGGGTCGCGGCGCTGTTCGTCACCCCCGACGATCATCGGCGGCTGGCCGAGGCGGTGCTGCGGGACTGCGCCGCGCACGGGGTGATCTATGCGGAGCTGGCGATCTCGTCGGACCATGTGGCGCAGGGCGACGCGGGGAAATGGGCCGAGTATCTCGCCGCCATCTCCGAGGGCGCGCAGGCCGCGCAGGATGCGGCGGGCATCGTCGCGCGCTTCATCCCCACCTGCATCCGCGGGCTGGGGCCGGAGCGGGCGAAGGCCGCCGCGCGCCTCGCCGTCGCGGCCGGGCATCCGCGCATCGTGGGCCTGGGGCTTGCGGGGGACGAGCGGATGCACGCCCCCGCCGACTTCGCCCCCGCCTTCGCCATCGCGCGCGAGGCGGGGCTCGGCCTGACCGCCCATGCCGGGGAATTCGGCGGGCCCGACAGCGTGGCCCAGGCGCTCGACGCGCTGCATCTCGACCGCGTGGACCATGGCGTGCGGGCGATCGAGGATCCGCGGCTGGTCGCCCGCCTCGCCGACCGGGGCGTGCATCTGGCGACCTGCCCCGGCTCCAACCTAGCGCTGGAGGTCTATGAGGACTGGACCGACCATCCCATCGCCCGGCTGCGGGAGGCGGGGGTGGCCGTGGGCGTCTCCACCGACGATCCGCCCTTCTTCCGCACCGACATGACGCGGGAATATCAGGGCCTTTCGGCGGCCTTCGGCTGGGACGAGGCCGAGTTCCGCGCCATCGCCCGCGCCAGCCTCGACGCGGCCTTCTGCGACGAGGCGACCCGCGCGTCCATCGCGCCCTGTCTGGCGCGTTGAACCAGGGCGCGCCCTGTCTGGCGCGTTAATCGAGGGCGCGCCCTATCTGGCGCGTCAGGCGCCTGCGCCTCGTCCGGCGCGGGCGAGGCGCGGGGTCAGAGCGACCGACCCCGCGCCGCCACCCGGATCAGCCGCTCCACCCGTCCGCGGCGCAGGCCGACGATCCAGGCGTGCAGGTTCACCGTGGGGTCGCAATGGCCCGGCACCAGCCGCACCCGGTCGCCCACGTCGAGCCGGTCCTCGGGGTCGAGGATGCGCCCATGCTCGTCCGAACAGCCGATCACCGAGGCGCCCGACACGCCCTCGATCCGAGGCGGCCCGCTTTCCAGCGTGGTGACCTTCAGGCCCGCGTCGCAGACCGCGCGGCCCGGACGCTTGGAGATCACGGTGGCCAGCAGGAACAGCGAGTTGGCGAAGGCGCCGAGCCCCTGGCCCGCCGCCGCCTCCACCCGCTGGTAATCCGCGTCCATGAACAGGTAGGAGCCGCACTGCATCTCCGTCCAGGCGCCCGAGGCGGCCTCGAACTCCCAGCTCCCGGTGCCGGCGCCGCCGACCATCGGGCAGGGCAGGCCGCGGGCCTCCAGGGCGGCGCGGGTGATCCGCACCGCCTCCGCCGCCGCCTCGATCTCGGCGCGGCGCGCTTCGGGGTCGTGAATGTGCTGGGCCTGGCCGTGATAGGCCTGAAGCCCCGCGAAGACGAGGCCGGGGGTGGCCGCGACCTTCGCCGCCAGCTCCGCCGCCGGCTCTCCGGGGTCGACGCCGCACAGATGCGTGCCGCAGTCGATCTCCACCGCCATCTCCAGCGTCACGTCGTGCGATAGCGCGGCGGCGGACCAGTCGGCCAGCACGCGGGCGTCGTCGCACATCACGATCACCCGCGCCTCGCGCGCCAGCCGGGCGGCGCGGGCCATCTTGCGAGGGTCCACGATCTCGTTGGTCACGAACACGTCGCGCACGCCGCCGCGGACCATCGCTTCCGCCTCGGCGATCTTCTGGCAGCACACGCCGATGGCGCCGCCGATGCGGATCTGCTCCAGCGCCAGTTCGGGGGAGCGGTGGCTTTTCGCATGGGCCCGCAGCTTCACCCCGGCCGTTTCGGCCCGGGCCGCCATGGCGCGCAGGTTCGCCTCCATCGCGTCGAGGTCGACGACCAGCGCCGGCGTCTCGATCTCGTCCTCCGAGGCGCCGGGCAGGGCGGGCACGTCGAAGCCGGGCTCCAGGCCGGGTTCCAGGCCCATCTCGTAGGGCAGGCGGTCGGGGTCGGCGGCGGTCATGGCGGTCCTCGGCGGCGGGGAGGGGAGGGAGCGACAGCCAGCCTGACCCGACCCGCCCCGCCGGCGCAAGGGGTCAGCCCCGCCGTTTCGCAGCCTGCGTCGCCGTCTCCAGCCGGTTGAGGAAATTGGAGCGGTCGGCCTTCGAGAACGGCCGCGGCCCGCCGGTCACCGCCCCGGTCTCGCGCAGGGTCTGCATCAGCTCGCGCTGGGCCAGCGCCATGCCGATGCCGGCGGTGGTGAACATCTCGCCGTTGGGCTTGATCGCCTGGGCGCCGCGTTCCAGGCAGCGGGAGGCGAGCGGGATGTCGTTGGTCACGCAGATGTCGGCGGGCCCGATCCGCTCCGCGATCCAGTCGTCGGCGGCGTCGGCCCCGCCGGGCACGAACACCGTGTTGACCCGCGGGTCGGCCGAGGGCCGGATGCCGCCGTCGGAGACCATATGCGTGCGCAGCCCGTGGCGGGCGGCGACGCGCAGCACCTCGTCACGGACCGGGCAGGCGTCGGCGTCGACGTAGAATTCAACCATGGGGAGAGCGCTCCATGTCATGGCGTCCCGTCGCCGATCCGGCGCCGGAATGCGGCGGGCGCGGCGCGCGGGACGCAGGCGGCCGCGCCCCGCGACGCGGCCCGGGCGACGGAGCCGACGCGCCGCGCGACGGGCGCGCCGAGGTGAGTCGGCGAAGCGCCTGCGGCGAGGCCGGGCGGACGGCCGCGGTTTCTTCACGAATTTCATTCGCTTCCGACACCGGGGCCGGCGTGCGGGGCGCGGCCGACATGCGGTCCCGCCGACGGCCGGCGTCCCGCCCGCAGGCGGGGCATGTCGCGAGGGGCGTCGAAAGCCGTGGTTCGTCCGCGCCTTGCCTCATTGCGAGACCAGAGAAAAATTGCATCGAAAGTTCAAACTGTTTCCATTGACCGCGGCGCCGACGCGGCGGAAAACGTCTCCGCCGCCGGGGCTGTCAGGGGCGCGTAGTATCGTCATGGTTGAACGCCCTCGCGGCCGCGACTATCGTCCGCCCTCCGCCGGGGCCTAAAGGGTGCGGGCGGGGCGGTCACGCAGGGGGGAATACCATGCCTGTCATCAACGGCAACCGGCGCGCTGACGATCTGACCGGGGGGCGCGGCGCGGACGTGCTTCGGGGCCGGGGCGGGGCGGACAGCCTCGACGGCGGCGGCGGGGCGGACCGGCTGCTGGGCGGGCGCGGCGCGGACGAGCTGCGCGGCGGACGCGGGGCCGACCAGCTGCAGGGGGGCGCGGGCGACGACGTGCTGATCGGCGGGGCCGGGCGGGACCGGCTGACCGGCGGCGGCGGCGCGGACGTCTTCGCCTTCGGCGGCCGCTGGGGCGCGGACACGATCACCGATTTCAACGCCGCGCAGGGCGACGTCATCGACCTGTCGGCCACCGACATCGATTTCACCGACCTGGTCATCGCGCAGACCGGAGAGGGCGCGCTGATCCGGGCCGGACGCAGCTCCATCCTGCTGCGCGGCGTCGAGGCGACCGGGATCGACGCGGGCTTCTTCGCCTTCGCCGGCGGCAAGGCCGGCACCGACACCACCGACAGCGGCTCGGACGACAAGGTCTCCATCGACGACGAGGCGGGCGCGGTGGGGGTGCTGTCCAACGCCGCCGCCGACCTGGTGGGCGCGGCCCTGATGCGCCTCGACGCCCGTTTCGGCGGGGCGGACGGGTCGGGCTACACGGTGGCGGTGCTCGACACCGGCATCGACCTGAACCACGCCGCCTTCGGGGCCGACGCCAACGGCGACGGCGTGTCGGACCGCATCGTGTTCCACCAGGATTTCTCGACCGACCGCGACGGCTCGGCCGACGACGTGCAGGGCCATGGCAGCCATGTCTCGTCCATCGTGGCGTCCGAGGCGTCGGCCTATGCCGGCATCGCGCCGGGGGCGAACATCGCGGCGCTGCAGGTGCTCGACAATTCCGGGCGCGGCGGCATGGCGGGGATCGAAAGCGCCCTGCGCTGGGTGATCGACAACGCCGCCGCCTACAACATCGTGTCGGTGAACATGTCGCTGGGCGGCGGCGACAACGCCTCCGCCAGCCGCACCAACGCAGCCCTGGGCGACGAGTTCGCCGCGCTCGACGCGCTGGGCGTGATCGTGACCGTGGCCGCGGGCAACGACTTCTTCACCCACCAGTCGGCGGGCGTGTCCTCCATCGCGGCCGACCCCAACGCCATCGCGGTCGGCGCGGTCTGGGCGGGTAATTTCGGACGGGTGGACTTCGGCTCCGGCGCCAAGGACTTCTCCACCGCCGCGGACCGGGTCACCTCCTTCTCCCAGCGCAGCGCCACGATGGGGGAGATCTTCGCCCCCGGCGCCATGATCACCGGCGCGGCCCCGGGCGGCGGCTTCGCCTCCCAGGCCGGCACCTCGCAGGCGGCCCCGGTGATCGCCGGCATGGCGGCGCTGGCGCAGGAGATCGCGGACGACGTGCTGGGCCGACGGCTGACGCCGGCGGAGTTCCACGCGCTGCTGATCTCCACCGCCGACACCATCCGCGACGGCGACGACGAGGACGACAACGTCCCCAGCCTCAACGCCGACATCCCGCGCGCCAACATGCTGGCCCTGGCCGAAGGCATTCTGGCCATGGCCGGGGACGACCCGACCCCGGGCCCGAACCCGACGCCCGGACCGGGGACGGGCGACGACGATTTCGGCGATTCCGTCGCCGAGGCCACCCGCATCCGCGCCCGCCGCGACGTGAGCGGAGAGATCGAGACCGGCTCCGACCAAGATTTCTTCGCCGTTCGCCTGCGGGCCGGACAGCAGGTCCTCATCAACCTGGAAGGGGCCGAGACCGGGCACGGCACGCTTTCAGACCCGCTGGTCACGCTCTACGGTCCCGACGGCGCGGCGCTGACCACCGACGACGACGGCGGGCAGGGACTGAACTCCCGCATCGACTTCACCGCCTCGCGCGCCGGGCTCTACTACATCGCGGCCCAGAGCTACGGGGAGGCGACGGGGACCTACACCTTGCGCGCCCAGACCCGGCCGCTGCGCCGCTCGCCCGAGGACGACCTTCCCGCCGACGCCTCCACCGGCTCGACGGCGCGCGACGGCGCCCCGGTCTCCGGACGGCTGGAGACGGCGGGGGACCGCGACTGGCACCGGCTCGACGTGGTCGCGGGCGGCGAATACCTGATCGACCTGACGGGCGCCGCTGGGGCGGGAGGGCTCTCCGACCCGTTCCTGCGGATCTACGACGCCGCGGGGACCCTGATCGCGGCGGATGACGACGGCGGCGAGGGGCTGAATTCCCAGCTCCTCCACACCGCCTCCGCCAGCGGCGTGATCTACCTGGAGGCGGGCGCCTATTCCGACGCGGGCGAGGGGCGCTACGACCTCGCCGTCGCCCTGCTGTCGGCCCCGGGAGAGGGCGGGGACGACGTGCCGGAGGACGGCTCGACCACGGCCCGCCTCGCCCCGGGCGCGGACTACGCCGGCGTGCTCGACCCCGTCGGCGACCGGGACTGGGCGGCGGTGTCGCTGACCGGCGGATCGGTCTACGACTTCTCCATGGTCGGCGTGGGCGACGACGGGGTCGCGGACACCTATCTGCGCCTCTACGACGCCGCGGGGAACGAGCTCGCCTCCGACGACGACGGGGGCGAGGGGCTCTATTCGCTGATCGCCCGGTTCTCGCCGCGGTCCTCGGGGACCTACTACCTCTCGGCCGGGTCCTATGGCGACTACGGCGCGGGCGACTATCTCCTGTCGATGAGCGGGCAGGGCGGCGGCGGCGCGGACGGCGACCTGCCGGCCGGACGCGACACCGGCTCGGTGATCCCGGTGGGCGGGGCGGCGACCTCCACGCTCGACTTCGTCGGCGACCGGGACTGGCACGCGGTCGACCTCGTGGCCGGGCGCGCCTACCGCATCGACCTGGCCGGCGCCGGCGCGGACGCCGTGGGCGACACCTATCTGCGGCTCTACGACGGCGACGCGACGCTGGTGGACGAGGACGACGACGGGGGGGACGGGCTGAATTCCTCCCTGATCTTCACCGCTTCCGTCACCGGCCGGCATTTCGTCTCCGCCGGCGCCTATGCCGACGGGGACGAGGGCGGCTACCGGGTCGCGGTCGAGGATCTGGGCGCGGGCGACGATTTCTCCGGCGACGTGGCCACCGCCGGACGGCTGCCGACGGACGGCGAGACGACGGGCGAGCTGGAGCTTGCGGGCGACCGCGACTGGTTCCGGGTCACTCTGGTCCGCGGCGCGACCTACCAGTTCGACGCGATGGGCTCGGGCGCCGCGTCGGGGGCGCTGAGCGACCCGGTCATGAACCTTTACGGCCCCGACGGCGCGCTGATCGCCTCCGACGACGACGGGGGGGAGGGGCTGAACGCGCGGCTGACCTATTTCGCCGACCAGTCCGGCGCCTTCTACGTGGGCGTCGGCGGGTTCGGCGACGGGCGCGTGGGAACCTACACGGTGGCCTCGACCACGCTTTCGGGCGGCGGCGACGACTTCGGCGACGACGCCAGCACCCAGGGCGTCGTCGCGGTCGGCGGTTCGGTCGCGGGAGAGCTGGAGAGCGAGGGCGACGTCGACTGGTTCGCGGTGACGCTGGAGAGCGGGGCGCGCTACCGCTTCGACGCGGCGGGCGCGACGCTGGCCGACGCCACGCTGTCGCTCTACGACGCCGGAGGGGGGCTCGTCGCCTTCGACGACGATGACGGCGACGGGCTCGATTCCCGCATCGACCATGCCGCCAGCTATTCCGGGACCCATTACCTCGCCGTCGCCGCCTTTTCGGACCGGCATTCCGGGACCTATGAGCTGCGGGCGGTCCAGACCGGCGCGGCGGTGGCCGACGACTACGGCGACACCGCCGCGGGCGCGGGCGCGGTCGCCATCGGCGGCGCGGTGCGCGGCGAGCTGGAGGAGGGCGGCGATCGGGACTGGATCGCGGTGTCGCTGGTCGCCGGGGACGCCTACCGGTTCGACCTGACGGGCGATCCGTCCTCGGCGGACCCCGTCTCCGACACGCTGCTGCGGCTGCGCGACGCGACCGGGGCGCAAATCGCCTATGACGACGACGGGGGCGACGGGCTGGAAAGCCGGCTGATCCACGAGGCCGACCGCTCCGGGATCTATTACCTGGACGTGCAGGCCTTTTCGTCGAGCGAGACCGGCGCCTGGCTGCTGGAAACCTCGCTGGTATGAGCCGCGCGGCAGGCGTCCGGGCCGGGGTGGTCCTGGCGG
Source organism: Pseudomonadota bacterium (assembly GCA_036154955.1). Classification (GTDB taxonomy): domain Bacteria; phylum Pseudomonadota; class Alphaproteobacteria; order Rhodobacterales; family Rhodobacteraceae; genus Albimonas. Next base: position 6,905 of record JAYZWL010000009.1, on the reverse strand, counting down.
TCGCGGCCCTCGGCGCGGCGGGGCTAAGCGGCTGCGACGCGGCGCCGGGCGGCGGCGCGGGGGCGAAGGGCGCCGGGGCCCCCGCGTCCGCCGTCCAGTGCCTCGGGGAGGTCGTCGGCCCCCGCGGCGCCTCCGCGCGCTTCGGGCCGGACAGGGTGAGCTACGCGGTCCCGGTCATGGCGCCCGACGCCTGCCATTTCGCGGCGCCGGAAGCGACGACGCGATGGGACGGGGACCGCCTCGTGGTTTCCCGCAGTCTCGCGCGGCAGGCGGGGATCTGCGCCCAGGCGATGACCCGGGTGGTCTTCGAGGGCGAGATCCGCCTCCCGCGCCGCCCCTTGGCCGCGCTGTCGGCGGAGGTGCTGGGACCCGGCGGCGAGCCGGTCGAAACCGTCCGCTTCGACCGCGCCGCCGCCTGCCGCTGATCCGGCCGCAGGCGCGGCGGCCGGGGCGGGGCCGCGCCCCCGGGCGGGCGTCCCCGAAGCCGCGTCTGTCGCGACGCGCCGCGTTCAGCGCGCCCCGGCGGGCGCGGGGCGGCCGCGCCCGGCGATGCGCTGCGGACCCTGCGCCGCCGCGGCGCCCGGCCCCCCGCCGCCCCGCCGCGGGCCATGCCCCGGCCCGGCGCGCAGCGCGACGGTCGCCGCCTCGATCCACAGGGCGTGCAGGCGCGCGGTCTCGGGTGAGATCAGCCCGGGCGCGTCCAGACCCGGCGCGCTTTCCGGCGCCCGGTCGGGGGCGGCGGCCAGCGCCTCCGCCAGCGCCGGGGCGGCGAGCTGTTCGGCGTCCACCGCCGCCGCGTCCTCCGCATAGTCCCGCGCCGACTGCGCCGCCAGCGCCCGGGACAGCGCCGGCGCCGGGCCCGAAGCCGGCCCCGCCCGCTCCATCGCGCCGGCCAGCGCCGCGGCCAGCCGCCGCCCCGCCGGCCCCTCGGCCCCCAGCCGGGCCAAAAGCGCGAGGTCCGGCAGGCGGGGCGAGGCGTTGGTCTCCACCGGCGCGGAGGGCGCCGCGCCCTCGCCCAGCGCCCAGGTCAGGAAGTCATGCGCCGCGCAGCCCCCGGTCAGCCGCGCGCGGATCATCGGCCGCACCTCCAGCCGGTCGCCGAACGCCGCCCGCCAGGCTCGCAGCCGCGGCGCGTAGCGGAACCGCCCCTCGGCCAGCGTCGCGTCGTGGAACGCCTCCAGCGAGCCTGCGAACAGCCCCTGCTTCACCTGCTGCGACCAGCCCGAGACCAGCCGCTCCGCATGGGGGCGCACATAGGCGATCAGGCGCACCGGCAGGTCCGGAAGGTTGCGCCTCAGCGCCTCGGCCAGCGCCTCCGGCGGGGCGAACTCGTAGCGTTCCGAGGACAGGACCAGCAGGGGCGAGGCGCTCTCCGCCGCCTCGCTGGCCAGCGCCTTGTGCATCAGGGGCCGGCGCTCGGCCAGGCCCTCGATGAACAGGGAGTTCGACAGCATGTGATGGTTCAGCCCGTCGTCCCGCCCGGTGGCGGCGTAGCGCAGCGGGCGCGAGCCCCCGCCCCCCCGAACCTCTCCGGGCGCGGTCCAGGACCCGTCCCGCAGCACGGTCTGGATCGAGGTGCTGCCCGCCTTGCAGTCGCCGATATGGATCAAAAGCGCGTCGGTCATCGCTCAGGCCTCCGCGCCCATCGGGGCCGCCTGCTTGGGGCGGCGCTGCGGGATCGGGCCGGGGCGGACGAAATAGCGGATCTCGTCGGTCTGGAAGCCCAGCGCCATCGGACGCCGCACGCCGGGGATGGCCACGGTGTCGTAAAGCTCCTGCACATAGCCCTCCAGCCGCATCTCGTGCTCCACCTCGCCGGTGTCGAGATTGACCACGCAGATCGCGCAGAGCGGCTCGCGCCCCGCATCCGCCAGCCGCTCGTTCAGCGCGAGACCCTGGAACGCCCCCTCCCGCCGCGGCTTGGAGACGCCGATCACCGCGTGCCGGCCCACGAAGGTCATGCCGCGGGCGAAGCCCGGCAGGAAGGCGACGGGCACGAAGCGGCCGGCGGCCTCGTCCACCCAGCCGAATTCGCCGGCGCCGGAATTCAGCATCCACAGACGCCCGTCGTAGAGGCGCGGGGAATGCGGCATCGACAGCCCCTCCACCAGCGGCCCGCCGCGGCGCAGGTCCCACAGCATGCCGCCGTCGCGCCGCCGGTCCCGCCAGCCGCCGGCCACGTCGGTCGCCGCGATCAGGGTGACGTAGGCGGGCTTGCCGTCGCGCATCGCCAGCCCGTTCAGGTGGCAGCGGTCCTCCGCCACGATGTCGGAGATGAAGGGCGGCTTCCACAGCGGGATGAACGAGTGCCGCCGGTCCAGCGTCGCCAGGCAGTTGAACCGCGTCGCCACGAAGACCGGCGCCCCGATGGCCGAGCCGTGGACGTCGTGGATATCCGCCTCGCCGGTGGTATGGGCCTGCAGCGGCACATAGACCGCGTCGAACCCCTCGTGGATCTGGCCGGGGGAGAGGAAGTTCTCGAACCGGTAGAGCTGGAAGCCGGTGGCGAGCCACAGCTCGTCCCGGCTCGCGCCCAGGCCCATGCAGCGGCCGAAGGTGCGCTCGAACACCGTGATCTCGCGTTCCCGCGACAGGCCCACGAGGAACAGCTTCGAGGCCTGGTAGGTGGTGAAGGCGACGGCCGCGCGGGCCGCTTCCAGCCAGGGCCCGAACCCGTCGGAGACCGACACGTCGAGCGACGGCGCGCCTTCCCCGGCCGACCCGGGCGCCTCGCCGTCCGGCGCGCCGGTGATAGGTCCCTGAAGATATGGATCCGTCATGCCGCGTCCCCCGCATCGGGGCGGGGCCCGCCGGACCCGGCCCATGGCCTGAAATCGCGGCCATTGAACGCCGCGGGGGCCCCGCGCGCAACCTGTTCGCGCGGCGCCCGATCCGGAAAGGTTCCTGTTGCGGAGCGGCGCGGCTCGGGCATAATGCCGCCACGGAGCCGCCTCGTGTCTTAACGCGGTCCGGGTGATTTCAAGCGGGAAGGCCGGCGCCGCGATCCGTGGCGCCTGGGGGGGAAGCGGGAGGCGGCCGGCGCGACCGGACCGAAATCCTCGCGGAGAATCGGAGAGCCAGCATCATGGCCGTTGTGGTGGATGATTTCGCCGGCGACCGGTCGACGACCGGCGTCCTGACGCCGTTCGCGCCGGTTTCGGGCGCGCTGGAGATGGCGGACGACGTCGACTGGTTCGCGGTCGAGATGGAGGCGGGGGAGACCTACCGCATCCGCCTGCGCGGCGACGGCGGCGACATGCACGCCTGGGCCTACAACGGGTTGCGGCTCTACAGCCCCGGCTACGGCAGCTATACCAGCTACAGCTACTCGCCGATCTTCGCGCTGAGGTATTCGGAGCCGTCCGGAACGCCGGAACTGTTCCCGACCTACTGGGGCTCCTACTCCTACTCCTATGTGCGCACCGAAGCCGTTTACCTGAAGTTCACCGCCCAAACCGACGCGACCTTCTTCGTGGGCGTGAACGGCGATGGCTATGAGGCGTTCGACTACCTGCTCGACATGCAGGTGCTGGAGGACGACCTCGACCTGCCCGACGACTGGACCACGCCCGCTTTCCTGGAGCGCGGCGAGAGCCTGTCCAGCGTGCTCGGCGACCCCGACGACATCGACGCCATCCGGCTCGACCTCGCGCCGGGAGAGCTTTTCACCGTCAAATTCACCGGCGACGGCGACATTCCGAACCGCAACGGCGGCTGGTCCTGGGGGGTGCTGTATTACAGCCGCGACTCCTACCAGTATTCGCGATACTTCTCCCTCGATGACTCGTCGATCGAGCGCGACGGCGAACGGATGGTCATCGCCACCGGCCGCGTCAGCGAAGCCGTCGACGCCGAGAACCCCTATGTGATCCTGAAGGTCCAGTCCTGGGAGCCGGGGGGCTATCGGGTCGAGCTGTTCGAGGACGACGACCCCGAGCCCAACCAGCCGCGCTGGACCGGCCCGGACACGCCGGCGGCCGAGGCGGATGGCGACGACTATCTCGGCGCGTTCCAGTATCCCGGCGATTTCGATTTCGTCCGCGTCGAGGGCGCGCCCGGCTCCGCCTACCGGGTGACGATCACCGGGGACGGCGAGACGCCGGCGCAGATCGACTACATCAATTTCTACTCCATCTATCGGAACACCTATAGCTATAGCGGCTACACCTATGGCTACACCTACACCAATTGGCTCGGGGCGTGGGACAACTGGGGATACAGCGGCTACGGCTATTCGCCCGAATACCCTGTCCTGACGCTCGCCCCGGCGCGGACCGATGGCGAACTGGTGCTGGGCCTTCTGGGCGATTCCGGCGGCTACCGCGTCTCGGTCGAGGCGCTGACCGACGACTTCGCGCAGGACGCCTCGACCACCGGGGCGTTGCCTGCGAACGGCCCCTGGGTCGAGGGCGAGATCGAATACACCCGCGATCAGGACTGGTTCGCGGTGGACGTGGAGGCGGGCCACACCTACCTGGTGCGGCTGGTGGCGGCGGACGGACAGGTCCTGCCCTTCGGCCGCGACGTGAGCTCCTATCGCGGCCATGACTCGCTGGCGCTTTACGACGCCTACGGCAACTGGATGGCGTTCGATACGTCGCTGATCCGCGACATCGACACCTATCGCAGCTATTCCTACTGGGGATCTTACACCTACACGTTTACTTATACCTACGTGAGCGGCGTCGAGACGGTCGTGATGTCGTTCTTCACCCCGGTCGACGGGGAGCTTTTCGTGTCGGTCGGCGAGGACAGCCGGCGGGCCCCGCTTTTCGGCTATCAGGTGCTGCTGGAGGATCTGGGCGAGCTGGACGACGCCCCCGCCGGTCCCGGCGGCCCGCTGCTCGGCGACGGGGACGAGATCTCGGAGGGCATCCAGTTCCCCGGCGATATCGACTGGTTCGCGCTCGATGTGCTGCCGGACACCGCCTACCTGGTGGAGGTCTATGGCGACGGGCCCGATCCGATCGACGCCGGCGCGCTCGACCTCTCACTGGTGCAGCGGGTGGTCTATTCGACCTACTCCACCTATTACGGCGGGACCGCCTACAGCAGCTACGACAATTTCGATCGGCTCGATCTGACGCCCGCCGGAACCTATGGCGGCCTGCCGCGTTTCGTGGCGCCGTTCGACTTCTCCTACGCCCCGCAGAACCCGTATCTGGAGGTGCGGGCCGGCGAGGGCGTGCAGGGCGGCTACCATGTGAAGCTGGTCTCGGTGTTCGACCCCGACCCGGCAAGCTTCTATCTGCCGGCGGAGGATTACCGCACGCTGACCGACCTGCTGCCTCTGGACGCCTCGATCGGCTACGAAGGCGACCGCGACGTGTTCCTGCTCGACGCCGAGGGGCCGGGGGAGGTCTACCGCCTGCGGGTGCATGCCGAGGCCGGGGACGGCCCGAGGCTTTGGGACGCGCTCGGGCGCGACACCTATGTCAGTTATTCCAGCTACTCGGGCTACACCACCTACAGCACCCGGTTCGAGACCGACTGGCTGAACTACACGACCTACTACCACCCCGAAAACGGCGACCGGGTCTACCTGATCTTCGGCGCCGGAGAGCATGCGCATGACCTGGTCAGGTTCTCCGACGCCGGGCCTGGCGACTATGAGCTGAGCCTCGATCGTCTCTCCGACCCCGAGCCCAACTACTACTGGCATACCGACGCGGCCTTCCCGGTGCTGGGCGAGGGCGACCACTATTCCGGCGCCATCGACTACCAGTGGGACAGGGACGTCTTCGAGCTGGAGGTCGAGGCCGGCACGCGATACCGCCTGCAGATCGCCGGCGACGGGCTGGGCGAGGACGCCTGGTTCCGGCTGCGCTCCGGCGAGCTTTACGTCTATTCGACCTATAGCAGCTACTACAGCTTCTCCTCGCTCTACGACGCCTACTCCTCCTACACCGCCGACGGCATCGTGGTGACCTTCACCGCCGTCGCGGCGGATGTGCACCGGCTGGAGCTGAACGGAGAGGGGCCGGTCGACTACGAGATCTCGCTGGCCGAGGCGACCGACCCCAACACCCCGCCGGATGCGCGCGACGACGATTTCGCCGTCGCCGCGACCTCCGGCACGATCTCTCGCAACGTGCTGGCGGACAACGGCTCGGGCGCGGACAGCGATCCGGATGGCGACGCGATCCGGGTGGCGGCGGTGGAGGGGCAGGCGGGGCTGGTCGGAACCTCCTTCGACCTGGCCGGCGGCGGCCGGGCGCGGATCAACGCCGACGGCTCGTTCTGGTTCAACCCCGACGGAGACTTCGCCGATCTGGCGGCGGGGGCGAGCCGTGTGGCGGTGCTGAGCTACACCTTGGCCGACGCCCATGGCGCGACCGACACGGCCGAAATCCGCGTGACCGTGACCTCTCCGAACCGCCCGCCGGTGGCGCAGGACGATGCGTTCGCGGTCAACCCGACGGCGACCTATTCGAAGAACGTGTTCTCCAACAACGGCTTCGGGGCGGATTCGGACCCGGACGGTCACCCGATTTCGGTGGTCTCCTTCAACGGCTCGGCCGGAAATGTCGGCCAGCGGATCGACCTCGCCGGCGGCGGGGCGGTTCGGCTGATGGCGGACGGGCAGTTCTGGTTCGTGCCGGACGGAGATTTCAACGACCTGCCGGCCGGCGGCTCCCGCCAGACCTCGTTCACCTACATGATCTCGGACGGCCATGGCGGCACGGACGAGGCGACGGCGACCTTCACCGTGACCTCTCCGAACCGTCCGCCGGTGGCGCAGGACGATGCGTTCGCGGTCAACCCGACGGCGACCTATTCGAAGAACGTGTTCTCGAACAACGGCTTCGGGGCGGACTCCGATCCCGAGGGCCAGGCGATCACGGTGGTCTCCTTCAACGGCTCGGCCGGGAATGTCGGCCAGCGGATCGACCTCGCGGGCGGCG
>JAYZWL010000008.1:0-7522 GCA_036154955.1 Pseudomonadota bacterium | reverse complement strand
GATGGGCTAGGCCCGGGGCCGAACCCCGGTCATCGCGCGGACCCCCTGTCCCGCGCAGAGGAGAGCCCGCCATGTCCGCGCACGGCGCCCCGCAACCGCTCGTCTCCCGCGCCGCCGGCCCGCTGCGGGGCGAGGCGGTCATTCCCGGCGACAAGTCCGTCTCCCACCGCGCGCTGATCCTCGGCGCGCTGGCGGTGGGAGAGACGCGGATCACCGGGTTGCTGGAGGGCGAGGACGTGCTCGGCACCGCCCGGGCCATGGCCGCCTTCGGCGCGACCGTGACGCGGACGGGCGAGGGGGCGTGGTCTGTCCGGGGCGTCGGCGTCGGCGGCTTCGCGGAGCCGGAGGACGTGATCGACTGCGGCAACGCCGGCACCGGCGTGCGCCTGATCATGGGGGCGATGGCCACCACGCCCATCGCCGCCACCTTCACCGGGGACGCCAGCCTGCGCCGGCGGCCGATGGGACGGATCACCGACCCGCTGGCGCTGTTCGGCGCCGCCGCCCACGGGCGTCGCGGCGGGCGGCTGCCGCTGACGCTGGTCGGGGCCGCGAACCCGGTTCCGGTGTCCTACCGGCTGCCCATGGCCTCGGCGCAGGTGAAGTCCGCGGTGCTGCTGGCGGGCCTCAACGCGCCCGGCGTCACCGAGGCGATCGAGCCCGAGGCGACCCGGGACCATACCGAACGGATGCTGCGCGGCTTCGGGGCGGAGGTCGAGACGGTCGACCTGCCCGGGGGCGGCCGCGCCGTCCGGCTCGTCGGCCAGCCGGAGCTGGCCGCGCAGAGCCTCGCCGTGCCGCGCGACCCGTCCTCGGCCGCCTTCCCGCTGGTGGCGGCGCTGCTGGTGGAGGGCTCGGAGGTGCTGCTGCCCGGCATCGGCATGAACCCGACCCGCACCGGCCTGATCGACACCTTGCGGGAGATGGGCGCGGATCTGGAGACCCGCCAGGCGCGGGAGGAAGGCGGCGAGCCCGCTGCCGATCTCGTGGCCCGGTTCTCGGCCCTGCGCGGGGTGGAGGTGCCGCCGGAGCGCGCGCCCTCGATGATCGACGAATACCCGATCCTCGCCGTCGCCGCCGCCTTCGCCGAGGGCCGCACGGTGATGCGCGGCATCGGCGAACTGCGGGTCAAGGAATCCGACCGCATCGACGCCGTGGCCCGGGGGCTGGAGGCGATGGGGGTCAGGGTCGAGGAGACCGAGGACAGCCTGACCGTGCATGGCATGGGCGCCGACGGCGTGCCCGGCGGCGGCACGGTGGCCACGCATCTGGATCACCGCATCGCCATGTCCTTCCTCGTCGGCGGGCTCGCCGCGAAACGGCCCGTCGGGGTGGACGACGCCGGACCCATCGCCACCTCCTTCCCCGCCTTCGGCCCGCTGATGGCGGCGCTGGGCGCCCCGATGGGCGCGCCGGCGGACGGGGAGGACGACGCCGCATGAGGCGGCCGCGAGAGGATGCGGGCATGAGCGCGACGGCATGAGCAGGGCGGGGACGACGGCCACGGGCGGCTGCCTGTGCCGCGGCGTGCGCTACCGGGTGACCGGCCCCCTGCGCGAGGTGGTGTTCTGCCATTGCACGCAGTGCCGGCGCAGCTCCGGGCACTACGCCGCCGCCACCGCCTGCGCGCCCGGCGACCTGACGCTGGAGGCCGAGGCGACGCTGACCTGGCATCGGGCCTCGGACATCGCGGCGCGCGGCTTCTGCGGGACCTGCGGCGGCAACCTGTTCTGGAAGCCGGACCATGGCGGCCATGTCGCCATCTTCGCCGGCACGCTGGACGCGCCGACCGGCCTGCGCGCCGCCCGGCATATCCACGTCGCCTCGAAGGGCGACTACTACCGGATCGCCGACGGCCTGCCGCGGTTCGATCTGGAGCCAGGGGCATGATCCTGACCGGCGGATGTCTGTGCGGCGCGGTGCGCTGGCGGATGGAGGGCGCGCCCTCGGCCGTCGTCGCCTGCCATTGCGAGGATTGCCGCCGCACCACCGGCCATCACGTCGCCTGCATGACGGTCGACGCCGCGGCGCTGACCCTGGACGGCGCCGCGCCGCGCTGGTTCGCCTCGTCCGAAACCGGGCGGCGGGGCTTCTGCGGAACCTGCGGGTCGAACCTGTTCTGGACCGCGACCGACTGGGACCGCATCGAGATCTGGCTGGGAAGCGTCGACGGGCCGACCGGCCTGACGCTGTCGGGCCATGAATTCGTCGGCTCGAAATCCGACTATTACGACATCGCGGACGGCGCGCCCTGCTTCGACCGTCTCGCGCCCGAGGACAGGGGGTTCCGATGAGCTTCGTCGTCGCCATCGACGGTCCCGCCGCGGCCGGCAAGGGCACCATCGCCCGCGCGCTCGCCGCCCGCTACGGCTTCGCGCATCTGGACACCGGGCTGCTCTACCGCGCCACCGGGCTGCGGGCGCTGCGCGAGGGGCCGGGGACGGTGACGCCGGAACTGGCGGTGCAGGCGGCCGAGACCCTGCGCCCCGAGGATCTTCAGGCCGACGGTCTGCGCACCGGGCCGGCGGGGGAGGCGGCGTCGGTCGTCGCCGCGATTCCGGCGGTGCGCGCCGCGCTGCTGCGCTTTCAGCGGGACTTCGCGGCGCAGCCGTCCGGGGCGGTGCTGGACGGGCGGGACATCGGCACCGTGATCTGCCCGGATGCGGACGTGAAGCTCTTCGTCACCGCCTCGGACGAAGCCCGGGCCGCCCGCCGTTTCGCCGAATTGTCCGCGAAGGATCCCGCGATCACGCTGGAGGACGTGGCCGGCGACCTCGCCCGCCGCGACGCCCGCGACGCCGGCCGGGCCGACGCGCCGATGCTGCGGGCGCCGGACGCCCTCTTGCTCGACACCACCGAATTGACTATAGACGCCGCCATCGCCGAAGCGGCGGCGCTGATAACAAGAAAACGCGAAGGCTGATCGAGCAGGCTCGGGACCACACCCCCGGGCCTTCGCGCGTTTCCACGGGACCCGTCCCCGGTCGACGTCCCCGCCGCCTCGTCACCGACTCAAGACCGCCGGAACCAACCGGCTGGCCCGAATAAACGTGAAACGGAGAAGATACGGAATATGGCACAAGCCACCATGGAAGATTTCGAAGCCCTGCTTCAGGAGAGCTTCGAGCTCCACATGCCCGAAGAGGGCGCCGTCGTCCGCGGCAAGGTGCTCGCGATCGACAACGGCCAGGCTCTGGTCGACATCGGCTTCAAGATGGAAGGCCGGATCGAGCTCAAGGAATTCCAGCGTCCCGGCGAAGCCGAGATCGGCGTCGGCGATGAGGTCGAGGTCTATCTCGACCGCGTCGAGAATGCGAAGGGCGAAGCCGTCCTCAGCCGCGACAAGGCCCGCCGCGAGGAGGCCTGGGACCGTCTGGAGCAGGCCGCCGACAAGGACAGCCGCGTCGAAGGCCAGATCTTCGGGCGCGTCAAGGGCGGCTTCACCGTCGACCTCGGCGGCGCCGTGGCCTTCCTGCCCGGCTCCCAGGTCGATGTGCGCCCGGTGCGCGACATCACCCCGCTGATGGGCGTGCCGCAGCCGTTCCAGATCCTCAAGATGGACCGCCGCCGCGGCAACATCGTGGTCTCGCGCCGCGCCGTGCTCGAAGAGAGCCGCGCCGAGCAGCGGGCCGAGGTGGTCGCGCGCCTGACCGAGGGCGACGTGGTCGACGGCGTGGTCAAGAACATCACCGACTACGGCGCGTTCGTGGACCTGGGCGGCGTCGACGGCCTGCTCCATGTCACCGACATGGCCTGGCGCCGGGTGAACCACCCCTCCGAGATCGTGAACATCGGCGAGACCCTCAAGGTCCAGGTGGTCAAGATCAACAAGGACACCCACCGCATCAGCCTCGGCATGAAGCAGCTGCAGTCGGATCCGTGGGAAGGCGTCGACGCCAAGTACCCGGCCGGCATGAAGCTGATGGGCCGCGTCACCAACATCACCGACTACGGCGCGTTCGTCGAGCTGGAGCCGGGGGTCGAGGGTCTGGTCCACGTCTCCGAGATGAGCTGGACCAAGAAGAACGTGCATCCGGGCAAGATCGTTTCGACCTCCCAGGAAGTCGAAGTGATGGTGCTGGACGTCGATCCGGTGAAGCGCCGCGTGTCGCTGGGCCTCAAGCAGTGCCTGCGCAACCCGTGGGAGCTGTTCGCCGAGAACTTCCCGCCGAACACCGAGGTCGAGGGCGAGGTGAAGAACATCACCGAGTTCGGCCTGTTCATCGGCCTGGAAGGCGATATCGACGGCATGGTTCACCTGTCGGACCTGGAATGGGACCGTCCGGGCGAGCAGGCGCTGGCCGAATACAACAAGGGCGACATGGTCAAGGCCGTGGTGCTCGACGTCGACATCGACAAGGAGCGCATCTCGCTCGGCGTGAAGCAGCTGTCGGAGGACTCGTTCACGACCTCCGCCGGCGGCGTGAAGCGCGGCGAGATCGTCACCGTCGAGGTCACCAAGATCGAGGACGGCGGCATCGAGGTCGAGTATGAGGGCATGAAGGCCTTCATCCGTCGCTCGGACCTCGCCCGCGACCGTGGCGACCAGCGCCCCGAGCGGTTCAACGTCGGCGACAAGGTCGACGCCCGCGTGACCAACATCGACAAGAACGCCCGTCGTCTGGGCCTGTCGATCAAGGCCCGCGAGATCGCCGAGGAGCGCGAGGCGGTGGAGCAGTTCGGGTCCTCCGACTCGGGCGCCTCGCTGGGCGACATCCTGGGCGCCGCGCTCAAGACCCGCGACGAGTAAGCGGGGGCGCGCCCGGACAGATCGGGAGGGCCGCGGCGGAGACGCCACGGCCCTTCGCCGTTCCGGGGCCTGGCGGCCGTGCGCAAGGCGCCCCCCGGGCGTGCGGCGCGGGTCGCCCCCCCGCTGAACGGCCGCTTGACCCCACGCTCGCGCGCCATGCGGCGCCTTTTCGCTGGACCGTTCCCGGCGGGCATGGGACACCCGCCCCATGCTTCGCTTCATCACCTTCTGGCGCGTGGTCGCCGTGGTCGCGCTCGGGCTCTTCGCCTACGCCCTGTTCTCGGGCGAGTCCGAGCCGACGGGCCCCTATGTGGCCCGCCACGACCTGACCGGGATCATCGTGCTGGACGACGACCGGGACGCGCTGCTGCGCGACCTGGCCGACGACCCGGACGTCGCCGCCCTCATGCTGCGCATCGACAGCCCCGGCGGCACCGTCACCGGGGCGGAGGCGCTTTACGAGGCGATCCGCAAGGTGGCGGAGGTCAAGCCGGTGGTCGCGGTGATGGGCGAGGTCGCGGCGTCGGGCGGCTATCTGGCCGCCATCGCCGCGGACCGGATCGTGGCCCATGGCAACACCATCACCGGCTCGATCGGCGTCATCAAGCAGGAGGTCGACGTCCGCGGCCTGATGGACATCGTGGGCGTGCAGGTGTCGGAGCGACGCTCGGACATCTTCAAGGCCAGGCCCTCCCCCTTCTCCGCCACGCCGGCGGAGGTGGAGGAATGGGAAGACGGCATGATCGCCGAGGCCCACGCCTGGTTCCGCGACCTGGTGGGCCTCCGGCGCGGGCTGGAGGGCGCGGCGCTGGCGGAGGTGTCCGACGGGCGTGTGTTCTCCGGCCGGCAGGCGCTGGCGCGCGGGCTGGTCGACGAGATCGGCGGGATGGAGACGGCGCGGGCCTGGCTGGCCTCGCAGGGGGCGGAGGAATCGCTGCCGCTGCGCGAGGTCGAGAAGCCCGATGAAAAAACGGGCATGCTGAGGAAAATCCTCGACATTGGGGACGCTGGCGCCACGGTTCTGGACGAGATGGGCATTGGCCGGTTGACGGCGGGCGTCCGTCTCCTCTCAATACTCAAATGAACGATGCGATTGCGGGCTGACCGCGGAAAGCGTGTGACTTTCCGCGTCTCAACGGAAATACTGAATCGCGCGGCGGGGGACGAGGAGGCGAGGTCCATCGCCGGGCAGAGGGGACGAGGATGATCAAGTCGGAGCTGATCCAGCGCCTGACCGAGGAGAATCCGCATCTTTACCACCGCGACGTCGAGCGGATCGTATCCACGGTCTTCGACGAGATCGCGGGCGCGCTGGCGAGCGGCGACCGGGTGGAGCTGCGCGGCTTCGGCGCGTTTTCGGTGAAGAAGCGGGATGCGAGGATGGGCCGAAACCCCCGCACGGGCGAATCCGTGCCGGTGCCGGAGAAGCATGTGCCCTTCTTCAAGACCGGCAAGGAGCTGCGCCTGCGCCTGAACGGCGACGACGCGGACGACGAAGACGAGGACTGAGGTCCCGGCCGGACATCTCCGGCCCGCGGACCGGTCCGAAGCCAGGAGAGCGCGGTGCGCTACCTCAAGTACCTGTTTCTCATCGTGGTCGCGGTCGCGGCCATCCTTCTGGCCATCGCGAATCGCGGGTCGATCACCCTCTACTGGCTGCCCGAGGGCGTGGCGGTTCCGGGGGCGGAAGGGCTGCCGACCTCGGTGACGCTGCCGGTCTATCTGGCGATCTTCCTCGCGGTGTTCCTCGGCGTGGTCATCGGCCTGGTGCTGGAGATGCTGCGCGAGACCGACCACCGCAAGGCGGAGCGGCGCCTGAAGCGGGAGACGGCGCGGCTGGACCAGGAGAACAGGCGTCTCGCCGCCAAGGCGGGCGAAGAGGACGACGACATCCTGGGCCTGACCAAGGGGTGAGCCGCGGCGGGCGGACGGCGGTCGACGGGAGGCGGGTCCGATGAGCCTGCGCGTGAAGATCTGCGGGCTGCGCACGCCCGAGGCGCTGGCCGCCGCCGCGGCGGCTGGCGCGTCCTATGTCGGCTTCGTGTCCTTCCCCAAATCGCCCCGGCATCTCGACGACGCGGGCATCGCGGCGCTCGCCCCGCTGACGCCGGCCGGCCTCTGCAAGGTGCTGCTCTGCGTGAACGCGACGGACGCGGCGCTGGACGCGATCCTGGGCGCGGCGCCTCTGGACATGCTGCAGCTTCACGGCGCCGAAAGCCCGGAGCGGGTGGCCGAGGTTCGCGCGCGCTTCGGCCTGCCGGTGATGAAGGCGGTGGGGGTGCGGGACGAAAGCCACCTGCCGGCGATCGCCGAATATTCCCGGGTCGCGGACCAGCTGCTGATCGACGCCAAGCCGCCGGCCACGGCCGACGCGCTGCCCGGCGGCAACGGCGTCGCCTTCGACTGGCGGCTGCTGCAGGGGCGGCGCTGGGCGACGCCCTGGATGCTGGCCGGCGGGCTGACCCCGGACAATGTGGCGGAGGCGGCGCGGCTGACCGGCGCGCGCCAGGTCGACGTCTCGTCGGGGGTGGAAAGCGCGCCGGGGGTCAAGGACCTCGACCGCATCGCCGCCTTCTGCGCCGCGGCGGGGGCCGAACCCGTCCCCGCCTGAGCCTCCCGTTTTCCGCCTGAGACCGCGCCGCCGGGCGCCCCCCACCCCGCGCGCCGCGGGCGGGAGGGGGCCGCGCGCGCCCCCTCGACGCGGCGCCTTCGGACCGGCTGCGCCGGGCGCCGCGACGACCCGGACGCGGGCCGGACCCGGCCGCCCGCGGC
>JAYZWL010000007.1:0-31932 GCA_036154955.1 Pseudomonadota bacterium | reverse complement strand
GGAGGGGCGGGGAGGGGGCTGTCGCCCGCTCCGACCGCGGCGACGGCCGAGCGAACCCCCTGCCGCGCCTTCGCTTTAACGCCCCGCCCCCCGCCGGGTGACGCGCGATGAGGCGCCCGTTGCGCGTATATTGAGCGATCGCCGGCCATGCGGTATGCTGACCCCCCGTTGGGCCCGCTGCCGGGGCCCGGACCGAAACCCGCCGTTGCGGAGGAAACCGATCTGACCGATCTCGCTGGCGCAGGGGCCGATCCCCTGCCTGAGAACGCGGAAACGCTGGGCGGCGAGGCGCTGCTCACGCTGATCCTGGGCTCGCTCGAGGACGACAAGGCCGAGGACGTCGTGCAGGCGGATCTGCGCGGAAAGTCCGAAATCGCCGATTACATGGTGATCGCGTCGGGCCGGTCCTCCCGACAGGTGGCGTCCATCTCGGAGAAACTGGTCGAGCGCCTGAAGGCCGACGCGAACGTGCTCGCGCGCGCCGAGGGCAAGGAGACCGGGGACTGGGTGCTGATCGACGCGGGCGACGTGATCGTCCACGTGTTCCGCCCCGAGGTGCGCGAGTTCTACCAGCTCGAAAAGATGTGGCTGCCCGCGGACGAGGCCTCGCGCCGCGCCGCCGCCCAGCCCGCGACCTCGATCCCGCCGCACGCCCCCGGGGCGCGCGCCTACGCCTGACCCGCGCCCGCCGCGTCCCGTCCCTGAGGCGGGCGCGCCGGGGCGCGGCTGACCGGCCGGGTCGCCCGGATGCCGGGGCGGCCCGCTTCCGCGTCGCGCCCGCCGCACCCCCCGAAGCGCCGACGCTAAGAACCAACGGAGCCGCCGGTGAAACTGTCGCTGATCGCGGTCGGCCGCGCCCGCGGCGGGCCGGAGGCGGAGATGGTCTCCGACTACCTGACCCGCTTCGACCGGACCGCGAAGCCGCTGGGCCTCGGCCCCTGCCGGCTGACGGAGGTGGAGGACCGCCGCGGCCGCGGGCCGGAGGCGGAATCGGCGCTGGTGCTGGGCGCGGTCCCCGATGGCGCGGCGCTGATCGCGCTGGACGAGCGGGGGCGGCAGATGTCCTCCCCCGATTTCGCCGCCCTTCTGGCCCGCTGGCGGGACGAGGGGCGGCGGGACTGCGCGCTGGCCATCGGCGGGGCCGACGGCCACCATCCCGACCTGCGGGCGCGCGCCGACCTGCTGCTGGGCTTCGGGCCGATGGTCTGGCCGCATATGCTGGTGCGGGTCATGGCGGCGGAGCAGATCTACCGCGCCGCCGCGATCCTGGCCGGGACGCCCTATCACCGGGCCTGAGATCACTGGGCCTGAGCCCGCCCGGTCAGGCGACCGCCGCCGGGTGACGCAGGATGACCTCTCCGCGCTTGCGGCCCGAATCGACCCGCGCATGAGCGGCGGCGGCCTCTTCGAACGGATAGATGCCGTCGATCACCGGGCGCAGGGCGCCGGCCGCGTTCATCGCGAAGGTCTCGGCCAGACGCTCCGGCGTCTCCGTAGATGTGCCGATCACCGTGCGCGGGCCGAGCCGGAGCGCCCCGCGCATCGCCGCGCCCAGCGCCGCCCCGCCCATCACCACGCAGACATGGACCCCGCCGGGGGCGAGGCAGCGGCGGGCCTGGGCCGGGGTCGCGCCGCCGACCGCGTCGACCAGCACGTCCCAGCGAGGTCCGCCGGCCGAGAAATCCTCCGCCCGCCGGTCGATGACCGCATCGGCGCCCAGTCCGCGCACCAGGTCCGCGGCGTCGCCGGAGCAGATCGCCGTCACCACCGCCCCCCGGGCCCTGGCGACCTGCACGGCGGCGAGCCCGACCGCCCCGGCCGCGCCGACCACCGCCACCCGCGACCCCGCCTCCACCCCGGCGGCGCCCAGGAAATGCAGCGCCGTGCAGGCGCCGAAGGGCAGGGAAGCGGCCTGCTCATGGCTCAGGCCGGCGGGAAGCGGGATCAGCTGCGCCTCGGGCGCGCATTTCAGCTCGGCATGGACGTCGAACAGGTGAAAGCCCGCCACCGCGTCGCCCGGCGCGTAGCGGTCCGCGCCCGGGCCCGTCGCCTCCACCACGCCGGAGAACGCGCCGCCCAGCACCCGCCGGCGCGGCGCGGTCCAGCCCAGCATGGCGCGGGCCGGCAGCCGGAACAGGGGCGGGATCCGGAAGGCCCGCAGCCGCGCGTCGCCCGAGGTGACGGCGGAGGCATGGACCCGCACCAGAACCTCGCCGGGGCCGGGCGCCGGATCGGGCGCGTCCTCGACGGCCACGACCCCGGGCGGGCCGTAGCGGCGATAGGCGATGACTTTCATGTCCGGCTCCCCCTGCTGCGGTGCGCACAAGACCACGCCCGGCCGCGGCGCGCAAATCGGGAGGGCCGGGGGCGGCGGAGACGCCCGCGGCCCCAGCGCGGCCCCCCTGCGCGCGCGGGCGCGCTCGACGCAGGCGACGGGGCGCGCTAGGCAGGACGTCATGAACGCATCGCCTCGCCCGATCTCGCCCTATCTGAAGCTCGCGCTCGAATTCGGGCCGCTGGTCCTGTTCTTCGTGGTCTACCAGCGCACCGACATCTTCACCGCGACGGCGGTGTTCATCCCGGTGATCCTGGCGTCGCTGGCCGCCTCCTGGGCGCTGACCCGGGACCTGCCGAAGATGGCGGTGGTGACGGCGACCGTGGTGGTGGTGTTCGGCGGGCTCACGCTCTGGCTGCAGGACGCCACCTTCATCAAGATGAAGCCGACCATCATCAACGGCCTGTTCGCCTTCGCGCTGGGCTTCGGCCTGCTGCGCGGGCGCAGCTACCTCCGCGACCTGATCGGGACCGCGCTGCCCCTGACCGACGCGGGCTGGCGGGCGCTGACCCAGCGCTGGATGGGCTTCTTCGTGTTCGCCGCGCTGCTGAACGAGCTGATCTGGCGCACCCAGTCGGAGGAGTTCTGGGTGACGTTCAAGACCTTCGCCAGCCCGGTCATCACCTTCCTGTTCATGATGGCGCAGATGCCGCTGCTCAAGAAGCACGCGCCCGAGGAAAGCGGCGAAGGGCCGGAGGGCTGACGCCGGATCGCGCGCGCCCCGGGCCTGACCCGGGGCCTCGCGACGCTTGCCGGGCGCAGGCGCGTCGTCGGGGATGGCAGGCGCGTCGAGCCGGTCGAGGCCCCGGGTCAAGCCCGGGGCGCGTGTCTTGCGGAAACGGCCTTCAGCCCTCCGGCGGGGTCCAGCCGGCGGCGCGCAGGGCGGGGAGGATCTTGGTCTCCAGGTCCGAATTCTGGATCGGGCCCACATGCTTGTAGGCGATCTCGCCGGCGTCGGTGATCACGAAGGTCTCCGGCACGCCGTAGACGCCCCACTCGATCCCCGCGCGGCCCTTCACGTCGGCGCCGACCTGGGCGAAGGGGTCGCCCAGCTCCTCCAGGAAGGCGCGGGCGCCCTCGCGCTTGTCCTTGTAGTTGATCGAATCGATGGTCACGCCCATCCCGGCCAGCTTCATCAGCTCGGGATGCTCCACCCGGCACGGGCCGCACCAGCTCGCCCAGATGTTCACCAGCTTCACCCCCTGCCCCTTCAGCGAGGCGGTGGCGAAATTCGGCGCGCCCTCGCGCAGGGAGGGCAGGTCGAAGTCGGGAACCGGGCGGTCGATGAGGGCGGAGGGCAGCGCCTCCTGATCCCGACCGAGCATCTGGTAGCTGAGGCCGGCGAGCGCCAGGAACGCGGCCAGCGGGAACAGGATCCAGACCGGAAACGGGCGACGGGCGCTCATGGCATGGGCTCCTCGGGGGCGGTTTCGGGTCCGGTTTCGGGCGCGGGGGCGGGGGCGGCCCGGCGGCGGCCGTGGCGCGCCTCCAGCCGCTCCAGCTCGGTCCGGGCGCGAAGGGCGGCGCGGATCGACCAGGCGATCACCGCGCCCAGCACGACCACCGCCGCGGCGTAGGAGGCCAGCACATAGGCGGCGTAGGCGCCGAGATCGGGCATCACGCCCCCTCCCCCGCCGCCAGCCGGATGGCGCGGGCGCGGCGCAGGCGGATCTCCGTGCGGATCCGCAGCAGCAGCAGCGCGAGGAACAGCAGGAAGAAGCCGGCCAGCGACAGCACCAGCGGGCGCCAGAACACGTCGGCGACGTTGGTCTCCCGGTCCAGCGACAAGGAGGCGCCCTGGTGGAGCCCCTGGCTCCAGAACAGCACCGCGTAGCGGGAGACGACGGCGAAGACCGAGCCGACGAGGCACAGCACCGCGGTCAGGTCCGCCGCCGCGTCCGGGTCGTCGATCGCGGCCCAGAGCGCGGAATAGCCCACATAGAAGAACATCAGGATCAGGAACGAGGTCAGCCGCGGGTCCCAGGCCCAGGCCGCGCCCCACATCGGCTGGCCCCAGAGCGCGCCGGTGACCAGCGCGATCAGGGTCATGGCCGCGCCGACCGGGGCGGCGGCCTTGGCGGCGAGCGCCGAGACATGGTGCCGGCGGATCAGCCAGATCAGGCTCATCGCCGCCATCATCACGTAGATGTTGATGGCCATGGTGGCGGCGGGGACGTGGACGTAGATGATCTTGACGGTGGAGCCCTGGCGGAAGTCGTCCGGGGTGCCGAAGAACCCCCAGCCCAGTCCGCCGACGAGGGCGAGGGCGGCGAGGCCCGAGACCCAAGGCAGCGCGGCCCCGCTGAGCCGCATGAAGCGGGCGGGGTTGGCGAATTCCCAGAGCGATCGGATCCGTCCTGCCATGGCCGGTGCTTAGCCGGGGCCGGCGCGTCAGGCAATGCGACGGGTCCGTCGCGCAGGTCACGTCCTCGCGGGCGTGCGGGCGGGCGCGCGGTAGAACGCGGGGGAGGACGCGGGGGCGGATCGGAGACGACGCCGCCGGTTGCGCGTCCGGCGGGGCGCGTCCCGACCACGCGGATGCAGGCGCCCCGCGCAGGTCCGTCGAGCGGATGGCGGCCGGTCCGCGCCCCCGGCCTCCCGCCCACGGCGGCGCGGGCGGTCTGCGCCGGCCGTCCGCGCGGGGCAAGGCCCCGCGCCCGGCCGCGCCGCGGCCGGCGTCTCCGCAGGGCGGAGACGGGGACGGCTCCCGCGCCCGACCGCGGGGGTCTCGGGACGGGCCGCCGGACGGGCGGTGAGCGGCGAGCGGCGGATCGTTCCCCCGGCCGCTCCCTCCTGCTCCGGCGCGCGGGTCGCCCGTCGTCGACGTCGCATCGGCCTCCCGGGATCGCGACGGAACGCGCGCTCGCCGCCGGCGCCGCAGCGAAGACCCGTCCAGGGCGCCGGCGCGCCGCATCGGGGCCCGATCGTCTCCGGCCCGGCCGCCGCGCCGACCCGCGGCCCCCGAACGCAGCGGCGGGACCATGGGGGCGAACCGACGGCGGAAGATGCCGGGCGCCGGACGAGCGGCCTGACCGGGGCCTGACCGGGGCCGGGCCGGGGCCGGCCGGGGCAGCGCGGCGGCGCGATCCGCGTCCGGATGCCCGCCCGCCGACCCGATCCCCCCGCCTCCTCGCCGTCCCTCCGCCCCTTCCCCCTTGCGGCTCTTCCCCCTGCGGCCCCGACCCGACCCGCCCGCCGCGGATCGCGGGGACGTGACGGGCTCCCGCCGCGGCGCTGCGTCAATGTCATTGCCGGAATCCTCGACAGGCGCCTATCGTTGCCCATGCCCTCCCGCCGCGCCCTTCCCGGCCGGGCCCTCGCCCTGCTGCTCGCCGCCGCCGCGTCTTTCGCGCCCGCCGCGGCCGCGCCGCTCCCCGTCGCCGACCGGCCCGCCGCGCTGGAGGTCGACATGGAGCTGATCCTCGCCGTCGACATCTCCCGCTCCATGGACATCGAGGAGCTGCGCCTGCAGCGCGACGGCTACGTCGCCGCCCTGCGCGACCCCGATGTGATCGCCGCCGCTCAGGGCGGGCTGCTGGGGCGGATCGCGGTGCTGTATTTCGAATGGGCCGGGCCCAACTCCCGCAACGTCATCGGCGGGTGGACGCTGATCGAGGACGCCGAAAGCGCCGAGTCCCTGGCCGCGGCGCTGGAGGCCGGGCCGATCTCCGCCGCCGTGGGCACCTCCATCTCCGGGGCGCTGGACTGGGCGGCGGGAGAGTTCGACCGCAACGCCTACGAGGGGCTGCGCCGGGTCATCGACATCTCCGGCGACGGGCCCAACAACTCGGGCGCGGGGGTGGAGGCGGCGCGGGACGCGGCGGTGGCGAAGGGCGTGACCATCAACGGGCTGCCGGTGATGCTGAAGGCCCGCGACGGACCGTTCAGCCTGCGCGAGCTGGACGTCTATTACGAGGAGTGCGTGATCGGCGGGCCGCTGGCCTTCGTGCTGCCGCTGCACGAGTCCTCCCGTTTCGCCGAGACCATCCGGCGCAAGCTGATCCTGGAGATCGCGGGCGCGGCGCCCCCCGCGGCCGCCCCCGTCCCGGCCCTGTCGCCGGAGGGCCGCCCGCTCGCGGCCCGGGCGATCCCGGCCCAGGCGGGGCTGGGCGGGCTCGCGAAGCCCAGGCGCATCGACTGCTTCATCGGGGAGAACCGCCGGCGCCGCTGGATGGAGAACGGCGGCTGGGAGTGGTAGGCGCCCCGGCCTCCACCTTCAACCCGGCCCCATGCTCGGTCTTGTCCCACCACATCGGGGCGGCGACCGTCTCCACCAGGCTCTTCACCGCGGAGAGCGTGGCCAGCGGCCAGTAGAACGGCAGGGTCAGCGCGCAGGGCGCGAGCTCCATCCGCCCCGCGCGCCGCAGCGCCACCAGCGCCCCGGCCAGCATCACCACCTGTCCCGCATGCAACGCCAGCAACAGCGCCGCGACCATCGCGGGCGGCAGCCCCGTCGCCTCGAACCCCGCGGCGTAGAAGCTCCAGGCGAACCAGGCCGACCACAGCAGCGGCTGGCCCAGGAAGGCCGAGGCCGCGCCGATGAAATGCGCCTGAAAGCCGAGGAACCCCACCGTCCCCAGCTCCCGCCACAACCGCCAGGGCCGGCGCATATGGGTGACCCAGGTATGCACGTAGCCCTTCTGCCAGCGCGACCGCTGCCGGATCCAGGCCCAGGGCCGCGACACCGCCTCCTCCTGCGTGTCGGAATCGATCAGTCCGGTCTCGTATCCGGCGCGGGCGAGGCGCAGGCCCAGGTCCGCGTCCTCGGTCACGTTCCAGGCGTCCCAGGCGCCCAGCCGCTCCAGCGCCCGGCGGCGGAAGAACAGCGAGGTGCCGCCCAGCGGCAGCGGAAACCCCATGCGGCGCATCGCCGGCAGGATCAGGTGGAACCACTGGATGTATTCGATGGCGAAGCAGCGGGGCAGCCAGCCCTCGGCCGAATTGTGGAAGGCGAGGCGGGCCTGCAGGCAGGCGACGCGGGGCGGAGCGGCGGCGAAGATCTCGGCGGCGCGGCGGATCTGGCCGGGATCCGGGCGGTCCTCGGCGTCGTAGATCCCCACGATCTCGCCCCGGGCGAGGTCGAGCGCGTGGTTCATCGCCCGCGGCTTGGTGCGCGGCCCGCCGGGAGGGGCGGGGATGATCCGCAGCCAGGGCGGCGGGTCCGCGGCGCGGATCGCCTCGGCGGTGGCGTCGTCGTCATGCTCCAGCGCGATCAACGCCTCCAGCCGCTCGGGCGGGTAGTCGATGGCGCGCAGGGCGGCGACCAGTCCGGGGGCCGCGGCCGGCTCCCGGTGCAGCGGGGCCATGAGGGTGACCATGGGCAGCCGCGCCGCCGGCGGGGCGGGGGGCGCGGGCGGGGCGGCGTGGGGGAAGGCGCCCGGACCGGCGGCGGGGCGGAACGGAGACGGCCGGGCGGCGGAAGGCGCGGGACCGGCCCCGGCCGCCGCCCTCCCGGTCCCAGCTCGACCGATCTCAAGCCCGCGCCCCGCGGCTTCCCCGGTCCCGGCGGCTTTCGATGCGCGCGCCGCGAGGTCGGCCGCGCTCCCTTCGCCGACGTCGCCGGCGCGTCCGTCGGACGTCGCCCGGCTTCGGTCGTCCCGGCGGCGCCACGGCGCGGGCCCGCGCTCGGCCTGCGGCGCGCGGCGGGATGAGTCGAGACCCAGCCGTCGCCGCACCGCCGCCACCGCGTCCGGATCGGGCGCGACGGCCGGGGCGCGCGGCGGTCTCGCCGATCCGGACGGCGCGTTCGAGGCGGCCGGCCGCGATCCGCCGCCGCCGTCGACCTCCGCATGGAGCGAAAGCGGCGGCGCCGCGAGCCGCTCGGGCCCCCGCTGCGGCGCGGGAGGCGCGGGGCGTTCGCCGTGTCCCGCCGCCCGGCCGGGCGCGCCGCCCGTCGGGCCGGCAGGTCCGCCGCCGCCTTCCTGGCCTGCCCCCGGACGGGCCCCGCCCGTCGCGCGGGACGTCTCGCCCGCCCGCGCGGCGTTCGGCGTCGGCGTCGCGCCGGGCGCGCCCCGACCGGCGCGAAACCGTCCCTTCCACGGATCGGCGGCGGCGCCCTCGCCTCCCGTCGTCGCCTCCGGCGACGGCGAAGGGGCGCGAATCGCGGGGGCGGGCGCCGGTTGCGGACAGGCCGCCGGCCCCCCCGCGCCCCCGACCCGCATGCGGAACCGCCCTTTCCAGGGGTCGGACCCCGCGGGTTCCTCCATCGCGCCGGCGCGCCCCGCCGCCGCCGCCGAGCCCGCCCGCGCCTGGAGGGCGGGCTCGGCCTCGGCGCGCGCGGTCGGCGACGGGTCCTGCGCGGCGGAGGCCTCCCGGACCGCGAGCGCCGTCGCCCCCTGACGCGCCCCGGGCGCCGGTCCGACGACGTGGCCTGCGACGACGGGTCCTGCGACGACGGGGGCCGAAACGACGGGGCCTGAGGCGGGGGCGACGTGGATCGCCCGGGCGTCGGGCAGGGGCGCCCGACGCCCGATTTCGGCCGCCGTCGACCAGGCGGCCGGGGCCATCCGCCCGCGCTGCGGCGGCCCCGGTCGCGACAGGCAGATCGCGGCGAGGCGCAGCGCCGCGTTCACCGCGTTCAGCGCCAGCGCCGCCAGGAACAGCAGGTCGAGCACCGCCGCGGGAAACGCCGCCGCCGCCGCCGCGAGCCCGGCGAAGACGGCGACGAATCCGGCCCGCGCCGCGCGTCCGCCCAGGCGCCGGGCGCTCAGCGGCTCCGGCGTGCGCTGGGCGGCGCGGGCGGCTCGCCGCTCCGCCGGGAGGGCCAGCCAGGCCCGCTCCCACGCCTCCGGCGAACAGAGCGCGAGCGCCGGCCGCGCTCCCGGCGGCAGGTTCAGGGCCGCGGCGATGGCGGCGAGATCGCCGTCGGGCGCGGCGCGGTCGGGCTCCGGCGTGACGATCACCAGCCGGCCCGGCGCCCCCGGCGGGTCGGCGCGCCAGGGCATCGCGCGCCGCGCGGCCATGGCGTCGAGCCCCGCCGCCGCGATCAGCGCCGGATCGGGCGGGTCGGCGCCGGGGTCGACCAGCGGCAGGCCGCGCTGATCGGCGAGCGCCCGGGCCAGCGCCTCGGACCGGGCGAGGCCCCGGGCGCGCAGCGCGTCGCCCAGCCGGGCGCCCGAAGCGCGTTGCGCGGCCAGCGCCGCGGCGAGCGCCGCCGGCGCGATCTCTCCGCGGTCGAGCAGCATGCGGCCGAGACGGTCGCGACCGCTCGGCGGCGGTCCGGGCTGGCCGATTCTGGCGAGGGCGTCGGGCATGGCGGCGCTTCCGGTCTCCGGCCGGTCGCGACGCGGGATGGTCGCGATTTGAGGCGAAGCGTCGGCAATCAGGGTTAAGCCGCGGTTAACCGCGCCGGGTCGCGGGTCAGTCGGGTCGCGGGTCAGCCGGTCAGCGCGCGTCCGTCCCGTCGCGGGTCGCCCGCCGCCTCGACCGCGCCGGAGGGCGCGCGGCGCACGGCGTGAACCGCGCCGAAGACGGGGAGCCCGGCGGGGACGGGCTCCGCCTCCGGGAAGGCGGCGAGCAGGGCGTCGCGGGCGCGCTCGGGCAGATCGTCCTCGAAGCGCAGCGCCGGGGGCGGGCGATGGCGGGCGGCGGGGTCGGCGACCGCGGCGGCGTCGATCCGCGGCGCGGCGAGGGCGATGTCCAGCGGCTCCCGCCGGTCGACCAGCCCGGCCAGCGCGCAAGCCAGCGCGGCGCGCGCCCCGGCGCCGTCCCCGCCCGCGCCCGCCCCGGGAAAGCCGACCCCGCCCGCCGCGCCCAGCGCCGCCACGGTCCCGTCCGGCCATTCGACCAGCGCGGGCGCGAGCGCGGCGGCGAGACGGCGGCCGGGGACCCAGGTCTCGGGCAACTCCACGTCGCGGGCGCCGGGGGCGGAGAGATCGGGGGCGACCTCCCCCAACAGGTTGTTGGGGACCACGCCCAGGCCCGGAACCGCATCGCCGCATCCGGCGCCGTTGGTCAGCACCAGGACCGCCGCCATGCCCGCCCCGTCCGCGGCGGCGACGGCGGTCCCGTCGGAGCCTGCGCGGGAGGCGGGGGCGAGCGCGGCCCAGGCGGAGAGCGCCTCGGGCGCGAGCGGGGGGAGCGGGTCGGGGCGCGGGTCGGGCGCGGCCCCCGACGCCTCGGCCCGCAGCGCGTCCAGCCGGGGGGCGGAGGCGGCGGCGAGCGCGCGGGCCAGCGCCTCCAGCCCCTTTCCGGCCGGCAGCAACCCCAGCGCCAGCGCGGCCAGCGTCCCGCCCAGCGACGGGCCTGCGGGGACCGAAATCCGGGCCCCGCCGCGCAGCGCCTGCCGGGGCTCGGACCAGGCGGGGGCGACGGCGGCGATATCGGCGCGGGTCAGGTGGCCGGCGGCGGCGAATTCGGCGAGCATTGCGGCCGGCTCCCCCTCCTGCATGAAGCGGGCGCCCTCGGCGGCGAAGGCGTCCAGCAGGTCGGCCAGCGCCGGGTTGCGCAGGATCTCCCCCGCCTGCGCGAGCCGGTCGGGTTCGGCGTGGAACAGGGCCCGGATGCCCGGCGCGGCCCCGAAGGCCGGGGCGAGGCGCGCCAGCGCGGCGGCCTGCGGGGCGGAGAGCGGCGCCGCCCGGGCGGCCTCGATCGCCGGCGCCGCGAGTTCGGCGAAAGGCAGGCGGCCGAGCCGGGCATGGGCCTCGGCCAACCCGGGCGCGAGGCCGGGCGCGGCGATGGCGGCGGGGCCGAGGCGCAGGGGGCGGGCGGGGGCGAAGGGCGCGGGGACCGTCGCGAGCTCGACCAGCGCCCGTTCGCGCTCCGGCCGCCGGACGCGCGGGGCGTCGGCGAGGAAATCCAGCGCCCGGACGCGGCCCGAGGGCTCCCGCGTCAGCAGGACCCCGCCGCCGAACAGGCCCGCCAGCGCCGGTTCCGCCGCGCAGGCGACCAGCGCGCCGGAGACGCAGGCGTCGACGGCCGAGCCGCCTTGCGCGAGCGCGCGGGCGGCGGCCTCGGCCATCAGGGGGTGACCGGCGGAAACGGCGTGTCGGGCGGGCATGGCGGGCGGGATCCTCCTGTCGGCGGCGCGGTCCGGGATGGACCGGCGCGCGGCGGGGCGCAAGAGGGCGGGGGAAGGGGCCGTCCGGTCCCGGAATCGAACGGTTTGCTCGCCTTTCGAAACGCAATAGACTTGTCCCCGGACGGCGTCCCGCGCGCGCAGACGCGGACGCCCCGTCCTGCGGAAGACGGGCGCCGGGCAACAGGCGACGCGCCGCGAGGAAACGCAGCCGGCGCCGCGCGCGTCAGGGGGAGAGGATCCGGCCATGCCCGCCAAGCGCGTGCTGATCGCGGAGGACGAACCGCATATCGTGGAATCGCTGCGTTTCATCCTCTCCCGCGAGGGGCTGAGCATCTCGTCCGCCGAGGACGGCGAGGCGGCCTGCCGGGAGGCGAGCGCCCAGCGCCCCGACCTGGTGATCCTCGACGTGATGCTGCCGCGGCTGAACGGGTTCGAGGTGCTGCGCCGCCTGCGCGCCGACCCGGAGCTGAGCGGCCTGCCGGTGATCATGCTGACCGCCAAGGGCCAGGCGCAGGACCGGCGCACGGCCGAGGAGATCGGGGCCGACGCCTTCATCACCAAGCCGTTTTCGAATCGCGACGTCGTCGCCCAGGTGCTTCGGCTGATGGGCGCCGATCCGGCCGAACCGCGGTGACCGGCGCGGCGCGCCCGCAGGCCCCGTCCCAAGGGGTCCGCCCGGCGCAGCGGCGCGACGTCCCGACGCGACCGGAGACCCGGCATGGATAGCTCGCCCGCCGGCGCGTCCGCCGCGTCCTCCGACGCCGCCCCCGCCCCGACATCGGTCCCGGCTCCCGCGTCCCCCTCCGGCCGCGCCGCCTCCCGGGCCCCCGCGAGGGGCGTCGCCGAGACGGCCCGTCCCCGTTTCCTGCGCCGGCGGCGGGCCGAGACCCTGTCGGGCCTGCTGCCGCTGGTCGGCTTCTTCGCGCTGATGCCGCCCTTCGTGCGGATCTTCGCCCATGACGGCCGCGTCTTCGGGGCGCCGGCGATCCTGGTGTTCCTGCTGACCCTGTGGCTGGGGCTGGTGCTCGCGGTCCGCGCGCTGTCGCGCCGGCTGCTCAACCCCGACCGCGACCTGTGAGGCCCCGGTGAGGCCGCTCAGCGTCGATCTGCTGCTGGGCGTCTGCCTGCTCTACGTCGCCATCCTGTTCGGCGTGGCCTTCTGGGCCGACCGGCGGATGCGGCGGCCGGGCGGCGACTGGCTGACCTCCCCCTGGGTCTACACGCTGTCGATCTCGGTCTACTGCACCTCCTGGACCTTTTACGGCGCGGTGGGGCAGGCGGCGCGCGGCGGGCTCGACTACGTGGCGATCTATACCGGGCCGGTGCTGGTCTTCGCGGGCTGGTGGTTCCTGCTGCGCAAGCTGGTGCGCATCGGCCGGTCGCAGCGCATCACCTCCATCGCCGACCTGCTGTCGTCCCGCTACGGCAAGAGCCCGGCGCTGGCGGTGATGGTCACCCTGCTCGCGGTCGTGGCCTGCACGCCCTACATCGCCCTGCAGCTCAAGGCGGTGGTGGACAGCTTCCTGCTGGTGGCGGGGCCCGACTTCTCCGAAAGCACGGGGGCCGCGGCCTTCTGGGTGGCGGCGGGGATGGCGGTGTTCACCATCCTGTTCGGCACCCGGTCCGTCGACGTGAACGAGCGGCATTTCGGCGTGGTCGCGGCCATCGCGCTGGAGGCGCTGGTCAAGCTCGCCGCCCTGACCGCGGTGGGGGGGTTCGCGGTGTTCTCGGTCTATGGCGGGGTCTCGGCGACGCTGGAGGACCTGACGCCGGAGCTTCTGCACCTCAACGACGAGTCCTTCGGGTCGCGCTGGGCGGTGATCACGCTGCTGTCGGCCGCCGCCATCGTCTGCCTGCCCCGCCAGTTCCAGGTGACGGTGGTGGAGAACGACGACGAACGCCACCTGGCCACCGCGGGCTGGCTGTTCCCGCTCTACCTGCTGGCGATGACCCTGTCGGTGCTGCCGATCGCGGCGGCGGGGATCGCGACCCTGCCCGCGGGCGCCAACCCGGACATGTTCGTGCTGTCGCTGCCGCTGGCGCAGGGACAGACGGCGCTGGCCATCTTCGTGTTCATCGGCGGGTTCTCGTCCGCCACCTCCATGGTCATCGTCGCGGCCATCGCGCTGTCGACGATGATCTCCAACCACATCGTCACGCCGCTGGTGCTGCGGGCGCGGGCGGAGACGGAGGCGTTCTCCGGCGACGTGCGGCGGATCCTGCTGGTGGGGCGGCGGGGCTCGATCATCGGGGTGCTGTTCCTCGGGTTCCTCTATCACCAGGCGTCGGAGGGGAAGGCGGCGCTGGCCTCGATCGGGCTGATCGCCTTCGCGGGGGCGGCGCAGTTCCTGCCGGCGCTGCTGGCCGGGCTCTATTCCCGTCAGGCGACGCGGCTGGGGGCGCTGGCGGGGCTGGGCGGCGGGGCCGCGGTCTGGGCCTGGACGCTGCTGCTGCCCGCCACCGGCCTGCTGGCGCCCGAGGTGATGACCGACGGCCCCTTCGGCCTCGCCGCGCTGCGCCCCCACGCCCTGCTGGGGCTGGAGGGGATGGACCCGCTGGTCCACGCGGTGTTCTGGTCGATCAGCGTCAACGTCGCCCTGCTGGCCGCCGGTTCCCTGGCGCGGGAGCCGACGCCGCTGGAATGGCTGCAATCGGCGATCTTCGTCGACGTGTTCCGCACCGGCGAGGCCGAGACCGCCGGCATCGTGCGCCGGGAGGCGGCGTCGGAGGACCTGTTCGTGCTCGCCCAGCGCATCCTGGGCGGCGGGGCCGCGCAGCGGGTGTTCCGCGAAGCGGCGCTGGAGCAGGGGCGCGAGGGGCTGCCGGCCCCCACCGACCGCTTCGTGCAGCGGCTGGAACGGGAGCTGGCCGGCTCGGTCGGCGCGGCCTCGGCCCATGCCATGGTCACCAAGGCGGCGGGGGGGGAGACGATCTCGCTGACCGAGCTGATGCGCATCGCCGACGAGACCGTGCGTCTGATGGAATATTCCCACGAGGTCGAGCGCAAGAGCCGGGAGCTGGAGCAGGCCGCCCGGCAATTGCGGGAGGCGAACGCGCGGCTGCGCGAACTCGACGCCCAGAAGGACGACTTCCTCAGCCAGGTCAGCCACGAGCTGCGCACGCCGATGACCTCGGTCCGGGCCTTCTCGGAAATCCTGCTGGACGGGGGCGAGACCGACAGCGAGGACGCGCGCCGTTTCGTCGGCATCATCCATGCCGAAAGCCTGCGGCTGACGCGGCTGCTGGACCAGATCCTCGACCTGAACGTGCTGGAACGGGGCGAGACGCCGTTGCCGCTGACGCCCACCGACGCGGCCGAGGTGATGGGCCGGGCGGTGGAGACGGCGCGCGGCCTCGCCCGGGCCGGCGGGGCGGAGATCGTCCTGATCCGGCCGGCGGGGCCGGCGCGGATGATGGCCGATCCGGACCGGCTGACCCAGGTGCTGATAAATCTTCTGTCCAACGCCCTGAAATACAACGACTCGCCCAGCCCCCGCATCCGGGCGGAGGTGGCGGTGGAGGGCGGTCAGGTGCGGCTGTCGGTGTCCGACAACGGGCCGGGCGTGGCCGAGGCGGACCGGGAGCGGGTGTTCCTCAAGTTCTCCCGCGGGTGGGACCGCAAGGACCGGGGCGGGGCCGGGCTGGGCCTGGCGATCAGCCGGGAGATCATGCGTCGCTTCGGCGGCGACCTGACGCTCGCCCCCGCGGTCCCGGGCGAGGGCGCGCGGTTCGAGGCGCGCGCGCCGGCGATCGGAACGGGCTTCGCCGCCGGCGCGCCTGCGGGGCAGGCGGCGGACGCGGCGGCGCGCTAGGCGTGGCGTCGCGCCGTGCGGCGCGCGGGGTTTGGCGTCGCGCCGTGCGGCGCGCGGGGCTTTCTGACGTGGCGCCGCGCGGCGCGTCCCCGCGGTCCCGGCGCGACGAAAAAAGGCCGGAGGCTCGCGCCCCCGGCCGCTTCTTACGCCTCGACGCCGCCCGAAGGCCGCGCCCGCGCCTTGCCGACGCTCAGCGGTTGCCGCGCACCAGCTTCTCGTACTGGGTGGCGATGTCGACGGCCATGGCGCCGACCTCGAAGTTGTAATCGCCGATCTGGCCCACCGGCGTCACCTCGGCCGCGGTGCCGGTCAGCCAGCACTGCTCGAAGCTCTCCAGCTCGTCGGGCATGATATGCCGCTCGATCACCTCGACCCCGTTCTTCTGCAGCAGCCCGACCACCGTCTGCCGGGTCAGGCCGTTGAGGAAGCAGTCCGGCGTCGGCGTGTGGACCTTGCCGTCCTTGGCGAAGAAGATGTTCGCCCCGGTCGCCTCGGCCACATAGCCGCGATAGTCGAACATCAGCGCGTCCGAGCAGCCCCTGGCCTGCGCCTGGTGCTTGGCCATGGTGCAGATCATGTAGAGCCCCGAGGCCTTGGCGTGGCAGGGGATCGTCTCCGGCGACGGCCGCTTCCACTTGGAGATGTCGAGCTTCGCGCCCTTGGTCTTGGCGTCGCCATAGTAGGCGCCCCATTCCCAGACCGCGACCGACAGGTGCACCGGGTTCAGCGCGGCGGCGACCCCCATGTCCTCGCCCGAGCCGCGCCACATCAGGGCGCGCACATAGCCGTCGGTCAGCCCGTTGGCCTTCAGGGCCATGTCCTTGGCCTCGTCGATGTCCTCGGCCGTCCAACGGCTGGGGATGTCCATCGCCGCGGCGGAGGCCAGCAGACGCTCCGAATGCTCGTGACCCTTGAAGATGACGCCGCCATAGGCCCGCTCGCCCTCGAACACCGAAGAGGCGTAGTGGAGCGCGTGGGTCAGTACGTGCACCTTGGCGTCCCGCCACGGCACCAGCGCGCCATCCATCCAGATCAGCCCATCGCGGTCGTCATAGGCCCCAGCCATCGGAGTCATCCATTCTTGGTCTTCGCCGCGCGCGTCCCGCGCGGCCTGTTGCAGCTGCCGCCCCTGCGACCTCGCCGGCTCGAATCCGGTTTCTTTCGCGGTTGCGGCGCCCGAAGAAATAATATTTCGTCCGGAGCGGTCGCAGGGCTATCATTCCTCACTTGGCCAGTCAACAAGGCTGACGTAAAATTCCACCATGAGCAGATCCGACACCACGACGCGCCCCCCCTCCGGTCCGAAACGCGCCGACGACGGCGACGCCGCGCCCGGCCCCCGCCCCTCCCGTCGCGCGGGGCTGACGCGGGGCGACCAGCTGCTGTTCCTCACCGACGGGCAGTTGCGGCAGGGGGTGGAGCTGATGTTCTTCGCCTATCGCGACATGATCGCGGATGCGGACAAGGTGCTGGAATCGCGCGGCTACGGCCGGGCCCATCACCGCTGCCTGCATTTCGTCTGGCGCCGGCCCGGCATGTCGGTCACCGACCTGCTGGCCACGCTCGCCGTCACCAAGCAGTCGCTCAACCGGGTGTTGAGGCAGCTGGTGGAGGACGGGCTGATCCTCTCCGCCGTCGGCAAGACCGACCGTCGCCAGCGCCTGCTGACCCTGACGCCGGAGGGCGAGACGCTTGTCCGCACCATCTCGGACGCGCAGAATGCCCGGATGCGCAGGGTGTTCATGGAGGCGGGGGCCGAGGCCGTGCAGGGATTCAAGACCGTGCTGGCGGGCATGATCGACGAAGGCGGACGCGAGGCGGTGCTGGCGCTGGTCAACGACCAGGGGCCGGCGTGACCCCCCCCGATGCAGCCGCCGACGTCGCGGCGGAGGCGGAGGCCGCGGAGCCGCCGGCGGCGGACGGTCCCGACGCCCATATCCTCGTGGTCGACGACGACGAGCGCATCCGCACCCTGCTGAAACGCTATCTCGCCCGGTCCGGCTTCTACGTCACCGCGGCGCGGGACGCGGCCCAGGCCCGGCGGCTGCTGGCCGGACTGGAATTCGACCTGCTGGTGGTGGACGTGATGATGCCCGGCGAGGACGGGCTCAGCTTCACCCGCGACGTGCGCCCGCGCATTCCCACCCCGATCCTGCTGCTGACCGCGCGAGGCGAGGCCGAGGACCGCATCGCGGGGCTGGAGCAGGGGGCCGACGACTATCTCGCCAAGCCCTTCGAGCCGCGGGAGCTTCTGCTGCGCATCGGCGCCATCCTGCGCCGCACCCAACCCCCCGCGCCGCGGCCGGAGGGGCCGCGGTCCCTGTCGCTGGGCGCGGTGCGCTACGACGTAGCCCGGGGCGAATTGTGGCGCGGCGACGTCCCGATCCGCCTGACCTCCACCGAGGCGGCGCTGATGCGGATCTTCGCGCGCACGCCCCACGCGCCGGTCGACCGGCAGACCCTGCTGGCCGAGATGGACGACGCGCAGGAACGCGCTGTGGACGTCCAGGTCACCCGCCTGCGCCGCAAGATCGAGGCCGACCCCCGCGCCCCCCGCTACCTTCAGACCGTGCGCGGCTCGGGCTACATGCTGGCGCCGGACTAGGCGGGCGGGCCGCGGGCGCGGCTGCGGCGTCGCGTCAGCGCAACGCCTTGGCGTTCAACCGGAATTCAAGAGCGGGGAGCCGCGGCCGCGGCCGCGGGGATCCTCTCTCCGGCGCCCGACCCCAGGTGGCGGACGCCGGAGAGAGACCCGGCCCCTGGCTGGCCGACACGCATCTCCACGCGGAGAATTCCGACCGGCCCGGGGCAATCCGGAACCCGGGGCGCGCGCATGCGCGCCGCGCCGGGAACCGAACCGTCGCCGCTGCACCCCGAACGGCGGCGATCCGACGCGCAAGGAAAGTGCCAAATCGGGCGAGAATGGGGCGCGCTCCGGCGCGCGAGGCCGCGAAACCCTGTTAACCATTGCGCCGCGACGGCGTGTCGCGACGCGCCTGGCGCGGTTGCGCGCGCCGATCCGCCAGGCGGAACCATTCTCGTGCAGAGCGCGCGGGATCTGTGCAGTATCGCGCCTGTCCGCGGGGCCGCGTTCCGAAAATACATGCCGCAACGGAAGCGTCGGCGGCCAGGTTTCGAATCGCTTCATATCAGGTGAAGTGGTTTTTGATGGAAACCAAACATCCGGAGCGGGTCGCCCGCCGGACCCGCTGCGACATCCCGGCGGAGACCGCCCGCCGGACATTTTTCGCTGGCGCAGCGAATCGCTTTGCTCCACCATATCTCGTGGTGGGGGTGACCAGCTCCCCTACTGCAACGCATCCTCTCAGCCCCTTGCGGGGCTATCCCGCCAGGGGCTCCACAACTCGGAGGAGCACGAGGCATGGACGCGCTCGAGCACGATCTTTCCACGGAAGACCTGCACCCGATCGACCTGGTCGAGACCCTGGCGGAGCGCCGGGACTGGGATTTCGACCGGGTGGCCGACGATCAGATCGCCATGGCCGTGGAGGGCGACTGGCGGACCTACTCGCTCTCGCTGGCCTGGTCGGCCCATGACGACATGCTGCGGCTTGTCTCGACCTTCGACATGGACCCGCCCGAGGCGCGCCTGCCGGAGCTTTACCGCATTCTCGACAAGGCCAACGACCAGTTGTGGGGCGGCGCCTTCTCGCTGTGGCGGGAGCACAAGCTGATGGTCTACCGCTACGGGCTGGTGATGGCCGGCGGCGGCTCGGCCACCGCGGGGCAGGTGGAGGCGATGATGCGCCAGGCCATCGACGCCTCGGAGCGGTTCTACCCCGCCTTCCAGCTCGTCTGCTGGGGCGACAGCCCGGCGGAAGAGGCGCTGGAAATCGCAATCTCCGGGGCCTACGGTCGCGCCTGACCGGCCCCCGACCCCAAGCCGCCCGGGCGAGGGCCCGCATCCAAGGCCGGGCGGCGAGGGACCGATGATGACCGACGACCTTTCCGCCCGCCTGCCCCACGGGCTCGTCCTGCTCGGCTGCGGCAAGATGGGCGGGGCCATGCTGGAAGGCTGGCTCGCCGGCGGGCTCGCGCCCTCCGCCGTCACCGTGATCGACCCCAACCCCTCCGACCGTCTCAAGGCGCTGGCGGCCGAAGGGCTGACGCTCAACCCCGCCGCGCTTCCCCGGGCCTCGGTCTGCCTGCTGGCGGTCAAGCCGCAGATGATGGAGGAGGCCGCGCCCCAGGTCGCCGCGCTGGCCGCGGGCGGGACGCTCTACCTCTCCGTCGCCGCCGGCACCCCGATCCGGACCTTCGAGCGGATGTTCGGCCCCGTTCCCATCATCCGCGCCATGCCCAACACCCCCGCCGCCGTCGGCCGGGGCATCACCGCGCTGATCGGCAACGCCCACGCCTCCGAAACCCATATGGAGACCGCCGAGGCCCTGCTCGCCGCCATCGGCGTCACCGTGCGGCTGGAGACCGAGGGCCAGATCGACGCGGTCACCGGCGTCTCCGGCTCTGGCCCCGCCTATGTGTTCCACATGATCGAGGCGATGGCCGCCGCCGGCGTCGCGCAGGGCCTGTCCGCGGATCTCGCCATGCAGCTCGCCCGCGCCACGGTCTGCGGGGCCGGCGAGCTGGCCTTCCAGTCGCCCGAAAGCGCCGCGCAGCTGCGCATCAACGTCACCTCGCCCAACGGCACCACCGCCGCGGCGCTGGCGGTGCTGATGAAGGAGGGCGAGGGCCTGACCGAACTGATGACCCGCGGCGTCGCCGCCGCCGCCGACCGCTCCCGCGAACTGGCCGGCTGAGCCCGCTTGCGCGCCCCGCTCCGCCCCCCGATATGTCCGCGGGGGGCGGGGAAGGGAGCGGAGCATGACCGACCACGACCCGTCCTGCGGGCGGAGCGCCGAGGACGAAGCGGCCCTGCGCGCGGCGATAGAGACCGCCGCGCGGGCCTATTTCGACAGCCGCCGCGCCCGCGTCGACGGCTTCGTCGCCCGCTGGTTCCACCTGCGCGGCTCCCTGCGGCTGCACCGCGCCGCGCTGGGCTGGGACATCGCCCGCGCGCCGGCCAACATCGCGCTCGCCCCCGTCCACCTGCTGACCCGCGCCGGCGCCGCCGGGGCCGGGCGGCTGGGCGCGCGCCGCGCCGCCGCCTGGCTGGGAACCCGCGACCTGGTGCTGCGCACCGACGTCGCCCGGGCGGTGGAGCGCGCGGTGATGACCGACCTGCTGGAACTGCCCTGGCGGGGGGAGGACGGGGCCGGCCCCCCGCCCGCACGCCGCGACGCGCTGGCCGAAGCGATCCTCGCCGACCCGGCGGTGCGCGCCGCCCTTCCCGCCCTGATCGCCGACGCCCCCGCGCGCCGGGCCGACGACCTGTCCGAGTATCTCGGAACCCGCGCGGCGGTGGCGGAGATGACCGCGGCCCTGACCACCATGGGCGCCGGGGCGGCCGCGTTCTCCAAGCTCACCCCCGGCGCGGTGTCGCTGGGGCCCAGCATCGCCGCGCTGCTGGCGCATAACGCCGCCGTTGCCGCCTTCCCGCTGGGGGCCGGGGCCGGGTCGCTGTGGTATGCGGCCTTCCCCGCCGCCGCCTCCCCCGCGCTGGTCGGCGCCTCCACCGCCGCGCTGGCGGGGGCCGGGGCGCTGCTCGCCGCCTTCGCCGGCGTGGTCGCCGATCCGGTGCAGTCGCGGTTGGGCGTTCACCGTCGCCGCCTGCTCCGCCTGATAGACGCGATGGAGGCGGAGTTCCTCGCCGAATCGGGTCCGGGCTTCGCCGCCCGCGAACACTACCTCGCCCGGCTTTTCGACCTGTCGGACGCCGCCGCCGCCGCCATCCGCCTTGCCCGTGGGTGAATTTCGTCCCGAAACGGTATCGGTTTTGCTATTGTGCGCTGCACAAAACTCTTGACTCTCGTGTTGCGGTGCATCATATCTCCGTCATGCAAGGGGCGCGGAGGAACAGCGCCCAGCCGC
This sequence comes from Pseudomonadota bacterium, assembly GCA_036154955.1. Lineage (GTDB taxonomy): Bacteria > Pseudomonadota > Alphaproteobacteria > Rhodobacterales > Rhodobacteraceae > Albimonas. The sequence goes on along the minus strand of JAYZWL010000007.1, from coordinate 10,817 downwards.
GCAGGAAACACCGCAAGGAGCGACCCCGATGTTCGACAAGTTCTACGGCTTCGACGCCGACAAGATGTCCGAGATGTTCAAGACCGCCGACTTCTCCAAGTTCTTCGAAACCGCGAAGATGCCCGCCTTCGACATGAAGGCCGTGGCCGACGCCCAGAAGAAGAACATGGAAGCCCTCGTGGAGGCCAACAAGGCCGCCGCCGCCGGCTACCAGGAGATCTTCAAGAAGCAGGTCGCCCTGTTCGAGGAGAACGTCTCCACCATCCAGGCCCAGTTCTCGGACCTGAAGATGGAGCAGCCGACGCCTGAGTCCTTCAAGGCCCAGGTCGAGCAGATGAAGGCCGGCTACGAGAAGGCCCTCGCCTCGCTCACCGAGCTGACCGAGACCGCCAAGAAGGCCAACACCGAAGCTTTCGAGATCATCAAGGCCCGCATCGAGGCCTCGATCGAAGAGCTGAAGGCGATGGCCGCCAAGGCCGAGTGATCGGCGCCGCCGGGACCCGCGCGGTCCCGGCGCCCGCCCGCCGGCGCGGTGAGCCGGCCCCAAATACCGACCCGGAAACGGGCCGGGACACGGACCGGAGCGGCTCGTCCTCCCACATGGCCCCCTGTCCGATCAGGCCGTCCGCGCCCTCCCTCGCGGACGGCCGTTTCATGTCCGGCCGCGCGGTTGCGTCCCCCGGTTGCGCTGCGATGCGCCGACCCGCCATAAAAGCCTCCCAGTCCTGCCCGGGAGAGCCCCATGTCCGACGCCGCGCCCGATCCTGAAGCGACCCCCGAAATCGCCTTCGACGACTTCCTCAAGGTCGACATCCGCGTCGGCCGCGTGGTGCGCGCGGAGCCGTTTCCGGAGGCCCGCAAGCCCGCCATCAAGCTCTGGGTCGATTTCGGGCCGGAGATCGGGGAGCGGAAATCCTCCGCCCAGATCACCGCGCATTACACGCCCGAGGGGCTGATCGGCCGGCAGGTGATGGGCGTGGTCAACTTCCCGCCCCGCCAGATCGGCCCGGTGCGGTCCGAGGTGCTGATTCTCGGCGCCTTCGACGACCGGGGCGTCGTGCTGATCGCCCCCGATCACGAGGTTCCGCTCGGCGCCCGGATGATGTGAGGGCCGGGGCGCGCGCCCCCCTCAATCCTCGCCCAGATAGGCGCGCCGCACCTCCGCATCCGCCCGGATCTCCGCCACCGGGCCGGAGGCGATGACCCGACCCGCCACCAGCACCGTGACCCGGTCGGCCAGCCGGAACACGGCGTCCATGTCGTGTTCGACCAGCAGGATAGGGGCCTCGGTCTTCAGGGTCTCCAGCAGGTCGGCCAGCGCGGCGGAGCCTTCGGCCCCCAGCCCCGCCATCGGCTCGTCCAGCAGCAGCGCCTTCGGTCCCAGCGCCAGCGCGCAGGCGACCTCCACCAGCCGACGTTCGCCGTGGGACAGTTCCGCCGTCGGCAGCCCCTCGCGCCCCGCCAGCCCGACCCGCGCCAGCGCCGCGTCGGCGGCCGCGACCAGGTCCCGGTCCCGCCGCACCTGCCCCCAGAAGCGGAACGACGACCCCGCCCGCGCCTGGGCCGCCAGCATCACGTTGCGCCGGGCCGACAGGGGCGCCGCCAGCGACGACACCTGGAACGACCGCCCCAGCCCCAGCCGCGCCCGCTCCGCCACGCCGAGCGCGGTCACGTCGCGCCCGCCCAGACGCACGCGGCCCGTATCCGGCGCGATCCATCCCGCGATCTGCCCGATCAGCGTGGACTTGCCCGCCCCGTTCGGCCCGATCAGCGCATGGATCTCGCCCGCGCGCAGGTCGAGGCTCACGTCGTCGGTGGCGGTCAGCCCGCCGAAGGCTTTTCGAAGGCCCTCGACCGCAAGCGCGGGGGCGGACGCCAGCGCCGGCTCAGTCATGCCGCGCCTTCCCCGCCAGCGCGCCCATGATTCCGCCGCGCGCGAACAGCACCACGCCCAGCAGCGCCAGCCCGAGGATCAGCGGCCAGCGCTCGGTCGCGCCGCCCACGAAGGTCTCCAGCGCCACATAGGCCGCGGCCCCCGCCACCGGTCCCGCCAGCCGGCCGACGCCGCCGAGGATCACGAACACGATCAGCTCGCCGGATTGATGCCATGACAGCATGGATGGGCTCACGAACCCGTTGAGATCGGCATAGATCGCCCCGGCCCATCCGGTGATGACGGCCGAGATCACGAAGCCGGTCAGCCGCACCGGGAACGGGTCGATCCCGGCCGTCGCCAGCCGCACCGGGTTCAGCCGCGCCATGGTCAGCGCCGCCCCGAAGCGCGCGCCCAGCAGTCGCCCCGACACCGCCAGCGCGACCAGCAACGCCCCGAAGGCGATGGCGAAGAACGACAGCGGGTCGTAGCTGTCGAGCCCCGGGAACCCGTTGCGCACGTAGATCGACAGCCCGTCCTCGCCGCCATAGGCGGGCCAGGAGATGGCGAACCAGTAGATCATCTGCGCGAAGGCCAGCGTGATCATGATGAAATAGACGCCCGAGGTGCGCAGGCTCAGCGCCCCGATCGCCGCCGCCGCCGCCCCGCAGACCAGCGCCGCCACGCCCCAGATCGGCGGCATCCGGTCCGTGCCCTCGACCTCGAAAGGCCAGGTCAGCACGGGTTCGTAGTTCCCCGCATGCCAGGCGATGATCCCGCAGGCGTAGCCGCCCAGCCCGAAGAAGGCCGCGTGCCCGAAGCTGACCATGCCGCCGAAACCCAGCGCCAGGTTCAGCCCCACCCCCGCCAGCCCCAGGATCGCGACCCGCGAGGCGAGGTTGACGTAATAGGGCTCCCCCGCCGCGTCGGCCCATAGCGCGACGCCGGCGAGCGCGACGAGCAGCAGGAGGCTCGCCAGAAGTTCGCGCCGCTCAGCCATTTGCGGGGAACAGGCCCTGCGGCCGCCAGACCAGCACGCCCGCCATCAGCACGTAGATCAGCATCGAGGCGAGCGCCGCGCCCACGCCCGACGCCTCGGACGGCGGCAGCAGGCCCGCGAAGGCCATCGGCAGCAGCACCCGGCCCATCGTGTCCGTCACCCCCACCAGCAGCGCCCCCACGAAAGCCCCTTTCACCGAGCCGATGCCCCCGATCACGATGACCACGAAGGCGAGGATCAGCACCGGCTCCCCCATGCCCACCTGCACCGATTGCAGCGCGCCGACCATGGCGCCGGCGAAGCCCGCCAGCCCCGCCCCCAGCGCGAAGACGGCGGTGTAGAGCGTGCGGATGTCGACGCCCAGCGCGCCGATCATCTCCCGGTCGCTTTCCCCCGCCCGGATCCGCATGCCGAGCCGGGTGCGGGAGATCAGCGCCCAGAGCAGCAGCGCCGCCCCGATCCCCGCGCCGATGATCGCGAGCCGATAGACCGGGTAGGCCGCCCCGCCCGGCAGGCTGACCGCGCCCGACAGCGCCTCGGGCGTGTCCAGCCACAGGGGCTGCGGCCCGAAGATCCAGCGCGCGCCCTCCGAAAACACCAGGATCAGCGCGAAGGTCGCCAGCACCTGGTCGAGGTGGTCGCGGTCGTAGAGCCGGCGCAGCACCGCCACCTCCACCACCGCGCCCGCGGCCGCCGCCGCCAGCGCCCCGGCGCCCAGCCCCAGCCAGAACGAGCCCGTCGACCCCGCCACCCAGGCGCAGACGAAGGCTCCGGTCATGTAGAGCGAGCCATGGGCGAGGTTGATCAGCCCCATCACCCCGAACACCAGCGTCAGCCCCGCCGCGGTCAGGAACAGCATGACCCCCAGCTGCACGCCGTTGAGGATCTGCTCGATCAGCAAGGCCCACGTCATGCGCCCGTCCCCGTCATGCGAACCTTCCCGTCATGCCAGCTTCATCGCCATGCCGACGGAGCGCGGCGCGGTGGGGACGAAGCCGTGGCGGGCGTAGAGCTGGTCCGCCGGCACGTCGGCCAGCAGGCTGAGATAGAGCGTCGCGGGAAGCTCCGCCTTCGCCCAGCCGACCAGCGCCGCCATGATCCGCCCGCCCAGCCCCCGTCCCTGATGCGCGGGCAGCACCGCCATGTCCGTGACCTGCGCGAAGCAGCCGCCGTCGCCGACGATGCGGCCCATCCCCACCACCTCGCCGGTCGCGGCGAGGGTCACGGACACGGCGCGCAGGCTCGCCGGCAGGCCGCGGGCGGCGGCGGCCTCGGAAAACGCGCTCAGCCCGGCTTCCCGGCGCAGGCGCAGGTAGTCGGCGACGGAGGGGACGTCGTGGCTCAGCCGATAGGGATCGGGTTCGGTCATGCGGGGGAATTCATCCGGTGGAGGGGGTTCGATGTGGAGCCCGGCGTTCGAAGAAGGGCCGGACGGCGCCGCCCGCGTCCCCCTCCCCCGCCCGCGGGGGAGGGAGGGGGAGGGGGCTTGCGCGCCCGGCGGCGGGAGGAGACCGGCCGGCCCCCTCCCGCGCCCGGTCTCACATCTTGCACTCGGCGGCGTAGACGTCCTGGTGGTCCTTCAGCGCGACGCCGACCAGCTTGTTGGTGGGCTTGCCGTCCGGGCCCGCCACCACCTCGCGCACGTAGATGTCCTGGATCGGGTGATGGTTCGGGCCGAACTTGAAGGTCCCGCGCACCGACTCGAACTCCGCCGCCTCCAGCGCCGCGCGGAACCCGTCGGGGTCCGCGGCCGGATCCGCCTTGCCCAGCGCGGCGAGGATCAGGTTGGCGGTGTCGTAGCCCTGGCCGGCGTAGATGGTCGGCGTGCGGCCGTATTTGGCCTTGAACGCCTCCACGAAGGCCTTGGACTTGGCGACGTCGAGGTCATGCGTCCACTCGGCGGTGTTCTTCACCCCGATCGCCGCGTCGCCCACCGCGCCGAGAATGATCTCGTCGAAGGAGAAGGCCGGCCCGTAGACCGGGATGTCCACCGCCGCCGCCGCATACTGCTTCATGAAGGCGATGCCCATGCCGCCCGGCAGGAAGAAGAACACCGAGTCGGCGCCCGAGGCGCGGATCTGCGCGATTTCCGCCGCGTAGTCGGTCTGGCCGAGCTGAGTGTAGACCTCGCCCTTCGGCTCGCCCCCGAACATGCGCTTGAAGCCGGTGAGGCTGTCCTTCCCGGCGGGGTAGTTGGGGGCGAGGATGAAGGGCGCCTTCAGCCCCTCGGCCTTCATGTAGGCGCCCATGGCCTCGTGCAGGTTGTCGTTCTGGTAGGCGGCGTTGAAGTAGTTCTCGTGGCAGCCCTTGCCGGCCAGCGCCGACGGCCCGGCGTTCGGCGAGACGTAGAACACCCCCTGCCGCACCGCGCCCGGCACCACCGCCATGGCGAGGTTCGAGAAGATGATGCCGGTCAGCACCTGCACCTTGTCCTTCTGGATCAGCTCGTCGGACAGGGACTTGGCCACGTCCGGCTTCTGGGCGTCGTCCTTCTCGATCACCGTGACGTCGGAGCGGCCGGATTCCTCGACCGCCAGCAGGAAGGCGTCGCGGGTGTCGATGCCCAGATGCGAGCCGCCCCCCGACAGGGTGGTGATCAGGCCGATCTTGGTCTCGGCCACCGCGGGCGCGGCGGCGAGGACGGCCGCGACGGCGGCGGCGACGAAGGTTTTCATGGGGTGCGGCTCCCTGCTGCGTTGGTCAACGGGAGATGACACCAAAAACCCTGCCGGGGAAAGGCGCGGCGCCATGCCGACGTAGGGGAAACGCGGGAGCGGAGGGGGCGGGGGGGCCGGCGGCATCGACGCGCGCGGCTCAGCTCCGCGGATGCGCGGCGGCGTGGACCTCGATCAGCCGCGCCTCGTCCAGCCCCGCATAGACCTGCGTGGTGGACAGCGAGGCGTGGCCCAGAAGCTCCTGGATCGCGCGCAGGTCGCCGCCCGCGGCCAGCAGATGCGTGGCGAAGGAATGGCGCAGCGCGTGCGGCGTGGCGGAGGCCGGCAGCCCCAGCCGCGCCCGCGCGTCGGCCATGCGCAACTGCAGCAGCCGCGGCGACAGCGGCCCGCCCCGCGCGCCGCGGAACAGCGCGTCGTCCGGGTCCAGCCCGAAGGGGCAGAGCGCGAGATAGGCGTCCACCGCGTCGCGCGCCACGGGCAGGACCGGGGCCAGCCGCTGCTTGCCGCCCTTGCCGGTGATGCGCAGCACCTCGGGCAGGGGCGCGTCGCGGCGGGTCAGCGACAGCGCCTCCGAGATCCGCAGGCCGGAGCCGTAGAGCAAGGTCAGCGCCGCCGCGTCCCGCGCCGCGATCCAGTCCGGCGCGTCGGCCGTCTCCGCGTCGGAGATCACCGCGCGGGCGTCTTCGGGCGACAGGGGGCGGGGCAGGCGGGCGGGGGCGCGGGGGCCTCGGGCGGCGAAAACGGCGGTGTTCTCAACCCCTTCCGACTCGGCCAGCCATTTGAAGAAACTGCGCACGGCGGAAAGCTCGCGCTTCAGCGACCGGGCCGAAAGCCCTCGTCCCCGCTCCCCCGCCATCCATGAGCGCAGGTCGGAATGCGAGGTCTCTCCAAGCGCGCGGGGCGTCAGCTCGCCCCCGTGATGGCGCGACAGGAACCCGAGGAAGCCCAGGACGTCGCGCCGATAGGCCTCCAGCGTCGCCGCGGCCGCGCCCTCGGCGGCGGACAGATGCGCCAGCCATCGGCCCATCAGCGCCAGCGCCGCGGGGGGGGCGGCGTCCCCACCCGCTTCCGGCCCCGTCTCCGGGGGCGGGGCGGCGGTCAGACGGGCAGCCACCGCTTCACGGCATGGGCCACCACGCCGCCGAAGAATTCCAGCAGGTCGCCGGCCTGGTCCGGGCCGAACCGGTCGGGATCGCGGGAGCCGAAGGCCAGGAGGCCCGGCGGCCGCCCGGCCCCGAATTCCAGCCGCACCAGCGCCTCGGAGCCGATGCGCTCCCCCTCCGCGCCGAACACCTCCGCGGCCTCGGCCCCGGCGGCGCGCAGCACCACCGGGCGCTCCGGCCCGTCCTCGTCGGCGCCGGCGCCCAGATGGCGGGACAGGTAGCTCGCCACCCCGCCATGCAGCAGCCGCACGAAGGGCGCGGGCGGGGCGGGCTGGTCCGGTCCCTCGTCGCCCTCGACCGCGATGCGCAGGATCTCGACCCCGAGGATCGCCGGGACATGCCGCGCCAGCGCCTCGCACAGATGGTCGAGATCCTCCGGCTCCAGCACCGCCAGCGCGGCGCGGTGGATCGACTCGGTCACCGCCTGGTTGTCATAGGCGGCCGAGACCACCGAGCGGTGCGTCTCCTCCAGCCGCCCCAGCCGGCTTTCCAGCCGGTCGACCAGCGCGCCGCGCAGGTCGACGATGTTGCGCGCCCCCTCCGGCGCCCGCTGGCCCTGGGCCTGGAGCAGGGCGCGGGCGACCTCCGGGTCGTCGAGCACCGCCTCCGGCGAGGCGAGGATGGCGGCGCGCAGCGCCTCGGGGGTCGCGAACGGGGCGTCCGCGGCGTCGGCGGTTCCGGCCGGGCTGGGGGCGGTCGTCATGCGATCCTCCTTGATGCGCTGCGCGAGAGGGGTGAGGCCCTTACAGGTTCTGGCCGGTCTTGGCCCAGTCGGCCATGAAGGCGGCGAGGCCGGCGTCGGTCAGCGGATGCTTGGCCAGCAGCTTCATCACCGAGGGCGGCATGGTCGCCACGTCGGCGCCGATCTTGGCCGCGTCCTTGATATGGTTCACGGTGCGGATCGAGGCGGCGAGGATCTCGGTCTCGTAGCCGTAATTGTCGTAGATCTGGCGGATGTCGGCGATCAGCTCCATCCCGTCCAGCCCGATGTCGTCCAGCCGGCCGATGAAGGGGGAGATGAAGGTCGCCCCCGCCTTGGCCGCCAGCAGCGCCTGCGAGGCGGTGAAGCACAGGGTGACATTGACCATGTGCCCGTCATCGGACAGAGCCTTGCAGGCGCGCAGCCCATCCCAGGTGAGAGGCACCTTGACCGCGATGTTGTCGGCGATCTTCACCAGCTTCTTGCCCTGGGCGATCATCTCGGAGGCCTCGGTGGCCGTGACCTCGGCCGAAACCGGGCCGTCCACGATGTCGCAGATCTCCTTGGTCACCTCGATGATGTCGCGGCCCGACTTGGCGATGAGCGACGGGTTGGTGGTCACGCCGTCCACGAGGCCGGTGGCGGCGAGCTCGCGGATGTCGGCCGTTTCGGCCGTGTCGACGAAGAATTTCATGGCGGTGCGTCCGATCCCTGGATGGGGTTTCGCGAAATCGGGCGGCGCCCGCCCATGCGGGGGGCGACCGGCCCGGAACGGTCGCGACCATAGCCCAAGGCGGGCGGGGCCGCCATGGCGGGCGGACGCGGCGGGCGGGCGCGGCGCGGGCGGCGTTGCATGACGGACTCAGGTCTTTTCGGCTGGCTGGATGAGGGTCCGGGTGCAGGCTCGGGGGGGGAGCCCGGCCCCGACGGTCGCTATCCGCCCGGCGCGCCGGTGGCGGTGCTGGCGCCGGTGCCGCTGGACCGCACGCTGGATTATCTCGCCCCGCCGGAGGGTTGCGGCCCCGGCGACTGGCTGGAGATCACGGTGGGGCCGCGCCCGATGCTGGGCATCTGCTGGGGGCCGGGGTCCGGCGACTACCCGGTCGAAAAGCTGCGCCCGGCGCTGCGCCGGCTGGACCTGCCGCCGCTGGGCGCGCCGACGCGGGCGTTCCTGGAGAAGGCGGCGGATTACACCCTGACCGAATTCGGGATGATGGCCCGCCTCGCCTCCCGCGCGCCGGGGCTGCGCGCGCCGCCGGGAACCCGCAGGGTGCTGCGGCGGGGGGAGGGGGAGCCCGCCCGCATGACCCCGGCCCGCGCTCGGGTGCTGGACGTGCTGGACGCCCATGGCGGCCTGCCCTTCGCCCCGACCGAACTGGCGCGGGAGGCGGGGGTGACCGCCTCCGTGCTCAAGGGGCTGGAGGAGGCGGGCGCCATCGTGGCGGAGCTGGAGGCCCGCGACGCCCCCTATCCGCGGCTCGACCCCGACCTTGCCGGCCAGCCCCTGTCCGAGGGGCAGGCGGAGGCGGCGGCGGCCCTGCGCGCCTCCGTCGCCTCGGGCGTCTATTCCACCACGCTGTTGCGCGGGGTGACGGGGTCGGGGAAAACCGAAGTCTACCTGGAGGCGGTGGCGGAGTGTCTGCGCCAGGGCCGCCAGGCGCTGGTGCTGCTGCCCGAAATCGCGCTGACCGCGGCGTTTCTCGCCCGCTTCACGGCCCGTTTCGGCGCCGCGCCGGCCGAATGGCACTCGGCGGTGACGGAGGGGGAGCGGCGGCGCTGCTGGCGGGCCGCGGCCTCGGGCGAGGCGCAGGTGGTGGTCGGCGCGCGCTCGGCCCTGTTCCTGCCGTTCCGCGACCTCGGGCTGGTGGTGGTGGATGAGGAGCATGACGGCGCCTACAAGCAGGAGGACGGCGCGCTCTACCACGCCCGCGACATGGGCGTGCTGCGCGCCAGCCTGAACCGGGCCGCGGTCGTGCTCGCCTCCGCCACCCCGTCGCTGGAGACCTGGGCCAACGCCGAGGCCGGGAAATACGCCAGGCTCGACCTGCCCGAGCGGTTCGGACCCGCGGTTCTGCCCGAAATCCGGGCCATCGACATGCGCGACCATGCGCCGGAGACGGGGCGCTGGATCTCCGACCCGCTGGCGGAGGCGGTGGCGGCGCGGCTGGCGCGGGGGGAGCAGGCGCTCCTGTTCCTCAACCGCCGCGGCTACGCGCCCCTGACGCTGTGCCGCGCCTGCGGGGAGCCGGTGAGCTGCCCGCATTGCGACGCCTGGCTGGTGGAGCATCGCTGGCGGGACCGGCTGGTCTGCCATCAGTGCGGGCATGAGGCGGCGGTGCCCAAGGCCTGTCCCTCCTGCGGGCGCGAGGACAAGCTCGCCCTGATCGGGCCGGGGGTGGAGCGGCTGGCGGAGGAGGCGGCGGCCCGCTTCCCGCAGGCGCGCGTCGCCATCCTGAGCTCCGACATGATGGAAAGCGCGGCGGCCCTGAAGGCGCGCGTGGCGGCGGTGGCGGCGGGGGAGGCGGATCTGGTGATCGGCACCCAGCTTGTCGCCAAGGGCCATAACTTCCCGCTGCTGACGCTGGTCGGCGTGGTGGACGCGGACCTGGGCCTGCGCGGCGGCGACCTGCGGGCGGGGGAGCGGACGTTCCAGCTGATGCGCCAGGTGGCGGGGCGCGCGGGGCGGGCGGAGCTGCGGGGCGAGGCGCTGCTGCAGACCTACGCGCCCGAGCATCCGGCCATCGAGGCCATCGTTTCAGGCGACGAGGAGACCTTCCTGCGCGAGGAGGCGGAACGACGGCGGGAGGCCGGCGCCCCGCCCTACGGGCGCTACGCCGCGGCCATCGTCTCGGGGACCGACGAGGGGCGGGTCTGGCGCACGGCGGAGGCGCTGGCCCGGGAGGCGGCGCTGCTGGCGCCGGCGGGGGCGGAGCTTCTGGGCCCGGCCCCGGCCCCGATCTACCGGATCCGCGGCCGGTTCCGGGTGCGGATGCTGGCCAAGGCCCCGCGCGGCCCGGCCCTGCAACCGGCCCTGCGCGCCTGGCGCGCCGCGGTGCGGCCGGAAGCCGGGGTGACGGTGCGCATCGACATGGATCCGCAGAGCTTTCTTTGAGGCCGCCGCAGGGCCGACGCGTCGGACGCCGCGCCCCGACCCGCGCGCCGCTGGCGCCCGGGCGCCGGCGCGGCCTTCGGGCGCGGCGCCGGTGACGGGGTTTCCCTATGGGAGGACGCGCGACAGGCGGGCCGGGCGCGGGCGCCAACGGTCCTGATCCCTCCGCGCCGCGCCGGCGCCGGCCGGGCCATCGGCGCGCGGGTCGGGGCGGGGCCCCCGTACCCCGGGGCCCCGCCCGGGGAGGTCGCCCCCCAAAAGGGCCGCCCCAACGCGGCCCCGGTTACCCTTGCGTCC
>JAYZWL010000006.1:0-23188 GCA_036154955.1 Pseudomonadota bacterium | reverse complement strand
CCCGCGGGCGGGGGAGGGGGCCGCGGGCGGCGATCCTGCGCGTCGGATCCGGCCGGGTCGAAGGGGCGGGCGGCGCCGCGCCGCGGCGTCGTTTATGGACCTTCCCGCATTCCGTGCTAAAAGCGGGGCGACAATCATGCCGAGGCCGCGATGATCGACACGCTCAAGAGCATCTTCACCTGGTGGAACGGCGCCCCCCTGACCACCCGCCTCTCCGTCACCAAGCAGACCAAGGTCGGCGAGGACGAGATGGGCAACACCTACTGGTCCACCGCCGACGGCAAGCGCCGCTGGGTGCTCTACAAGGGCGAGGCCGAGGCGTCCTGCGTGCCCGCCGACTGGCACGGCTGGCTGCACTTCACCTGGGACGAGCCGCCGAGCAAGGCCCCGCTGAAGCGCCAGGCTTGGGAGAAGCCGCACCGGCCGAACCTGACCGGCACCGACGCGGCCTATCACCCGCCGGGCTCGGTCCTGTCGGCCGCCTCCCGCCCCCGCGTGTCGGGCGACTACGAGGCCTGGTCGCCGGAGTGATCCGCCGAGCGCGGCTGCGGGACGGCCGGATCGGGCGACCGGCGCGTGCGCCGGACAGGGCGCCGGACAGGCTGGGGGCCGCCGCGGCTCCCCCCTTTCGCCCCGCCCTCGCCGCATGGTGAGGTGACAAGCCGGGCCGGACTTCCCACATTGGGTTGACCTTCGCGTCCGCCGGGCGCGGCCCCGCCCGGGGATCGACGCCCATGGCGACGACCCGAAAGCCGACGACCCGAAAGCCGATCGGCCGAAAGCCAAGAGACCAGGAACCACGAGGGACGACGACGAGCATGGCGAGCAACGCGGCCGAAACCCTGATCGGCGCGGCGGTCCTGGCGGCCGCGGCGGGCTTCATCGCCTACGCCGCCCAGACCACCGACCTCTCCGCCGCCGGCGGGTCCCGCTACGAGCTGACCGCGGGCTTCCGCAAGGCGGTGGGCGTGTCGGTCGGCACCGACGTGCGCATCGCGGGCGTCAAGGTCGGCGCGGTCTCGTCCATGGCGCTGGACCCGAAGTCCTACCGGGCCGTGGTCACCCTCTCCATCGACGACGCGATCAAGCTGCCCGACGACTCGGACGCGGCGATCGCGGCCGAAGGGCTGCTGGGCGGCAACTACATCGCGCTGACCCCGGGCGGATCGGACATCATGCTCGCGCCCGGCGAGGAGATCATGTTCACCCAGGGCTCGGTGGATTTCATGGATCTGGTGGGGCGGGCGATCTCGTCGGCCGGTTCGACCTCCAATTGACCCGTCCCGCGGCGCATAGGGCGGAGGCCGACCACTGGTCGGCCGCGGGCTACGCCGCCACGGCGCGCTTCGTGTCCGATCTGGGCGCGCCGGTGGTGGAGCTGCTGGCGCCGCGCGCGGGGGAGCGGATCCTCGATCTGGGCTGCGGCGACGGCGCGCTGACCCGGGCGCTGGTCGCGGCGGGGGCGGAGGTCACCGGCGTCGACGCCTCGCCCGACATGGTGGCGGCGGCGCGCGCGGCGGGGATCGACGCGCGGCTGGCCGACGGCCATGACCTGCGGTTCGCAGCCGAGTTCGACGCCGTGTTCTCCAACGCCGCCCTGCACTGGATGACCGACCCCGCCTCGGTGCTGGCCGGCGTCGCCCGCGCCCTGCGCCCCGGCGGCCGCTTCGTGGCCGAGCAGGGCGGCATGGGCAACGTCGCCGCCATCCGCACCGCGCTGATCGCTGTGCTGGCCGACGAAGGCGTGGCGACGACCCTGCACGACGTCTGGCATTTCCCCTCGCCCGCCGAGCAGACCGCCCTGCTGGAGGCCGCGGGCTTCGAGGTGGAGCGGATGGACCTGATCCCCCGCCCCACCCCGGTCGCCGCGGGCATGGAGGCCTGGCTCGCCACCCTCGCCGCGCCGGCGCTGGCGAAGCTGCCCGAAGGACGGCGCGACGCCGCCCGCGCCCGGGTCGCGGCGCTGGCCGCGCCGGCGCTGCGCGATGCGGGCGGGGCTTGGACGGCGGATTATGTGCGGCTGCGGTTCCGCGCGCGGCTGGCCGCGCCGCGGAGCCCCGCCGGAAAGGCCGAAGCATGACGCATGAAACGCCCCGCCGTCCCGCCGCCGCCGCGCGGCTGCGCCGCCGCCTGACCGCCGCGATGCTGGCGCTGGGCGTGGCGATCCCCGCGCTGGCGCTGGCCCAGGCCGAGGGCGCCACCGGCGGCGCCGACCGGCTGGAGGGGGCGGGCGACCGCGGCGGGCTTTCGGACAATTTCCGCCAAGTCCCCCGCGACTCCGAAGGCCGGCTGCGCGAATACGAACCCCCGACCCTGCCGCGCCCGGAGATGACCGACGCCCGCCACGCCCGCCTGCGCCTGCTCGACAAGATGACCGGCCAGGTGGAGACGCTGGAGATGGACGCCGGCGAGACCCGGGTCGAGGACCGGCTGGAACTGGCCCTGCGGGTCTGCCGGGTGCCGGTGGGCGACGACCGCGGCGACGCGGTGGCCTATCTGGAGATCCGGGACCTGCGCGAGGACGCGCCGCGCTTCGCCGGCTGGATGTTCGCCGCCTCGCCCGCGCTGTCGGCGCTGGACCACGCCCGCTACGACGTCTGGGTGGAAAGCTGCAGCACCAGCTCCGCGTCCGGGTCGTCGGGCAACGAGTAGAAGTCGGCCGGCGTCTTCAGCGCCGTCTCCAGCATCCGGTGATAGGTGTCGCGGCTGACCTCGGTCGCGCCCAGCTTGCGCAGGTGCTGGGTGACGAACTGGGTGTCGAGCAGGCTGAACCCGCCCGCCCGGAGCCGCGCCACCAGGTGCACCAGCGCGATCTTGGAAGCGTCGGTGCGCCGGGAGAACATGCTCTCCCCGAAGAAGGCCGCGCCGAGCTGCACGCCGTAGAGGCCGCCGGCCAGGTCGCCGTCCATGCGCACCTCCACCGAATGCGCGTAGCCGAGGCGGTGGAGGGTGCCGTAGAGCTCGCGGATCTCGGGGTTGATCCAGGTCTCCTCACGGGCCGCGCAGCCGTCGAGCACGCCCTCGAAATCCCGGTCCACGGCGACCTCGAACCCGCCGCGGCGGATGGCGCGGGCCAGCGAGCGGGGCACGTGCAGCCCGTCCAGCGGCAGGATCCCGCGGCGCTTGGGGTCGACCCAGAAGATGTCGTCGGCATCGGCGCTCTGCGCCATGGGGAACACGCCCGCGGCGTAGGCCCGCAACAGCAGGGTCGGCGTGATGCGCAGCGGTTCGACCGGTTCGCTCATGCGGGGCTCCCGTTTCCGCCAGTCTAGGGGGCGGAGCGGTTCGGGCGCAATGGCGAAGGGCAACCGACGGCGAAGGGCGGGGCGCCGGGCCGCGCGGTTATCTTTTTCGCGCGCGGGGCCGCTTGGTTTTCCTTTTAGCGCGCGGGGCCGCTTGATCTTCTTTTTTGCGCGCGGGGCCGCGCGACGACCCGCGCGGCGGCGGCGGCCGGGCGCCCGCGCGGCGCTGCGTCGGCGGGGATGCGGGACGGGCGCGAGCGGCGCCGTCCGCGCCCCAAGCCACCGGCGACCCGGATGCCTGCGCCGCGGGGCGGGCCGGCGCCAGCGGCGCGCGGTCGGGCGCGGCGCTCCGCGGGCGGAGGGGCGGCGAAACGAGTCCGCGCGCGGCCGCGTCGGACAGGCGGAGCAGGCGGGCGCGAAGGCCGGGAGGGCGCGGGAGAACACGGGGCTCGGACGCGCGAGCCGCCCGGTCGCGCCGGTCCCCACCCCATCCCTCCCCCGCGGGCGGGGGAGGGGGGCGCGGACGGCGCCCTGCGCGCCGGACCCGGCGGCGGGGCGTAGGGCGCGGGCGAGGGGCCGCCCTCCAGGCGGGAAGCGTCAGGCGGCGGGGACCTTCTCGGCCGCGATGTCCGAGCCGTCGGACGCCGCCGCCGCGGCATGGGCCGCGGACAGGGCCAGCGCCCGGCCGCGCATCTCGGCCAGCATCGGCTCGGGCACCACGGCCGCGGGGGCGTAGCCGGTGGCGGCGGCGCGGGCGGCGACCGTCTCGTGCAGCCGCTGGCCGTCGCCGGCGCCCACCTCCCGCGGCCGGCGCAGCAGGAACAGCCGCCCGATCCCCTTGCGCGGCCCCATCGCCGGCGCGCCGGGGTCGACGGGATGCGCCGCGCGCCAGTCGGGGGGGAGGGGCAGACCCAGCTCCTCCGCCCGCGCCAGCATCCACACGAAGGGGGCGGCGGCGAGCCCTTCGGCCGCGGGGAACTCGCCCACCTGACCGCCGATATCGCCATGGGCGCCGGGGAACCACACCTGTTCCAGCCGCCCGGTCCAGCCCGGCGCCCGCTCCCACATCTCGGGCGCGAAGGCGATGCGGTCCTCGTCCAGCGCCAGCGCGTGGAAGCCGTTGCGCACCACCGGGCTGAGGCGGTGGTCGTGGAATTCGGTGGCCATCGGATGCAGGAAGCTCAGCACCGGCCAGGGCACGCCCAGCGCCTTCACCGTGTCCCAGGCCCCGATCATCCGCACCGGCGTCGCCCCCCGGTGGCAGTGCCGGCGCGCGAAGGCCCGGATCGCGGCGGGGGAGCCGGACTGGTAGAGCCGGAAGGCCCGGATCACCCGCCGCTCCAGCGCCGCGTCGGGCCGCAGCAGGCCCACCCGGTCGATCAGCCCGGCCAGCGAGCGCACCGCGTAGGCGCCCCGGGAATAGCCGAACAGGAAGATCCGGTCGCCGGGGGACCATTGCGAGGCGAGACGGGCGTAGCCCTCCACGATCGCGTCGTTGAGCCCGAGCCCGAGCGCCGCCCGGATCCAGCGCCGAGTCCCCTGGCCCTGCACGCCGGGATGGTAGCCGTAGGCGAGGTCCGCCCGCGGCCCGCGCCGTTCCAGCAGCCGCATCAGGCGGCCGCAATGCGTCTCCTCCCCCGGGGCGCGGGAGGACAGGGTGCCGTCCACCACATAGACCAGCGACCGGCCGGGGCGGCGCGGGGCGGCGGCGGCGCCGTCCGCGTCGAGCGCCGCGATCCCGGCGGGGGCGTCGGCCGGCGGCTCCCGTTCCCCGCGGCGCAGCGCCCGCCGCGTCCGCAGGGCCCGGCCGGGGCGGCCGAGCCCCGGCCCGCCGTCCCTGGAGGCGCATGCCCCGCCATCCCGCGAGCCGGCGCAGTCGACGGGGGGGGCGCCCGGGCGCGCCGCGCCGCGGACGTCTTCGGGGAGGGCGTCTTCGGGCGCGTCGCCGAGGGCGTCGCGGGGCGGGGGGGGCGGGGGCGTCATGGGCGAACTCTGCCTCGCGCAGGTTGAGAACCCGTGGCGGCGAGGACACGCAGGACGGGCGATCGCAGGGGCGGCCCGCCGAAGCATGAGGCCGTGTTGACTCACCCTTCATTTAAAATGTTTGGAATTTCAATTCCGCCGAAGGGGGGCCCGCTTTCCGCCTCATTTACCTCCCAGGTGCGAGAAGACCGCCGGTGGGAAAGACTGGTGCAAACGGGGGTGCGTGACATGCGCGATCTGATTTTCATCGACTGCGGCGCCGATGCGCCGAAGAAGGCCGAGGAATGGGCGGGGGCCGCGCTGGCCCGCGCCGGGCTTCCGGCCTGCGAGGCGGGGGCCGCGGCCGGCCGGCTGGCCGAGGGGGTGCGCGTGGCCGCGGGCCTCTACGCCTCCGGCCCGCAGGCGATGCTGGTGCTGACCGACGAGGACGGCGCGCTGAACTTCGAGCTGGTGGCCGACGGCAACCCGGCCCGGGGCGCGGGCGCGACCTGCGCGGGCGCCATGTGGGTGGCGGAACGTCGGGTGGCCGGCGGCAACGCCTTCCGCCTGCGGATGCCGGCCCGGGCCTGAGCCTGATCCCGTCGGCCCTCCGCCCGGACCATGGGCGGGGGCCGAAGACCGGCGCCGGGCGGACCGCACGGGACGCCGGACAGGGCGAACGGCAGGACAAGAAAAAAGGGCGGCGCCCCGGCCGGGGCGCCGCCCTTTCGCATTCGGTCGCGGCTTGCGGCGCCGCTCTGAGCCCTTAGCCCTGAGCCCTGAGCCCCTAGGCCGCGCCGGTGGCCCGAAGGCGCGCCACCCGCCCAAGCCGCGCGCCCCCGGTCCGACCCCGGGCCTCGCGCTGGCCGCCGGCGAAGGAGGCCCCGGGGCGAGCCCGGGGCGCGCCGTTCGGGAGGCCGCCCGCGGGTCGGCTCAGGCGGCCTGCAGCGCCTTCCACACCCGCTGCGGGGTGAAGGGGGGCGTCGCGATCTCCACCCCGCGCGAGCGCAGGGCGTCCTGCATGGCCAGCGAGATGGCGGGGATGCCGCCCACGCAGCCGGCCTCGCCGCAGCCCTTCACGCCCAGCGGGTTGGTGGTGCAGGGGATCTCGTTGAGCTTGAACGAGAATTCGGGGAAATCCGCGGCCCGCGGCATCTGGTAGTCCATGAAGCTCGCCGACAGCGGCTGCGCGGTCTCCGGGTCCCAGGCCATGGTCTCGCCCATCGCCTGACCGGCGCCCTGGGCGATGCCGCCATGCACCTGCCCCTCGACCAGCAGCGGATTCACCACCACGCCGAAGTCGTCGACGATGGTGTAGCGGGTCAGGCGGGATTCGCCGGTTTCGGGGTCCACCTCCATCTCCGCCACATGGCAGCCGTTGGGGAAGGTGGCGACGCGGTCGTCCACCCCGCCCTCGCCCTGCAGCCCGTTCATCTGGCCCGCCACGTCGAACAGCGTCACCGACTTGTCGGTGCCCTTGATGCGGTAGCGGCCGCCCTCCTCCACCGAATATTCGATGTCGGCCACGGCGGCCTCCAGCAGCTCGGCGGCGCCGTCCATGCCCTTCTCGATGATCTGGTCGGCGGCCTGGATGAACACCCGGCTCGCCATGATCAGCGAGCGCGAGCCGCCGGTGCCGCCGCCGGTCTCCAGCAGGTCCGAATCGCCGGCCAGCAGCTCCACCTGGTCGAGGTCGACGCCCAGCCGGTCGTGGATCACCTGCGCCCAGACGGTTTCATGCCCCTGTCCGGTGGACTGGGTGCCGACGGCGGTGCGCACCTTGCCCTCGGGCCGCACGTCGAGAATCGCGCGCTCCTGCGGGCCGCCGCCGGTGCGCTCGAAGTAGTAGACGAGGGCGGAGCCGAGCAGCTTGCCCCGCGCCTCCGCCTCCGCCCGTCGGGCGGCGAAGCCGGACCAGTCGGAGGCGGCGAGCGCGTCGTCCAGGTTGCGGCCCGGATCGGCCGAATCGAACACGCAGCCGCCATGGGTGGTGTAGGGCACCTGCGCGGGGGTGATGAGGTTGATGCGGCGGAACTCGGCCCGGTCCATGCCGAAGTCGAGGGCCGCCGTCTCCATCAGCTGCTCGGTGATGTGGATCATCTCCGGCCGCCCGGCGCCGCGATAGGCGTCGGTGGGGGTGGTGTTGGTGAAGGC
Organism: Pseudomonadota bacterium; assembly: GCA_036154955.1. Classification (GTDB taxonomy): domain Bacteria; phylum Pseudomonadota; class Alphaproteobacteria; order Rhodobacterales; family Rhodobacteraceae; genus Albimonas. Next base: position 15,830 of record JAYZWL010000006.1, on the reverse strand, counting down.
GCCGCGGGTCTCGTGCCAGAACACCGGCACGTCATACATCCCCCCGGTGATCGGGGAGGAGAAGAACGAGTGGATCGCCGCCCCGAAGGTCGAGTAGTAGGCCCCGAGATTGGAGACCGAGCGCATCCGCATCGCCAGCACCTTGCCGGTTTCGTCGAAGGCGCCTTCGGCGAAGGTGCGCAGGTCGCGGGCCTGGGCGTCGGACAGGAACGCCTCCGAGAGGTCGGCGGTCCAGCGCACCGGCGCCCCGGCCTCGCGCGCCGCCAGCACCACGAGCGCGTCCTCGGGATGGGCCTGGAGCTTCATGCCGAAGCCGCCGCCCACGTCCTGGGTCTGGACGCGGATCATCGCGGGCTCGACGCCGAGCTGCTTGGCCAGCTTGCCGCGCAGGTTGTGGGAGCCCTGGGTGCCGGCGAAGACCGACCAGCGCCCCTCCGCCTCCAGCCACTCGGCCCGGCAGGCGCGGGGCTCCATCGAGGCGACGACGACGCGCTGGTTGATCACCTCCACCGACACGGTGCGCGGCGCGGCGGCGAAGGCGGCGTCGGTCGCGGCCTTGTCGCCCACCGACCAGGTGTAGGCGAGGTTGCCCGGGGCCTCCGCGTGCAGCTCCGGCGCGCCGGGCTCCAGCGCCGCGGCGCCGTCGATGACCACGGGGGCCTCGTCCACGTCGAACTCGATCAGCTCGGCCGCGTCGCGGGCCTGGGCCAGCGTCTCGGCCACCACCAGCGCCACCGGCTGGCCGGCGAACCGCACGGAATCGGAGGCCAGATGCGGCATGGTCACCGGCTTCACCGGGTCGGCGCCGGTCGACTCCATCGGGAAGTCGTTGGTCAGCGGATTGATGCGCCCGGCGATGTCGGCATGGGTCCAGACCAGCTTCACGCCCGGCGCGGCGCGGGCCTCGGTCACGTCCAGGGTGGCGATTCGGCCATGTCCGACCGGCGAACGGAAGATGACGGCGCACAAATCGCCCGGCTGGCTGAGATCGTCCAGATAGCGCCCCTCGCCGCGCAGGAAGCGGGCGTCCTCCTTGCGGCGGATGGGCTGGCCAAGTCCGAATTTCATTGGAGTCTCCGGGCATTATGGGGGTATTGCGGCATGGATGAGCGCCGCGCCGCCCACAGCCTAACCCGGCGGGCGCGACAAGGGCAATCGCTGCGCGGCGCGCGCTTATCTGAAGGAAAAATGAACAATTTTCTGGCCATAAGACTGGTGCTTCGTTAACCTGCCTCAGTGTAAAGAGCGTCCGTGTAGTGTTGCCTGTTGTGGAGTGTTTGGCGTGCGTGGTGACGACCGACTCATGACGATCCTTACCGGGATCGTATTGACCGTCGCGCTTGGCGCAGTCGCGCAGCGCGGGGAAATTCTCGGGAATCTCGGGGCCGGACCGGGGTTCGATCCGCGTGACGACGTAGTCTCCGCGGCCGCTGACGGCGCCTACATGATCGACGTGACGGCCAATGACCGCGGCGCCACCCGTGAGGACGGACGCCGCGTGCTGATTCTCGCCGCGCCGGGCTGCGGCGTGGCCTACCGGCGCGAGGGCCAGGTGCTCTACGACGGCGCCGGCTGCACCGGGCCGCAGCGGCTCAGCTACTGCGTGGCGCAGGGCGACGACTGCCGCGGGGCCGAGGTGACCATTCTTCTGCGCGAGGACGGCGACGCGTCGGCGCCCTCCAGCGTCTCCGACACGCCGGTGATCCGCCTCGCCGAGGCCCCGTCGCGGGAATGGCTGGTGACGGTGAGCGCCGAAGGCGGCCGCGCCGGCTTCACCGCCGAGCCGGACCGCCGTCCGGCCGAAGGGCCGCTGGCCGGTCTGACCTCGGCGCTGGGCTCGCTGGCGCCCAGCCCGGAGACGGAGGACGGGGGCGCGCGCCTCTCGGCCGACTGAGCCGGGGACGACGACGAGATGGTTGGCCGAACCGGCGCGGCGACGCGTCGGTTCTGGTCGGGGGAAGGCGGAGTTCGCTCCGCCTGCGCCGGAAACGCGGGGGAGCGTCTCCGGCGCTTCTTGTTCCGGGGCGGACGTTCGGCGGGCGGCGCGCGCCCGTTCGAGGGCGCCCGGTGGGGCGGGGGCGGCGCGCGCCGCCGCCCCTCTCCCGAAGGCGACGAGCGGCGGATCGTCAGCCCAGCAGGGCGGGCAGCTCGGCGATGGACGGGATGACGTGGTCGGCATGGGGGGCGAGCGCGGCCGCGTCGGCCGGCCCGGTCAGCACGCCGACCACCAGCCCCGCCCCCGCGGCGCGCCCGGCGCCCAGGTCGTGCAGGCTGTCGCCGATCATCGCCACCTCCTGCGGCGCGACCCCGACCGCCCGGGCGAAGGCCAGCACCATGCCCGGCCCCGGCTTCAGCCCGTGGCCGCTGTCATAGCCCGCCACGAAGTCGAACGCCTCCGCGATGCCGAGCGCGGCCATATGGGCGCGGGCCGGGGCCTCCGCGTCATGGGTGGCTATGCCCAGCTTCAGGCCGCGGGCGCGGAACCCGGCCATCAGCCCCGGCATGTCCGGCGCGGCGGGCTGCGGGCCGGCATGGGCGGCGACGGCGGCGCGGCGGTTGGCCTCCGTCTCGATGGCGCGGGCGTCGGTCCCCGGCAGCTCCGCGGCCCAGAGGGCGGCGACCTCCGCCGTCGAGGCGGCGACGATGGGCGACCCGGCCCGGAACCGCCCGGTGACCGGGTCCAGCCCGGCGATGTCCGACAGCCGGTCGCGCAGGGCGGCGCGGTCGGGGGCGGCGCCGGGGACGAGATCCTCCAGCACCTCGCGCACGAAACCGCGCCAGGTGGCGTCGAAGTCGAGCAGGGTTCCGTCCTTGTCGAAGAGGATGGCGCGGATCATCGGCGGCTCCGTCTGGCGTCGGCTCGGGGGGGTGATAGCCCGGCGCGGGACGGCGGGGAAGGGCGGGCGAGGGAGCGGGTGGGAAGGCGGGCGGGGCGAGAGGACGCGGGCGGGGCGGAAGACTTGCCCCCGCGTCGGGGGCGGGCGAACATGCATTCGCGCGGGTATGTCCGCGCGCCGCCCTCGCCGACGCCCCGGCCGGGCGCGCCGTCGGCGCCGTTCCAGGAGCCCGGCGACAAGAACCGACAGAACGAGGAAACCGCCCCGATGAAAGCTCCGCGCCCCTCCCGCGCCGACTACGCGCGCTTCGTGCCGATGACCACGCGGCTGAGGGACAACGACCAATACATGCACATGAACAATGTCGTGTATTACGAATACTTCGACTCCGCTGTGAACGAGTGGCTGATGGAGGTCCCCAGGCTGATCCTCCCCGACGGCCCCTGCATCGGCATCGTCGCGGACACGCAATGCACCTTCTATTCGGAGGTGAAGTGGCCGCAGCGGGTCGAGGTGGCGATGCGCATCGACCGGATCGGCAATTCCTCGCTGACCTACGGGCTGGGGATGTTCGTGGAGGGCGAGGACCTGGCCAACGCCGCCTGCCGCTATGTCCACGTCTACACCGACGGCAAGATCCGCCGGCCGGAGCCGCTGCCCGACTATCTGGTCGCGGCGGCGAAAACGCTGGTGGTCGACAAGGGCTGAGGGCGCGCGGGCCGCTCGCAGCCCCGCATATCACAGCCCCGCGCAGACCGCCGCGAAGTCGTCGAAGCCGTAACGCAGGGGGGCGGCGCCGTCAGGCCGAGCGGGAGCGAGCGCGGTCCGCGCCGCGGGGGCTCCTGACCGAAAGGCGGGAAGCCGCCCCTGCGGAGGGAGCCGCGCGCCCGACCGGGCGCCAGGCCGGGACCGGGGCGCCCGCGCGGCGCGGCGCCCGGGCGAGAGCCGCGACGGGCGACGCCGGAGACCGCTCCGCCAGGCGTCCCCGCCGCAGGGCCGCGCGGGCGCCCGGGCGAGGCCCGCGGGCGGGTCGTCGCGCGGCCTCCGCCGGCCGGGGCGGGCGCGCCCGGTTCGGCCCGTCAGCCCTTCAGCGCCGCCTCGAACTCGCGCCATTCGCCGGGGCTCATGCCCGAGTCGGCCTGGGTCACGGTCTCGCCCGCCAGCATCCGGCGCAGGCAGGTCATGGCGGAGGCGGAGAACTGCACGCTCCCCAGCCGGTATTCCTCGAACGCCTCGTAGGCGGCGGGAACCCAGGCCTTGGCGATCTCGCACATGATGTCGGCATAGACCCGGATCTCATACTGCGCATGGGGATCGGCGCGCAGGCGCAGGAAGTGGAAGAGGTTGTGCAGGTCGATCTTCCAGTACCACTGGGTGTAGACGTTCGCGGTCAGGTTCATGCGCGCCAGCTCCCGCGCCAGCCCGCGGCGGTCGGGATCGGCGGGCGCGCCCTCGGCGTCCTCGTTCAGCATCCCGGCGTAGTGGTCGTAGCAGCGCGCGCTGTCCTCGCGCAGCATCCGCAGCACCGCCTCGGCCTCCGCGCCTTCCAGCACGTCGCCGCGGCCCTGCCGGTTGCTCGCGGCCTGGGCGGCGAGATGCTCGGGCGCGGGAATGTAGAACTCCCGGTCCAGGATCGAGTAGCGGGCGGAATACTCGTTCACGTTCGCCGTGCGGTGCCGGATCCACTGCCGGGCCACGAAGATCGGCAGCTTCACATGCAGCTTGATCTCGCACATCTCGAACGGGGTCGAATGCCAGTGGCGCATCAGATAGCGGATCAGCCCGCGGTCGTCGCGGGCCTTGCGGGTGCCCGCGCCGTAGGACACCCGGGCCGCCTGCACGATCGCCGCGTCGTCGCCCATGTAGTCCACCACCCGCACGAAGCCGTGGTCGAGCGCGGGATGGGCGGTGAAGAGCCGCGCCTCCAGTCCCTCGGCCACCGGGCGCAGGGTGGTGCGGCCGGCCGCGCGGCTGGCGTCGATCTCGGCCTGGTGTTCGGGGCTCAACGTCATCCGCACGGTCTCCCTTGTCTGCGCCTCCCGGGTTTATACCGGAGCGGGCGGCGCCGAAAGGCCGGGCCGCGCGGCGCCGTTCCCGCGGCATGACGCCCGCGCGGCGGGTGGTGGATCCGTGCCGAATGCGCGTTACCTTGGATGGCGGCCCGGCGCCCGACGCGGCGCCCGCCGTCCGACAGGAATATCGCGCCGGCCCTGCGCGTCCCGCGCCCGCCGGTGGTCAAGGAGCCTCCTATGAAGATCGAATATCTCCACACCATGGTCCGCGTTAAGGATATCGAAGCCTCGAAGGCGTTCTATTGCGACCTGCTGGGGTTGGAGGAGATCCGTCGCGTGGAAAGCGAAGCCGGCAAGTTCACCCTCGTGTTCCTGGCCCCTCCGGGCCAGTCCGACGCGGCGGTGGAGCTGACCTACAACTGGGGGTCCGAGGAGGACTACCAGGGCGGCCGCAACTTCGGTCATCTCGCTTACGCGGTGGAGAACATCTACGACATGTGCGCCCGTCTTCAGGCGGGCGGGGTGGTGATCAACCGGCCGCCGCGCGACGGGCGGATGGCCTTCGTGAAAAGCCCCGACGGGATCTCGGTCGAGCTCCTGCAGATGGGCGACTCCCTGCCGCCCGCCGAACCCTGGGCGAGCATGGAGAACACCGGAACCTGGTGACCTCATGCCCCTGATCCCCGGCCTTCGCCGCCTCTTCGACCTGTCCATGACGCGCCGCCTCGCGGGGCTGCGGGGGGCGGAGCGAAGGCGGCGGACCGGGCCGGGAGAGGCGGCGGCGCGCGACGGCGGCCGCGGCGGCGAGCGCATCGCCGTCGCGGCGCGTCCCGAATGGCGAACGGGCTTGGCGAGGCCGGTCGGCTGCGACGGCGGCGCCTGGGTTTCGGGCCTCGCCCTGCGTTCGGCGGGACGTCGAACGCAGGGGCGCCCGGAGGCGGCCCGGCCGGGGCCGGCGCTGGGCTTGGGACGGCGACTGGCGCTCGGGCTGGGCTTGGGCCTGGGTCTGGGAATGGGCCTGGCGCAACCGGCCTGGTCCTGCTCGCTGGCGCTGGCGCTGGACGTCTCCTCCTCCGTCGATCCCGGCGAATACGCCCTGCAGGCGGACGGGCTGGCCTCGGCGCTGGAGGATCCCGACGTGAAGGAGGCGATCCTCGCCCCCGGCGGGCTGGTCTACATCGCCGTCTACGAATGGTCCGGGCGCTGGCAGCACGCCGTGGTCGCCGGCTGGACCGAGCTGAACACGCCCGGAGAGATCGACGCGCTCGCCGCCCGCATCCGCGGCTTCGGGCGCAGCCATGCCGACTATCCCACCGCGCTGGGCCACGCCATCGGCTTCGCCGCCCGCCTGCTGGCGGAGGCCCCGGTCTGCGACCGCCGGGTGCTGGACATCTCGGGCGACGGCGCCAACAACGACGGATACGAGCCGGCGCAGGCCTATGGCAGCTTCGAGCTGCAGGACGTCACCGTCAACGCGCTGGTGGTCGGCGGGCAGGCGCGTCCGCAGCTGACCCGCTATTTCGAAACCATGGTGATCAAGGGCCCCGGCGCTTTCGTGGAGGTGGCGCGGGACTACCGCGACTACGCGAAGGCGATGAAGCGCAAGCTGTTGCGGGAGATCCGGCCGCCGATGGCCATCGGCCTGCTGATGCGGGAGGGGCCGGGGTGAGGCCCGTCCCCGGCCGAGGCCGAGGTCGAGGTCGCCGCCGCGCGCTCCGCTCCGCCTTTCCGGGCGGGGCGAGGACAGGCGCGGCGCCGAAGCCGAAATTCCTCCCGCCCGGCCTGCGGTCGTCGCGCGTCGCGGCTGAGCCGGCGGCGCGACCCTTGGCGACGTCTCGACCGGGGCGCGCGCGCTCGTCGCCGGGAGAGGCGAGGGGCGCGGCCGTTCCGCGTCGCCAGCCGACTTGCGCCGGCCACCGCCGCCGGCGCGTCCGTCACCCGCCGCAGGGGCCCCACGTCGCTGACCGTCCGGGCGGCTTCATTCCTCCGCCTCGGGCGAAACTCTCTCCGGCGAGGCTGCCGGAGGGGGCTTGTCCGCGCCCCTCCGACAAGGGCGCGGAGGGGGGCCGCACGGGCTTTCCCGGGCGGCCCCGCGCCGTGCGGGGCGCAGCGGTCCGGCTCGGGGCGCCTACCGCAGGCGAGGCGACGTGTCGTTTCCAGGCCGCGGGCGGCGGCGCGCCGGTGGAACGCGCGCCGGTCCGTCGCCCCTCGCCGGGGCTCGGCCCGGCCCGGCCGCTCCGGTCCGGGCCTGCCGCGGCGGGCGGCGAGCCGCCCGTCCCGCCGCCCCCGGCCCTGGCGAGGCGCCCGAAGGCGGCTCGCCCGGCCGGCCACGGACCTGTCCGCGCCGATCCCGCTTCGTTCGATGCCGTTCTGGCCGATCCCGTCCCGGTAGATTCCGCCCCGGGCGTTCGGGCTCCAGCCGATACTGCGCATGGCGACGGGCGCGCCCGGGGGGCGGGGCAGCTGCGGTCGGCCCTGGTCGCCCCGTCGGTCTCCCCGTCGGTCGCCCCGCCGCCGGCCGGCGACGGCTCGGCCCGGCGCCGTCCCCGCCCCGCCGCGCGGGCGCCCGGGTCGGGCCGGGCGGCCGGGCCGTCGCGCGGCCTGCGGTTCCGCGGCGGCGCCCACGCCGGTCTCGCGCTGTTCGCCGTCGGCTGGGCCGCCGCGACGCCGGTCCGCGCGGCCGGGCCGGAGGGATGCGCGCTGGCGCTGATCCTGGCGCTCGACGTCTCGGGCTCCGTCGATCCGGGGGAGTGGTCGCTGCAGGCCGGCGGCCTCGCCGACGCCTTCCGCGACCCGGACCTGCGCGAGGTCATCGCGGCGCTGGACGGATCCGTCGCCGTCGCCGTCACCCAGTGGACCGGCGCCGGACGCCAGATGCAGGCGCTGGGGTGGGAGCGGGTGAAGGACGCCGCCTCGCTCGACCGTTTCGCCGCCGCGCTCGACGCCATGCCGCGGGCGTGGCGGCATTTCTCCACCGCCATCGGCGACGCCATCGACCACGCGGTCGGCGTGGGCCGCGGCGCGCCGGACGACTGCGCGCGCAAGGTCGTGGACATCTCCGGCGACGGCGCCAGCAACGAGGGCGCGCCGCCGGCCGAGGCGCGGCTGCGGGCGCTGGCCGCGGGCTGGACCGTCAACGGCCTCGCCATCGACGGCGCCGACCCGCCGCCGGCCCGCCATTACCGGGAGGAGGTGATCGTCGGCCCTCGCGCCTTCGTGGAGCGGGCGGAGGATTTCGACGCCTATCCGGCGGCGATCCTGCGCAAGCTGCTGCGCGAGATCCGGGCCGACGCCCTGCTTTCGCGCCGTCCGCCGGGGCCCGGGGTCGCGGCGACGCTCGCCGCCGCGACCCAGCGCTGATCCCGGGCCGACCCGGCGCGCCGCCTCAGCGCGCCCGGCCGGGGACCGAGACCATGCGGCCGAGGAACGCCCCGCCGAAGATGTGGATATGCAGGTGCGGGACTTCCTGATGCGCGTCCGGCCCGGCGTTGGAGAGGATGCGGTAGCCGTTCCCCCCCTCGCTCTCGGGATGGCCGAGCAGCCTCGCGGTCTCGCCCACGCAGCGGGTGAAATCGACGATCTCGTCGGCCGAGGCCTCCAGCGCGAAATGGTCGTAGTTCACGTAGGGGCCCTTGGGGATGACCAGCACATGGGTCGGCGCCTGCGGGTTGATGTCGTGGAAGGCGAGCGAGCGCTCGGTCTCGTGCACCTTCTTGCAGGGGATCTCGCCGCGCAGGATCCTGGCGAAGATGTTCTGGTCGTCATAGGCGTAGGGCATCGGGCGCTCCGGCTCGGGCGGGGCGCGGCGGCCCCGGGGATATGGCGCACAACGCCTAGCGCAGGCGCGGGCCGGGCGTCCACCGCATCGGCGCCCCTTGCGGGGCACGCCCATGTCTCCGGCCCTTGCGGGCCTTCGGCGCGGGACGGCCCGCAGGCCGGGTTGCAACCCGCCGCGGCGCGCGGGGTGTCGAAAAGGCGCCTGTCTGCTGAGAAGGCCCCGAGGGGGGCCTTCCTCAAGCGTGGCGGCGAGTCTCCGGCCGCCTCAAGGCCGAGCCGCCTGCGGCGGTCGCTTCGCGAGCCTTGACCCGGTCGCAGACTCGCGGTCTGGGGCGGGGTGACGGTTTCACCGGCGCAGGTCCCGACCCGCCGCGCGGGCGGGCGCGGGACAGGGGCGGGACGGTCGGCGCGCGGCCCGCTCGCCGTCGGCGCCCGGCGGGGATCAGTGCGCCGCGGCCCAGCTCGCGCCCTGGCCGGCGTCGACCACGAGCGGCGTGGCGAGGGAGACGGCGGGATGGGCCGCGCCCTCCATCGCCGCGCGCACCACCTCGATGGTCTTCTCGGCCTCCGCCTCGGGGACCTCGAACAGCAGCTCGTCATGGACCTGCAGCAGCATCCGCCCCGTCAGCCCCGCCGCCTCCATCGCCGGCTCCACCCGCATCATCGCCCGCCGGATCACGTCCGCCGCCGAGCCCTGGATCGGCGCGTTGATCGCGGCGCGCTGGGCGAAGCTCGCCCGCGGGCCCTTGGTCGCGATCTCGGGCGTGTGGATGCGGCGGCCGAAGAGGGTTTCGACGTAGCCCGTCTCCTTCGCCCCGGCGACGGTCGCGTCCATATAGGCGCGGATGCCGGGGAACTTCTCGAAATAGGCGTCGATGAAGGCCTTCGCCTCGTCGCGCGGGATCCGAAGATTGTTGGCGAGGCCGAAGGCGGAGATGCCGTAGATCACCCCGAAATTGATCGCCTTGGCCCGCCTGCGGATCTCGGGCGTCATGTCCGCCATCGGCACGCCGAACACCTCGGAGGCGGTCATGGCGTGGATGTCCTGCCCGTCGCGGAACGCCTGCTTGAGCGCGTCGATCCCGGCGATATGGGCGAGGATGCGCAGTTCGATCTGGGAGTAGTCCAGCGACAGGATCACGTTGCCGGGCTCGGCCACGAAGGCCTCGCGGATCTCGCGCCCCTCTTCCGAGCGGACGGGGATGTTCTGCAGGTTGGGGTCGGTGGAGGCGAGCCGCCCGGTGGAGGTCGCGGCGAGGCTGAACGAGGTGTGCACCCGCCCGGTCTCGGGGTTGATATGGGTCTGAAGGGCGTCGGTGTAGGTGCTTTTCAGCTTCGACACCTGCCGCCAGTCCAGCACCCGGGCCGCCAGGTCAGAGCCCTGTTCGGCGGCCAGCGTCTCCAGCACGTCAGCGCCGGTGCCCCAGGCGCCGTTCTTGCCCTTCTTGCCGCCGGGCATCTCCATCTTCTCGAACAGGATCTCGCCCAGCTGCTTGGGGGAGCCGACGTTGAAGGATTGGCCCGCCAGCTCCTGGATCTCGGATTCCAGCCCCGCCATGCGCTGCGCGAAGCGGGACGACAGGCGCGAAAGCTGGTCGCGGTCGACCTTGATCCCCGCCATCTCCATGCGCGCCAGCACCGGGACCAGCGGCCGCTCCATCACCTCGTAGACCGAGGCGACGCGTTCCTTGGCCAGCCGGGGCTTGAGGATGCGGTGCAGGCGCAGGGTGACGTCGGCGTCCTCGGCCGCGTAGGGGGCGGCCTTGTCCACAGGCACCCGGTCGAAGGTGATCGCCGACTTGCCGGTTCCCAGCAGGGTCTTGATGGCGATGGGCTGGTGCGAGAGGTAGCGGTCCGACAGCGCGTCCATGCCATGCGAATGCAGGCCGGAGGCGAGCGCGTAGCTCATCAGCATGGTGTCGTCGATGGGATCGACCGGCACGCCGTGGCGGGCCAGCACCTTGAGGTCGTATTTCAGGTTCTGCCCGATCTTGAGCACCGCCGGATCGGCCAGCATCGGGCGCAGCATCGCCAGCGCCTCGTCCCGGTCCATCTGGCCCGGCGCGCGGGCGGCGGGTTCGGACAGCAGGTCGCCTTCGGCCGCCCCGCCTTCCATGTGGGCCAGCGGGATGTAGCAGGCCTGGCCCGGCTCCACCGACAGGGAGACGCCGACCAGCTCGGCCTGCATCTCGTCGAGCGAGGTGGTCTCGGTGTCCACCGCCACCCAGCCGCGGGCGGCGATGCGGTCGAGCCAGACTTGGAGCGCGGCGGCGTCGCGCACGATCTCGTAGGCCTCCGGGTCGATCGGGGCCTTGAGCGCGGGGTCCTCCCAGTCGGAGGCCGCGTCCGCGGCGGTCTCGGCGGCTTTCGGCCCGGCCGCTTCGGCGGCGGAGGAGCCCTCGGGCGCCGCCGCGGGGGGCAGGTCGGAGACGCCGAGCCGCTCCGCCACCCGGGCGGTGAGGGTGCGGAACTCCATCAGCCGCAGGAAGCCCAGCAGCGCGTCCGGGTCGGGCTCGCGCAGGGCGAAGGCCTCGGGGCCGTCCTCCACCGGCGCCTCGGCGCAGAGCGTCACCAGCTCGCGCGACACCCGCACCTGGTCGGCGTTGTCGATCAGGGTCTGGCGGCGCTTGGGCTGCTTGATCTCCTCCGCCCGCGCCAGCAGCGTGTCGAGGTCGCCGTATTCGTTGATCAGCAGGGCGGCGGTCTTGAGCCCGATGCCCGGCGCGCCCGGCACGTTGTCGACCGAGTCGCCGGCCAGCGCCTGCACGTCCACCACCCGATCCGGCCCCACGCCGAACTTGTCGCGCACGCCGTCGGCCCCGATGATCTCGTCGGCCTGGCCCTTGAGGCCGGGCTTGCAGATCGACACCAGGTCGGTGACCAGCTGCATCAGGTCCTTGTCGGAACTGACGATGGTCACGCGCGCGCCCTTGGCCTCGGCCATGCGGGCGTAGGTGGCGATGAGGTCGTCGGCCTCGTAACCCTCCATCTCGATGCAGGGCAGGTTGAAGGCGCGGGTGGCGTCGCGGATCAGGCCGAACTGGGGACGCAGGTCCTCGGGCGGCTCGGGCCGGTGGGCCTTGTATGCGGGGTAGATGTCGGAGCGGAAGGTCTTCGAGGAATGGTCGAAGATCACCGCGGCATGGGTGGGGGCGCCGTCGCGGTTCAGGGCGCGGGCCTCCAGCATCTTCTGCAGCATGTTGCAGAAGCCCGCGACCGCGCCGACGGGCAGGCCGTCGGACTTGCGGGTCAGGGCGGGCAGGGCGTGGTAGGCGCGGAAGATGAAGCCGGACCCGTCGATCAGCTCCAGATGGTCGCCGGGGCCGATCGCGGGCTCGGCCATGGTCACTTCTCCGGGTCGGCGGGACCGCCCTTGAGGATGAACCGCTTGTCGCAGTAGCCGCAGTCCACGAAGCCGGGATCGGCGGGGATCTGCAGCCAGACGCGGGGATGGCCCAGGGCGGGGCCGGAGCCGTCGCAGGCGACGCGGGATTTCGCGACGATCTCGGTTTCGGGCGCGTCGAGGGTCATGGGCGGGTCTCGCATCTGCTGGAGGCGTTCGCGGCGCATCATAGCGGCGTGGCGGGCGCGGGCAAGGCGGGGCGGGGGGCGGATTTTCCGGGATCGTCCGCGTCGGCGCGGGGCCGCGCGACCACCCGGACGCGGGCCGGGGCCGGGCGCCCGCGCGGCGCGGAAGCCGGGGCGCGGGCGGCGCCGGGCGCGGGCTGGGAGGGGGCGCGGGCCCTCAGCGGCGCCAGAGCTTGCGGCGCACGGCGCTGTCGATGTCGGAGGCGAGGCTGGCGAGGCCGTCGCCCTCGGGCAGGGCGGAAGCGGCCTCCTCCGCCGGGGGCGCCCCGGCGGGCGCGCCGGGCGCGAAGCCGCGGTCCTTCCAGCGGGCGAAGAGCAGGGCGTCGCCGGCGTTCTCGGCCTCGATTTCGGCCAGCTCCCCGGGCGAGAGGTCGGAGAGCTTCAGCCGCTTGGCCTCGCCCACGTTCTCGGAGCCCACCCGCCCGTCCACGCCCAGCTCCGCCGAGATCCCGGCCAGCGCCTCGTCGCAGCGCCGGTAGCTGCCGACGAAATGGAAGCCGGTGAAGGCGGCGTCGAGGAACAGGAAGCGCGCCCGGGTCGAATAGCGGTAGAGCGCGGGGTAGCCGATCTCGAAATAGCGGTGCAGCAGGAAGCGGGTGATCGGGTTGCGCCGCTGGGTGCGCCGCCAGTCGCGGAAGGGGGGCGGCGCGGGCTGGCCGCGGGTCTCGTGGCGCATCCAGCGGTAGTTCCAGAACGACACGAGGAAGCTCGCCGGGTCGCGCAGCAGGACCGAGGGCTTCACCTCCCGCCCCGGGAATTTTTCGCAAAGCGACCGGGACAGCGAATGGCCGGACACCGCGTGCACGCCCGCGAGGTCCTCCGTCGAGAGGCCCGGGTAGCGGTTGCCGATCACGTCGCGGAGCGGGCTCCGCCAGCGGGGGGCGAGCAGGAAGCCCGCGCCCAGCGTCCGCTCGAAATGCCGTTCGACGGTGGTGCCGGCGCATTTGGGGACGTGCAGGAAGAAGTGGACGGGCGGGAGAACCGGGGAGGCGGGGTCGGCGTCGGACATGGAGGCTCCTCGGTCGGCGCGGGCGGGCGGGGGCCCGGGCTGGGGACAAGGTGGCCAGCCGGGCGGCCGGATGCAAGCGGAGGGCGGCGGGGGGCGGTCGGCGCGACGGAGGGGTGGGGAGACCACGGTGGCGGAGAGACGGCCAAGCCGGGCGCCCCGGCCGCCGCGCCGCGCGGGCGTCCGGGCGCGGCCCTTGTCCGGGGCGTCGCGCGGCGTCCCCGGCCGGGTTCAGCGCAGGCGTTCGACCTGGGCGCCGCAGGCCGACAGCTTCGCCTCCAGCCGCTCGTAGCCGCGGTCGAGATGGTAGACGCGGCTCACCACCGTCTCCCCCTCCGCCGCCAGCCCGGCGAGGATCAGCGACACCGAGGCCCGCAGGTCCGTCGCCATCACCGGCGCGCCCTTCAGCCGGTCGACGCCGCGGATCTTCGCGGTCCCGCCATGGACCTCGATCCGGGCGCCCATGCGGATCAGCTCGGGCGCGTGCATGAAGCGGTTCTCGAAGATCCGCTCCTCCAGCACCGACTCGCCCCCCGCCAGCGTCAGCATCGCCATGAGCTGCGCCTGCAGGTCGGTGGGAAAGCCGGGATAGGGTTCGGTGATCACGTGCAGCGGGCGCAGCGGCGCCTCGCCCCGGGTGACGCGCAGGCCGCGCTGGGTCTCCTCCAGCACGAGCCCCGCCTCCTCCAGCCGGTCCCAGAGCGCGCCGATCAGCGGGCGGCCCGCCCCGGTCAGTTCCACCGAGCCGCCGGCGATGGCGGGGGCGATCATGTAGGTGCCGAGCTCGATGCGGTCGGCGATCACCGGATGGGTGGCGCCGTGGAGGGCGTCGACCCCCTCGACCTCGATGGTCGAGGTTCCGGCGCCGGAGATCCGGGCGCCCATGGCCGAAAGGCAGGCGGCGAGGTCGAGGATCTCCGGCTCCTGCGCCGCGTTCTCGATCACCGTGGTCCCGCGGGCCAGCGTCGCGGCCATCAGCGCGTTCTCGGTGGCCCCGACCGAGACCATGGGAAAGCGGATCACCGCGCCGTTGAGCCCGCCCGAGGGGGCGCGGGCATGGACGTAGCCGTCGCGCAGCTCCAGCTCGGCGCCCATCGCCTCGAAGGCCATCAGGTGCAGGTCGACGGGACGGGCGCCGATGGCGCAGCCGCCGGGCAGGGACACCTCGGCATGGCCGTGACGGGCGAGCAGCGGGCCCAGCACCAGGATCGAGGCGCGCATCTTGCGCACGATGTCGTAATCGGCGCGGTGGGAGGCGATGGTCTCCGCCCCGATCGCCAGCACCTTGCCGCCCTGCAGCGGCGCGACCTCGCAGCCCAGCGAGGCGAGCAGTTCGGTCATGGTGCGGATGTCGGCGAGGCGCGGGGCGTTGGTCAGGGTCAGGGGCGCGTCGGTCAGCAGCGCTGCCGGCATCAGCGCGAGGCAGGCGTTCTTCGCGCCCGAAACGGCGATTTCGCCCGAAAGCGGGCGTCCGCCCGTCACCGCGATCCTGTCCATGCCGCTCGTCTCCCGCCTGATGCGTCGATCTCCGCCCGTCGGGGCCGGTGGTAGCCTTCCGCATGGGGCGGCGCAATGACGGGGACGGGGCGGGGAGAAGGCGGGAGAGGGGGGGCGCGTCGCGGGCGGGGCCGCGCGACGGCCCGCGCGCCGGTGGAGGGCGGGCGCCCGCGCGGCGCGGAGAGGGGCGCGCCGGTTGGCGAGGGGGGCGAAGCGTCGGGCGGCGCCCGGGGGGGCGGCGACGCGGGACCCGCGGCGCCGCGTCGCTTGCCCGCGGCGGCGGGGCGGGGACAGGGTGCGCGCGGCCCGTTCGCCGTCCCCGTCCGGAAACGCCCGGACCCCTTCCCACGACCGGAGCAGCCATGACCGTCCCCCCCTCCGTCGCGCCGCCCCGCGCCATGGTCTTCGACATCGGCAACGTGCTGGTCGACTGGCAGCCCGGCCGGGTCTACGCCGACCTGATCCCGGACCCGGAGGCGCGCGCGGCCTTCTTCGCCCGGGTCGACATGCACGGCATGAACCTCGCCGGGGACCGCAACGGCGACCTGGCGGCGGAGGTCGAGGCGCTGGCCCTGCGCCACCCCGAGGACGCGGTCCCGATCCGGGCCTGGCGGGCGCGCTGGGACGAGATGTTCGGCCCGATGATGCCGGGGATGGAAACGCTGTTCCGGGCCGTGAAGGCCTCCGGCGTCCCGGTGGCGGCGCTGACCAATTTCGCCGCGGACACGTTCCTGGTCGCGCAGGCGCGGTTTCCGATCCTCGCCGAGTTCGACGTGGAGGTGGTCAGCGGCCGGGAAGGAACCCTCAAGCCCGAACCCCGGATCTACGAGATCGTCGAGGCGCGCACCGGCCTGTCGGGCCCCGACCTTTTCTTCGCCGACGACAAGCCGGAGAATGTGGCGGCCGCGCGCGCCCGGGGCTGGCGGGGCCATGTGTTCGAGGGGGCGGAGGGGCTGGCGGCGGCGATGCGGGCGGCGGGGTTCGCCGTCTGATCGCTCCGCCCGCGGCGGAGGGCGCGAGGCGCCGCGCCCGCCGATCCCGCGTGACGCTCCGCCCCGCGGCGGCGCCCGCCCCGCTCGCGGCCCGGCCGCCTCGCCGCGCGGGCGGACGGGC
>JAYZWL010000005.1:0-10195 GCA_036154955.1 Pseudomonadota bacterium | reverse complement strand
GGGGGGGGGGGGGGGGGGGGCCCGGCGCCGGGGGGGGGGGGGGGGCCCGGCCCCCCCCCCCCCCGCGGCCCGCGCGCCGGGGCGCTGGGGACGCCCGGACGCGCGGAGCGGGGGCCGCGCTCAGCGGCCGCCGGGGGCGAAGCGGAACTCGCTCAGGCCGGACAGCGAGGCGAGGAAGGCCGACTGGTCCTCGTAGACCTTCTTGAACCACTCGTTGCCGGCCGACTGCTCCGCCGCCCATTCGGCCGAGGCCGCCTTGACCGCCTGCACCAGGCTGTCGTCCACCAGCACCATCTCGGCCGAGGAGCTTTCCTTCAGCTTGGCATAGGCCGCGAGGTCCATCTTGGCGTAGCCCAGATAGGTCTCCAGCATCGCCATCTTGCCCGCCAGCTCCATCAGCGCCTGGTCCTTCTCGGGGATCCGGGCCCAGACGTCCTTGTTGACGATGCAGTCATGCACGGCCGACGGCGAGTGCAGGCCGGGCATCATGATGTAGGGGGCGATCTTGTCGAAACCGGCCTCCAGGTTGCCGCCCGGGCCGCCCCACTCGATCGCGTCCACCACCTTGCGCTCCAGCGCCGAGAACACCTCGGAGCCCGGCAGCACCACGGTCGAGGCGCCCAGCTTCGGCGCGATCTCCGCCCAGGCCGAGGAGGTGCGCAGCTTCAGGCCCTCCATGTCGGCGGGGGTCTGGACCTTCTTGTGGGCGTGCATGAAGATCTCGGTCTCGGTCACGCCGCAGGGGATGGCGACGACGCCGAACACGTCCTCGCGCCACTCCTTCCACAGCGCCAGCCCGTCGCCGTTATAGAGCCACATCATGTATTCTTCGGGGTTCGGGCCGCCCGGCCAGCCGCCGAACAGCGCCGAGGTCCGGTCCACCGACCAGTCGTAGCCGCCCCAGGCGTGGCCCATGTCGGCGATGCCGTTCTGAACGGTCTCGGTCACCTTCAGCGCGGGCCCGAGCGAGCCGGCGGGATAGACGTCGATCTTCACGCGGCCGTCGGTGATCTGCTCGACGATCTTCGCATAGCTGTTGGCGCCGATCTCCAGCCAGTGGCCGCCGGCCCAGGGGGTGGCCATGGACAGGGTGATGGTGTCCTGCGCGGCCGCGGTCTGCGGCAGGGCGCCGAAGCCGAGGCCGAGCGCCAGCGTCAGGGCGCCGGCCGAGGTCTTGAGGTCGAACATGTGGGTCCTCTCGGTTGGACGAGTTGGGTCGGGACGTTCTTGTTGAGCGTGGCTTCCGGCGCTTCCGGTCGGCTTGTTGGGGACGCGCCGCCTCGGCGGCGGGTCCCGTGGGTCTGGCGGCTGCGGCGCCGGGGCGGCGCCGGGTCGGACGCGGCGGCGGGGGCGTCGCCCCGTCTCCGCTTACTAACATGTATGTCAGTAAGACGACTGCCCATTGTCCTGTCAATCGCCTTGTTGCGGCGCGGAAATGGGCGGAAACCGCGCCCCGTCCGACCCGGGCGCCCGATACGAGGCGCCGGCCCCGTCATGTTTTGGTCACGATTCCGGGAGCTTGGACGATATCCCGCATCCCGCGCGGCGCCATCCCCGCAAGGCGATCGGATCCGGACCACCGCCCTGCCCGCCGGCTGCGCAGCCCGCGCCGCATCCGGCGGCGATTCGAAAACCGGGGCGAAGGCGGATCGGAACCGGGACCGCGCCGGCCCCCGTCAGTAGCGCGCGGAGCGGAAATGACTGGCGATCGCCTCCTCCACGCTCAGCGCCGCCAGCCAGGAGGTGCGGGGATTGTCCGGCAACGCCGCGTTCTCCAGCGCCACGCGGAACGACCCGAAGGCGCCCTCGCCCTCCACCTCGTGGCGGTTGCCGGTCGCGGCCGGGTCGGCGACCAGGCTGACCCGCGTCGCCTCGAAGCCGATGCCGGCCAGCGCCACCGCGGCGGTGACGTTGGCGTTCTTGGGATAGCGGGCCGAGGCCTCGGCCGCGGTCCCCTCGAAGAACACCGTGGGTTCGGTCAGCGCGTCGAGATCCACCGCCGCCTCGGCCGGAGAGCCCTTCCAGGCCGCGGGCGGCTTCACGCCCCGGTAGACCACGCGGGAAAGCCCCGCCCGCCCGCCGGTGCGCAGGATGTCCAGCCCGCCGATGGCGCCCGAGGCCACGGTCAGCCGGCCCCCGCCCGCGGCCGCCGCCTCCAGCCGCGCCCGCAGGCCCGCGTCGCCCAGCGCGCCGATGGAGACGACGACGGTCGGAACCCCCGCCTCCAGCAGCGCCGGAACCGCGTCGCGCACTGCGCCGTGGCCGGCGCATTCCACCGCCAGGTCCGGCCCCCAGCCGATCAGCGCCGCCACGTCGCGGAACAGCGTCATGCCCAGCCGCGCGGCCTCCGCCTCCGCTTCCGGGCCGGAGCCGGGACGCACCAGCGCCGCCCCCAGCCTCAGCCCCTCCGGCCCCCGGGGCAACGAGCCGGCGATGGACCGCGCCATGGCGCCGAGGCCGATCACGGCGATGCGAGGACGGTCGGGGCGAGGTCCGTCGGGGCGGGGGCCGTCGGTGCGAAGGGAAGCGTCGGTCATGGCGGGAGGTCCTGGGGTCGGAGCGGCGGACGTGAAGCGGCGCGCAGCGAAGGCGCGCCCCGCCTTCAAGTCAACCCGCGTCCGCGCCGCCCCGAAGCTCTGTCCCGAAGCTTCATCCGAAGCCCCGTCCGAAGCCACGTCCGAAACCCCGTCACGCCCGAAAGCCCGAGCGGTTCGCTCGGCATAGGCCCGGCGCACGCGCGGCGCACGCTTGTCACCCCCCGAATCCAGCCCCCGAATCCAGCCCGCGCCCGGCCCCGGGCGCGGCTCATTCGGGGATGGTCACCACCTCGTAGATCGCTTCGATCTCCGGGCTGATCTGCACCTTGCCCAGCGCGTCGCCGATCATCTCCCAGATCGCGCCCGAGGCGTAGATCCGGCTCAGCTCCCGATCCACCGCCAGCCGCAAACCCGCCTCGCCCCGGCGCATGGCCAGCGCGTAGGGCTCCCGCGACAGCATCCGCCGCGCGATCACCGGCTGCACCGTCGGGCGCAGGCGGCCGAGCTGGTAGAGCAGGATGGACTGATCGCCCAGATAGGCCTCGATCTCGCCCTTCTGCAGCGCGCCCAGCCCCTCCACATGGCTGTCGAACAGCACCAGACGCGCCTGCGGGGCGAGGTCGGCCAGCACGCCGCGGGCCAGCGTCTCGGTGGTGGTGCCGCGCAGCACGCCCACGGGATCGTCGGTCAGGTCCGCCAGCCGCTCCGCCCCGCCCTTGCGGAACACGATGCCGGCGCCGTCCACGAAATAGGGGATCGAGAAATCCAGCGTTTCCCGACGCTTGAGCGTCTGGGTCGTCGGCCCGCACAGCAGGTCGATCCGCCCTTCCGCCAGCGCCTCGAACCGGGTGGCGGCGATGACGGGAACCCATTCCACCGGCAGCCCCGCCGGCGCGCCCGCCGCCTGCGCGATGCCCGGCGCCGCCGTCTCGCACAGCCGCACCGCCAGCCCGGCGGGCCGACCGGCGTCGTCGACATAGGAGAAGGGCGGCGCGTCCAGCCGGTAGCCCAGGCGCAGGGCGCCGCGCGCGACGATCTCGGCCATGACGTCGGCCGCCGCCGGCCCGGGCGCCGCCACGGCGCCGATCCCCAGCGCGGCCAGCGCCAGCGCCGCCGCCCCGCGCCAGCGCAGGCCGAAACCGGCGCGCGCGCGCGCCGCGATGCGTTCCGCACGCCTCCCGGACATGCCGCCCCCCCGGACCACCTTGATTTCCGCCCCCAGAATGGGCGCTCGCCCCGCGCGACGCAACCCGGCCCCGGGGCACTGGAAATCCGCCCGCGCAGGCGCTATCCCCTGCCCCAACCGCCTCCAACCCCGCCCCCGGAGAAATGACCATGGCCGAGCTCGACTACCGCGAACCCGAGGCGAAGGTGATCCACGGCGCGCTGGGCGACTGGGAGCTGGTGATCGGAATGGAGGTCCATGCCCAGGTTGCCTCGAAATCCAAACTGTTCTCCGGCGCCGCCACCGAGTTCGGGGCCGAGCCGAACACCCAGGTCAGCCTCGTCGACGCGGCCATGCCGGGGATGCTGCCCGTCATCAACGATTTCTGCGTCGAGCAGGCGGTGCGCGCCGGGCTGGGCCTGAAGGCCGCGATCAACCTGCGCTCGGTCTTCGACCGCAAGAACTATTTCTACCCGGACTCGCCGCAGGGCTACCAGATCAGCCAGTTCAAGCACCCGATCGTGGGCGAGGGCGAGGTGCTGGTGGACATGGAGCCGGGCGTGGCCCGCCGCGTGCGGATCGAGCGCATCCATCTGGAACAGGACGCCGGCAAGTCGATCCACGACATGGACCCCGCGCTCAGCTTCATGGATTTCAACCGCGTGGGCGTGCCGCTGATGGAGATCGTCTCCCGCCCCGACATCCGCGGGCCGGAGGAGGCGGCGGAATACGTGCGCAAGCTGCGCCAGATCCTGCGCTATCTCGGGGCCTGCGACGGCAACATGCAGGAGGGGAGCCTGCGCGCGGACGTGAACGTCTCGGTCTGCAAGCCCGGCGACTACGAGCGGTTCCGGGAGACCGGGGATTTCGGCGTGCTCGGCACCCGCTGCGAGATCAAGAACATGAACTCTATGCGCTTCATCCAGCAGGCGATCGACTACGAGGCCCGCCGCCAGATCGCCATTCTGGAGGACGGCGGGACGGTGGAGCAGGAGACGCGCCTCTACGATCCGTCGAAGGGCGAGACCCGGTCCATGCGCTCCAAGGAGGAGGCGCATGACTACCGCTATTTCCCCGACCCCGACCTGCTGCCGCTGGAGATCGACGAGGCCTATGTCGCCCGCGTCCGCGACAGCCTGCCGGAACTGCCCGACGCCAAGAAGGCCCGCTTCGTGCTGGATTACGGGATGACCGAATACGACGCGGGCGTGCTGACCGCCGAGGTCGAGAACGCCGGCTATTTCGAGCGGGTGGCGAAGGGACGCGACGGCAAGCAGGCGGCGAACTGGGTGATCAACGAGCTGTTCGGCCGGCTCAACAAGCAGGGCCTGACGGTGACGGAATCGCCCGTCAGCCCCGAGCAGATCGGCGGCGTCATCGACCTGATCGGCAAGGGCGACATCTCCGGCAAGATCGGCAAGGACCTGTTCGAGATCCTGTGGACCGAGGGCGGCGACCCCGCGGAGATCGTCGAGGCCCGCGGCATGAAGCAGGTCACCGACGCCGGCGCCATCGAGCAGGCGGTGGCCGACGTGATCGCCGCCAACCCGGAGAAGGCGCGGCAGGCGGTGGAGAAGCCCTCCATGGCCGGCTGGTTCGTGGGTCAGGTGATGAAGGCCACCGGCGGCAAGGCCAACCCCAAGGCGGTGAACGAGATCGTGCGCGCCAAGCTGGGCATCTGACGCGCCGGGCGCGGCGGGGCGCGCGCCCCTCGCCGGCCGCATTGGAATCGCGCCGCGGCCGGGCTAGGTTGCGGCCCGGCCCCGCATCGGGCCTCAGAACGGGAACCGGGATGATCCTCTACGACTACAAGACCGTCGCCGCCCCCCGCCGCGCGGGCAAGTTCCGGGGCGTCGCCAAGGGCCCCGACGCCTTCGCCCGCACGCTGGAGGAGGCGATCGCCGCCGAGGCCGCGGCCGGCTGG
This sequence comes from Pseudomonadota bacterium, assembly GCA_036154955.1. Taxonomy (GTDB): domain Bacteria; phylum Pseudomonadota; class Alphaproteobacteria; order Rhodobacterales; family Rhodobacteraceae; genus Albimonas. Next base: position 4,569 of record JAYZWL010000005.1, on the reverse strand, counting down.
GAATACCTGCGCGCCGAGAACCTGCCCTGCGAGGAACGGCCGGGCTTTCTCGCCCGCCGCGCCACCGTGTTTCATTCGGTGCTGATCTTCCGCCGGCCGAAACCGGGGCAGGAGGCGCCGACCTATGTCGGCGGCGCCGGCTACGCGCCCGGCGGCTTCGCGGAGGATGAGCCGCCGGCCTTCCGCCGCGCCCCCGCGCCCGCTCCCGCGCAGCCGGCCTCGCCCGACGCGGGGATGATGCGCCTCGACCCGGCCATGCGCCAGCCCGCCGCGGCCGCGCCCGAGGCGCCGGCCCCCGAATCCCGTCTCGGCCCCGCCGAACGCTGACCCGCTTGAGGGGGGCGTCACGCCCCGCACCTTCCGCGCGTCCCATCCGCAAGCCTCGACGACCGGCCGCGTGCGCCCCGCGCCCCGCCGGCGCCCCCCTCCCCCGCCTGCGGGGGAGGGAGGGGGAGGGGGCTTGCGCCGAGGCCGGTGGTTCGCGCGGCCCGGCGCCCCCCGCATCCACGGACCGCTCGCGCCGCCAGCTCGCCCGCCGCGTGCGTCGTCACGACTTAGAGCCGTCCGGAACCGACTGCGCGCGCGCCGGCGGCAAGCGACGAGAGGTCCCGGGTCAAGCCCGGGGCGCGCCTGCCCCCGCCCAGGCGCCCAGGGCAAGGCGCAGGGCGGACGCTCAATCGTCGTCGTCGTCCGGAATCGCCAGGTCCACCGCGCCGCCGACCACGTCGGCGGTGGTGCTGATCGCCGTGCCGGCCACCGAGACCGTGGTCGACACCACCGTTCCCGCGACGCTCGCCACCGCGCAGCCGCCCAACGCGCCCGCCGCCGCCAGCAGCGCCGCCAGCCGGGCCGCCCGCAGCGCATTCGCCCGCGGCGCGGCGTCCGCGTTCCCGCTCATGCCCCCGCCTCCCCGCCGAGATCCAGGCTCAGCGCATGAACCCGGTCGGCCAGCTCATCCTTCAGCACCCGCATGACCTCGCGTTGCATCGCCACCCGGCTCTTGCCATCGAAGGCGGCAGACCTCATCTGGACCCGGAAATGGGTCTCGCCCCCCTCCCGATAGCCGCCGTGACCGCGATGGCTTTCGGACTGGTCCTCGATCTCCAGCGCGACGGGGGCGAAGGCCGCCACCAGCTTGGCGCGCATCGCCGCCGTCACCGGGCCGTCGCCCGCCGCCACCGCCGGGGGCGCCCCGTCCCCGCCTTCCGTCAGGTTCGCTCGCATCGCGTCGATCCTCCGTGTTTTTCCTTCGCGCCGCACGGGCTAGACTGTCCCGTCCGAGTCGCCGGATCCCGTGTCCGGCCCTAAGTCGTCCCGGATCGCCGGGACCGCAACCCCGGAGGGGCCAGCTTGTCGCGCCGCTCATTCCTCGACTACGACGTCTCCGTCTCCGCGGACAAGCGGCGCCGGCAGCGCGCCCGCGGCCATACCGGGGCGTTCGAAGCCTCGGCCCGCATCTGCGAATGCGAGGGCTGCGAGGAGGCCGGCGCCTACCGCGCCCCCCTCGCCCCCGACCGGCTGGACGAATTCCACTGGTTCTGCCTGGAGCATGTGCGCGAATACAACCGCGCCTGGAACTATTTCGAAGGCCAGTCCGAGACCGAGCTGGAGGAGACCCTCCGCCACGCCAACACCTGGGAGCGGCCGACCTGGAAGCTCGGCAAGGGCGGCCGCCCGCAGGTCGCCGCCAACGGCCATGCCGAGGGCCGGGCCTGGGCGCGCTTCGGCTTTCGCGACCCGTTCGAGGTGCTGGGCGAGAACGCCACCATCAACCCCGGCGCGGCGCGGGAGGAAACCTCCCGTCCCGCTCCCCGCCGCCGCCTGCTGCCGGCGGCGGAGCGTCGGGCGCTCGATATCCTCGGCATGCCGGACGAGAGCCGGCGCAAGCAGATCCGCGCCCGCTACAAGGCGCTGGTCAAGGACCTGCATCCCGATCTCAACGGCGGACGGCGCGACGACGAGGCCCGGCTGACCCAGGTGCTCTGGGCCTGGGACCAGATCAAGGGCAGCCGCAACTTCGCCGACTGACCGCCTCTCCGCTTCGCGCCCCGCCTCTCGCCCCGCCGCCCTTCCATCCCGTGCCGGACGGCGCCGGCGAGGCGACGATTCGTGGAATCGGCAGGTTTTCGTTTCCCCTCGCGACGCGACTGTTTATGAACGCAGCGTCATCGTCTTCGTCGCGCCCCCTGTAGGGTCGCGATCCTTGGGGGAGTGTTCCGTGACCGTCCGCACCCGTCCGTCCGCCCTGCCCGCGGCGCCTGTCGCGCTCGTCGCCGCGCTCGTCTCCGCGCCGGTCGCGCAGGCCCTGCCCGTCACCGTCTCCGAGGGGGATTTCGCCGCCTGGACGACCGCCATGATCGCCGGCCCCTCCGGCGGGCAGACCGGCGCGGTCTCCAATGTCGGCGATCCGGGGGATTCCTGGCATGTGACGACCCAGACCAACTCTCCGGTGATCGCCTTCCACGGCGGGCCGGGGCTGACCGTCGACCCGGCGGGGGGCGAGATCCTGTCGGTCGCCGTCTCGCTCGACTATCTCGTGCTCGGCGCTTTCGGGCAGGGCATGGGGGTCTATTCGCTGGCCCTGGTGCAGGACGGTCACGTCTACGGCGCCGGCTGGTTCGCCACCGGCGCGTCGGGCGGCTGGCGCGACGCCTCGGCCAGCGGGCTGACGGCGGGGTCGTTTTCGGCGCTCGACGGCGGAACGGGGCTGGATTTCTCGACCGGCGGCTCGGTGATCTCGGTGGGCTTCGGAACCTCGAACGTGTCGGGCTCCGGCATCAACGTGGTCTACGACAACCTCGTCGCGACCTTCGAGCTGGCCGGGGCCGCCGTGCCCCTGCCCGCCGCCGCGCCGCTGGCCGTGGCGGGGCTCGCCGCGCTGGGCCTCGTCGCCCGCCGTCGCCGCCGGGCCTGACCGGGCCTGATCGAGCCTTTTCGGCCGCGAGGCGCCCCCCTCCCCCGCTTGCGGGGGAGGGGGGGGGAGGGGGCGTTACCCCCCCCGCGCCTCCCTCGGGTCGCGCTCGCGGGCGCGCCGGCGACCGGCGCTCCCCCCGCCCCTCAGTCCTCCGCGACCGCCGCGGCGGCGGCCACGGCCGTCGAGAACTCCGCCTTCAGGGTCTCGATCTCCTCCACCCCGACCGACACCCGGATGAAGCCCTGGGTGATGCCCAGCGCCAGCCGCGCCTCCTCGCTCAGCGCCCGGTGGGAGGAGCTGGGCGGGTGGCTCAGCAGGGTCTGCACATCGCCGAGCGACGGCGCGAACGGCAGGTCCCGGGCGGCGCGAATGAAGGCGTTGGCCGCCTTGCGCCCGCCCTTCAGACGGAACGCGACCATCGCCCCGTTTCGCCCCTGCAGCAGGTCGCCGGCGCGGTTGTGGTCGGGATGGTCGGCGCGGCCGGGATAGATCGACGCCTCCACCCCCGGCAGGGCGGCGAGGTGGTCGGCCAGCGCCGCGGCGTTGGCCTCGGCCCGATCGTAGCGCAGCGCGAAGGTGGCGAGGCCGCGCTCGGCCAGCCAGCAGTCGAAGGGGCTGGCGGTGGCGCCGATCGAGGCCTGGGCCGCGACCAGCGCCGCGCGCACCTCCGGATCCCGCGCCGCGGCCCAGCCCAGGGTGGCGTCCGAATGCCCGGCCAGCATCTTGGTGACCGAGTGGAGCACGATGTCGGCGCCGTGCTCGAACGGCCGCCAGCCGCGGGGCGTGGTGAAGGTGTTGTCCACCACCAGCAGCGCCCCGGCGGCGCGGGCCGCCGCCGCCGCGGCGGCCATGTCGGCGACGCGCAGGGTGGGGTTGGAGACGACCTCGGCGAAGACCATGGCCGCCGGGACCTCCGCCGCCTTCGCCCAGGCCGCGCCGTCGGTGGGGTCAACGAAGGCCACCTCGATCCCGAAGCGCGGCAGGTCCTGGGTCATCAGCCGCAGCGAGCGGCCGTAGAGCTGGGAGGAGGCGATCACCCGGTCCCCCGATTTCAGCAGCCCCAGCAGCACCGCCGACACCGCGCCCATGCCCGAGCCGAACATCAGCCCGCCGCCGCCTGCCGCCGGCGCGCCCTCCAGCGCGTCGATCTGGCCGGCGAGCGCCACGGCGTTGGGGTGGCCCTCCCGCGCATAGGCGAAGCCCTGGGTCCGGCCCTCGTATTGCGCGTCGAGCGCGTCGGCGTCCTCGGCCCGCCAGACCACCGAGGGGTGGATCGGGCTCGCCACCGGGCGGGTGACGGTGGCCGGCGCGGCGGGGCGACGGGCGAGGGAGCGGGGGGGAAGGGCGTCGGTCATGTCGGGCTCCGCGGTGAAGGCGTGGGCCACGGTCTAACGCGCGGGGCGGCGCCGGGAAAGGGAGCCGCGCGACGACCCGGACGAGGACCGCGCGCGGGCGCCCGCGCGGCGCGGGGACGGGGCGCCGGGCGGCGCCGCGGCCGGGCGGCGCGCAGGTCGCGGGAGCGGGGATGGGGCGGAAGGAACCGAAGGGGCGGAGCCGGAGCGGCGCCCCCCCGCGCGACCGACCCTGACGACGAGGCGGCCGATCGGAAACCGGACAGACGCCCGGCCGGGACGCGGCCGCCCGGCCCCCGCGGG
>JAYZWL010000004.1:0-77230 GCA_036154955.1 Pseudomonadota bacterium | reverse complement strand
CCCCCACCCCGCGCCCCCCTGCCCTCTGGACCTTCGGGCGCGGAGCCGCCAGACAGGACGCCCCCGCGCGACGCCCCCATGGGCGACGCCCCTCGCGCGACGCCGCCACGCGCCCGCCCGCAAGCAGGAGCCCCCATGGCCGACCCCGCCCAGAAGGCCTACCGCGCCGCCGCCGCCTCCCTGCCCCGCGCGCCGGTGGAGACGACGACCCGCGTGGTGCTGCTGCGTCTGTGGCGCGACTGGCTCAGCCCCTACTGGCGCCGGCTGGTGCTGAACCTGGTGCTGATCGGGATCGTGGCGGGCGCGACCTCGGTCTATCCGCTGCTGATCAAGTGGTCTCTGGAGGGGTTCGAGACCCGGGCGATGGACGTGATCCGCTTCGCCCCCCTGCTGGTCATCGCCGCGGTGACGGTGAAGTCCGCCGCGCTCTACGCCCAGCGGCTCTTGACCAACGCCATCCTCTCCCAGATCGACTGCGACCTGCAGCGGGCGATGTATGCGGCGCTGGTGCGCGCCGACCTCGCCACGCTCGACAAGGAGGCGCCGGCCGCCACCGCCACCCGCTTCACCACCGACATCCTGGTGCTGCACACCTCGGTCGAGAAGCTGATCACCGGGCTGATCCGCGACGGGCTGACGGTGATCGGCCTGCTGGGCGCCCTGATCTGGATCGACTGGGAGCTGACGCTCTACGCGCTGGGCGCCCTGCCGCTCGCCGCCATTCCCATCGGCAATATCGGCCGCCGGCTGCGCCGCATCGCCCGCCGCTCCCAGGAGGAGGCCGGCCAGATGACCGCGCGGGTGGCCGAGGGCCTCAGCGGCATCCGCCTGTCGAAGACCTACCGGCTGGAGGGCTATCTCACCGAAAAGGCCGGCGAGACCTTCGAGAGCCTGCGCCGCCTTCGGGTCCGCGCCGCCGACCAGCGCGCCCGCATCGACCCGTTCCTGGAGGCGCTGGCGGGCGTCGGCCTCGCCATCATCTTCTGGGTGATCGGGGCGCGGATCGCGGCGGGGACCAACTCCATCGGCGAGTTCATGGCCTTCGTCTCCTCCTTCCTGATCGCCGGCCAGTCGCTGCGCGGCTTCGGCACGCTCTACGCCGAGGTCCAGCAGGGCTCCGCGGCCGGGGAACGGATCTTCGCGGTGCTGGACGCGAAGCCCAAGATCGCCGACCGCCCGGGCGCCGCCCCCCTGCCCCGCGTGCGCGGCGAAATCCGCTTCGAGGGCGTGAATTTCGACTACGAGGGCGGCGCGCCGGCCCTGCGCGGCATCGACCTGACCATTCCCGCGGGGTCCAAGGTGGCGCTGGTCGGCCGGTCCGGCGCCGGCAAGACCACGCTGATGAACCTGATCCCGCGCCTCTACGACGCCACTTCGGGCCGCCTGACGCTGGACGGGACCGACATCCGCGACGCCACGCTCGAAAGCCTGCGCGGACAGGTGGCGGTGGTCGGCCAGGACGCGGTGATCTTCGACGACACGGTCGCCCGCAACATCGGCTTCGGCGATCCGGAGGCGAGCCGCGAAGCGATCGAGCAGGCCGCCCGCGACGCCCAGGCCTGGGACTTCGTCGCCGCCCTGCCCGAGGGGCTCGACACCCCGGCCGGCGAACGCGGCCTGCGCTTTTCGGGCGGGGAGCGGCAGCGGCTGACCATCGCCCGCGCCATGCTCAAGGACGCGCCGATCCTGCTGATGGACGAGCCGACCTCGGCGCTCGACGCGGAGGCGGAGGAGAAGGTGCGCCTCGCCCTCGACCGGCTCGCCCATGGCCGCACCACGCTGATCATCGCGCACCGCTTGTCCACGATCCGCGACGCGGACATGATCGTGGCCATGGACGGCGGCCGCATCGTGGAGACCGGCCGCCATGAGGAGCTTCTGGCGAAAGGCGGCCTTTACGCCGACCTGCACCGGCTCCAGTTCCGCGAGGGATGAGCGAAGGGGCGAGGCGGATGCAGGACGGGACCGACGACGATCACGGCCGCGGCGGCATCGGCGGCAATTCCGAGGGCGCGGGCGAGGACGGCCGCGCGGTGGAGCGGCTGATCGAGCTGCTGGCCCGCCTGCCCGGCCTCGGCCCCCGCTCCGCCCGCCGCGCGGCCCTGCACCTGGTGCGCAAGCGCGACCTGGCGCTGGCCCCGCTGGCCGAGGCGATGACCGAGGTCGCCCGCACCGTGCGCCCCTGCGAGATTTGCGGCAACATCTCCACCTCCGGCCGCTGCGGCATCTGCCGGGACCCGCGCCGCGACGCGAGCCTTCTATGCGTGGTGCAGGACGTCTCCGACCTGTGGGCGATGGAGCGGGGCGGCGCCTATCGCGGCCGCTACCACGTGCTGGGGGGCCTGCTGTCGGCGCTGGACGGGACCGGGCCGGACGAAATCGGCATCCCCCGCCTCGCCGCCCGCGCGCGGGAGGGTGTGGCCGAGGTCATCCTCGCCCTGCCCGCCACCATCGACGGCCAGACCACCGCGCATTACGTGGCCGAAAGCCTGCCCGAGGGCGTCGCCTGCACCTCGCTCGCCCAGGGCGTGCCGATCGGGGGGGAGCTGGACTATCTCGACGACGGCACCATCGGCGCGGCGCTGCGGGCGCGCCGGGCGCTCTGACCGCGCGGGCGCGCCCCGGGCCTGACCCGGGGCCTCAACCGCACGGCCTGGCGCAGACGTCGCAGGAAGGGAGGCCCCGGGTCGAGCCCGGGGCGCGCCGGACCGCCGCTCCGCCGCTCAGGTCTCCGCTCAGGTCTCCGAGAAATCCGCGCCCTCGGCCCAGGAGAGGAACCGGCCGAAATTCCACGCCCGGACCACCCCGATCTGGTCGAGGAACGCCGCGTTCCGGCCCTGCGCGCGCAACCGCTCCAGCCGGGCGGAAAGCAGGGCGGGGTCCACCAGATCCCGCCACATCCGCAGGTCGGCGGCGAAGGCGGCGAGGTCCGTCTCCAGCCGCGGCAGCGCCTCGGCCAGCAGTCGGCCGCCATCGGGCTGGAAGGCGGACTTGTCGGGGCGCCGGGTCACGCCCTCCGGCGCCACGGGGGCGAGCAGCCGGCGGATATAGCCGCGCCGCTGCCCGTCCAGCCGCTTCAGCCGCGCCGGCGCCGCCATCGCGGCCGCCATCAGCCGGGTGTCGAGCAGCGGCGTGCCGTAGGCCACGACCTGCGGCGGCGCCCTCAGGCCGCCCGGGCCCGGCAGGTGGAAATCGCAGATCGTCCAGGTCGCGGCGCTGGCCACTCCCCGCCGCTCGGCGACGAGGACGCTGGCGTCCTTGTGCTGGAACGGGGCGAAGCGGTTGCGGATCCATTCCTCCATCCGCGCCGGGTCCAGGGCCGGGCCGACGCGCACCTCGTCCAGCCCGGTCCGTCCCGCCCGGTGCCAGCGCAGCCGCCAACCCACGGAGGTCATCACCCAGACCAGCCGGAACAGGTATTTGCGCCCGTAGCCCTCCGCGCGCAGCATCCGCCATTCCCGCGCCGCCTCGCCGACGCGCAGGCGCATCACGTCGTCCCGGAACTTGTCGCGCAGCTCGTGCGACACGACCATGTCGCCGCCGAAGCCCCCCAGCGCCGCGTCCCGGCCCAGCGCCGCCATGGCGCGGGGGATGCCGAAATAGGTGTCCGCGGTCGGGTCGATATTGGGCAGGCCGTGGCGCAGCCAGCTTTCCCGCGACCCGCCCAGCGCCGTCGCGGCGTCCGAGCGCAGGGGCGTGACCTTCAGGTTCGGCCAGTGCGCCTGCAACGCGGCGCGCGACGCGGCCTCCGTCTCCGCCGCGCCTTCGGTGGAGACGGAGCTGACGGCGGGCACGTCCGCGCCCCCCGCCGCCTCGCAGGCCAGCGCCGCGACCAGAGAACTGTCGAGCCCGCCCGAATACATGATCGCCGGCCGCGCCCCCAGCCGGTCGAGCCGGGAGACCACGGCCGCGCGCGCGATCTCCCGCCCCGCCTCGACCTGGGCGGCGTCCGACAGCCCGCGCAAGGCCCGGTCCGGCCCCGGCCGCCAGTGGACCCGCCGCGCCGCGCCGGAGGCGTCGGCGCGCAGCAGTCCGCCCTGCGGCAGCTCCGCGATGCCGGGCCAGACCGTGCCGCCGTCAGGCAGGTCGGTGAAGATCAGGAACTCCTCCACCGCGGCCGGGTCCGGATCCCCGTCCAGCCCCGGAACCGCCCGCAGATGGTGGATCCAGGTGGAGAACAGCACCAGCCCGTCGGGGCGGATCGCGTAGGGCAAGGGCTCCTGCCCCATGGCGTCGCGCAGCAGGGTCAGCGCCGGGCGTCCTGGCGCGCGCAGGTCGAGCGCGGCCACCGAAAAGGCCCCCTCCAGCGCCGCCGCGCCCTCCAGCGCCGTCTCGAACGCCCCGGCGGCGATGGCGTCGGCCAGACGGTCGAGATCCGCCTCGTCCCGGGTCGCGGGGCGGGGCGAACGGTCGGGTGCGGGCGGGGGCGCCCCCGCCGCCGCTTCCTCGTAAAGCCGCGCGAAGCCCGCGATCACCAGCCCGCCGCGCCGCCGCAGCCGGCCTTTCGCCGCCGTCTCCATCCCCGCGGGCAGGCGCAGCCCCAGCCGCAGCACCCGCGCCGCCGGATCCGTCGCCGCCTCCCGCCCGTCGAGGTCGGGCCCGGCCCAGGCCCCGCCGTCCAGCACGCCGCGCATCCGCGCGAAGGCCGCGTCCAGCAGGTCCGCCCGCCCCCGCGCGTCGAAGGCGCCGAACATCCGGACCGGAGCCGGGGGGGCGAGAGGGAGCGGACGGTCGGGCATGGCGGCTCCGGAGCTCGGGCGCGGGCGGGAACGCGGCGCCGGGCCGGGTCAGCCGGCCGGGACGATCTCGATCAGCCCGCCCTCGGTCAGCGAGGTCAGCGTCGGGCCCAGATCGGCGGCGATGGTCTCGGGCGGGGCGTCGTAATCCGCGGCCAGCGCCGCGACCAGGTCGGCGAAGCGCATCGGCGCCTCCAGCCGGCCCCAAACGTCGGAGGCGATGGCGTCCAGCCCGTAATAGGACTCCGACCCCACCCCCAAAAGCACCAGCTCGTCCTCGCTGATCCGGGCTTCCATCACGCCGGGGCGGCGGCTGAGCATGTCGTCCGGCTTCACGCGAAGCCCTCCTTTCCGGCGTCGCCTCGGGACGCGTTCTCGATGACCCTCCGGGCCAGGGCGGCCGCCTCGGGGGCGGCGGCGAAGCGGCGCGGCCGGCGCAGCGCATAGACCGGCACCTGGGCGGCGAGCCGCCCCAGCTCCATGAAGTAACCCGCATCGCGGCCCAGCGCCGTGGCGACCTCCGGTCGCCCCACCGCGGCGCGAAGGCGCACCAGGGCCTGCACCGGGTGGATGCGCTCCAGCTCCGGCGCCGCGTCGTCGGGATGCAGCCATTCCAGCGCGAACACCGCGCGCAGCGGAGCCGGCCAGGCCACCCCCGGCGCGTCGGCCAGCGCGCGCACCTCTTTGCCCACCCCCTCGCCCGCGGCGCTGATCGCGGCGCCGACCGGGGCGCCGTCCTCCCCGATGCGGTCGAGCGCGCGGGTGGAATCGTCGAACAGCCGCGCGGTGCGCATCGCCCGATGCACCCCGGGCGGGCGTCCCGGGGAAAGGTCGAGCGCGATCAGGTCGTCGCCCGCCAGCGCCCAGCCCGCCCCCGCCAGCATGGCCGCGAAGGTGGACTTGCCCGCGCCCGCGTCGCCCACGAACAGCGCCGCCCCCGCCGGCCCCGCCGCGGCGGCCGCGTGCATCGGCATCGCCGCGCGCTGGTGCAGCAGCGCCGGCATCGCGCCGTAAGCGAGGGTCAGCGTCGCCGTCTCCCTGCTGGCGGGCGAGGGCCGGTCGAGGTCGATCTCGATCCGCCGCCCGGCCGTGAGCCGCATGCGCAGGTTGGAGGCTTCGAAGACCAGCGTCTCATCCGCCACGCGCCGCCAGACGCCGGCCCAGGGCGCGTCCTCGGGCGGCGGCGGCACCGGGCCGAGGCGCACGGTCACGTCGGCGGGCGCGCCGTCGGGCGCGGGCTCCATCCAGGGCGCGGTGAGGTCGCTGTCGAACACCAGCCCCAGCGCGGAGAAGCGGCCCGGGCGGGCTGCGCCTTCGCCGTCGACCGCTTCGGGCACGTCCGCAAGGCCGGACAAGGATTCCGGACGGATCGCGTCGATCGCTGGATCTCGGGGCGCATCGGAGGTCATGCGCCGGCCTTCGCCGTCGCCGTCGCCGGCGGCGTCGCATCGCCGACAGACCCCATCCCGTCTCTCCGTCCGCTGCGGGCGCCGCCCCCCGGCGCGCCCCTTGTTTCCCCAAGGCTCTCTGGCATAAATGCCTGCCGCAGGCAACCGGAGGCTCAAGGCGCGCATGACCCGGACCCGACCCGGACCCGGCCCGGACCCGCGCTTCGGCGCCCCCTCCGACCCGACCGCGGACGCCATCGCCGCGGTCGCCGCGCGCGAGGTCGCGCCCGACCTGCCGGCCTGCCACGGGGCCTTCCCGCTCGTCTCCCCCGCCCGCCTGCAGGCCGCCGCGGCCCTGGCCGGCGCGCCGGCGCGGGCCTTCCGCCGGGTGCTGATGCTGGAGGTCGGCTCGGGCGTCGGGCTGGCCGCGCAGGCCGCCGCGCTGGCCGGAACCGGGGCGGAGATCCTCGCCCAGACCTCCGAACCCGACGAGGCCGCCCATGCCGCCGCGCTTCTGGCGGAGAGCGGGCTCGACCTTCCCCTCCACGCCGGCCCGCCCGAGACGCTGGAGGAGATGCCGGCCGGGACCCAGGCGGGCCTCGACGCGCTCGACCTCGTGGTCATGCCCTGGGGCTGGGACCTGGCGGGCCCCGCCGCCCGGGCCGCGATCCTCGCCCTTCTGTCCCGCCGCCTCGCCCCCGGCGGCGGCTTCCTGCTGACCCGGTCGGTCGCCCCCGGCGCGCTCGGCGACGCCGCGCTGCGCCAGCTGATCCGCAGCCGGTGGGCCGCCGCCGCCGACCTCTCCGACCCCGCCGCGCGCATGGCCCGCACCCTGGAGGAGGCGGAGCGCATCGCCCTGTGCAGCCAGCGCTTCATGCGCGGCGCGGTCGACTGGGCGGAGACCCGCGACCGCATGCGCCGCCTGCCGCCGGAGGTCTTCGCCCGGATCTGGGGCGCGCCCCGCCCGCCGGTGGAGGACGCCCGCGCGCTGGGCGCGGCGCTGTCCGCCGCCGGCCTGACCCGCTGGACGCCCGCCGATCCGCTGCGCCTCGCGCCCTCCTTCGACATGACCGAAGCGCAGATGGCCGAGCTCGACCGCTGCGCCGACCCGTTCCTCGCCGCCGAGACCGCGGACCTGATGCTGATGCGCCAGACCCGCACCGACCTGTTCCTGAAGCCCGGCGGGCCGGAGGCCGCGCCCGGCGCCCTCGCCCTCGCCGCGGCGCCGGACCTGCCCGCGCGCATCGCCGCCGGGCTGCGGGTCGAGGGCATGCTGGGCCCGATGACCCTGGCCCGCGCCGCCTATCTGCCCCTGGCCGAGGCGCTGGTCGAGGGTCCCGCGCGGCTCGACGCGCTGGGCGAAAGTCTGGACGAGCCGCCCGCGGCGCTGGTGGAGCGCGCGGCGGTGCTGCTCGGCGCCGGCCTGGCCGAACCGCGCCCGCATGGCGCGGCGGAGCCGCCGGCGGAGGCCGTCGCCGCCTGCGCCCGGCTGCGGGAGAATCTGCTGCGGCGCGGAATCGCCTGGGTCGGCGGAGACCCCCGGACCGGCGGCGCCGAACGCGCCGCAATTCGCCCATGACCTGAACGCGACGTGAAATTACTATGGTTAAAGGGCCGAAAGCACCTTCCGACGCGTATCTTTTGGGGACTCGACCGCATGGCGCAGCGCAAAAACGCTTTGCCTTTTCCCCGAATGTCCGTATGTTCAACCCGGGTGTGATGTAGACTCACGAGGTGAGCCAATGGGCAAGAAAGTTTGGAATCAGCCGGTCGTTTCGGTGGTTTCGGTGAAGTCGCTGACTCGCGGCATTGACAACCTGGGCGAAGACGGCTGCCTGAAGTCGAACATGTTCGACGACGCCTGCTCGGCGGGCTGACGGCTCGAACGCCTTCACCGTCGGTTTCGGGTCGTGGACGGCCCTCCGGCGACGACGATCTGGACGGCCCGCAGCGCGGGCCGTTTTCAGTTGCGCAAACCCGCCGCCATATGCGCCGCCGCGCTCGCCGATCAGTCGCGACGTGCAGCGCGCAAGGCCCCTGTCGGGCCCATGACGCGCCGATCCGACCGACGAGGACCGGGCGCAGGGGATGGGCCAGGCGCCGGGGTCAGCAAACGGGGCCGGACGACGGAGCCGGGAGACGGACGGCCGCCCGCCGAGAATCGCCCGGCGCCGCCCCCGGCGGCCCAACGCGCACCCGCGCGGGCCGGACGGAAAAGCGGACGGGACGCGGCGTTTCGTCCCCCAGGCCGAGGGCGCCCATGACTTCCGGCGATCACCGCTCCAAGCCCGCGCCCGCTCCCGCGCCGGGCGCCCCCTCCGCCGCATCCGGTCTCCCCGCGCCGCCCCCCGCCGATAGCCCCCCTGCGGCCCGCGGCTCGGCCGGATGGCGCCGGATGCGGGACCCGGCGGAGCGGCGGGCCGCCGCGCGGGCGCTGCGGTATCTGGTCGCCGCCCGGCTGCTTCACGCCCGCCTGCCCGCCTCGGCCCTGATCGCCCGGCTGAGCGCGGCCCCCGACGGCCCCCGCCCCGCCCGCCTGAGCGAAGCGGAGCGTGAGCGGATGCGCCGCGCGCTCGCCGGAATGTCCCGCCGCCTGCCCTGGCGGTCCGACTGCATGATCCAGTCGCTGGCCGCGCGCATGTGGCTGGACGCGCTCGGCGTGCCCTGCCGGTTCCGGCTGGGCGCCGCGCGCGGGGCGGAGGGCCTCGCCGCCCACGCCTGGGTCGAGGTCGACGGCGCCGTGGTCACCGGAGGACGCGCCGTCGGCCGCATGGCCGCCTTCGCGCCGGCCGACCCGGACTGAGGCGGCCTCGACCTCGCCCGCGGCCTGCGCCCCGCGGCCCGGTCGGGACCGGGACCGCAGGCGGGCGGGCGGGCGCGCGCGCGCCCCGGGCCTGACCCGGGGCCTCCCGACGCCCGCCGCTCCCTCGCCCCGCCGCCCGCGTTCGAACCGTCCCGCCCCCCCCCGGCGAACGCGAAAGGGGCGAACGCGAAAGGGGCGAACGCGAAAGGGCCCGGCGTCGCCGCCGGGCCCCCGCAAATCGCCGCCCGCCCCCGTCAGGGGCGAAGGATCAGGCCTTGCCCTTGTAGATGTCGACCAGCTTGCCGAGCATCGCCAGCGCGTCCTCGCGCGGCCGCTGGAAGGTGTTGCGGCCGATGATCGAGCCGTTGCCGCCGCCGTCGCGGATGGCGCGGGCGTCGTCGTAGACCGAGTCCTCGCCCTTCTTCGCGCCGCCCGAGAACACCATGATCCGGCGCCCGCCGAAGGCGGATTCCACGCAGTGCTTCACCCGCGCGGCCTGGGTGGAGATGTCGATCCCCTCGGCCTCGTAGACCTTCTTGGCCTCGGGCAGCATCAGGTGGTCGGTCGACAGCTTGATCTTGATGATATGGGCGCCGATCAGGGCCGCGATCTGGGCGGCGTAGGCGGCCACGTCGATCCCGGTCTCGCCTTCCTTGGAGATGCCCTCGCCGCGCGGATAGGACCAGATCACCGTCGGGATGCCGACCGAGGCGGCCTCGTTGCGCATCTCCACGATCTCTTCGAACATGTCGAGCGCGCAGTCCGAGCCGGGGTAGATGGTGAAGCCGATGGCCGAGCAGCCCAGCCGCAGCGCATCGTCCACCGAGGCGGTGACCGCCTGGTCCTTGCCCGCGCTGCCCGACATCAGCGAGTTGGCGGAGTTGCACTTCAGGATGGTCGGGATCTGGCCGGCATAGGTGTCGGCGCCCGCCTCGATCATGCCCAGCGGCGCGGCATAGGCGTTGAGCCCGGCGTCGATCGCCATCTGGTAATGATAGTGGGGGTCGTAGCCGGCCGGGTTCGGCGCGAAGGAGCGCGCGGGGCCGTGCTCGAAGCCCTGGTCGACGGGCAGGATGATCATCTTGCCGGTCCCGCCCAGCTTGCCGGTCATCAGCATCCGGCAGAGGTTGGCCTTCACGCCGGGATTGTCGCCCTCGTATTTCGAGAGGATCTGCTTGACGGTGCGGGTCGCTTTCATGGGAACTCCTCGGGCGGCGGCCGTTTCCGACCAGTTGTTTTGACGCTTCCGCCCGTTCGGGTAGCCCGCGCCCCCCGTCAGGGTCAAGCGACGCGGCGACGCGCTTGCGCGCCCATGGCGGATGGCTTCACGCCCCGCTCATCCCGCCGGTCGGGCGTGCAGGTCGGCGGGGCGCCCAACCGCCCCGCCGACCCGCGCCGTCGGGCGGTCAGCCCTCCAGCGCGGCGACGCCCGGCAGGGTCTTGCCCTCCAGCCATTCCAGGAAGGCGCCCCCCGCGGTGGAGACGTAGGAGAACTTCGCCGCGGCTCCGGAGGCGTTGAGCGCCGCCACCGTGTCGCCGCCGCCGGCGACCGACAGGAGCGCGCCCGCCTCGGTCAGCTCGGCGGCCTTCAGCGCGGCGGCGTCGGTGGCGGCGTTGAAGGGCGCGATCTCGAACGCCCCCAGCGGCCCGTTCCAGACCAGCGTCTTGGAGGCCTCGAACTGGGCGGCGACCGCGGCCACCGCCTCCGGCCCGGCGTCGAGGATCATCGCGTCCTCCGGGCAGGCGGCGGCGGCCACGGTCTCGTTGGCGGCGTTGGCGGCGAATTCGCGGGCCACCACCACGTCCGAGGGCAGCAGCAGCTTGCAGCCCGAGGCCTCGGCCTTGGCCATGATCTCCCGCGCCGTGTCGAGAAGGTCGTGCTCGCACAGCGACTTGCCGACCCCGATCCCCTGGGCGGCGAGGAAGGTGTTGGCCATGCCTCCGCCGATGACGATGGCGTCGACCTTCTCCATCAGGTTGGACAGCAGGTCGAGCTTGGTGGAGACCTTGGCCCCCCCGACCACCGCCGTCACCGGACGTTCCGGCCGGGCCAGCGCCTTTTCCAGCGCCGACAGCTCGGATTCCATCAGCCGGCCGGCGGCCGAGGGCAGGCGCCGGGCCAGCCCCTCGGTCGAGGCATGGGCCCGGTGGGCGGCGGAGAAGGCGTCGTTCACATAGACGTCGCCCAGCGCGGCCAGCGCATCGGCGAAGGCGGGGTCGTTCTTCTCCTCGCCCGCGTGGAAGCGGGTGTTCTCCAGCAGCAGCACGCCGCCTTCGGGCATCGCCGCGATGGCCTCGGCCGCCGCCGGGCCCACGCAGTCGGAGGCGAAGGCCACCGGCGCGCCGATGGCGGCCTCCAGCGCGGGGCGCACCACCTCAAGGCTCATCTCCGGCACGACCTGGCCCTTGGGCCGCCCGAAATGCGCCAGCAGGATCGGCTTGCCGCCCTTGGCGAGGATGTCGCGCAGCGTCGGCAGAATGGCGTCGATGCGGGTGGCGTCGGTGACCTTCCCGTCGCGCACCGGCACGTTCACGTCGACGCGCACCAGGGCGCGCTTGCCGGTCAGGTCGAGATCGTCAAGGGTCTTGCGGGTCATGGAAAAGGGCCTCGCGTCCGGTCCGCCATTGGGTTCGGAGGCCTATAGACCCCGAGCCCGCGCCCCGGCGCAAGGCGCCCCGGGCGGACGCGGCGACGCGGCCCCGAGCCCGGCCCCGAGCCCGGCCCGGCGCCGGCCCCAAGCCCGACCCCGGAAGCCGCCCCGATTGCTCCTCCGCCCCCGGAGTGTTAATATTTCCCTAACTTCTGTTAATTCGGCCGCCGCCTGAAGGCGCGGCGCGCGGGACCTTCCCCGCGGCGATGCCCGGCCCCCCGAAGCGGCGCGGCGGGGCGGGGGGCGCGATGACGATGGGCGAGGCTTTCGGACAGAGGCTCGACGGAACCGACGGCGACGATTCGCTGGTCGGCGCGGGCGACTGGGACGTGCTGCGCGGCTTCGCCGGCGACGACCTGCTCGCCCCGCTGGGCCGCGGCGGCGAGGCCCATGGCGGCGACGGCGACGACACGCTGGTCGCCGGCGGGACCCATCGCGACGCGCTGTTCGGCGACGCGGGCGACGACCTGTTCCGCATCGAAAGCGGCCTCGCCGACATGTTCGGCGGCGACGGCGACGACGTGCTGGAGGCCTCCGGCGGCTCCGGCCTCTTCGCCGGCGGCGAGGGGATCGACACCGCCCTGCTGGCCGGCGCGCGGGCGGACTGGACGATCTCCGCCGACGGGCGCATCGCCCAGTCCGCCGTTCTGGGCGCCTCCTTCCACCTGGCCTCGGTCGAGATCCTGCGCTTCGACGACGCGGCCCTCCTGGTGGCCGCGACCTGGCCCGGCGCGACCGTGACCGGCGATTACCAGGCCCGCGACCCCGCCGTGGGCACGGACCGGGACGACCTGTTCCTGCTCGGCGACGGCGACGACGCGGTCTATGGCGGCGGCGGCGACGACCAGGTCTTCGCCGGCGGGGGCGACGACGTGATCGACCTCGTCTCCGCCTGGGGCGGCGGGCACTGGGTGGAGGCGGGCGACGGAAACGACGTGATCGACGCCGCCGGCTGGGACGCGCATCTGTTCGGCGGCGCCGGCGACGACCTGTTCCGCCTGGGCTACGGCTTCAACACCGTCGACGGCGGCCCGGGCGAGGACCGGGTGATCTACGCCGCCCGGCGCGAGGAGGCGCGCATCGACTTCGCCGCCCCCGGGGTGGTGATCCTCTCCCGCCCGGGCGACGGGATCGCCCCCCATGACCGCGCCCGGGACGTGCTGACCGGGATAGAGCGGATCGAATTCTCCGACGGCGTCGCCGTGGACCTCGCCGCCGGCCCGGTCCCCGACGCCGAAAGCTTCGCGGGGACCGAGGGCGAGACGCTGGCGATCCCCGTCGCCGCGCTGCTCGACGGCGACGTCTCCGCCTGGGGCGAGGCGGCGTTCCTCGGCGTCGAAGGGGCGGAGGGCGGAACCGTCTCCGTCTCCGGCGATACGGTGCTGTTCACCCCCGATCCGGGGGTCTTCGGCGCGGCCGCCTTCGTCTATCGGGTCGGCGACGCCTCGGGCGAGGCGCGCCAGCGCGTGACGCTCGACCTCGCCTCCGACAACGCCGCGCCGGCGGCGCGGGACGACGCTTTCGCCGCCGGGGCGCGGGGCGGGGTTTCGGGCGATCTGCTGGCCGACAACGGCGCGGGGGCCGATGCGGATCCCGACGGCGACGCGCTGCGCCTGGCCTGGATCGAGGGCGCGGCGGCGGCGGGCGCGGCGGGCGCGAACGGCGCCGCCTCCGTCCTGCGCCTGCCGTCCGGCGCGCTGGTCCGCTTCGGCGCCGACGGCGGCTTCGTCTACGACCCCGACGGCGCCTTCGACGGGCTCGCCCCGGGCGAAACGGCGACGGACGGCTTCGACTACGCGGTCATGGATCCCGAAGGCGCCTTCGACCTCGGCCATGCCGCGCTGACCGTGACCGGGGAGGCCGCGCCGCCCGCCGTGTCGCTGTTCGGCGGGGCGGGGGCCCAGCGGCTGCGCGGCGGGGCGGGCGACGACGCGCTGCGCGGCGGGGCCGGGCGCGACGTGATCCGGGCGGGGGACGGCGACGACCTGCTGGCCGGCGGGCGCGGCCGCGACCGGCTCGACGGCGGACGGGGCGACGACGTGATCCGCGGCGGCGCCGGCGCCGACCTCCTGCGTTTCCGCGCCGGCGACGGCGCCGACCGCATCGTCGGCTTCGACCCCGACCACGACCGCGCCCGCTTCGGCCGCGGCGTCGACGGGCGCGAGGCGCTGGAGATCCTCGACACGGACGGCGGCGCGCTGGTGCGCTATGCGGGGGGCGAGGCGCTGTTCGTCGGGCTCCATGCCCACGATCTCGACGCCCAGACCCTGCTGGCCTGAGCCCGGCATCCCGCCGGCCCCGCCTCGCTCTAGCCCGCCAGCTCCGGCGTCGTCACCGCCACCGGGGCCAGCGGCGGGATCAGCTGCATCGCCGCCAGCGCCGCCAGCACCGCGTCCACCGCCACCGCGGCCAGGATCATGCCCATCACCCGGCTGATCACCGAGGCCCCCGCGTCCCCGATCGCCGACCGGATCGGGTTCGCCGCCCACAGCACCGCCAGCGCCGCCAGCATCACCCCCGCCATCAACCCCGCCGTCACCGCCTGCTGGACCAGCGAAAAGCGGTTGTTGTCGGTCAGGATCACCACCGCCAGCATCGCGCCCGGCGAGGCGAGCGAGGGGATGGCCAGCGGGAAAATGGCGGTCTGGGTCAGGCTCGGCCGCTCCTCCAGCTCCGATTGCGGCTTGCCCTGGCCGAAGATCATGGTCAGCGCGAACAGAAACAGCACGATCCCGCCGGCCAGCTGGAAGGAGGCGAGCGCGATGCCCAGCCCCTCCAGCACCAGCTGGCCGACCAGGATGAAGCCCAGCAGCACCGCGAAGGCCGCGACCACCGCCTTCAGCGCCACCCGCCGCCGGGCCCGCGCCGACAGACCGTAGGTGACGGCGAGGAACACCGGCAGCGTGCCGATCGGGTCGATCACCACCCACAGCGTGATGAAGTCGTGCAGGAGCACTTCCGGAGAGGTCATCGGCGCGCCTCCCCGTTCGGAGAGGGCTGCGCGCGGCGAGGTTGCGGGGCCGAAGGTTGCGGGGCCGAAGCTCGCGGGGCCGAAGGTTGCGGGGGGGAGGCTCGGTCGCGGCGAAGCCGCGGCGCGATTGCGATCATGCGGAAAGGTCTCGGGCGGCAGGCGGAAGAACGTGGCGAGTGGCGGGCGGACCGGCGCGCGGAGGCGGTCCGCGGCCCCGATCCGGGACGGTCGCGCGCCCTCTCCCACGCCGATGCGGCGCGGAGGGGGCGGGGATGGGACGGGATGCGGGCGCGTCGCGCGCCCGCGCCTCCACTATAGGCCACCCGCGCCGTCGACGCGACGGTCAACGCCTCCGCGAGGCGGCCGGACGCGAAAATATCCGGCTGAAACCCACCGCGGAGCCCGGCCGGAAAGGAGATCCCGTGACCCGCTCGTTCGTCTTCGCGGCCGGCGCCTGTCTCGGCCTCGGCCTGGCCACGTCCGCCGCCGCGCAGGACGGCGCCCGCGTCGCCGTGCGCTTCGAGAACGCCGGCATCGCGACCTCCTGCGACGCCTCGCCCCCCTATCGGTCCTGACCCGCCGGGCCTCCGCGTGCGGCCGAGGCGCGCGCCGTCGCTCAGCCCAGCCCGCGGCGGACCATCAGCAGCCAGTCGCGCCCCTTCGGCGTCCAGCTCGCCACGGGACGTTGCGGACGCGAGGCGACCACGGCGAACCCGGTCCGCTCATAAAGCCGGATCGCGCCCGCGTTCGCGTCCGAGGCGATCAGCGACAGCGCGTCGAGACCCGCGGCGCGGGCCTCCGCCTCCGCCGTCGCCAGCAGCCGCGCGCCATGGCCCCGGCCCCGCGCGCCAGGAAGGGCGGCGAGCGCGTTGATATACCAGCTCGGGGCCGACAACGCCTCCAGCTCCAGCAGCGGGACGAAGGGTTCCGGCGCGTCGGCGGGGACCGGCTCCGGCGCGGGGATCGGATAGCCCATCAGGAAGGCGGCCGGCGCGGGCGCCCCCGTCGCCGGGTCCGGCGCGTCGAGCATGCGCACCGTCGCGCGCGCCATCCGCTCCTCCATCCGGGCCGCGCCGATGGCCCAGGGGTTGCGCGACGGCTCCGCCGCCGCCTCCCACATCGCCAGCGGAATGCCGCCGGCCGCCTCGTTGAGCAGGAAGGCCGCCGTCGCGGCGTCGGCGGGCCCCGCGGGGCGGATCGAGATTGGGGCGGGCATGGAGGGGGCGGGCATGGCGGACCTGTCGCAGCCGGGGCGCCCGACGGGCCGCCCGGAAAATGGGAGCGGGGACGGAAACGGGAACGGGCGCCGCGTGCCCCGCGGCGCCCGTCGGCGTCCGGATCGGGCGGGACGCGCGCGCGCCCCGCCCGGCCCCGATCAGATGGTCGCGGCCAGTGCCACGGCGGTGTCGGACATCCGGTTCGAGAAGCCCCACTCGTTGTCGTACCAGGTCAGGATGCGGACCATGGTCCCTTCCATCACCTTGGTCTGGTCCATGTGGAACACCGAGGAATGGCTGTCATGGTTGAAGTCGGTGGAGACCAGCGGCTCGTCCGTGTAGCCGAGGATGCCCTTCAGCTCGCCGTCGGCGGCGGCGCGGATCGCGGCGTTGATCTCCTCGACCGTGGTGGCCTTCTTGGCGATGAAAGTCAGGTCCACCACCGACACGTTCGGCGTCGGCACGCGGATGGCGACGCCGTCCAGCTTGCCGTTGAGCTCCGGCAGCACCAGGCCGACGGCCTTGGCGGCGCCGGTGGAGGTCGGGATCATCGACAGGGCCGCCGCGCGGGCGCGGTAGAGGTCCTTGTGCATCGTGTCCAGCGTCGGCTGGTCGCCGGTGTAGGAGTGGATGGTGGTCATGAACCCCTTCTCGATCCCCACGGCCTTGTCCAGCACATAGGCCACCGGCGACAGGCAGTTGGTGGTGCAGGACGCGTTCGAGACGACCTTGTCCTCGGCGGTCAGCACGCCATGGTTCACGCCGTAGACGATGGTCTTGTCCGCGCCCGAGGCCGGGGCCGAGACCAGCACGCGCTTGGAGCCGTTCTCCAGGTGCATGGAGGCCTTTTCCTTGTCGGCGAAGATGCCGGTGCACTCCATCGCCACGTCGACGTCGCCCCAGGGCAGCGCCTTGGGATCGCGCTCGGCGGTCACCTTGATCGGGCCCTGGCCCACGTCGATGGTGTCGCCGGACACCTTCACCTCGGCCGGAAAGCGGCCGTGGACGCTGTCGTAGCGCAGCAGGTGGGCGTTGGTCTCCACCGGGCCGAGGTCGTTGATCGCGACCACCTGGATGTCCGTGCGCCCGCTTTCCACGATGGCGCGCAGCACGTTGCGCCCGATCCGTCCGAACCCGTTGATGCCGACCTTGACCACCATTTCCGGTCTCCTCGCCTTGTTGCGTTTCCGTCCGTGCAGGGCGCGCGCCTCGCGTCGCGCGCCGCCGCGAAATCCTCGCGCGCCTTATACATTCCGCCGCGGCCCGGCGAAACCTCGCGCGCGGGGGGAACCGGCCCGCCGGGCGTCGCCGGCCCGCCGCCAATCGACGCGGGGGGAGCCTCGGGGCGGCGCCGGGAGCGGCGGGGCGGCGAATCCCGCGGGGCGATTAACCCCACGGTAGCCTTGCGCATGGCAAAGGCACGCGGCGCGGCGTTCCGGTCCCGCCGACGTCGCCGCATCACATACCGCAGCCGAGGACATTCGACATGAGCCCCGCCTACCTCGCCGCCGCCCTCATCACGCTGGCGTCGCTCGCCGGACACGCCGACGCGAACGAATTCGAGCCGGCGCTCAAGGCGCTCGCCCATGACCGGCTCGCCGCCATCGCCGCCGATCCGGCGCTGGTCGCCGCGGTGAAGGCCCAGAACGCCGCCGGCGCCCCGGACCAGGCGACCATCGACCAACTCGACAAGGACTGGCGCGCCCAGGTCGGCTCCGGCTCCGCGCCGCTGGTCGACAAGGTCGCCGCCAACCCCGGCTCGAAAGTGCTGGCCGACGCCCGCGACGCCTCCGAAGGGCTGATCACGGAAGCCTTCGCCATGGACCAGGTCGGGCTGAACGTCGCCGTCTCCGACCCGACCTCCGACTACTGGCAGGGGGACGAGGACAAGTGGCGGATGACCTACAAGGCCGGCGCGGGCGCGATCCACATCTCGGACGTGGAGCTCGACGAAAGCACCCAGACCTACCAGGCCCAGGTCAGCCTGCCGGTGGTGGACCCCGACGGGGGCGCGCCGATCGGGGCGGTGACCTTCGGGATCAATGTCGAACTTCTGAACTGACCCGACCGGCTCCCCGGCGCCTGCGCGATCCGGGGGGCCGGTCCAGCGCCTGCGACTTGTGACCCGGAGCCTGACATGACCCCTGCCCCCCGCTCGAAAGTGGAGCGTCTCGGCGCCAAGCCGCGCCTGGGGCGCCGCATCGCGCTCGCCTTCGCGCTGGGCGCGGTTCTGATGACCGCGGTATTCGCGGCCCTGTCGATGCGCGCGCAGGGCCGGCTGGCGAGCGAGGTGTTCGCCCGCTCCGTCTCCCAGCTCGCCGACCTCACGGCGCGGGAGATGGGCGGCGCGGTCAAGTTCGGCAAGGCCGACATCCTCGACGCCACCCTCTCCCACCTGGCGGAGGCCAATGGCGAGGCCTTCGGCTGGGCGCAGGTGGTCTCCGCCGACGGGTCGCCGCTGGCCAGCGTCGGCGCCCCGCCCGCGCAGGGCGACGACGCGGCCCTGATCGCCGCGGCCCTCGGCTCGGGCGAGGCCGGGGCGACGGAGGACGGGCTGACCCAGGTGCGCGCGGTGCGCTTCGGGAAGGGGAACGACATCGTCGGCGCCATCGCCATCGGCTGGACCGACGCGGTGATCCGGGGCGAGGTCCGCGCCTCCGCCTTTCGGCTGGGCGCGCTCGGCCTCGCCAGCGCGCTGGTCGCCGGCGCGGCCGCCATCTGGGCGCTGTCGCGCCTGATGACCCGGCCGCTGGTCGAGCTGGGCGCCACCGTCCGCCGCCTGGTGGCGGGGGACGACGTGCGCATCCCCGGGTTCGACCGCTTGGATGAAATCGGCATGCTCGCCCGCTCGGTCGCCGAGATCCATGAGCAGTCGGAAGCCTCCGCCCGCACCACCCGCGCGCTGGACAGCGCCTCCACCCTGCTGATGATCGCCGACACCGAAGACCGGATCACCTATGTCAGCCCCTCGCTGGTCGAGCTTCTGGACCGCGCCGGCGACGGCATCCGCCGCATCGCGCCGGACTTCGATCCGCGCAAGCTGGTCGGCGTCGACTTCCACATCTTCCACCGCAACCGCTCCCACCAGATCGCCCGGCTCGACAATATGACCGAGCAGCTGGTCACCGACATCCGCCTCGGCGACCGGCGCCTCGGGCTGGTGGTCAGCCCGATCTTCGGGCGGGAGGGGCAGCGTATCGGCACCGTGGTCGAATGGCAGGACAAGACCGAGGATCTCGCCATCCTCGCCGATATCGACCGCACCGCCGCCAGCGCGGCGGAGGGCGACTTCTCCGGCCGCGTCCCGAGCCACGGGGCCGACGAGAACCTCGAACAGGTGGCCCGCCAGGTGAACCGCATCTGCGAGACCATCGACCGCTTCCTGACCGAGATCGAGACGCCGGTGAAGGCCATGGCCGACGGCGATCTCGCCCATCGCGCCGGAACCGGCTTCACCGGCCGCTTCGCCGACGTCACCGGCTCGGTCAACGCCACGCTGGACCGTCTGGGCGGGCTGGTCGCCGACATCAAGGCGGCGGAGCGCGCCATGCGCGGCAATATCGACGAGGTCTCGGGCGGCGCCGGCGACCTCTCCAGCCGGACCGAGGCCCAGGCCTCGGCGCTGGAGCAGACCTCCGCGACGGTGGAGGAGATCGCCGCCACCATCGCCACCAACGCCGACGGGGCGAAAAAGGCCAGCGAGATGGCGGCCGACGCCCGCGAACAGGCCCGGCAGGGCCAGACCGTGGTCGGCGACGCCGTGGGCTCGATGAAGGAGATCGAGGAAAGCTCCTCGCGCATCTCCGACATCACCGCGGTGATCGACTCCATCGCCTTCCAGACCAACCTGCTGGCGCTGAACGCGGCGGTGGAGGCGGCGCGTGCGGGGGAGGCCG
Source organism: Pseudomonadota bacterium (assembly GCA_036154955.1). GTDB lineage: Bacteria > Pseudomonadota > Alphaproteobacteria > Rhodobacterales > Rhodobacteraceae > Albimonas. The sequence continues at coordinate 57,568 of JAYZWL010000004.1, read as the reverse complement.
GCAAGGGCTTCGCCGTGGTGGCCTCCGAGGTGCGGACCCTCGCCCAGCGGTCGTCGGAGGCGGCGCGCGACATCAAGGAACTGATCGCCGCCTCCGGCGCCAAGGTCGCCGACGGCGTGCGCCATGTGCATGCCACCGGCGAGGCGCTGGGCGGGCTGATGACCGCGATCAGCTCCATGTCGGAAACCATCGAGGACATCGCCCAGGCCAGCCGGGAACAGGCGACCGGCATGCAGGAGATCACCTCCGCGGTCAGCCATATGGACGAGACCACCCAGCGCAACGCCGGCCTCGCCGAACAGAGCGCGCGGGCGGCGGAGGCGCTGCGCACCCAGTCCGACACGCTGGCCGAGCTGATCGGCTTCTTCCGCGCCGAGGCCGCCGCCCGCAAGGGCCGGGCCGCCTGACCGAGGGCGGGCGCGGCGACCACGACGCGCGTTCGCCCGACCGCGCCCCAACGCCCCCGCGCCCTGCGCCCATGGTCGCCCCAGGCTCGCGACCGATTTCGGGAGCCGGCCCCGCGGCCACCCCGCGCCGCGCTGACGCCACGACGTCAGCCCGGACCGCGACGCCGCCGCGTGCGCATTGAGCGCCGGCTCCGCCCCGAGGCCCCCGGCGGGACCGAGCGCCGGACCATCCGCGGACCCATCCGGCGAAGCCGCGATCGCGGCCTTGAAGGCGTCGCGCCGCCCCTGGCCCGTCGCCCCCCGCGTGCGGCGCGAACGCGACGGCGTCAGCCCGGACCGCCCGACGCGCGCCGCCGACCGGCTCGGTCGCCGGTCGCGCGTCTCGAAGCCTCGCCGCGTCCATCGGCCCCTTCCCGTATCGCTCCGCCGCGCGGCGAACCGCCGGAATTCGTCCGACCCCGCCCGCGCGCGCAGGTCCCGCCTGCGGCGACCCGCCCGCGCCCGTCGCCTGCTGGCGACCCGGGGGAGCGACCTCGCAAGTTCGCGATCCAGGCGCGCAGGACGGCGGGTCCGAGGGCGGCGGGCAACCGCCCGTCGCGGATCGGGCCGGATCATGTCGGGCCGGCGTCGCGGGCGCGGTCCGGGATCGAGGTCGAGCCGGGATCGAGGGCGGCGACGAACGCGCCGCCCACGGGCGCGACGCCCGACCGGCCGGGCGTCGGCTTCGCGCGGACGGGACGGCCTTCGGCGTCGGCCAGCGCAGGGATCTTCGGGTCAGGGCGCGGCGGGAAAGTCCCATGCGACCATGGCCGCCGCCGCTGCGGCCGCCCTTTTTCCCGCGGCCCCGCGCCGGTGGACGCGGACGCAGGCGTCGCCGGGATCGCCTGCGGAACGCGGTCCCCGCCCCCGGCCGCTCGCCACCGCGTGAAACGGTCGCCGGGCGCGGTTCGCGGGCCGCAACGCCCGGGCGCGTCCCGCGATGGCGTCCCGGCCCGGAAAATTCGCAGGAGGCCGTCGATCGCCCGACGATCGTCCACCCGAGGCGCCCCGCGCGGCTACTCCGGCGGCGGCGTCCGGAGAGGCCGCCCGTTCCCGGCCGCTCGGCGCATGACGCATGGCGCATGACGAAGCGTCAAAAAAGCCGCCTCCCGGCGGTTGAACCCGAGATGCGCCCACACGGGCGGCCCGTTCACGGGGCCGGACCCTCGGGACCGACGGCCCCCGCTCGCGCCGGCGCCCTGCAGGCCGCAAGGGCCCGCGCCGGGACCGCTCGCGCCTCCCTCGCCCCGGCCCGGGCTTCCCGGGCCGCGCGCCGGGCGACGCCCGGCGGGGCGGCGGCCCGCAGGGGCGACGCGGGCGAGCTGCGCCCCGCCTCAGACGTCATGCCTCAGGCGACCGGGCTCAGGCCCCCGGCGGAGGATCGGCGAAGGCCGCGAAACCGTCGAGATCCACCGCCTCGACCTCCCGCAACAGCTCCAGGAAGCCCTGCGCCTGATGGGCCGCGATCGCCGCCCCCTTCTCGGCCGTCGCGGCGGAGGCGTCGCCCACCGTGCCGTCCCGGTTCAGGTCCTTCGCGATCCAGCCATAGGCCACCGAGCCCGTCGGCCGCAGCCAGCGGAAATTCCCCATGCCCTCGGCGGAGGAGACGAAATCAGTCGCCCGCTCCATCCGCACCAGCTCCGGCCGGAAATGCAGCATCAGCGAGGTCTCGGCGTCGCCGCCATGGATCCCGTAGGTCCGCTCGCGTTCCGAGAGCATCCCCTCGGGATGCCCGAACGCCCCCCACTGGCAGCGCACCGCCAGCATCCCGGCCCGCACCCGCAGCTCCCGCGTCACGATCGAGACCAGGTCGAGATTGCCGCCGTGGGAGTTCACGATGACCAGCTTGCGCACCCCGGCGCGGGCCACCGACAGCCCGATCTCCACCCAGGCCTTCAACGCCGTCTCGGCGGTCAGGGTCAGGGTGCCGGACGCGTGCAGATGCTCGTTCGACTTGCCCACCGCCTGCACCGGCAGGATGCGGATGTCGAGATCGTCGGGAACCCGCGCGCAGACCTCGCGCAGCATCCCGAGATTGATCTCGGTATCCACCCCCACCGGCAGATGCGGGCCGTGCTGCTCGATGGCGGCGGTGGGCAGGATGGCGATGGTCCGGGCGGGGTCGATGTCGGCGTAGTCCAGCGTGGAGTAGTCCGACCAATGCAGGCGGCGCATCGATTCCCTCACTTACTGCGCACGGTGCGCATAGGTTGCGTTCAGCCGTTCGGCCAGATGCTCGGCCCCGGTGATCGGCGCATGGCGCGGCGTCTCGCCCTCCGGCACGCAGACCGGGGGCGCCGCGATCACCGCGTCGGGGTCGGGGTCGAGGAAGAAGGCGACCGAAAACCGCTCCTGCGCCGGGGCCAGCACCCGATGCGGGGTGGAGACGTAGAGGTCGTTGGTCCAGCGCTGCAGGCAGTCGCCGATATTGACCACGAAGGCGCCCGGCACGGAGGGCACGTCGAGCCACTCCCCCGACCCGCGCAGGGCCCGCGGCTGCACCTGCAGCCCGGCGACACCGTCGGTGGCCAGCAGCGTGACCGAGCCGTAGTCGGAATGCGCGCCCGCGCCGATCCCCTCCCCGCCCGCCGGGTAGCGCAGCAGGCGCAGGGTCGCCATCGGCGCGCGGAACTTGTCGGCGAACCAGTCCTCCGGCAGGCCGAGGTCGATGGCGAAGGCCTGGTGCAGCTCCGCCCCCAGCGCGAGGCAGGCGTCATACCAGCCGAGGCATTCGGGCTTGAAGGCGGGCTCGCCCCCCTTGGGCCACAGGTTCACGCCCCGGAACGGCTCTCCCGCCGCCACCGCGGGGTGGTCGGCCGCCAGATCCAGCCCGATGTTGAACGCCTCCTTCGCGTCGGCCTGGCCGGAGGCGGGGTCCAGCGCCTCCACCTTCGAGGCGACGTAGCCGCGATTATGCGGCGAATGGGCGATGGCGACCGCGTCCTTCTTCTCCTGCGACATGCGGAAGAAGTCGCGGGCGACGGAGAAGATCGCGGTGCGCCTCGCGTTGAGAATGCCGGTGTTGGTCAGCAGGAAGAACCCGGTGTCCCGGCAGGCGGCCCCCAGCTCGGCCGCGAAGGCCGCGCGGGCGGCGACGTCGCCCTCGCGGAAGCGGGAGAAATCGAGCAGCGGGATGGCGGGCGCGTCAGGCATCGGCGGGGTCTCCTTGCGGGGCGGCCGCGGGACGGCGCGGCGCGCGGGACGGGGAACGGTCCGGCTCCGGGGCGCGCAGACCGGCGCCCGTCAGCATCCGGTCGCATTCCCGGACGACGCGTGCAAGATGCCGGGCGCGGCTTTCGGGGGTGGAGGCGTCCATGGAGTAATGCGCCGCGAAATGGGTCCGGCAGGTCGGCGCGCAGCAGGAGCGCAGGCCCCGCAGCAGGATCCGCCGCCCCGGCGCGCCCATCGCCCAGGTCAGCCAGCGCGAGGCCCCGCAGGTGGTGAACGCCGCGAGCCGACGGATATGGGTCAGCGCCGGGGTGATCGGCCCGGCATCCGGCAGGTTGAAGGCCACGCCCGGCAGCATGGCCCGGTCGAGCCAGCCCTTCAGCATCGCCGGCGGGCCATACCACCAGGTCGGGTAGACGAAGACCAGCGTATCGGCCCAGCGCAGCGCCTCGACATGGGCGGAGAGCGCGGCGCGGTCGGGGCTCTCCCCGGCATAGCCCTCCCATCGGGGCCGGGTCATCACCGGGTCGAAGCCTTCGTCGTAGAGGTCGAGCATCCGGACTTCCGCCCCGCCGCCGCGCAGGCGGGCGGTCACGGTCTGCGCGATTGCGTGGTTGAAGCTTTCGGGAGAGGGGTGGCAGTAGATCAGGAGGGCGCGCATGGCGAGGCCCCGTGGTCGCCGACGCCGCGAGCTCCGCGGCGCCGGTGGGCGGCGGGGAGGTCGGCGCGCCCCCTTCCCGCCCCGCCGGGAAGGGGCGGCGGGGTCTCAGCCCGCCGGTCGCATTCCCGAGTACCGATAGACCTCGGAATAGTTGAAGTCGGGCGCGTCCCAGGTGATCATTTTCCCCGGATTGAGCAGACCCTTGGGGTCGGCCTCGCGCTTGAAATCCAGTTGGCGGGCGTCCGCGGACTGCCGGCCGCCTTCCTCCAGCGTGTAGCGGTGCGGGTTGAAGATCAGGCAGCCCATGTCCTCATGGATGCGCACGATCTCCTCCAGCCGCTCTTCGGTGGAGAAGCGCACGATCGGAAGGCCCGCGAAGCGCATCCGGCCGTTCATGCGGATGCCTTCGAGATGCTGGGGGACCTCCTCGCCGAAGCGGTCGCGGATCGCCTGCACCTGGGCCAGATCCTCGTAGCGGACCTGAAGATAGGTGATGGTCGGATCGACCCGCAGGCCGCGCAGGGTGGTGTGGTTCCAGGCGTATTCGTAGGCGACGCCGAAGGCCTTCTTCTCCTCCGCCGTCACGGCGTCGGAGCGATAGATGATCTCCGCCCCCCGATGGCGGGCGGCGTAGGTGAGGAAGGCGTCCATGTTATGCGGCGCCACCATCACGATCACCACATGTTGGTCGCGGCGGATACGGGACTGGATGCGCAGGAAATAATCGTGGGGGATCGGCGCCTCGACCGGCGTGATCAGCTTGGTGAGGATGCCGTCCTGGTTCCCCAGATCCTCCGCCCACTTGGCCGCGTCCATGAAATCGTCGAAGCCGACCAGCACGTCGGTCCAGGCGTAGGAGGGCGCCAGCGGCAGTTCGAGTTCGGTGATGATGCCGTTGGTGCCGTAGGCGTGGGAGACGCGGTGCAGCTCCTCCCCGGTGAATTCCAGCACGCGGGGTTCTGCCTCCATCGTCACCACGCGCAGGCGGATGATGTTGCCCAGATCGCGAAGCTGCCCCCAGCGGACCGAGCCCACGCCCCCCGAACCGCCGGCGATGAAGCCGCCGACGGTGGCCGTGGCGTAGGTGGAGGAGAACATGCGGATCTCCTGCCCGCTTTCGCGGATGGTCTCGGCGTCGAGGTCGCGCAGGATGCAGCCGGGCTCCACGATGACGCGGCCGGGATGGATCTCCCGCACCTTGTTCATGTGGCGCATGTGCAGGACGCAGCCGCCGGCGAGCGGCATGGCCTGCCCGTAATTGCCGGTGCCCGAGCCGCGGGTGGTGACGGGGACGTCGTGCTCGTAGCAGACGCGCAGGACCTCGATCACCTCGGCCTCGGAGCGGGGCGAAACCACGAAGTCGCCGACCAGATGGTCGAGACGGGGCTTGAGCACCGGCGAATACCAGAAGAAATCCCGGCTCTTGGCTTTGACGGAGGCCGGCTTGTCGTCCAGATCCAGGTGCGACAGCGCCTCCTTGGCGGCGGCGATGTTGGGGGTCATGCGGGCTCCATCAGGTCGTCGAGTTCGGCGTAGTCCGGCAGGGTGCGGTCAATGGCGCGGCCGGCGCGCAGCACGATGCGGTCGGACTGGGGGCGGGCGAAAAGCTCGGTCCAGGACCGGGCGCGGCAGATCACCAGATCGGCGGGCGCGCCGGGGTCGAGGCTGGGGGTCTCGAAGCCGCAGGCCTCGGCCGGGGCGGTGAGGAAGGCCTCGATCCAGTCCTCGCGCGAGTGGTCGAGATGACAGATCCGCGTCGCCTCGCGCATCACCTCCAGCATGTCGAGGTCGCCATAGGCGTAGAACGGATCGCGGGTGTTGTCGGAGGCGAAGATGACGGGGATGCCGCGGGCGCGGGCCTCGTGCACCAGGGTCACGCCGCGGCCGCGGGGGGTGCGCCCGCCGTGGCGGTCCTGGAGATACATGTTGCACATCGAAAGCGAGGTGATCGAAAGCCCGGCGGAGGCGCAGTAGTCCAGCGTCTCCAGCGCCACGGACTCCTCCTGCGTGGACAGCGAACAGCAGTGCCCGCAATTGACCTTGCCCGCGAAGCCGGTCCGCCCCACGGCCCGCGCGATGGCGCGCAGGGTGGCGGAGCCGGGGTCCATGGTCTCGTCGACATGGAAGTCGGCGTCGAGGCCCAGATTTCCCGCGGTCTCGAAGAAGATGTCGAGCCGCCGGTCGATGTCGGGGACCGGATAGGTCACCGTGCCCAGCACCCCGCCCGACCCCTTCACCACCTGCGCGAGATTGCGCCAGGCGGGGGTGTCGGCGACGAAGTCCACGCCCACGAGGCAGACCGCCTGAAGGTCGATGCAGCCGGCCCAGTCCTCCCGCAGCTCCCGGAACACGGGCCAGGAGATGTCCTCCTGCGGGGGCGCGCTGTCGAGATGGGTGCGCAGGGACTTGGTGCCATGGGCCCAGGCGCAGCGCAGGGAGAAGTCGGCGCGCCGGCGCACGTCCTCCGCCCCCCAGCGGGCCCGGCGGTCGTCGCCCACGGTGTTGAGCGCGCCCATGAAGGTGCCGTCGGGATTGGGGGAGCGGGGCCAGATATGGCCCTTGTCGATATGGGTGTGCGCGTCGACGAAGCAGGGGAAGACGATGCGCCCGCCCATGTCGACCTCCACCTCGTCGGCGCGGGCGTCGTTCTCCACGATCTTGCCGCCTTCGAGGGTCAGGTCGGTGGAGACCAGCGCGCCGGGCCGCCCCAGCAGGGGCCCGGGCGCGCGCAGGTTCATCAGCCGGAGGCGGCCGGCTTCGGGCAGGTCGAGGAAGTCCATGGGCTCAGACCTCGCGTTTGATGGCGCTCTCGTGCCACTTGCGCAGCAGAAGATGGCTGACGAAGGAGAGGACGGCGAAGATCAGCACGCCGGTCAGCGCGATCAGGATCAGGGCCGCGAAGGCGAGGTCGGTCTTCAGGCGGTAGTTGGCCTCCAGGATCCGGAAGGCGAGGCCGGAGCCCATGCCGCCGGTGCCCGCCACGAACTCCGCCACCACGGCGCCGATCAGGCTGAGGCCGCCCGCGATGCGCAGGCCGCCGAGGAAATAGGGCAGCGCGGCGGGGATCTGGAGATAGCGCAGCCGCTGCCAGCGGGTCGCGCCGTAGATGGAGAACAGGTCGCGCAGGTTGTGGTCGGCCGATCGCAGGCCGAGCGTGGTGTTCGACAGGATCGGGAAGAAGGCCACGATCCAGGACACGATCAGCATCCCCACCACCTTTTCGGGGATCACGAAGACCCCGAGGTCGATGTCGGAGACATAGATCAGGATCAGCGGGGCCACCGCCACCACCGGCGTCACCTGCAGGATGACGGCGAAGGGGTAGAAGCTCATCTCCGCCCAGCGGGACTGGTTGAAGATCATGGCGAGCCCGGCCCCGCCGATCACCGCGGCGAAGAGCGCGAGCAGCGTGGTCTGCACGGTGATCAGCCAACTGTCGAACAGCGTCGCGCCGTTCTCGACCAGCGAGGCCCAGACGCGGGCGGGGCTGGGCAGGATGTAATGCGGGATCTGCGCCGCCTCGACCCGCCATTGCCAGAAGGCCACGGCGCCGACCAGCATCAGCGCCGGCAGCGCCCAGCGCGCGATGCGGTCGAGCCGCTGGGCGCGCTGGCGGGCCAGTTCCTCGGCGTCGATCAGGGTCGGATCGGTGTCGCGGACGGTCAATGCGCGCCCTCCATGGCGAGGCCCAGCGCGTCGGAGGTCGCCCGGCACTGCGCGGCGTATTCGGCCGAGGTGCGGAAGGTTTCGGTGCGCGGATAGGGCTCGTCGACGTTCAGCTCGGCGATGACCCGGCCCGGACGGGCGGCCATGACCACGATGCGGTCCGAGAGGAACACGCTCTCGAACACCGAATGGGTCACGAAGATCACCGTGCAGTTCAGCTTGGCCCGCATCGCCAGCAGGTCGTTGTTGAGCTTGAAGCGGGTGATCTCGTCCAGCGCGGCGAAAGGCTCGTCCATCAGGATCAGCCGGGGTTTCGTGACCATGGCGCGCGCGATGGAGACGCGCATCTTCATGCCGCCCGAAAGCTCGCGCGGATACGCGCCGCCGAAGCCGGTGAGGCCGACGGTCGCCAGCGCGTCCTCGATATCGGCCCGGCAGTCGGCCAGCTTGCGGCCCTTGAGGCGCAGCGGCAGCCAGACGTTATGCTCGACGGTGGCCCAGGGCATCAGCGTGGGTTCCTGGAACACCACGCCGAGGCCCCCGTCGTCGGGGCCCGCGCCCTGCCCCTGCCACTCGATCTTGCCGGCGGTGGGGTGCATCAGCCCGGCCACCAGCCGCAGGGCCGTGGACTTGCCGCAGCCCGACGGGCCGAGCAGCGAGATGAAATCGCCCTGGCGCACGTCCAGCGACATGCCGCGCAGCGCGACCACGTCGCGGCCGAAGACCTTGGTGACGTTGCGGATCGACAGCACCGGCGCCCGCGCGGCGCGCGCGGCGGCGGCGGACGACAGGGAGGCGGCGGGTTCCCCCGCCGCCCCCGGTTTCAAGGATCCGTCGGTCACTCGACCAGCTTCTTCTTCGTCTCCAGCGCCGCGCCGGTGTTGGAGAACTCCAGCGTGTAGACCTTGGAGAGGTCGAGGCCCGGCTCGACCACGCCGGCGGCCACCATCTTGTCGTAGAAGTCCTGCATGCGCGCGTCGGTCATGGCGCCGATGCCCATGGTCTCGGTGTCGCCGGAATCGACGATGCCGTAGTCCTTCATGGCCTGGATCGAGAACTCGATCTGCTCCATGGACATGTCCTTGTTATGCTCCTGGATCAGCGCGTTGCCCTTGGACGGGTCGCCGTAGAGGTAGTTGGCCCAGCCGATGGACGAGCCCTCCACGAAGCATTTCACCACTTCGGGCTTGGCGTCGATGGTGGCCTGCATGGTCTCCACCGTCGTCGCGTAGGTCGAGAAGCCCTCGTCCGCGATCACGTAGACGTCGGGCTTGAAGCCGCCCTCCCGCTCCACCGCGAAGGGCTCCGAGGTGACGTAGCCCTGCTGGCCCGACTGCTTGTCGGCGATGAAGGGGGCGGGGTTGAAGGTGTAGGGCTTGCGCTGCTCCGGCTTGAAGCCGAAGGCGGTGATCATCCACTGGTAGTAGGACTGATAACCGTTGTCGCCCAGGAACAGGGTCGGCAGGTTCTTGAGGTCCTCGAAGGACGAGGCCGCGCCCGGATGGGTCAGGATGACCTGCGGTTCCTTCTGGAAGTGGGCGGCCACGACCTTGAGCGGGATGCCCTCCTTCACCGCGGAGAAGGCCTGGAGCATGTTGCCGCCCATGGAGAAGTCGATCTTGCCGGCCAGCATCAGCGCGCGGTTGTTGACCTGCGGGCCGCCGGGGATGATCTCGACCTCGATGCCGCAGGCCTCGTAGGTGCCGTCGGCGGCGGCCTGGTAGTAGCCGCCATGCTCGGCTTCGGCGACCCAGTTGGTCCCGAACTTCACCTTCTCAAGCGCATGGGCGGGGGCGGCGAGCGCCGCGGCGGAGACGGCGGCGACGAGCGCCGCGCGAAGCGTGTTGGAGGTCATGTTCCTCTCCCTCGTTGTCCGGCGGGGGGGAGTTTGGCGGGGCGCGCGCGCGGGCGCCAGAGGACATTTCGCGGATGCGGAATATTTGCCGCGGGCGCCCGCGGCGCAGGCGCCCTGGACGCGCCCGGGGCTGAGTGTGGCGCGAAATCCATCGCCGCGGAAACGGCGCGAATGGCGGGCGGGGGCGGCGGACTGTTTCCGCGACTCGGGGCCCGCCCGGAGATCAGGCCGGCAGCGGGGCGCGCGGCGGTCGGCCCAGGGCGAAGGCGATCTGCACCACGCCCGCCACCAGCCCCAGCCCGACGCCGATCTGGACGGCGAGGTCGTAGTTGCCGAAGGCGTCGAAGACCAGCCCGCCGCCGATGGCGCCGAGGAAGCTGCCCAGCTGGTGCCAGCAGAAGGTCATGCCCTGCAGCATCGCCTGCCAGCGCAGCCCGAAGGTCTCGGCCACCGACCCGGCGATCAACGGGCTGACGCCGAGCCAGAGGAACCCCATCAGCGCGGCGAAGATCACGGTCGTCTCCGGCGTCGGCCAGCGGGTGAAGAACCAGGCGAGCACCAGCGACCGGCCCAGATAGATGCAACCCAGCAGCGCCTGCTTGGACCACCGCCCCCCGGCCCAGCCGAAGAACAGGGAGCCGGCGACGTTCATGCCTCCGATCACGCCCAGCGCGGTGGCGGCGAGCATCGGGTCCGCGCCGCACAGCGCGAGATAGGAGGGCAGATGCGTGGTCAGGAAGATCAGCTGCATCCCGCAGACGAAATAGGCGCCGGTCATCACCAGGAAATTGGCGTTGCCGAAGGCCATGCCCAGCGCGCCGCGGGCCGACAGGCCGTCGGCGCTTTCGGGGGCGGGCGGCGGGGCGGGAAGCCGGTCGACCCGGCCGGCCATCCAGGCCGCGGGCAGGATCGCCAGCGCCAGGGCGAAGAACACCGCCAGCGCCGCGCGCCAGTCCCAGGCCTGCATCACCGCCTGCCCCAGCGGGGCCGCGATCAGCGCGCCCAGCGAGCCCGCCGCCGACACCCCTCCCAGCGCGACCGAGCGCACCGAGGCGGGGACCGAGCGCGCGGTCACCGCCATCGACATGGCGGTGGAGGCGCAGGCCATGCCCAGCCCCACCAGCAGCCCCGCGCCCAGCAGCACCGTCCACATGCCCTGCGCCGCGGCCATCACCGCCATGCCGGCGGCGTAGACGCCTGCCCCGGCGACCATCACCGGCCGGTAGCCGGTCCGGGCGGCGAGCCCGCCGACCAGCGGCTGGAACACGCCCCAGGCCAGGTTCTGCGCGGAGATGGCCAGCGTGAACTGGGTGACGGTGATGCCGATGTCGGAGGTCATCGCCGGGATGAACAGCCCCAGGCTCTGCCGCAGCCCCATGGTCAGCGACAGCATCGCCGCCGCCCCGATCAGGATGGGCGCCACCGCGCGTATCTCCGGCCGCATCGCCATGGAGGGTCTCCTCGTCCGCCCGGTTCCGAAAGGGAACCGGGACCGATCCCGTCATCGCATGAGGTGATAAGGAAGGCAAACGGTTTCCCTTCCGGCGCCCCCTTCCCAACCCCGCCCGCCCGCGCCATGGTCGGCGCCGCAGCGCAGCGCAGTTCAGGGAGACGCGCCATGTCGATCCAGCGAATTTCATCCGGCGGCCCGTGGGAGGCGAAGGCCGCCTATTGCCGGGCGGTGGTGGCCGGGGGCTGGGTGCATGTCGCCGGCACCACCGGCGCGGACCCGGAGACGGGGGAGATGCCGGACGACGTGCTCGCCCAGTGCCGCAACACGCTGGCCAAGATCGAAGCGGCGCTGAAGGAGGCGGGGTCGAGCTTCGCCGACGCGGTGCGGGTGCATTACATCCTGCCCGACGCCGCGGAGTTCGAGGCCTGCTGGCCGGCGCTGCGCGAGGCGTTCGGGGACAACCCGCCGGCGGCGACGATGATCCAGGCCGGGCTGATCGCGCCGGGGATGAAGATCGAGATCGAGCTGACCGCCTGGAAGGGCTGACCGCGCCGCGCCGGATGCGCCCTCGACGCGCCCCGGGCTTGACCCGGGGCCTCTCGCAGGGGGGCGGGGCGCGGGCGGGCGCGCCGGACGGACCGGAGGCGGCCCCGGGTCTGGCCCGGGGCGCGCGGGGGTCCGGTCAGGGCCGGGCCCAGCGCCCGGCCTCGATCTCCCATCGCCAGCCCGCCGCCTCCATGGCGTCCTCGATGGCGAAAATCGGCGCGATGACCGGCGGGCCCGACCCGTCCGGGCCTGCGCGGCATTGCAGCGAGGCGAGCAGGGTTTCGCCGCGCAGCACGTTCATCCCCGCCTCCGGCGCCGGATCCGGCGTCAGCCGATCGAGGCTGATCCAGACCTCGTAGGCATAGGCCCCGTTGCGGAAGGCGACGCGGGACCAGATCGCCCTCCCCACCCCGTTCCACGGCCGCGCGGTCCCCTCGGCGAAGGGGGCGCGCAGGGTCAGGTCCGGGGCGCCCGGCGGGCCGAAGGCGTAGGAGAACGCCTCCGCCTCCGGGTCGACGCAGGCGTGCAGGACCTCGCCCGGCGCGACCTCGCAGGCCGCCAGCGTCTCTCCCGCGCAACCGGCATGCGCGACGGCGGGGGCGGCGGCGAGCAACAGCAGGGCGAGCATGGCGCGGCGCATGGGACGCCTCCCGAAACCGGCGGTGAAAACGAAACGGGCCGCCCCGAGGGGCGGCCCGAAGCCTTGCGCGTCGCCGCGGCTCAGAGCTTGGACTCGAGCTCCGGGATCACGTCGAACAGGTCCGCGACCAGGCCGTAATCGGCGACCTGGAAGATCGGCGCCTCCTCGTCCTTGTTGATCGCGACGATGACCTTGGAGTCCTTCATGCCGGCCAGGTGCTGGATCGCGCCCGAGATGCCCACGGCGATGTAGAGCTCCGGCGCCACGACCTTGCCGGTCTGGCCCACCTGCCAGTCGTTCGGGGCGTAGCCCGAGTCGACGGCCGCGCGGCTGGCGCCGACGGCGGCGCCGATCTTGTCGGCCACCTTCTCGATGATCGCGAAGTTCTCCTTCGAGCCGAGCGCGCGGCCGCCGGAGATGATCCGCTTGGCCGAGGTCAGCTCGGGCCGGTCGGAGGCCGCGATCTTGTCCTCGACCCACTCGGACACGCCCGGGTTCTCGGCGGCGGAGACGGTCTCCACCGCGGCCGAGCCGCCCTCGCCCACCGCCTCGAAATTGGCGGTGCGCACGGTCAGGACCTTCTTGGCGTCGGAGGTCTTCACCGTCTGCATGGCGTTGCCGGCGTAGACCGGACGAACGAAGGTGTCGGCGCCCACGATTTCGGACACGTCCGAGATCACCATCACGTCCAGCAGGGCCGCCACGCGGGGCAGCAGGTTCTTGCCGGCGATGGTGGCGGGGGCGACGATGTGCTCGTAGTCGCCCGCGAGCGACACGATCAGCGCGGCCTTCGGCTCGGCCAGGTTATGGCCCAGCGACGGATCCTCGCAGCACAGCACCTTGGCGGCGCCGTCCAGCTTGGCGGCGGCCTCGGCGGCGGCCTTGGCGTTCTCGCCGGCGACGAGGATGGTCACGTCGCCCAGCTTCTTGGCGGCCGAGAGGGCCTTGCCGGTGGCGTCGGCGGAAAGCTCGCCGGCCAGGGTTTCGGCGATCAGCAGAACAGCCATCAGAGGACCCCCGCTTCGTTCTTCAGCTTGGAGATCAGCTCGTCCACATCGGCGACCTTGACCCCGGCGGAGCGGCCCTTCGGCTCGGCGGTCGACACGACCGTCAGGCGCGGGGCGACGTCGACGCCGTAATCGGCGGCGGTCTTCGCATCCAGCGGCTTCTTCTTCGCCTTCATGATGTTGGGCAGCGAGGCGTAGCGCGGCTCGTTCAGGCGGAGGTCGGCGGTGACGATCGCCGGCATCTTGACCTTGAGCGTCTGCATGCCGCCGTCAACCTCGCGGGTCACGGTGGCGACGTCGCCCTCGATCGCCACTTCAGCCGCGTTGGTGGCCTGGCCCCAGCCCAGCAGCGCCGCCAGCATCTGGCCGGTGGCGTTCATGTCGTTGTCGATGGCCTGCTTGCCGAGGATCACCAGCCCGGGGGCCTCCTCGTCGATCACGGCCTTGAGCAGCTTGGCGACGGCCAGCGGCTCGATATCCGTGTGCACGTCGTCGGCGGCCTCGATCAGAATGGCGCGGTCGGCGCCCATGGCGAGCGCGGTGCGCAGGGTTTCCTGCGCCTGCTTCACGCCGATGGAGACCACGACGATCTCTTCGGCGGCGCCCTTTTCCTTGAGGCGGATGGCCTCTTCGACGGCGATCTCGTCGAACGGGTTCATCGACATCTTGACGTTCGCGAGATCGACGCCGCTGCCGTCCGCCTTGACGCGGACCTTCACGTTGTAGTCGATCACGCGCTTGACGGGCACGAGCACCTTCATTGCGCGTTTCTCCTCCTGATTGCTCCGCGTCTCCGGAAAGGCGCGGCGGTCGTGGTCTGGCTACACCGACCTTGACCCTGATGGTAGGGGCAAAGCGGCGCGGAACCATGGGGGAAGCGCCGCGAAAGAGGCGCGGACCATGGAAATTCGGGCGCTTCGCTAACATACGGGCCGGTATGCCGGCGCCGGACACGCGGTCGCACAGCGAAATCACGCGCAAGAATCGGTCCCTGACCCGAGGGCGAGCGAATGATTCCGTCGCGTCGGGGCCGAGGCCCGCGCGGTCACCGATTGGCGCCGGGAACCCAGAGCACGTCCCCCTCGCCATTGCCGTTGGCGACGCGGGAGGCGACGAAGAACCAGTCCGACAGGCGGTTGAGATAGGTGGCGGAGGGCGGGTTGATCGCCTCCTCCCCCGCCAGCGCCACCGCCAGCCGCTCCGCCCGTCGGCTGACGGTGCGGCACAGGTGCAGATGGGCTGCGAGGGCCGTGCCGCCGGGCAGCACGAAGCTGCGCAGGGGGGCGAGCGCCTCGTTCATCGCGTCGATCTCCGCCTCCAGCCGGTCGACCTGGGCCTGGGTGACGCGCAGGACGGGGTATTTCGCCTCCCCGTCCTTGTCCGGGTTGGGGCGGCAAAGATCGGCGCCGAGGTCGAAAAGGTCGTTCTGGATGCGGGCCAGCGCCGCGTCCATCTCCCCCTCGGAATGCAGGCGGGCGAGGCCGACGGCGGCGTTGGTCTCGTCCACCGTGCCGTAGGCCTCCACCCGCAGCGCGGGTTTGGGCACGCGGGTCCCGTCGCCCAGCGCGGTGGTCCCCTTGTCGCCGGTGCGCGTGTAGATGCGGTTCAGAACCACCATTCGGCTTTTTCCCCCTCGGCGCGGCGGACCTTACTGGCCCGAGCGCATGGCCCACACGGCGAGCAGGATCAGCACCACGGCGATGGCCTGGGCGATGATGCGCAGCCGCATGATCTTGTTGGCGTATTTGCGGTTGAAGTCGCCGCCGCGGGCGAAGCTTCCGACCCCGAACAGCAGCACGCCCAGGACGCAGAGGCAGGCGATCAGGGCGATGACGAGCAGCGTATGGGACATGGCGCGGGTCCTTTCCTCGGTCCCCTCCTACCTAGCGCATTCCCCGCGCCGCGCCACCGCGCCGTATCGGCGCGCGGCGGGCGCTTCCGTCCGGCGGAAAGCCTCAGTGATCCCCGGCGAAGACCAGGTCCAGCGCGCGGGTGGGCAGCAGCCGGGCGGCCAGCGCCGCGATCCAGGTGGGCGCGGTCACGTAGTAGCGCGGCCGGGGGCGGCGCGCGGTCAGGGCGTGGATGAGGCGGCGGGTGACGGCCTCCGGCGTCAGCTCGAACCGGTCGAGCGCCTCGGTCTCCTCCGCCTCCAGCCGCGGCAGGATCTTCTCCGCCCAGGCCCGGCCCCAGGCGCTGCCCGAACGGTCGACCATCGCCTCCATCCGCGCCCGCGCGTTGCGGCGGAAAGGGGTGCGGATCGGGCCGGGCTCGATCAGGATCACCCGGATGCGCGGGCCCGGCGCCTCGGGCGCGGCGCATTCGCGGCGCAGGCAGTCGGTCAGCCCCTCGATCGCGAACTTGGTGGCGTTGTAGGGCCCGCGATAGCGCAGCGAGACCATGCCCAGCACCGAGGAGCAGTTGATCACCCGCCCGTCGCCCGAGGCGCGAAGGGCCGGCATCAGCCGGCGGGTCAGATCGTGCCAGCCGAGGAAATTGGCCTCGAAGATCTCCCGCATCGCGCCGCGGGTCACGTCCTCCAGCGGCGCGGGGATGGCGTAGGCGCCGTTGTTGAACAGCGCGTCCAGCGCGCCGCCCGCGCGGCGCAGCGTCTCGGCCGCCCCTTGCGCGACGGAGGCCTCGTCGGCGTAGTCGAGGCGGAAGCTCTCCAGCCCCTCCGCCTCCAGCCGGTCGCAATCCGCCTGCTGCCGGCAGGTGGCGAAAACCTGCCAGCCGGCCCGGTGCAGGGTCCGCGCGGCGTCGAGCCCGATGCCGCTGGCGCACCCGGTGATCAGGATGGTCTTGCGCTTCAATGTCCCACAGGCCCCGAAACCGTTCCCGAAGCGGAGCCTATCACGCCCGCGCCTGACCGCGAGATGACCGGAGCGGGGTGCGGCGCGATGCCCCCGCCCCCGGAGAGGAGGCCCGGCCCGCCCCGGAACGGACCGGAAACGTCGCGGAGGCGAAGCCGGTTCTGGACGGCTCCGCTGCGCCGCACTAAACGGGGGCATGGCCGATACGACAGACGACGACCCGTCCGACCTGCCCTCCGGGGGCGCGATCACCGCCGAACCGCTTCGGCGGGCGTTGGGCGAGCGCTATCTGCAATACGCGCTGTCCACGATCATGCACCGCGCCCTGCCCGACGCGCGCGACGGGTTGAAGCCCGTGCATCGCCGGCTGATGTGGGCGATGCGGCTTCTGCGGCTCGACCCCGCGCAGGGCTACAAGAAGTCGGCGCGCGTGGTCGGCGACGTGATCGGCAAGTATCACCCGCATGGCGACCAGGCGGTCTACGATGCGCTGGTCCGGCTCGCCCAGGGCTTCGCGGTCCGCTATCCGCTGATCGACGGCCAGGGCAATTTCGGCAATATCGACGGCGATAACGCCGCCGCCATGCGCTACACGGAATCCAAGCTCACCGCCGTCGCCGCCGCGATGATGGACGGGCTGGACGAGGACGCGGTCGACTTCCGCGCCACCTATGACGGGGAGGAGGAGGAGCCGATCGTGCTCCCCGGCGCCTTCCCCAACCTGCTGGCCAACGGCGCCTCGGGCATCGCGGTGGGCATGGCGACCTCGATCCCGCCGCATAACGCGGGCGAGGTGGCCTCGGCCGCCCTGCACCTCATCAAGCATCCCGACGCGCGGACCGAAACGCTGCTGGAGAAGATGCCGGGGCCGGATTTCCCGACCGGCGGCGTGCTGATCGAGCCCGCGTCCTCCATCCGCCTGTCCTACGAGACCGGCCGAGGGTCCTTCCGCCTGCGGGCGCGCTGGTTCGTGGAGGACCTGGGCCGCGGGCAATGGCGGATCGTGGTGGACGAGATCCCCTATCAGGTGCCCAAGTCCCGGCTGATCGAGAAGATCGCGGAGCTGATCAACGCGCGGAAGATCCCGATCCTCGCGGACGTGCGCGACGAGAGCGCCGAGGACGTGCGCATCGTGCTCGAACCCAAGTCGCGCAACGTGGAACCGGCGGTGCTGATGGAGACGCTGTTCCGTCAGACCGACCTGGAAACCCGCTTCCCGCTCAACATGAACGTGCTGATCGACGGGAAGATCCCCAAGGTCTGCGGGCTGCGCGAGGTGCTGCGCGCCTTCCTCGACCACCGGCGGGAGGTGCTGCAGCGGCGGTCGGCCTTCCGGCTGGAGAAGATCGAGAAGCGGCTGGAGGTGCTGGGCGGCTACATCATCGCCTTCCTCAACCTCGACCGGGTGATCGAGATCATCCGCAACGACGACGACCCCAAGGCCAGCCTGATGGCGGAGGACTGGGGGCGCTACGGCACGCTGACGCCCGCGATGGGCGAATTCGGCTTCGGGCCGACGCCGGAGGGGCGTGAGGCGGGGGTCTACCTGTCCGAGGCGCAGGCCGAGGCGATCCTCAACATGCGCCTGCGCTCGCTGCGCCGGCTCGAGGAGATGGAGATCCGCAACGAGCGCGACGCGCTGGCCGAAGAGCACGCCCGCCTGTCGGCCCTGCTCGACGACGAGGGCGCGCAATGGGACCGGATCGCCGAGGAGCTGCGCGAGATCCGCGCCACCTTCGGCCCGCCCCGCGGCTTCGGCGCCGCGGTGACGCCGGAAGCGCTGGACAAGCTGAAGGCCGCCCACGACCCCTATCCGCTGGGCGCGCGACGCACCGCGATGACCGACGCCCCGGCGGTGGAGGAGATGCCGCCCGAAGCGATGATCGAGCGGGAGCCGATCACCGTGGTCTGCTCCGCCATGGGCTGGATCCGGGCGATGAAGGGCCATGTCGCGCTGGATCAGGAGCTGAAATACAAGGACGGCGACGGGCCGCGCTTCGTGTTCCACGCCGAGACGACGGACAAGCTGCTGCTGTTCTCCTCCTCCGGCCGCTTCTTCACGCTGGGCGCGGACAAGCTGCCCGGCGGGCGCGGGATGGGGGAGCCGGTGCGCCTGATGGTGGACCTGCCCAACGAGGACGAGATGGTGGCGCTGTTCGCCCACAGGCCGGGGGCGAAGCGGCTGGTGGCCTCCACTGCCGGCGACGGCTTCGTGCTGGTGGAGGACGAGGTCGTGGCCCAGACCCGCGCCGGCAAGCAGGCGCTGAACGTCAAGGCCCCGGCCCGCGCCGCCCTGTGCCGGCCGGTGGAGGGCGAGCTGGTCGCCGTGGTGGGGGAGAACCGCAAGCTGGTGGTGTTCCCGCTCGCCGACCTGCCGGAGATGACCCGCGGCAAGGGCGTGCGGCTGCAGAAATACAAGGACGGCGGCCTGTCGGACGCCCGGACCTTCGCCGAAGAGCCGGGCCTGCAGTGGTTCGACCGCGGCGGGCGCACGCGCACCGTCTCGGGGCAGGAGCTGGGGGACTACCGCTTCCCCCGCGCCTCGGCCGGGCGCATGGCGCCGCGGGGCTTCCCGCAGGACAACAAGTTCAACTAGGCTCCGCCGCGACGGATCCCCCGGCGCGGGCCGGGGGAGGCATTCGCGAAAGGCGGCGACGATGACCCGGCATATCCTGATCACCGGCGGCTCCCGCGGGATCGGCGCGGCGACGGCCGTGGCCTGCGCGGCGCGGGGCTGGAACGTGACGATCAACTACGCCTCGGACGCGGCCGCGGCGGCGGCCACCGTGGCGGTGCTGGAGGCGGCGGGCGCGCGCGCCCAGGCGGTGCGGGGCGACATGGCCGACGCGGACGCGATCCCGGCCCTGTGGGACGCGGCGGAGGCGGGGATCGGCCCGGTGGACGGACTGGTCAACAACGCCGGCGTCGTCGCCCCGGCCATGCCGCTGGCCGACATGGACCCCGCCCGCATCGCCCGGCTGATCGACGTCAACGTCACCGGCGCGATCCTGGTGGCGCGGGAGGGGGCGCGGCGGATGCCGGCCGCCCGCGGCGGACGGGGCGGTGCCATCGTCAACATCTCGTCGGCGGCCGCCCGGCTGGGCTCTCCCAACACCTTCGTCGACTACGCCGCCTCCAAGGGCGCGGTGGACACGCTGACGCTGGGGCTGGCGCAGGAGCTGGCGCCGCTGGGGGTGCGGGTGAACGCGGTGCGCCCGGGGATCGTGGCGACGGAGATCCACAAGGTCTCCCACGGGAACGAGGACCGGCTGACCGCCAGCGCGCCGATGATCCCGCTGCGCCGGGTGGGCGAGCCGTCGGAGATCGCCGAGGCGGTGTGCTGGCTTCTGTCCGACGCGGCCTCCTACACCACCGGCGCGCTGCTGGATGTGGCCGGCGGGCGCTGAGGGTCCGATATGCGCGCCCCGGGCCTGACCCGGGGCCTCGCGCGGGGTTCCGGCGTCGAGAGGCCCCGGGTCAGGCCCGGGGCGCGGCGGGGGGACGGGGACTTTGATGGGACGGGGCGCTCGCCGGCGACCGGGCGAGCCCCCACCCTATCCCTCCCCCGTGAACGGGGGAGGGAGGCGCTTGCGGCGCCGTGGGCGCTTCCCTCCCCCGCCTGCGGGGGAGGGCCAGGGTGGGGGTCGGCGACGTCCGGCGGGGGGCGCCTGGCGGGGGCGGTTACTCGTAGACCGCCGGGCGGCCTTCGACGCCGGCGTTCACCGCCTCGATGTTGTGGGGCTTGCCGATCAGGTCCTTCTGAAGCCGGCTTTCGGCCAGCAGGGCCGGCAGGGCGCCCGGCTCCTCGTCGGAGATGTTGAGCAGCTCCTTCGCCGCCCGGATCGCGGTCGGGCTCTTGGAGGCGATCTCGGCCGCAAGCTCGCGGGCGCGGGCCAGCGGGTCCTCGGCGATCTCGGTGACGAAGCCGTAGTCGAAGGCCGCCTCGGTCTCGAAGATCTCGGCGGTGTAGGTCAGCTTGCGGATCACGTCGCCGCGGGCCAGCGTGCGCATCACCGCCATGCCGCCCATGTCGGGCACGAGGCCCCATTTCATCTCCATCACCGAGAACTTCGTCCCCGGCGCGGCGATGCGGATGTCGGGGCCCAGCGCGATCTGGAAGCCGCCGCCGAAGGCGAAGCCGTGGATGGCCGCGATCACCGGCACGCCCAGTTCCCGCCAGCCCCAGCAGCAGTTCTGCGCCACGTTGGCGGGCCCGTGGGTGCGGTTCATGATGTCCATGCCGAGGCTGCCCCGGCCCTCGGTCTTCATCCGCTGGAAGCCCGACTTGTCGAGGCCCGAGCAGAAGGCGCGGCCCGAGCCCTTGAGCACCACCGCGCGCAGCCCGGCCATGCCGGCCAGCGTCTCATGCGTGTCGGCGATGGCGCGCATCAGCTCGGGCGTGATGGCGTTCAGCCGCTCGGGCCGGTTCAGCGACACCTCGCAGACCCCGTCGACGAGGTCGGAGATCAGCATGATGGGCGCGTCGGTCTGCGCCGCGGGCGCGGCGGCGGTCTGGGTGGACATGTCGGGCTCTCCTCCGTCTGGCGGTCGCGTCTGGCGGCGGCCGCGTTCCCGATCAGCATGGACGGCGGCGACGCGCGCGGCAAGCCTGCCCGGAACCGCTGGGCGGAACGGGGATGCGGATCGGGCGGGCGCGAGAGCGGATGGCGCGGCGAGGCCCCGGGTCGGGCCCGGGGCGGCGCGCCATGACGGGAGCGGGATCGCCTCAGCGGCGCGACAGCACGTCGGCGTAGACCTCCAGCGTCGCGCGCTGCATCGCCTCGGTGGAGAACCGCTGCATGACCCGGGCCCGGCCGGCCATGGCCATATGCTCCAGCGCGGAGGCGTCGAGGTTCAGGGCCCGGTTCGCGGCCTCCGCCAGCGCGCCCGCGTCGCCGGGGGGATAGCGCCAGCCGGTGCGGCCCTCGTCCACCGTCTCCCGCGCGCCGCCATGGTCGGTGGCGATCACCGGGCGGCCCATGGCCTGCGCCTCCACCGCCACCCGCCCGAAGGCCTCCGGCTCCATGGAGGCGGAGACGACGACGGAGGCGAGCTTCAGCGCCGCGGCCATGTCGTCGCAATGCCCGGCCAGCGCGCAGCAGCCGGTCAGGCCCTGGCGGCGGATGCGCTCCGCCAGCTCCCGCCCATAGGCGCTGTCGGGATCGTCGCCGACCATGAGGAACACGAAGTCCTCCGCCCCCCGCAGGGCGCGCAGCCGGTCGGCGGCGTCGATGAAATGCGCCTGCCCCTTCCAGCGGGTCAGCCGGCCGGGCAGCATCACCACCGGACGCGGGTCGTCGGCGAGCCCCCAGCGCTCCGCCAGCCCGGCCGAGCGGCCGCCCTGAATGGCCAGCGGGTCGAACTGGGCGAGGTCGGCGCCGCGCGGGATCACCACCAGCTCCGCCCCGGGATGGCGGGCGCGGATGGTCTCGGCGATGAAGTCGGAGACCGCGATGGTCGGCCGGCCGCGGGCCATCACGCCGTTCCACAGCCGCTTGCCGGGGAAGTTCTCGGAATAGTCGCCGTGCCAGGTGGTCACGAAGGGCACGCCCGCCCGCTTCGCCGCCAGCCACCCCGCCCAGGCCGGCGCGCGGGAGCGGGCGTGGACGATGTCCACCCGCTCTTCCCGCAGGATCCGTTCCAGCGCCGCGGCGTTGCGGCGGATGCCCCAGGGGGTCTTGGCGCCGATGTCGAGCCGGATCAGCCGCCCGCCCGCCCGCTCCAGCGCCCGTTCCATCCGCCCTCCGCGGGAGGCGACGAGCGGGGTGGCGCCCTCGCGGCTCAGGGCCTGGGCGATTTCGATCGTGCCGCGTTCGACCCCGCCCGATTCGAGCGACGGGGTGAGCTGCAGGATCACCGGGCGCCCGGCGCCGAAGCCCGCGAAGCCGCCGGGTCCGGGCTGGACCTCCGCGCTCGGGACGCTAGGGTCGGGCGCCGAGAGACCCGAGGCTGCGGAGCGCGCGCTTTCCATGACCCCTGTTCCCCCCGTCGACGGCCCCGATGCGGGCGCCGCGCCCGAAATCCTCGCGATGCCCGACGGGCGCCGCCTCGCTTATCACCGCTCCCGGGGCGCCGTGGCAACCGCCGCGCGCGAAGCGGGCGGGACGCCGCCGCCGGGCGTGGTGTTCCTGGGCGGGTTCCGGTCGGACATGACCGGGACCAAGGCCACCTTCCTGGAGGCGCTCTGCGCCGAGCGCGGGCTCGACTTCCTGCGCTTCGACTATACCTGCCACGGCGCCTCTTCGGGGGATTTCGAGACCGAAGGGCGCATCGGCGCCTTCGCCGCGGACGCGCTGGACGCGCTGGACCGGCTGACGGACGGGCCGCAGGTGCTGGTCGGCTCCTCCATGGGGGGCTGGATCAGCCTGCTGGTCGCGCGGGCGCGGCCCGGGCGGGTGGCGGGGCTGATCGGCATCGCCGCCGCGCCGGATTTCACCGAGGACGGGTTCTGGGCCGGCTTCTCCGACGCCCAGCGGGCGGAGATGGCGGAGACGGGGCGCGTGGCCCTGCCCTCCGAATATTCCGACGAGCCCTATGTGATCACCCGCCTGCTGATCGAGGACGGGCGGGAGAACCTGGTGCTGCGCGCGCCCCTGCCCCTGCCCTTCCCGGTGCGGCTGCTGCAGGGGACGGCGGATGCGGACGTGCCGGTGGACTGGGCGCTGAAGCTGCTGGCCCATGCCGAGAGCCCGGACCTGCGGCTGACGCTGGTGGACGGGGCGGACCACCGGTTCTCGGAACCGCGGGAGCTGGCGATTCTCGCCGCGACGCTGGACGAGGTGCTGGGCGCGGTCGCGACGCCGGCCGCCGCCCCCGCGTGACCCTGCGTGACCCCCGCATGACCCCGACGGGGATCCGCATCCGCGACGCGGGGCCGGAGGACGCCGCCACGGTCTTCGCGCTCTTCGCCGCCCTGCAGGATTTCGAGCGGGCGCGGGAGCCCGACCGCCGCCCCGGCGCCGACTGCGCCGCGCATGTGGCCTGGCTGACCGGCTGGGCGGCCGAGGGCGGCTTCGTGCTGCTGGCGGAGGAGGACGACGGGGACGGGAGCGGCGGGGGCGCGCCCATCGGCCTGCTGATCGCGGGGCGCGAGGACGAGGGCGCCTATGTGCCGGAGGAGACGCGGATCCGCGGCCATGTCTCCGACCTCTACGTCGCGCCCGAGGCGCGGCGGCGGGGCGTGGGCCTCGCCCTGCTGCGGGAGGCGGAGGCGCGGATGCGCGCCGCCGGCCTGCGCAAGCTGACCATCGACGCGCTGGCCTGGAACGCACCGGCGCTGGCGCTCTACCGGGCCTGGGCGGGGCCGGCGGTCAGCCTGTCCTTCACCCGGGACCTGCCCGCGCTCTCGCCCCCGTCCCCGCCTCCATCCCAGTCCTGACGCTCCGGCCCCGCGTCGCGCATCGCCCCGCCGGGAGGGGCGCGCGCCCCGGGCCTGACCCGGGGCCTCGCCGCCCGCCGTCCGCGCCACGGCCGCCCGAAGGAGGCCCCGGGTCGAGCCCGGGGCGCGCGGGGGGGCGGCGGGGAGAGCGCCGCCCGCCGATCGCCGCCCCCCAAGACCTCGGCCGCCGCTTCGGCCATACTGCCCGCATGACGTCATCGATTCGCACCCCCCGCGCCGCCCGCCGCCTGGCGCTGGCGCTCGCCCTTCCCCTGCTCGGCGCCTGCGCCTCCGGCGGGACCGACACCGCGGCCGCCGACTGGCCCTGGTCCGGCTCCTGCGGGGAGGCCGACTGGAACGCCCTGGGCGTGGCCGACGCGCTGTCGGGCGAGCGCTCGGCGGAGGGGCTGGCGCGCATCGCCGCCTGCCCGGCGCTGGCCGGCCCGGCGCGGGTTGAGGCGGAGGACGACTATCTCGCCGGCCATGACGAGGGCGTCGCCCGCTTCTGCACCTACGCCACCGGGGTGGAGCTGGGCCGGGCCCGCCGCGCGCCGGCGCTGACCTGCCCCGCCCCGCTCGCGCCCGGGTTCGAGGCGGGGCTGGCCGAGGGCCGGTCCCAGCCCGTCCGGACCGAGTCGACCGAGGACGCGCTCGCCGCCGCCGGCGCCCTGACGCCCCGCATCCGGCCGTGGCTGTCGATCGGCTACGGCTCCCGCGGGTGGTCGGGGCTGAGCTGGGGCATCGGCATCGGGTTCTGAGACAGGGTTTTCAGGCGGGAGGTGGGCGCCTACCCTCCCGAGCCGCGCCGGGGCGCCCGGCCGGCGGCGGGGCGGGGGCGGGCCGGTTTGGCAAAGCCTTCCAGCACCTCCAGCGGCGACAGCGCCTTCTCTTTCAGGCCGGAGCGGGGCAGCGCGTAGACCTGCCGCGTCGCCTCCACCAGCACCGCGCCGCCCAGCCGCTGGGCGTCCAGCCTGCGCCCCGCCGCCTCCCAAAGCCGATGGGTGCGCAGCCAGTAGCGCCGGTGGCTGGGCGGGCCGTAAAGCGCGGCCGTCGCGTGCTCGGGCGCGAGGTCATGGGCCCGCAGCGCGCCTTCGAGCTGGCTGGCCGAATAGGGCCGGCCGTAGCCGAAGGGCGTGGCGTCGGACCGCGCCCACATGCCGGTGCGGTTGGGGGCGATGACGATGGCGCGGCCCTCCGGGGCCAGCACGCGGCGCATCTCCTCCAGCAGGGCGGTGGGGCGCTCGGAATTCTCCAGCGCATGGGCCACGATCAGCCGGTCGGCGGCGCCGGCGCGCAGCGGCCAGTGGGTCTCCTCCGACAGCACCGCCATGTTGGGCCCCTCCGGCGGCCAGCGGCACACCCCCTGCGGGCCGGGCATCAGGCAGACCACATGCGCGGCCTCCTTCAGGAACGGGCGCAGCAGGGGGGCGGCGAAGCCGAAGCCCACCACCGTCTCCCCCGACACGTCGGGCCAGAGCGCGCGGATCGCCTCCTGCAGGCTGCGCTGGGCGGCGCGGCCGAGGGGGGTGCGGTAGTAGAACCGCCGCAGGTCGATCACGTCGAGATGCATGGGGCTTATCCTCCGGGCCTCGATCTGTATGCTGCGCGCGACCGTCGGAAATGCAAGCCGTGGAGGAGTTCCCCATGCCGCTCGAAGTCACCGTCATCCCCTGCCTGGACGACAATTACGGGTATCTTCTGCACGAGACGACCGAGAATGTCTGGGCCGTGGTCGACGTGCCGGAAGCCGCCCCGCTGCGCAAGGCCATCGACGCCGCGGGCGGCAAGCTCGACCTGATCCTGATCACCCATCATCACGCCGACCATATCCAGGGCGTGGCCGAGCTGGTCGAGGCCTATGGCGCGAAAACCGTGGGCCACGGCGCCGACGCGGCCCGGCTGCCGGCGCTGGACGTGACCGTCTCCGAAGGGGACATGGTCGCGGTGGGGGCCGAGCGGGCGCGGGTCGTCGACGTCTCCGGCCACACCATCGGCCATATCGCCTACTGCTTCGAGGGGGCGAAGAAGGCGTTCACCGCCGACAGCCTGATGGCGCTGGGCTGCGGGCGGGTGTTCGAGGGCACCTATCTGCAGATGTGGGAGAGCCTGAAGAAGCTGATGGCCCTGTCGCCGGAGACGCAGGTCTATTCGGGTCACAACTACGGCGCCGCCAACGGCCGCTTCGCCCTGTCGATCGAGCCGGGGAACGCCGCGCTGCAGGCGCGGATCGAGGGCATCGCCGCGGCCGACGAGGCGGGGACCCCCATCGTGCCGGTCCTGCTGGCCGAAGAGCTGGCGACCAACCCCTTCCTGCGCCCCGGCGCGCGGGAGGTGCAGGAGCGGCTGGGCATGGTCGGCGCCGACCATGGCGCGATCTTCGCCGAGGTGCGCAAGCGCAAGGACGAGTTCTGAGGCGGCGGGGGCCGGGGGCGGCGGACGTCGCGCCGGCCCCCTCCCGACCGCTTCCGCCCCCTCCCTATCCCTCCCCCGCGAGCGGGGGAGGGAGGCGCTTGCGGTGACGGCGCCGCGGCGCGGCTGCGATGGCAAGAGCGGCTGACGCACCGCGCCCTCGCGCCCGGTTCCGCGCGCCATGCGCCGGATGGGGCGCCCCGGACTTGATCCGGGGCCTCGCGCGGGTGGCCGGCGTCGAGAGGCCCCGGATCAAGTCCGGGGCGCATGACCGGCGCAGGCTTTCGCGTCGTCCCTGAAGATCTTCTACCACCCCCCGAGACGACCCGCCGGCGCCGTTCGCGGCCCCCTCCCCCGCACGCGGGGGAGGGAGGGGGAGGGGGCTTGCGCCGACCTCCGCCGATCCTCGCTCACCACCCGGCACCGAAGATTCCCGCTTGACCGCTCCAATCATTTCGACAATTCTAGAATCATGGATATAGACGCCCTCCTCCCCCCCGAATCCGCCGCCCAGGCCTTCGCCGCGCTGGGCTCCGAACCGCGGCTGGAGGTGATCCGCGCCCTGGTCCGCGCGGGGCCGGAGGGGCTGCCCGTCGGCGCCTTGCAGGAGCGGCTGGGCATCGCCGCCTCGACGCTCTCGCATCACCTGCGCTTCCTCGCCGCCGCCGACCTGCTGAGCCAGGAGCGGCGGGGCCGGTCGCTGATCTGCCGGGCCCGTTTCGCCAATATCGAGGCGCTGGCCCATTTCCTCCATGCCGAGTGCTGCGCCGACGCGGGCGGGGACGGCCACGCCGCCCACGCCCCCTGCGGCGCCCCCGGCTGCGCATCCGAAGCCCCCACCCCCGAGGAGACCGCGAGATGACCGAGCTCGCCCTTCGCACCTCCGCCGCCGCCTGGGCTGGCCTGCGCCGCATCGACCGGGTCTGGCTGGTCATGCTGGCGGTGCTCGCCGCCGTGGTCCTCGCCGCGCCCGACCGGGTGGGCGAGGTGGTCGGCATCGCCCTGGGTTCCTTCGCCGCCACCCTGCCCTATATCGCGCTGGCCGTGGCGCTGATCGCCGGGCTGAAGGCGACGGGCGCGGAAACCATCGTCGCCCGCGCCTTCGAAGGCCGCCGGAGCCGGATGATCGTCGCCGCCGCCCTGATCGGGGGGCTGGCGCCGTTCTGCTCCTGCCAGGTGATCCCGTTCATCGCCGGACTTCTGGCGCTGGGCGCGCCGATCCCTGCGGTGATGGCGTTCTGGCTCAGCTCGCCGCTCATGGACCCGGGAACCTTCCTGATCACCGCCGGGGCGCTGGGCTGGACTTTCGCCATCGGCAAGGCGGTGACGGCGGTGGGCATCGGGCTGATGGGTGGCTTCGCGCTGGCGGCCATGATGCGCGCCGGCGCCTTCGCCGAGCCGCTCAAGGCCTCAGCCCCCATCAAACGCTGCGGCTGCGGGCCCTCGCCCTTCTCGGGCCGCCCGGTCTGGCGTTTCTGGGAAGAGCCCGCCCGGCGCGAGACCTTCGGCCGCGAGGCCCGGGACAACGCCCTGTTCCTGCTCAAGTGGATGGCGCTGGCCTATCTGCTGGAAGGGGTGATGATCACCTTCGTCCCGGCGGAGGCCGTGGCCTCCGTCGTCGGCGGCGAGGGGCTGGGCCCGATCCTGATGGGGGCGCTGGTGGGGATGCCCGCCTATCTCAACGGCTACGCGGCGCCCCCGCTGCTGGCCGCGCTGATCGAACAGGGGATGAGCGCGGGGGCGGCGATGGCCTTCCTGACCGCCGGCGCCGTGTCCTGCATCCCGGCGATGGCGGCGGTGTGGTCGCTGGTCCGCGCCCCGGTCTTCGCGGCCTATGTCGGCTTCGGACTGGGCGGGGCGGTGCTGGCCGGGGTGATCTTCGGGCTGGTCGCCTGATCCGCGCGGGCCGGGCGCCGCCCGCCCGGCCCTATCGCCAGCTTCCGGTGCGCCGCCACCGCTCCATCCGCGCGGCGACGAGGCCCAGGCCCGCATGCAACGCCACCGCCCCCAGCGCCAGCGCCACGAGGGCGGCGAACATCAGGTCGGTCTTGGCCCGGCCGTTGGCCAGCAGCATCAGGTAGCCGAGCCCCTTGGAGGCCCCGACCCATTCCCCGATCACCGCCCCGATCGGCGCGTAGACCGCCGCCAGCCGCAGGCCGGAGGCGAGGTCCGGCAGGGCCAGCGGCGCCCGGATCCGCCACAGGATCCGCCAGCGGCCGCCGCCCATGACCCGCGCGAGCTCGATCAGCGCGGGATCCGCCCGGCGCAGCCCGTCGAGGAAGGCGGAGGCGACGGGGAAATAGATGATCAGCACCGTCACGAAGATCTTCGGCCAGATCCCGTAACCCATCCACAGGGTCAGCACCGGGGCCAGCGCGAAGACCGGCACCGCCTGGGAGAAGACCAGCGCCGGCATCACCAGCCGCCGCGCGGCCTCCGACAGGCTCAGCCATACCGCCGTGGCGGCGCCCAGCCCGGCGCCCAGCGCCAGCCCGGCCAGAACCTCGCCCAGCGTGACGAGCGCGTGCTCCCCGATCAGCCCGGCATTGGCGACGAAGGCCTCCGCCACCCGCAGGGGCGAGGGCAGGATGAAGGCCGGCGCGCCGGTCCCCCAGGCCACGACCGCCCAGCCCCCGATCAGGATCAGGGCGACCAGCGCCCGGTCCCGCAGGCGGCGGGCGAGCGGGCCGTCTCCGGGCGCGTCGGGCGCGTTCACGCCCGCGCCTCGTCCAGCAGCATCCGGGTCAGGCGGGCCTGCGTCTCCAGCACCTCCGGCGCGGCGGCGTCGCGAATCGGGGGGCCGGCGGGGGGCTCCGCCTCCACCAGGCCGGCGCGGGTCAGCACCAGGATGCGGTGGCCCAGCCGCGCGGCCTCGTGCGGGTCGTGGGTCACATGCAGCACGGTGCGGCCCGCGAATTCCGCGAAGGCCAGGTCCTGCATCGCCGCCCGCGTGCGCAGGTCGAGCGCCGCGAAGGGCTCGTCCAGCAGCGCGACCGGCCGGTCCTCCATGATCGCGCGGGCCAGCGCCGCGCGCTGGCGCATGCCGCCCGAGAGCATGTGCGGGGTCTTGTGCGCATGGGGGCCGAGGCCCATGCGGTCGAGCAGCGCCGCGGCGCGGGTCAGGTCCGGCGCCTCGCCCCGCAGCTTGGCGCCGAGCGCGAGGTTCCCGGTCAGGTCCAGCCAGTCGGCCAGCAGGTCGGACTGCGCCATCCACGCGATCCGCCCCTCCAGGGCCGCGCCGTCGTCGGCGCCCGCCTCCCCGTCCAGGGTCGCGCCCGCGTCGATGCCCGCCAGCAGGCGCAGCACCGTGGACTTGCCCACCCCGGAATCCCCCAGCAGGCAGGTCCAGCTCGCCGCGGGGGCGGAGAGCGCGATGTCCCGGAACAGCACCTGCGCCCCGAAGCGCAGCGTGCCGTTCAGGCGGAGGCCCGGCGGGGCGGCGGGCGCCCCCGGATCGCCGCTCATCGCGCGGTCACGTCGGTCACCAGCCGGTCCACCGGCAGGGCGGTTTCGATCAGGCCCGCCTCGGCCAGCCACGCCTCGAAGGCCGCGTAGCGCCCGGCCGAGACCGCGGCGGGGCGCAGCGCGAAGCGGGGATAGGTGTCGAACCAGGCGCGCTCGTTCAGCTCGTCCTGCAGTTCCGGCGCGGTGCCGGAGAAGATCTCCCAGGCCTCGACCGGATGGTTGACGATGTATTGCGTGGCCCGCTCGGTGGCGCGCAGGAAGCGGGCGAGCACGGCGCGGTCCATGGTCTCGGGGTTCGCGAGGTAGACCAGTTCGTCATAGGGAGGCAGGCCGTGCTCTTCGAGGAAGAAGCAGCGGCCGGGATGGCCCTCGATCTTCATCTGGTTGAGCTCGAAATTGCGGAAGGCGCCGATCACCGCGTCCACCTGACCGGACATCAGGGCGGGCGAGAGCGACCAGTTGACGTTGACCAGCTCGATATCGTCGACCGTCAGGCCGGCGGGGGTCAGCACGGCCGACAGCAGCGCCTCCTCCACCCCCGCGACCGAGTAGCCGATGCGCTTGCCCTTGAGGTCGGCGATGGTTTCCGCCCCGCCGTCCTCCAGCACCAGCAGGCAGTTGAGCGGTGTGGCGACCAGCGTGCCGACGCGGATCAGCGGCAGGCCCTCGTGGATCTGCAGGTGCAGCTGGGGCTGGTAGCCGATGGCGATGTCGGCCCGCCCGGCGGCGGCCATCTTGGGCGGGTCGGCGGGGTCGGCGGGGGCGATGATCTCGACCTCCAGGTCCTCGTCCGCGAAATAGCCTCGCGCCTCCGCCACGATCAGGGGGCCGTGGTCGGGGTTCACGAACCAGTCGAGCACCACCGAAAGCTTGTCGGCGGCGGCCGCCGGGATGGGGGCGGCGGCGGCGAGGCCGGCGGCGAGCAGGAAGGCGGAGGCGGCGGTCAGGCGCATGGCGCGGGGCCCTTCGGTCGGGGCCGCGGCGGGCGGGGCCCGGGCGCGGCGAGGCGGCGAGGCCG
Source organism: Pseudomonadota bacterium (assembly GCA_036154955.1). GTDB lineage: Bacteria > Pseudomonadota > Alphaproteobacteria > Rhodobacterales > Rhodobacteraceae > Albimonas. The sequence goes on along the minus strand of JAYZWL010000004.1, from coordinate 27,046 downwards.
GGGCGCGCGCGACGGGGAAAGGCGCGGCCCGGGCGCGGGCGCGCGGGGGCGCCGGCGGAGGGGGCCGCGGGATCCGTTCCCTTCGCCGGCATGACCCGGATCAGGTTCGACGGGTCGGCGCGATGCCCTCTCAGCCCTTGCGGGCCCCCCGACGGATGCGCCCGAGCTAACGCCCCCCCGCGCGCCCTGTCAACGGTCGCGCGGAAAGGCGCGGGAGGGAGCCGCGCGCCGACCGTTCCGCCCGTCCCCGCCCGGGCGCCCGCGCGGCGGGGCGGCGAGGCGCCTGGCGGAACCGGGCGGGCCCGGAGGACGGCGCGGAGGACGGCGGTTCCTGCGCGCCTCGTCGGATCCATGCCTTCCGGCCCGCCCGCCGCATCGTGCCGGAGCAGAAACGTCACCGCCGCGTCGCCGCAGGATCGAGGCTCGTCCGGCGGCCGGGCGAGCGTCCTGGCCTTGAGGCGTCGCGGCGCCGCAGCCACGCCTGACGAAGGCCCCATGGAGCCTTCTCGGCGACATAGCGCCCTCTCCGGCCCGAAGGCCGCGGCGGATCGAAATCCGCCCTACGGGTCGCGCCGGCCCGAAGGCCCGCGAGGGCCGGAGACGGGGGAACGCCCCGCAGGGGCGCCGATGGATCAGACCAGTTCCGCCTCCTTGGCGATCATCGCCGCCTGGGTGCGGTTGCGGGCGTCGAGCTTGCGGCACAGCGTTTTCACATGCAGCTTGACCGTCACCTCCTGCAACTCCAGCTCGCGCGCGATCTCCTTGTTGGAGAGGCCGCGGCAAAGGCCGCCGAGCACCTCCATCTCCCGCGCCGACAGCTTTTCGGCCAGCGGATGCGCCTCGGGCTCCGCCTCGGGGGCGGTCATGAACTGGACGGGCGCGTATTTCTCGCCGGCCAGCATGAAACGCACCGCGTGGACCAGCGAGGCGGCGGCGATGGTCTTGGGCAGGAAGCCCGCCGCGCCGGCGTCCAGCGCCTCCGCCGCCACCGCCCGGGGCGCCACGCCGGACATCAGCGCCACCGGGCGCCCGCCGTTCAGCCCGATCGCCTCGCCAAGGCCCTGCAGCCCGTTCATCCCGGGCATGCCATAGTCGAGCAGCACCAGGTCATAGGGCCCATCCGCCTCGATCCGGGCGGCGGCGGCGGGCAGGCTTTCCACCGCCGAGACCTCCAGGTCCGCCTCCAGCGACAGGAAGGCGGCGAGCGTGTCGCGCACCAGATCGTGGTCGTCGGCGATCAGGATCTTCATCTCGGGTCAGTCCTTGCGGGGGCGGGAGACGGGGCGGCGGGGGCGGCGCGGGAACGGACGGCGCCCGGCGCCTGCGGCAGGTCCCCCGCGGCGCCGGACGCGGCGCCGGTCGCCGTCCCGGCGGCGGCCCCGCTCTCCGCCCCGATCGCGGCGTCGCTCACGGCGTCGCTCGCCGCGACGGGGGGGGCGGGCGGCGAGGCTCCCGGCGCGACGCCGGAACCGGGACCGGAGGTCGGAACGGCGCCGGAGCGCGCCGAGACGGCGCGGGCGGCGGCGGCGACCAGCCGGTCGGGATCGATGGGCTTGGGCAGAACCGCGTCGAACAGCCCCTCGGCCCCCGCCCGGCGCACCGCCTCGAACCCGAGACCGGTGCACAGCACCACCGGCAGCCCGGGCGCGAGACGGCGCGCGGCCTCCGCCACCTGGGCGCCGTCGAGGCCCGGCATCTCGAAATCGGTGACCAGAAGCGACCAGGCCTCCGGGTCCTCGCCCAGCGCCTCGAGCGCGTCGTCGGGATGGGCGCACACCGCCGCCTCGGCCCCGGCCGCCTCCAGCAGCGCGCCCAGGGTCTCGGCCGCGGCGGGGTCGTCGTCGACCGCGAGGATCAGCGCGCCGGTCAGCGGCCGCGCCGCGACCGAGAGGGACGACCGGGGCGAGGGGGAGGGGGCGGCTGCGGATGGCGGCGACACGGGCGCGGAGGGGGAGGCGCCCGCCTCGGTCCCGCGGATCGCGGCGGCCGACGGCCCGTCCTCCGGCCGCCCCGGCCCCGGCCCCGGCGGCGCGGGGCCGTCGCCCTCCCTCCCGCCGGGAGGCGAGGCGGGCGCCCCGTTTTCGGCCGACGCGGAGGGCCCCTCCCCCGCCGCCGGAGTCTGGACCAGCGGCCAGAGCACCTCGAACTCCGTCCCGACGCCTTCGCGCGAGCGCAGGGCGAGCCCGCCCCCCGCCCCTTGCACCAGGCTCGCCAGCACCGACAGGCCGAGCCCGGTGCCCGCCCCGCCCTTGGTGGTGAAATAGGGTTCGAAAATCTCCCGAATCCGGTCGGGAGGGATGCCGCAGCCGCTGTCGCGCACCCGCAGCCGGGCGCAGGCGGCCCCGGCCGGCGCGGCGCAGAGCCGGAGGCCCGGCGCGCCGGCCAGCGGATCCGGCGCGCCCGCCGCGTCGCCCAGCGCCGCCGCGCGCAGCGCTTTGGTCGGCGCGGCATCGGGCTCCGGCGCCGCGGCCTCGCGGGGCGCGACGGCCGGGGGCGACGACGGCGCGAAGGATCGGCGCGCGTCGTCCGACGCCGCCCGCGCGACGCCAGGCGCAGCCGCGGACCTGACGGATGCGTCGCGAGGTGGGGGCGTGTCGCGAGGAGGTGGCGCGGACCCTGGGGGAGGCGCGGAGGATCCGGCCCCGCCCGCTTCGCCGGCCGCGAGGCGCGCGCCCGCCCCGCCGGGCCGCCCCGTTGGCGAGACCGGCGCGCCGGGGGCGGTTCGCGACGCGGTTTTCCGCGGCGTCGCGCCGCCGTCCCGCGCGGTCGGCGTCCCCTCCGCCCCCGAGGTCCCGGCGTCGGTCCGCGCTCCGCTGAGCGCGGGGGGCGCGTCCGCCGCGGGCGGCGACGCCGGCGCCCTCCGGTCCGGGTCGGCGGGATCGCGGCGATCCCGGGACGCGGGCGCAGCCGCCTCGCCCTCGCCGCGGCCGACCGCGACCGACGTCGCCGGCGCCGCGGCGGCGGGGAGAGGCGCCGCCCGCGACGGGCGGGCCGGATCGTCGCCGGGCTCGGGCGACATGGCCGCGTCCAGGATCACCGAGATCACCCCGCCGTCCTCGCGCCGCGCGCCTTGCGGAAGCGCGCCCGCCGCGCCGTCCCGGCCGTCGCGGGACGCGCCGCCGGGCCCGGTCATCGCGTCGCGGGCGTTGATCACCAGGTTGAGAAGCACCTGCAGGAAGTCGGTCGGGTCGATGCGGGCGCGCAGCGGCATGTCCACCGCGTCGATATCCAGGTCGACGCTGGGCGGAAGGCCGGCGCGCACCAGGTCCGTCGCCTCGTCCAGCGCCTTGCGCAGGTCGGACTCCGCCCGGTGCGCCGGCCGGCGCCCCACCGCCAGCAGGCGCGAGACCAGGTCCGCCGCCCGCCCGCCCGCCGCCAGGATCCGTTCCGCATGCCGCCGTTCGGGCGAGGCGGGGGCGCAGGCGGCCGAGATCATCGCGGCGGACCCGGTGATCGCCGAGAGCAGGTTGTTGAAATCATGCGCGATCCCTGCGGCCAGCACCCCGATCGCCTCATGCCGCTGGGCGGCGTGGAGCTGGTCGCGCAGCCGGGCCTGCTCCGCCTCCGCCCGCCGCCGCTCCCCGGTGTCGCGGCTGACGCAGACCAGGCCGAACCCCTCCACGCGGGTGAGCGAGACCTCCTGGTCCACCGACCCGCCATCCGCCCGCCGCCCCTTCAGCTCGCCGCGCCAGGCGCCGCGGGCGTCAAGCTGGGGCAGGATGCGCCGCACCAGCCAGTCCGCCCGGTCCGGAGCGTAGAGGTCGAGCCAGGGCCGACCCAGCGCCTCGGCCTCGTTCGCGAAGCCGAACAGCGCCCGGTGGGCCGGGTTCATGTAGACGATCCGCCCCGCCTCGTCGGCGATGGCGATGCCGTCCTGGGCCGCGTCCATCGCCGCGGCGCGGCCGGCCAGCATCCGCTCCGACGTCTTCAGCCGGGTGACGTCGACCGCCATCGACAGGCAGCCGCCGTCGGGCGCGGGCTGTTCGGTGACCAGCAGGATGCGGCCGTCCGGCAACGTCTCCTCCCGCTCCACCCGCCCCGCGCGCATGGCGCCCAGCCGGGCGCGCGCCGCAGCCGCCGCCGCCGCGGGGGCGTGGCCCAGCGCGGTCAGCCGGTCGGCCCAGACCGCCTCGAACTCCCGCCCCGGGGTCCAGGCCGCCTCGCCCGGGGCGAAGAAGTCCCGATAGGGCGGATTGGCGAACACCACCCGCCCGCGGGCGTCGAGCAGCAGGAACCCCTGCCCCAGCGAGGCCAGCGCGTTGATCAGGCGCGACCGGGCGCGGTCGCGGTCGCGCTCCGCCTTCATCCGCTCGGTCACGTCGACCTGGGTGGCGACGATCTTGTCGATCCGGCCCTGCGCGTCGCGGATCGGATGCAGGGACAGCTCGTTCCAGAAGGCCCGCCCGTCCCGCGCCCGGTTGCGCAGCACGAAGCGGCCGGTCGCGTCCTCCTGCAACGCCTGGCGGAGGCGGGCGCGTTCGGGGCCGTCCTCCGGCTCCGCCGACAGGAAGCGGCAGTCGCGGCCCAGCGCCTCGGCCCGGGACCAGCCGGTCAGTCTTTCGAACGCGCGGTTGACGTAGATCAGGGGGAAGCTGGCGCGGGGGGCGCCGCCGGAACTGGGATCGGGGTTCGAGCTCGGGTCGGGCTTCGGGCGCGGGTGAGGGCCGGGGGCGTCGGGAGCTTCGATGCCGGCGCCGCGCGGCTCGGGCGCAGGCGCCGCTTCGGCGATGACGACGGCGGCCGAGGAGCCGTCCACCACCGCCGCCAGCAGGGCGTTGCGCTCCGCCAGCGCGTGATTGGCCAGGACCTGCGCGGCGAGGCCGGCGAAGCGGGCGACGAGACGCAGGTCGTCCTCCCCGAAAGCCGCGGGCCGGGCGGAGAGGCAGGCGAGCAACGACGCCCCCCCGTCCTCCGCCGGCACGGGCGCGGAGATCCAGGCGCGCAACGGGGCGGCGGCGGAGACGGTCGGCGGGACGGCCGGGGGGACGGCCGGGGAGACGCGGGTCGGGCCGGCGGAGAACGTTGGAGCGGAGGGCGGGGCGGCGTCGGCCGCGTCGCGGATCGGCGACGCGCCGGAAGCCGGCGGCGGCGGGGCCGTCCGATCGGCGGACCGGTCGCCGGGAGGATCGGCGGGACGATCGACGGGACGATCGACGGGATGGGGCGCGCCGCCCGCGAAGGCGGCCGCCACGTCCCCGGGAGCGGCGGCGGAGCTTTTCGGCGAAGCCGCGGCCGAGGGCGAGGCGAGCGCACGACGCGACGACGACGGCGCCGCGCGCGGCCGGGCCGGTCCGGGCCCGCGGGGGTCGGGGCGCGTCTGCGGACGAGGCGGGGCGGAGCGCGCCCCCTGATCGCCGGCGGCGCAGGCGTCGCCGTCGCCGCCGGCGGCGGGATCGGAGGCGTCGACGGGATCGGGCGCGGGGTCGGGACGGGGAGCGTCGGCGGGATCGGGGCCGGGGGCGGACGCGGGATCGGGGGCGGACGCGGGATCGGGGGCGGCGGCGGGATGGGGGGCGGCGGCGGAATCGGAGGCCGGCGCGCGGGACGGCGCGACCGCCGGCGCCCCGCCCTCCCCCGGCCACCAGGGCGCGGTCCGCAGCTCGTCGCAGCGCAGCGGCGCGGCGGCCAGCGCCGCCCGCGCGTCGGGCAGCCAGCCGGCCAGGCGGGCGCCGGCGGACCGGGCGAAGACCATATCCCCGCCCTCGGGCGCGAGCACCGCCGCCGCGTCGCAGTCCAGCGCCCCGCGCAGCGCGTCGAGCAACGCGTCCAGCGCCTCCGCGGGACCGTCGGCCGCCGCCATCCGCTCCAGCCCCGCCAGCAGGGCGTTGGCCTCGCGCAGCGCCGCCGCCTCCCGCGTGCGGCGGCGTTCGAGCTGCGCCAGGGCGCGAAGCAGGGCCTCGTCCTCCGGCATCGGTCACCTCGCCTTCCGGGGGTTTGGAATCATCGCCCCAGAAAAGGCCGGACTTGGTTAGGGTTTGGTATCCGCGGCGCCGATTTCGCCCCCGGCCCGGGGATTTTCGCCGCCCCCAAGCCCGACGCGAAGCGGCGATGCGGGCCCCGGCGCGCGCCCCTCGGCCGCGACCGGACCGGATGCGGGGCGGTCCGGATAGGCCGCCGCGATCATCTCCGCCGACAACGCCGAATAGGCGTGCGCCCAGGCCGCCCGCTGCGCCGGCGAGAAGCCGTCGCCGAGCACCCGGCCCAGCATCCAGATCAGCGCGGCGCCCACTTGGTCGTAATGCTCCGGCCGCACGCCGTAGCGGGCATGGCGCCGCGCGAGTTCGGCCGCGTCTAGGCTCAGCTGATCCGGCCGCTCCAGCTTGCGGATGATCTGGTCGAGCATTTCGGCCAGCTTGCGGCCCTGCGCGGCCATGTCCGGGCCGAACAGCGCCTGCGCCCGCGGCGCGATCTGGAACAGCCGGCCGTAGAAGAGCCCGATCGCCATCTCGCGGGAGCGGGAGACGTCGAACCAGCCGCTGCGGATCTCCGAAATCTCGTCTGGGTCAAGCTCCATCCCGCGCTCCGCTCCCGCCACGTCCGGGACCCGTGGCCTCGGCGATCATCCTGGGAGCAAATCGTTAGCAAGAGGCAAACGTCTCCGTTCCACCGGGTATGGAGGGGTCGACGCGCCCGGGAAATCGGCTAGACTTCCCCAGCGGCGCCGGCGTTCCTGGGCGACCGCTGCTTCCGCGCATGGTTTCCCGCGCCGATCCGGAATTGATCGAATGCCTCTGGTCCTGTCGCGGCCGGCTGTCGACGCCCCTCTTGCGGGCGCGCCGTCGGCCTCCTCCGCCCCCCGCCCCGCCGCTCGCGCGCCGATCCTGGACCCCGGGAACTTGGTCGACCACGCGCATGGCGCCCTGCGGCAGGCGATGATGCGTGGGGAGCTGTTGCCCGACCAGAGGCTCAAGCCCCGCGACATCGCCGCGGCGCTGAGCATCTCCGAAACCCCGGTGCGCGAGGCCCTGCAGCGTCTGGCGCAGGAGGGTCTGGTGGTGCTGGAGCCGCGGCGCGCGATGCGGGTGCGCCGGCTGACGCTGGAGGAATACCTGGAGCTGCGCGACATCCGCGAACAGCTGGAGTCGCTGGCCGCGATCCGCGCCCTGCCCGCCCTGCGCGACGGGGCCCTGCCCGTCCTGCGCCGGCTGCATGAGGAGGTCGCCGACAGTCGCGCCTGCGCCGACTGGGAGGCGGTGCGCCAGGCGAATTTCGAGTTCCACTTCACCATTTACCGCGCCTCCGCCATGCCCGCGCTGGTCGGGCTGCTGGAGACGATGTGGGCCCGCTCCGGCCCGACCATCGCCGAGCTCTACGCCCATGCCCAGGCCAGCTTCGCGGGCCGGCACCCGCATCTTGAGGCGCTCGACGCCATCGAGGCCGACGACGCCCCCGCGCTCGCCGCCGCGATCGTGCGCGACATGCGCGAGGGCGGCGCGCGGCTGGTGGCGCGGATGCGGGCGGAACGGCGCGCGGGGCGCGATCCGGACGGCGCGGCCGCGCCGGCGAGCGCGGGCGGCGCGGCCGGTTGAGCGGGCGGGCGCGCGGGCGGCGGCGGCTCAGCCCGCGCGGTCCGGGTCCGGGTCGGGGTCGGGGTCGGGGTCCGGGCCGCCCTGAGGGGCGGTGATCGGAGCGTAGTCCTGCGGCTGGCGGTGCTGGCGGAAGTCGAAGATGTTGGCCCGGATCTCGGCGCAGCGATCGAGATCGACCTCGGCGCAGATCACCTCGTCGCCGGAGGTCTCGGCCCGGGCGACGACCTCGCCGGTCGGGGCCACGATCATCGAGCCGCCGATCAGCTCGCAGCCCTCCTCCAGCCCCGCCTTGGCCACCGCGGCCGCCCACATGCCGTTCTGGTAGCAGCCGGCGGTCACCGAAAGCTCGTTGTGATAGTATTGCAGGTGGTCGTGTTCGGGCGCGGGCGGGTAGTGGAGCGGCGTGTTGTAGCCCAGCAGGGTCAGCTCCGCCCCGCCCAGGCCCAGCACGCGCCAGGTCTCCGGCCAGCGACGGTCGTTGCACACGCACATGCCGATCCGGCCCGAGACCGCGGAGGCGGCGCCGGACGCTCCGGGCCAGTCGACGTCGAAGCCGGGAAAGCCCAGGTCGCCCTTCTCGAAATACCGCTTCTCCAGGTGCTGGAACGGACGCCAGGGCTCATGCTCCCGATGCCCGGGCAGATGCACCTTGCGGTATTTGCCGGCGACGGCGCCGTCGGGGCCGACGAGGATGGCGGTGTTGAAGCGGCGGCCCTCTGGGGTCAGCTCCGCATAGCCCAGGTGGAAGCCGACGCCGAGCCGCGCCGCCGCCTCGAACAGCGGGCGGGTGACGGGCGAGGGCATCTCGGTTTCGAACCAGGCCGCCAGCGCGGCCGGGTCCTCGATCCACCAGCGGGGGAAGAAGCTGGTCAGCGCCAGTTCGGGGAACACGACCAGCTTCGCGCCGCGCGCGGCCGCGTCCTCCATCATCGCCGTCATGCGGGCGACGGCGGAGGCGCGGGGTTCGTCGCGCGCGATGGGGCCGAGCTGGGCGGCGGCGAGGACGAAGCGGCGGCCGCGGCGGGTTTCGGGACGGCTTCCGGCGCGGGCGCCGGCGTTGACGGGGGCGGGGGCGGGGGCGGTCATGCCGCCCCCCGCCGCACCGCGGCCGCGTCGGCGCCGACCAAGGCGCGGTAGAGTTCGGGGTCGGTGTCGCCCTCGGTCGCGAAGGCCAGCACGCGGGACTTCGGCCCAAGCCCCAGCGCCGCGCGGGCGCCGGCGGAGCCCATGGCGGCGGCCAGCGCCGCCAGCCCCGCGACCGCGCTTTCGCCCGCGACCACCGGCGGGTCCCCGCCCTCGGGCCGGGCCAGCCGGCGCATCATCGCCACCGCCGCCTCGTCGGGCAGCGCCAGGCAGGCGTCGGCATGGTCGCGCAGGATCTCCCAAGCGAGGGCCGAGACCTCGCCGCAGGCCAGCCCCGCCATCAGCGTGTCGAGCGCGCCGGACACCGCCGTCGGGCGACCGTTGCGGAAGCTTTCCAGCCAGCAGGCCGCCCGGTCCGGATCGGCGAGCGCCAGCCGCGGCCGCGCCAGCCCCCAGCGCCGTTTGGCCTGGGCGGCCACCGCCGCGGCGAGCCCGCCGACGCCGGTCTGCACGAAGATGTGGGTGGGCGGGCGGGAGAGCGCGTCGAACGCCTCCGCCGCCATCAGCTCATAGCCCTGCATCACGTCGCGGGGCACGTCCATGTAGCCGGGATAGGAGGTGTCGGAGACCACGAACCAGCCCTCGGTCTCCGCCGTCGCCTGCGCCTCGCGCACCGAGTCGTCATAGTTGCCGCGGCAGCGCCGGACCTCGGCGCCATAGGCGGCGATGGCGGCGGCGCGGGCCTCCGACACGGTCTCGTGCACGAAGATCACGCAGGCGGCGCCGAAGGTCTTCGCCCCCCAGGCGACGGAGCGGCCGTGATTGCCGTCGGTGGCGCAGCAGACCGTCAGCCCCGCGGCGAGCTCGGCATGGGCGCCGGAGACGATCTCGGCCATCGGCGCCGGATGGCCCAGCGCGGTCTCCACCCGGGCCTGGATCAGGCGGGCCACCGCATAGGCCCCGCCCAGCGCCTTGAACGACCCCAGGCCGAAGCGCCCGCCCTCGTCCTTCAGCCGTATCTCGGCCACGCCGAGCGCGGCGGCAAGCGCCGGCAGCGCGTGCAGCGGCGTGGGGGCGTAGCCGGGCCAGGAGGCGATGGCGGCCCGCGCCGCGGCGAAGCCGGCGTCGGAGAGGATGGCGTCCTGACTGCGGGTCCAGGGCGCGTCATGCGCGGCCTTCGCGTTGAGGGTCAGGGCGAAATCGCCGCCGGCCGCCGCGTGGGCGGCGCCGTCGGGTCGGTCTTGCGCGGGGGGCATGCGGGGTCTCCTGGTCCGGTCGGCATCCGGACGGCGTCCGGGTTCGGGCCCGGTCGGCGACCGGACGCGCGGCGCGGCGCGCCGGATCCGCGCGCCGCCGGCGGCCGTCCCGACAGGGACGGCCCAACCCCCGATGCGCCGAATAAGCTACGCTGGCGCACTCGACCCGTCCATGGACGCGAACTCGAATAAGGGTTGGCCGGACAGCGATCGGGCGAACCGCGGGCCGGCTGAACATCGGGTCGAAGGGTCCGCGTGGGGTTGCTGGGGATCACGGACCTTGACGCAGACGATGAAACTGAAATTTCATGGCGTCAATCACGGTGAAAAAGTGGTTTCGCCGTATCGATCGCGGCTCCCCCTGCCCGGCCGCCGGGCGTTCGGCATGCAAGTCACGGGTGAAAAGGGAGATTTCCGGTGGGAAAAGCCTGGAACAACCCCGAGAGCCAGCCCCCGCCGCCGCCGCGGACCGATGCTGCATTGCCGAGGAATGTCTCGCTGATGCAACGGATTCACCTCGCTTACGACAGTCTGCCGGAAGGCGAGCGGCGGGTGGCGGACCTCGCCCTCGAATCGCCCGGCGAGCTGGCGATGTGGTCGGCGGGGGAACTGGCGGCGCGGGCCGGCGTCTCGGCCGCCACCGTGTCGCGCTTCGTGCGCCGGCTGGGCTATGCGGGATACGAGGCGGCGCGGCGCGACGCGCGGGCGATGCGGGAGGGGGGATCGCCCCTGTTCCGCGCCGAGCCCGCCGCCGGCGCCTCCCCCCCGCAGGGCGCCGTCGCCCGGCACCTGGCGGCGGAGACGGCGGCGATCGAGCGGACGCTCTCCCAGCTCGACCCTGTCGCTCTGGACGAGATCGCGGCCAGCCTGGCGGAGGCGCCCCGGGTGCGGGTGCTGGGCTGGCGCAACAGCCATTTCGCGGCGGAATACCTGCGCTCGGCCCTGGCGGTGTGCCGGCCGGGGGTGCAGATGATCGGCTGGGGCGGCCAGACCGCGGCCGAAAGCCTGGGCGAGATCCGGCCCGGCGACATGGCGGTGGCCTTCGGGCTGCGGCGGCGCCCGCGGGGCTTCGCCGCGCAGATCGAGGCGCTGGCCGCGGCCGGGGCCGACGTGGCGCTGATCTCCGACCCGACCCTGCGCGGAACGGCCGTGGCCGCGGCGCGCTGGCGGCTGGCCTGCGCGGTGGAGACCCCGCAGGCCTTCGACACCCTGGCCGGGGCCATGGCGCTGGCCCGGCTGCTGATGACCACGACCATGGCCCGGCTGGGACCGGAGGGACGGCGGCAGCTGGAGCGGGTGGAGCGGCTGCACGAGACGCTCGACGATCTGGAATGACCCCTCCCCCCCCGGCGGAGGGGGGAGAGGGGGGAGGAGGAGAGAGCGCGGCCCGGACGCGGCGTCAGCCGGCCTCGACCAGCTTCATCCAGCAGCCGCCGAGCAGGAAGGCGTCGGCGCGCGTCTCCAGCCCCATGCAGCGGGCGCGATGCAGGATGTCGGCGGCGCCGACGACCGAGAACACCAGCGCGTCCAGCCGCTCCCGCCCGGCGCCCGGGGCGGAGAGGAACGCGATCTCCTGCGCGTCGACCCGGATCACATGGCGCCCGTCCCCGCCCGAGGCGGGAACGTCCATGATCCGCGACCAGTGGGCGGCGAGGCCGGCGGGGTCGGGGGTCAGCACCTCCACCCCCAGCAGGGCCCGGGTGACGTCGGTCTTCACATGGTCCTGCCAGTGGTCCCCCGCCGGCCAGTAGGCGGCGGTCACGTCCTCGCCCCCCACGGTGTTGTCGAACTCCAGGAACGTCGCCCGGCAGTCCTTGGGGTGATACTGGAAGCCCTGGTAGAGCGGCCGGTCGATATGGTGGGCCAGCCGCACGCCCATGCCGGTGATCCGGTCGCGGCGGGCCTGGGCGTCGTCGCAGTCGAAGATCAGCATGTAGCCGCCGAGCCCGCCGGTCCCCTCCATGAACCGCCCCGCCGCCGTGCCGGGCTGCGTCGGGCAGACCACCTCCAGGAAGCGGTCCGGGCCGATGGTCAGCAGCACGTTCTCCAGCCCGTAGGCGGCGACGGCGGGGTCGCGGTGGCACTCCTCCAGCCCCAGCAGCGACTGGAGAAGCTGGGTCGAGGCTTCGAGATGCGGGGCGGCCAGGCAGACCTGGCGCAGGCGCAGATAGGATCCCATCGCGGCGTCCCCCTCAGCGGCCGGTGAAGACGGGACGGCGCTTTTCCACGAATGCGGCGGCGGCCTCCTTGTGGTCCTCGGTGTAGCCGCATTCGGAATGGTTGCGGGCCTCCGAGTCGAAGCAGGCCGAAAGCCCCGCGCCGGCGGCGGCGAGCGCGAGGTTCCTCTTGATCTTGCCCAGCGTGATGGTGGGGCCCGAGGCCAGCGACGCCGCCATCTCCAGCGCCTCGTCCATCACCTTTTCGGGCGCGACGGCCTTCGTCACCATGCCGATGGCGGCGGCCTCCTCGCCGGTCAGGACGGGGGAAAGGAGGTAGAGCTCCCGCGCCTTGGCCGGGCTGAGGATGTGGGAGAGGAAATAGGTCCCGCCATAGTCGCCCGAGAGCCCGACCTTGGCGAAGGCGGTGGTCAGCTTGGCGGTGGCGGAGCACACGCGGAAATCGCAGGCCAGCGCCAGCGACAGGCCCGCGCCGGCGGCGGGGCCGTTGATGGCGGCGATGGTGGGCTTGGCCATCTCGTGCAGGTAGCGCGAGGCGTTCATGCGGTCGCGCAGGCTATGGATGCGCTCGCCCAGCGACGGGGCGCGGCCGGAGCCCTCGTTCATCGCCTTCACGTCGCCGCCCACGCAGAAGGCGTCGCCCGCGCCGGTCAGCAGCACGGCGCGGACCTCCGGGTTCTCGGACGCCTCGGCCGTCGCGTCGCGCAGGGCGGCGGTCAGGTCGGGGTTCATCGCGTTGCGCCGCTCGGGGCGGTTCATGGTCAGGATCAGCAGGCCGTCGCGCATCTCGCGCAGCAGGGTGTCGGTCATCCGGGGGGTCCTCCATGCGGCCGGTCTTGGCGCCGGGCGCCCGACTATCGGACAAGCGTCAGGTTCTGCCTAGGCGCCTTGGAGAAGTTCACATATGTGGATCGGCCGGCGGAGGGGGCGGCGGACGCAGGGGCGACGGGGCGGAGGGGCGCGGCGCCTCAGCCCAGCCCGCGGACGATCAGCGCGGCCCCGGCGAGGCCGAGCACCGCCAGCACCCCGTTGCGGAACGCCCGCTCCGGCAACCGCCGGCGCAGCGCGCCCCCGGCCCGCACGCCCGAAATCGACAGCGCCACGCCGCAGAGCGAGACCAGGGCCGCGTCCCGGGTCATCAGCCCCAGCCCGGTCAGGGCGGCGGCCATGGTCAGGCTCGACAGGGTGAAGCTGAGATTGAGCGTGTGCAGGAAGGTCCCGCGCGGCATGTCCAGCGACATCAGGAACGGGGTGATCGGCAGCACCTGCGACCCGGTGAGGCCGTTGATGGTCCCGGTGACGAGGCCGACGGCGGGGGCGGCGGGACGCTCCAGCCGCGGGTCGAGCCGCCAGTCGGGCTTGGCCGCGGCGAAGGCGATCCAGGCGATCAGCGCGCAGCCCAGCGCCGCGCCGGCCGTGTCGCCCTCGACCCGGCCCAGCAGGGCGGCGCCGCAGACCACCCCCACGGGCGCGAGGCAGAGCATCGGCCAGAACCGCCGCGCCGCAGGCCCCACCGGCCCCGCCCCCAGCATCACCGCGACGTTGGAGGCGAGCGAGGGCGCCAGCGCCAGAGGCAGCGAGGCCTTCAGCCCCAGCGCCAGCGCCATGATCGGCAGGCAGGTGGTGGAATAGCCGAGCCCGGTGGCGCCCTTGACGAAGCCCGCGAACAGCATGGCGAAGGCGATGACCGCCAGCTCCTCGGGCGCGTAGGCGACGGGCATGGGGGCTCTCCTGGCGGGGTGGGGGGGGGCGACGCGAAACGCGGGGCGGAGGGGCGGCGGGCGGCGGCGGGAGGCGGGGATGGGCGGGGTCGGGCGTTGGGGGCGGGCGCGGGAAGGGCGTGGGCGCGGGCGAGGAGGGAGGCGGCGGGACCATGCGCACGGACACGCCGGCATCGGTCCCCTTTCCTGCGCCCCGCGCGGCGCGAGGTCCATGCGCGCGAGGGCCGCGCCCCCCGGTCCCGCCGGTGGCCCCCGCGCGCCCGCGCGGCCCCGGACCGTGGACGCCGGTGGCCCGGACCGCAGCGGCGGGCTTCGGCGCGGAATGGCGACGCGCGACGACGGAAGAGGCGCGCGGGCGCGGCGGACGGCGAAGACAGGGCCGCGAAGCGCCGGCGAAAGGCCCGGGAAGCGGCCCGGATCGTCGCCCCGGGGCCGCCGACGCCGTCGCCGCCGATGTCGATGTCGAAAGCCCGGCGCCGGCCGGACGGGCGGACGGTTGAGCGCCTCCGCGCAGGACAGGGTTCCGCGGCGTTCTCCCCATCGCCCGCCGTCCGACGGTCCGCAAGCCGCGCGAATGCCCCGGCTCATCAGCAGCTTGCGCGCCCCGGTCCGATCCCGCCTTAGGTCCGGGCGCCCCCGCCGATCCAGGGACGACCGCGCCCTCGCCCTTGGCCGTGGGCGCGGGAGCAGCGATCGTGGATGGCTCCGCGCCGGGAAACAGGCCGCGCGCGATCCGTCGCGGGTCGGGCGGCCGGCCGGATACGCAACTCGTGCCGGCCGCGGCCCTCGACGCCGTCGCCCGGCGTCGCGACCTTTCGGCCCGAAACCTCGCCGCCCTGCGGCGCGGCGCCATCGCCGCGGGGCGGGCGGGCGCCGCAGGCGGACCCTCGGGCGCGGCGCCCGGCCGGAAGGCCGGGAGGGGGCCGGCGGCGCGAGGCGACACGACAGGCGAAGACGCTCACGGCGCCGGCCGTCAGATCGACGCGCGCCCCCGGCCGACCGCGGTGAGGTGGTTGTCCCAGTTCACCTTCAGGGCGGCGGCGGCCAGCGTCTCGCCCTCCGTCCCGATCCAGCGCAGGCCGCCGGTTCCGTCCGACAGCAGCAGGCCCGCCCCCGCCGGCGCGGCGCCGCAGACATCGGCCTGGGCGAGCGTCTCGATGAACGCCCCCGTCTCCGCGTCGAAGACCTGCGCGGCCCCGCCCCGGGGCGAGGTGACCACCGCGCGGGCCCCGTCGCCGGAGAAGGCCGCCGAGCCGCCGTAGCCCGCGAGCCGCGCATGTTCCGCCCCCGGCGCGCGCAGCAGGCGCAGCGCCCCCTGCCCCGGCCGGTGCAGGGCCAGCAGGGCCGGAGCGGCCGCGGCCTCTCCCTCCCACTGCATCGCCGCCGCGATCAGCCCGTCGGCCCGCCGCGCGATATGGCGGAGCGAGGCGTGATGCTCCGGCGGCTCCGCGGTCTCGACGACCTCGCCGGTCTTCAGCGACAGATAGGCGAGGTTGGGCCGCATGGTGGCGAGGTTCAGCTTGGCCCGCCCGGCGTCGGGATGGGTGCGGATCCCGCCGTTGGCGATGGCGAGCAGGTCGGGACCGGCGAGCAGCGCCTCATGCGGGCCGATGCCTCCCGAACGCATCTCGTCCACGCGACGCCACGTGTCCGCGTCCCAGACCCCGATGCGGCCCGCATCCTCGGCGTCATAGGCGTTCTCGCAGGTGTAGAGCCAGCGGCCGTCGGCGGAGAAGGCGCCGTGGCCGTAGAAGTGCCGGCCTTCGGGGCTTTCCAGCCGGGCCGCGACCTCGCCGCTCGCGCAGTCGATGACCAGGCCGAACACGCCGGGCCGGCGGGCGAAGGCCACGGCAAGCGGGCGGCGGGGATGGGCGGCGGCGGCGTGGCCGCGACCCGGAAGCGGGATGCGGAACGCCTCCTCCCCCTCCGGCGTGATGCCGATCAGGGCGTAATCGCCCGAAGGCAGCCGCGCCGCGCCGATATGGCCCGGCCCCCCCGCCGCCGCCCATCCGGGCCCCGCCACCGCCGACGCGGCCAGGGTGAGCGAGGCGGAGGCGAGGAAGCGCCGGCGGTCGAGAGCGGGGGCCATGGGGTCAGTCTCCATCCAGGGCGTTGAACGACACCGAGAGGTCGAGGGCGGGGGCGAGCAGGCGCTCGGTCTTCTCCCGGGCGTCGATCACCGCCTGCCGCGCGGCCTCGATGGCGAAGCGGCGGCCGGGGTCGCCCAGCGCCTCGACCATGGGCCGGGGGGCGCGGTCGACCACCTCCTGCGCGCGGGCCCAGGCGGCGTCGAGGTCGGCCGCGTCCGGGGCGGGCAGCGCGGGGGCGAAGCAGGCGGCGAGCCGGCGCAGGGCGGCGACGGAGAGGCCGGCGTTGCGCAGCGGACGGCCGGAGCGCCAGGCCTCCGCCAGGTGCGGGCGGGGCCGGTCCCACGTCCCCAGCGGCCCGCCGAGGCGGTTGTCGATGGTGGTGCGCGCGCCGGTCAGAAGCGCGGTGAACAGATCGCGGACCGGCTCCTCCGCGTCCAGATAGATCCGCGCGGCCGGCGCGCCGGCGACCCGCATGTCGGGGGCGTGGACCTCAGCCCAGTCCGCCTCCAGCGCAGCGGCGGTGTCGGCGAGATCCCGGCCGATGGCCGCGACCAGCCGGCACCGGTAGCCCTGCGCCGCCTCCGCCCCGTCGCCTTCGTCGTCGTCGTCGAACAGGAGCCGGTCGAGCGCCAGCAGCCCCCGCGCGGCGACCGAGACCTCATGGAAGCGCGCGGGGTCGTCCACCGCCGGGTCCTCGGCCCTGATCAGCCCGTCCAGCGCCCGGCGCGCGAAGCCCTTGGCGTCGGGCCAGAAGGCGATGGCGAGCGCGCGGCCCTCCGCCTCCGCCGGGCCGAAACGCAGGTGGGACACGCCCATCCAGGCGTCGAAGGCGGCGTGATAGGCGGACTCCAGCGCCGCCCGGTCGGGGGTCGGGCAGGCGGCGGCCGCGTCGCGCAGGCGGGCGGCGGCGGCGGTCAGGGCGGCGTGGGCCGGCAGCACCTCCCCGTCCAGCGCCCGGGCCGTGATCTCGCGCAGCGCCGCGTCGGGCAGGCGCGCGGCGGCGGCGCGGGGGCGCAGGGCGAAGGCGGCGGCCCCGGCGCCCAGCGTCCGCAGCGCCGTCCGGCGGCTCAGATGCGGAGGGCGGACGACGGCGGCGGGCGCATGGGGCATCAGAGCGACTCCAGGAAGCGGATCAGGGCGGCGCGGTCGTCTTGCGGCATCTCCGCCACCCGGTCGCGGGCCGCGCGGGCCTCGCCCCCGTGCCACAGCACGGCTTCGAGCAGAGAGCGCGCGCGCCCGTCGTGAAGGAAATAGGTATGGCCCGACACCCGCTCGGTCAGCCCCACGCCCCAGAGCGGCGCGGTCCGCCACTCGGTCCCCGTGGCGCGGCCCTCGGGGCGATGGTCGGCCAGCCCCTCGCCCATGTCGTGCAGCAGCAGGTCGGTATAGGGCCAGATCAGCTGAAAGCTCTGCTCCGGCCGGTCGGTCAGGCGGGCGGTGACGAATTTCGGGGTGTGGCAGGCGGCGCAGCCGGCGGCGTGGAACATGGCCTTGCCGCGCAGGACCTGCGGGTCGTCCCAGTCGCGGCGGGCGGGCACGGCGAGGTTGCGGGCGTAGAAGGTGACCAGCCGCATCGCCTCCGCATCCGCCTCAAGCCCGCCATGGGCCGGGTCGCCGCCGTCGGGGGCGGCGAGGCAGGCGGTCTGGGCCGGCGTGCAGTCCCCCGTCCCGGCCGGGAACAGCGGGGTGGAGATGCCGATGTCGCCCGAGAAGGCCGCGGCCGACTGCTCCTCGATGCTCGGCATGCCGGCCTTCAGCCCGAACCGGCCCAGCAGCGGGCGCCCCGCGGCCTGGGACCAGACGATGTTGGCCCGGCCCGAGATGCCGTCGCCGTCGGCGTCCTCCGGATCCTCGGCGGCGAGGATGTCGGCGGCGGGGATCGCCTCCAGCAGGCCCAGCCCGATCATCTGCGGGGCGACGCGGGGGGAGAGCATGGCGCCGGGGGCGAGCGGACCGTAGCCCAGCGCCTCCGCCCGCCAGTCGGGGCGGCGCAGGGAGGCGGTCTCCCCGTCCGAAAGGGTCACGGGGACCTCGGTCCAGGTCACGCCCAGCCGGTATTCGGCGGCCATGCCGGGGATGCCGAAGTCCTGAAGCTGGCCGCCATAGACCGGGTCCGGCGCGGTGGCGACATAGCCTTCCACCGCCGCCAGCGCCGCGGGCAGCGCGTCCCGCGGGGCGGGGATCGAGATGCGCAGGAAGGCGGAGACGGACCGCTCCTCCCCCTCGCCCATCGGCGGATGGCCGCGGCCGTCCTTGAGGTGGCAGCGCTGGCAGGAGCGGGCGTTGTAGAGCGGGCCGAGCCCGTCCGAGGCGCGGGTCGAGGACGGGGCGGAGACCCACAGCTTGCGGAACAGCCCGTTGCCCAGCTTGAAGTCCAGCTCCCGCTCGAACGGCATGTTGGCGGAGGACTGGGAGAAGGCGTCCTGGTTGGGCCGCTTGCGGGAGGTGGCGGCGCCGCCCGGCATCGCCTCGAACGGCTCGGGCGCGGAGAAGTCGGCGGGGGCGGCGACGACGCCGCGGATGCGGGCGGCCTCGGCCTTGCTGCGCGGCAGGGCGGGCAAGGCCGGGTCCTGCAGGGCGGGGGGCGCGCCGGCGTCGGCGCGGGCGAGGTCCGGAAGCGGGAAGGCGATCAGCGCCAGCCCGCAGAGCCCGGCGGCAAGGGCCGAGAGGCGCAGCGGTTCGCGATGTGAGGAGCGCAGCATGGTCGATCCACGGCCGATTTCCCGAGCGTTTTGATCGACCATCCCGGCGAAGCCAACCGGACCGGGTGTCGCGGGTCCGTCGCAGCACGGGGGAGGCCGGAGCGGCCGGCCCGCCCCGCGCCCGCGGCAAGGCGCGCCCGCCGTCCCGAACGGCCTGGCGGCACCCGCGGCGAGGCCCCGGGTCAAGCCCGGGGCGCCCTGCAGGACCGGCGGCGCCTTCCCCCCGCCGGCGGGGGAAAGCGGTGGGGGAAAGCGGCCCGCAGGCGGTCAGAACCCGCCGCCGAATTCCGCGACCAGCGCGAGGCCGATGGTGTGGGTGGTCTCGCCGCCTTCCCGGCCCAGCCGGTAGGCGACGCCGGCGGTCACCGCCTCGGTGATCGCGTAGCCCAGAGAGACCGTGCCCAGATGGTCGGTGTCCGCCCCGTCCACATCGCGCAGGGCGTAGACCGCAGACAGCTCCCACGGCCCCCGCGTCGCCGCGGCGCCGGCGGTGAGGTAGAGCGCGTCCGCGGTCCCGCCGCCGGCGTTGACCAGCCAGGCGCCCTCGGCGATCAGGTCGAGACCGGTGTCGTCGTCGATCTCCATGGCGTGGGTGAAGCCGGCCACGGCGCCCAGCTCGTCCTCCGGATCCCCCCGCCCCGCCGCGAGCCGGCGCAGGCCCAGCGTCCAGGTCCAGGCCTCGCCCACCTCGCCGTCGAGCGAGAGGGCGAGGTTCTCCGGCGCCTCGGTGTTGCCGGCGCCCCCGTCGCCGAGGCGCAGCGGCCCGCGGCTTTCGCCCAGCGCATCCGACAGGACCGTGCGGTCGGCGAAGAAGGCCGCGATCGACAGGGTGGCCGCTCCCGGCGTGCGGCCGAGGGGGACGGAGACCACGGCGCCGATCTGCTCCGAAATCTCGTAGTCCTCCGCGAAGTCGGTGCCGTAGAGCCCCGGCGCCGCGTCCCAGGCCACGCCGAACGGGACGCCGAGCTTGCCCGCAGACAGGCTCATGTCGTCCCGGTGCGCGGTGGCGAACAGCTCGTCGACGTATAGACCCAGGTCCTCGAAGAAGCGGTCGTCGACCGGGTCCGCCACCGGCTCCAGCACCGCATGGGCGTTGAGCGACAGCCACTCGGCCGCCTCGACGGTCAGCCCGGCCTCGATGGTCGGGTAGACGTCGACCAGTTCGGCGGCCGGGTCGGTGGAGGCGACGTTGGCGTCCATGTCGGCCTCGACCGACAGGGACCATTCGGCGGAGGGGCCGTCGAAGCCCCCTTCGTCCGACTGGGCGAGGGCGGGAAGCGGAGCGATGAGCGAGAGCAGAAGGGCCGCGCGGGCGGCGGGGAGGGTATGAGCCATCTTGGGTCCATCCGGATCGGGGGGAGACGTGAAAGGGCGTGAGGCGCCTGCGCGCCGCCGCGTCGCGACGGACGCGGACGGCGCGCATCGCTGGCTCGCGCGCACGGCCCATCGGCCGGGGGACCGCGCTGGCTGGCGCGGGCCGGAGGCCTGCCGGACCTCCGGCCCGCGCCCGCGCCCCGGCGGATGCGGTCGGGGCGCGGGCGTCTCGGGGCGCGTCGCGGCGCCGTCGCGTCCCGGACCGGCGGCAGGGCCGGGGCGGGGCGGGGGAGGCGACGTCGCGACGGAATGTCAGGAGACCTGGAACCCGGCCGCGGGGGCGACGCGCGAAGCGGCGCCGGCGGTCGGGTCCTGGGGCGTCGGTCCGGGCGCGGCCTTGCGGGCGGCGGCCGGCGCGACGCGGGGCGGCGTCCCGGCCGCGGCCGGCGCCGCGCCCGGAAGCGCGTTCTCCCGCCCCCCCCTGCGACCCTGCGGCGGGAGGCGGAGCGGAGGCCCGGTCCCCCGGGCCTCAGGCCGTCACTGGAAGACGGCGGTGGGGTTGTCGAGGCTGTCGGAGCCCTCGATGGCGATCGGCTGCAGGTCCAGCGCGGCCACCGCGCGCTCCACCGCGCGGGTCTGGGCGACCAGCGCCTCCACCGCGCCGCCGATCAGCGCCTCGCCGGCCTCGGACCCGCGGGCCAGCATCATGTCGTAGCTGAACCCGGCTTCGGCCGCGGTCTTGATGTCGCCCAGCGCCTGCATGGAGCGGTCCAGTGCCTCGCGCATCGCCGCGTCCGCCTCGGGGTCCTTCGCCGCCACCAGCTCCGACACCGAGGGGCCGGAGACGATGCGCCCGTCCACCCCGACATAGCGGCCGGTATAGACGTTCCGCATGCCCAGCCCGTCGTAATAGTGGCTGTTGTAGGTGTTGTCGGAGAAGCAGTCGTGCTCCTCCTCCGGGTCGTTGAGCATCAGGCCCAGCTTCATCCGCTCGCCCGCCTGCTCGCCGTAGGAAAGGCTGCCGATGCCGGTGAGGATGGCGGTGACGCCCGCATCCGGGTCGGCGAGCAGCGCGGTCCGCGCCTCGCCCTCCGCCGCCCACTGTGCGGCCATGTATTCGAGGTCGGAGACCAGCAGCGCCGCGGCGGCGGCGAGGTATTCGCCGCGACGGTCGCAGTTCCCGCCGGTGCAGGCGTCGCCCGCGGCGTAGTCGGTCCAGGGCCGATTTCCGGCGCCCGGGCCGGTCCCGTTCAGGTCCTGGCCCCAGAGCAGGAACTCGATGGCATGGTAGCCGGTGGCCACGTTCGCCTCGATCCCGTCGGCCTCCTGCAGGGTTTCGGAGAGCAGCTCCGGCGTGATCTTCGAGGCGTCGACCGTCTCGCCCGACAGTTCGAAGGACGGGTTGGCGATGACGTTGACGGCCGCGTAGGGGTTCTCGTCGGTGGCGCCGCCGTCCTGCACGTAGTCGATCAGCCCCTCGTCCAGCGGCCAGGCGTTCACCTTGCCCTCCCAGTCGTCGACGATCGGGTTGCCGAAGCGGAAGGCCTCGGTCTGCTGGTAGGGCACGCGGGCCGAGAGCCAGGCCTTGCGGGCGGCGGCGAGCGCATCGGCCGAGGGCGCGTCGATCAGCGCGGCGACGGCGTCCTGCAGGGCGCGGGCGGTGGTCAGCGCGTCGCCGTAGCCGGCGGCGGCGATATCGGCGTAGGCCCCCAGCACCTCGGTCTTTTCGGCGGCGGCGGCGGGCATGGCGAAGCCCGCGCCCAGGGCGGCGGACAGGGCCAGGGCGGAGATCCGAAGGGGCGAGGCGGCGCGGCGGAACATGGGTGACTCCCTCTGCCGGACGCGCCCCGGCGGCGCGCCGTTCGCTCCGGTGATAGTTGATGGTTTCGGTCAGGAAAAGGGGGCGCGGCGAATAAACCTACCGAAACCGTCGGAAAGCGGTCCGGCCGTCCCTCGACCCGCGGCAGGCGGGCGAGACGCCGGGAAGTCGGTCGCGCCGGCGCCGGGTAAAGGAAGGCTTGACCTTTCTCGTCCAGAACCCGGGCGGGGCGGCGCGACGCGGCCCCGTGTCGCCACCGCCGGCGCCGACCGGCGCGCCTTGCCGCGCGTCACGTCCGCCCGCCCTGCCCGCCCGCGCCGCGCACTCGCGCGTCTTCAAGGGGATCCGATCATGTTTCGAAGCCTGCTTCCCCGTCACGCCGGTCTCGCCGGTCTTCTCGCCTGCCTCGCCATCGGCCTCGCGACCGGGGACGGCGCGCGCGCCGGCGGCCCCTCGCTGGGGGTGGAGGCGCCGAACGCCGCCCGGCCGGTATCGGAGCGAATCGCCCTCGACCGCCTCTCCGCCATGCCGCAGACCGAGGTGAAGGCCGTCACGCCCTGGACGGAGGGCGAGGTGACCTTCGGCGGCGTCGCCTTCGACGCCTTCGCCCGCAGCCTCGGCATAGGCGGGGGGGCGGTGATCCTGCGCGCGCTCAACGCCTACGAGATCTCGCTCGACGTCGAACAGGTGATCGCCGACGGCGGCGTGCTGGCCCTGCGCATGGACGGCCGGCCGATCCCGGTGCGCGACAAGGGGCCGGTCTGGCTTGTGTTCCCGTCGGTGGAGCGTCCCGATCTCGCCGCGTCGGACAAGACTCACATGTGGATCTGGCAGATCGATGAGATCCGTTTCCTGGGCGAGTGATCGGCTGATCGACCGGGCGCCGCTCGGCGTCGCGGCGCTCGCCGTCGCGATTTCGGCGGTGATGGCCTGGTCGGCCGCGACCGACTACCGCGCCACGCTGGAGCTTGAGGAAAGCCGCTCCCGCATCGCGGAGACCGCGGTGTCCTGGCTGGCGACCCAGGCGGAGACCGAGCTGCTTCGCCTCGCGGTGATGGTGGACGAGGCGCAGCATTCGGCGGAGGCGGAGACGAAGACGAAGACGGGGACGGGGATGGAGACGGGAACGACGCCGGCGACCGGCGCGGTCCCGCCGCAGCACGGCGCGGACGCCCTTCTCCCCCCCGACATCGGCCTGCAATACGAGATCGTGTGGAGCCGGCTGGACCTGCTGCGCACCGACAGCTTCATGACCCGGCTCGACACCACGGCGGAGGCGGAGCGGCATGGCCGCGACCTCGACGACCTCGCCGCGGCGCTGCTGCGGCTCGACCACGTTCTCGGCGCCGCCCCGGCGCCGGATCCGGCCGGCGACGCGCCGGCGCGGGCGACCACGCGGCGCGACGCCCTGCAGGCGCTGCGCGGCTTCGTGCTGCGCTGGGTCGACCCGATCCGCGACATGGGCCGCGCGCTCTACGCCGCCGAACTGAAGCTGCGCCCGGAGATGACCCGCGCCCTGCGCAGCTTCCGCGAAACCCAGCTTCGGCAACGCCTGATCTTCGCCGTCGCGGCGCTGCTGACCGGGCTGGGCTCCGCGCTCGGCCTGCGCTGGGGGCTGCGGCTGGCCCGCGCGACGCTGGAGGCCCGGACCCGGGCGGACGAAACCATGGGCGCCGCCGCCCATGCCATCGCCTTCTTCGACGCCGACGGCCGGTTGTCGCGATGCAACGCCGAATTCGCCGACCTGCACCGGGCGCGGGGGGAGGGCTGGCGCGTGGGCGACACGGCGCGGGACCATTTCGCCCGCCTGGTCGCCGCCGGTCTCGCCCCCGACGCCTATCGGCGGGAGGAGGCGTGGATCAACCATGAGATCGCGCCCTACCGTCCGCCCTCGGAACGACGGCTCAAGGTGCTGCCCGACGGGCGTCACCTGCTGATCGAGTGCGGCCGACGCACCGTCGGCGGGCATCTGGTGACCGTCGCCGACGTCACCGACCTGGTCGCCGCCCGCGACCGGGCCGAGGCGCTGTCGGCCGAACGGTCGGAGATGCTGGCGGTCATCGGGCATGAGCTGCGCACGCCGATCTCCGCGCTGGTCGGCGCGCTGGACCTGGCCGCCGACCTGACCGGCGGCGTGCGGCGCAGGCGGGCGGCCGACCCCATCCCGCAGGACCAGCCGCCGCCCCGCGCCTCGGACCGGCTGGCGCGCTATGTCGACAACGCCCGACAGGCGGCGGAGGTCATCGCCTCGATGTCGGAGGATGTGTTCGAATTCGCCGCCCTTTCGGGCGAAGTCGGGGCCGGACGGGTCGCGGATTTCGACCTGCATGAGCTGTTCGAGGCCGCGGCGCTCGCCGCCGCCGCCCGGGCCGGGGACGAGGGGCTCGGCTTCGTGGCCGAGATCGGGGAGCTGCGCGGCATCCACGTCACCGGCGACCGGGTGCGCCTGCGGCAGGTGACCGAGAACCTGCTGGCCAACGCCGTCAAGTTCACCGAGACCGGACGCGTGGTGCTGCGCGCCGCGCTCGACGGCCCCCCCGGCGGTCCGGGAGAGACCCGCCGTCTGCGGGTGGAGGTGGAGGATACCGGCATCGGCGTCCCGCCCGCCGCGCGCAAGCTGATCTTCGAGCCGTTCCGCCAGCTGCGCGGCGCCGCCGGCCGGGGCCTCGCCGAAGGCATGCGGCCGGAGCCCGCGGGCGTGCGGGGGCTGGGGCTGGGGCTGGCCATCTGCAAGCGCATCCTGATCGGGCTGGGCGGCGACATCGGCGTGCGGCCGCGGCCGGGCGGCGGCTCGGTGTTCTGGTTCGCCGCGCCCCTGCGCCTGGCGGAGCCGCCGGCAGGCCGCGCCCGCGCCGTGGGCTACGATCCCGCCGCGGCGGGACGGGGCCTCACGGTGCTGCTGGTGGAGGACGATCCGCTGCTGGCGGAGGTGACGCTGGCCCAGCTCGCCCGGTCCGGATTCGAGGTCGACCACGCCTCCGCCGTGGCCCGGGCGGTGGAGCTGGGACGGGCCCGGCGCTACGACCTGGTGCTGCTGGACCTGCAGTTGCCCGACGGCACCGGCGCCGATGTGGCCCGCGCCCTGCGGGCCGGCGAGGGCGGGTCGCGCGACAGCCTGATCGTGGCGCTGACCGCCTATGCCGACGATGGGGTGAAGGCCGACGTCCGCGGCCAGGGGATCGAACATATCCTGAAAAAGCCCCTGGAAGCGGACCAGATCGCGGAAATTCTTCGCGCCCGGCCCGACAGGTCCGGAGACGACAGGTCCCGAGACGAGCGGGCCGGGGATGGCGGGATCGGGGACGGCGGCAGTCGGGGCGGACAGGATGACCGCGACCCGGTCGCGTCCCCGGGCGCGTCCCCGGGCGCGTCCCCAGGCGCTTTCCCGGGCGACCGCGACGCCGCGACGTCGAGGGAGACCGCGCCATGACCGTTCACGCCCATCCGGCCACGCCCCGGGACGAGATGACGGCGGAGCGCCGGGCGGAGCTTCTGGCCGTTCTGCCCCCGGATCGACTGCGCAGCCATATCGACGCGCTGAGGGCCGAAATCGCGGCCCTGGCCGGGCTTCCGGATCCGGAGGAAGCCGGCGGCGGCGCGGACGCGCCTGATCCCGGCCCCTTGCCGCTGATCGGTCCCGGGTCGGTCGATTGGGTGGGCCTCGGCCGTCAGGCCCATGCGGCGGCGGGCCATGCGCAACTGCTCGGCTTCCGGCGCATCGGCCTGCTGCTCAACGCGCTGGAGGCGGCGGCCAAGGATGCCGACCGGGACGCCGCCTACAGCGCGCGATGCGGGCTCGTCCGGCAACTGGCGCTGGGCGCCCTGCGGCCGCCTGACGAATAGGCCGCCGCCGTTTCGGGAACCGCGCGGGGGCGCCGCGCCGGGCGGGAGGATCGAGGGGCGGCGCGGGGCCGCCCCCCGGTCAGATGTCGAACTGGATCAGGATGTCGGCGGTGTCGAAGCCGCCCAGCCCGTCGCCGACGGTGTAGCTCGGCCCGTCGTATTCGAACCGCTGCGGCCCGGTCTCGAAATCCAGCCAGTCCATCTGGCCGGCCGGATCGTACCACCAGGCCCCGTTGGCGTTCACCCGCAGGAAGCCGATCGACCCGTCGTCGCCGAACAGCTCCGTCCGCTGCCCGACCGCCCCCGCCACCCCGTCCAGCGCGGTGACCGTCAGCGGGTTGCCGTCCGGATCCCGGTCGTTGGTCAGCAGGTTGCCCGAGCGGATGCCATGCGCCCGGCCCGCGATCACGTCGTCCACCGCATCCGGCGCCCGGTTGGGGATGGCCACCGTCACCCGGACCGTGGCCGTGGACGAGGCGCCGGCGGAGTCGGTGATCTGATAGGTGAAGGACGAGCCGTCGGGCGCCTCCGGCGTCACATGGCCGAAATCCCCGTCCGGGTTGAACCAGAACTGCCCGTCCGCGTTCAGCCGCAGCCGCCCGCCGCCCTCCAGGTCGAAGGACTGGCCGACATTCGCCGCCACCCCCTCCACCGCGGTGACGGTGAAGCTCTGCCCGTCCGGGTCCGAATCCGCGCCATGGCCGTTGTCGGCGAACACGTTGCGCGACACCGTGCCGGTCGGCGTCCCCGTCACGTCGTCGTCGCGCGCCACCGGCGGGCTGTTGGGAGCGGAGATGGTGAAGCTCGCCACCGCCTCGTCCACGCCGCCATGACCGTCGGAGATCATGTAGGTGAAGCTGGTGGTGGCGCTGGTCCCGGGCGCGAGGTCGTCGAAGTCGCCGTCGGGGTTGAACCAGAACTGGCCGTCCGCGTTCAGCCGCGCCCGTCCGCCGCCCTCCAGGTCGACCGACTTGCCGACATTGGCGGCCGAACCTTCGAAGGCGGCCACGGCGATGGTCTGGCCCTCCGGGTCCGTATCGGCGCCGTGACCGTTGTTGGAGAACACGTTCTTGGACAGCACCCCGCTGGCGCCGGCGACGAAGTCGTCGTCGCGCGCGTCCGGCGGCGTGTTGGGGTTGCTGACCGTGAAGGTCGCCGTGGCCTCGTCCGTGCCGCCATGACCGTCCGAGATCATGTAGGTGAACGAGGTCTGGCGGGAGCCGCCGGCCGGCAGGTCGTTGAAGTCCCCGTCCGGCACGAACCAGAACTGCCCGTCCGCCATCAGCCGCACCGCCCCGCCGCCCGCGAGGTCGATCCGCTGGCCGACATTCGCCGCCGAACCGTTGAAGGAGACCACCGTGATCGCCTGGCCCTCGGGGTCCGAATCCGCCCCGAAGCCGTTGTTCGAGAACACGTTCTTCGAGTAGGTCGCCGTCGGGTTGACCGCGAACGCATCGTCCTGCGCCACCGGCGGGCGGTTCGGAGAGGTCACCGTGAAGGTCGCCGTCGCCT
>JAYZWL010000003.1:0-85614 GCA_036154955.1 Pseudomonadota bacterium | reverse complement strand
CGCCCCGGGCGCCGTTGGGCCGGGGGCGCCCGGGCGGGGGGGCGGCGGGGGCGGGGGTGGGGTGGTTTGGGGGCCGGGACGCGGCCCCCCCCCCCGCCTGCGTGGGTGGGTGGGGGAGGGGGGGGTGCGGGCGCCCGCGAGGCGCTCAATCCGCCGGGCGCTCCTCCCGCAGCCCCCGGGCCAGGGCGGCGGCGTAGCGGGGCATGGCGCGCGACATCAGCGAGGCGTCGCCGTCGGCCCCCCGCGGGGTGCCGAAGACCACGCCGGGGAAGTCGAGGTCGCGCTGGACCCGCCAGATCGCCTCATGCGCCTCGGGCGGGAACAGCCGCGCGGGGTCGCCGACCGCGACCCAGCCGATGGGCACCGTGGCGCCGGGCGCGAGGACCGTGCGCAGGTGGACCACGGCGTTGATCCGCACCTCGGCCCCCGCGCCGATCACGGCGCGGTTGAACACCGCGCAGCCGGTGGCGAGGAAGACCTCGTCGCCGACCTCGCACCCGGTCAGATGGGCGCGGGGGCCGACCAGCACCCGATCGCCGAGCCGCAGCGGCGCCCCGACCGCGCCGCGCAGGACCGCGCCCTCCATCACCACGCAGTCGGCGCCGAGGGTCACCGGGCCGGATTCGGCCCGGATCACCGCGCCATGCCCCACGACCGAACGCGGGCCGACGGTCACGTCGCCGGCGACAACGGCGGAGGCGGCCACGCAGGCCGCGGGGTCGATGCGGGGGGCGGCCCCGGCATGGGTCAGGATCATCGAGGAGGCTCCTGTGTCTCCGCCTCGATCCGGGAGGCGGCGCGGCCGATGGGACAGACGGGGCCGTCGCAGACCCCGTGATCGCAGAACCGGCACAGCCGGCGGGCCTGGGTCCGGTCGCGGACGGCGGCCGAGAGCAGGGCGTCGAGCCCCTCGACGAAGCCGCGGCGGGTCGGCTCCGGCAACGGGGCCAGCAGGGCGGCCAGCGCGGCGAGGCGGGCGGCCTGCAGGCCCTCCGCCTCCGCCCGCCCTTCCGGGGTCAGCGCCACCGCCCCCTCCCGCCGTCCGGAGGGGCGGTCCCGCGCGACGAGGCCGTCGGCGGCGAGCCGGTCCAGCAGCCTTGTGGCGGCGGGCTGGGTGACGCCGAGGACGCGGGCGAGCGCGGTGGTGGCGAGCGGCCCGTGATGGCGCAGGGTCAGCAGCGCCGCGGCCGAGGCGCCGGCGCGCGCGCCCTCCCCCTCCGCGGTTTCGGCGACGAGGGCGGCGAGGGCTTCGAGTTTGCTGGCGATGAGGGAATCATGCATGAGTTATGCATTAGACGTCAGGCGACCCGACGTCAATCACCAAGCCTGCCGGCCGACCGGTCGAATCGGCCCCGCCGGCGCGGGAATAGCCGTCGCCTCCGCCCGCCCCCGCTGCTAAACGGGACCGGTCCCGAACCGATGGAGCCCGCCATGCCCGCCGCCAAAGCCCCCGACCTGATCCTCAAGAACGGCACGGTGGCCAACCATGACGGGATCGGGCTGGCCGACATCGCGGTGACCGACGGCAAGATCTCCGATATCGGCGACCTCGCGGGCCGCGACGCCGGCGAGGTCATCGACTGCGCCGGCCTGCACATCCTGCCAGGGGTCATCGACAGCCAGGTGCATTTCCGCGAGCCCGGCGCCGAGGCCAAGGAGGACCTGGAGACCGGCGCCATCGCCGCCGCCATGGGCGGGGTGACCTCGGTCTTCGAGATGCCCAACACCAACCCCACCACCACCACCTTCGACGCGCTGGCCGACAAGGTCGCCCGCGGCAAGGCCCGCATGGCGGTGGATTTCGCCTTCTGGTTCGGCGCCGCCGCAGACAATGTGGAGCTTCTGGCCGAGGCCGAGCGGCAGGAAGGCTGCGCCGGCATCAAGATGTTCATGGGCTCCTCCACCGGCACGCTGCTGGTCGACGCCGACGAGCATGTGGCCCGCGTGCTGGCCAACGGCCGCCGCCGCGTCGCGGTGCATTCGGAGGAGGAGTCGCGGCTGGAGGAGCGCAAGCCCCTGCGCGTGCCCGGCGACCCGTCCTCCCACCCTGTCTGGCGCGACGCGACCGCGGCGCTGATGTGCACCACCCGCCTGATCCGCCATGCGCGCGCGCAGAACCGGCGGGTGCATGTCCTGCATATCTCCTCCGGGGACGAGTTCCCGATCCTGGAGGCCAACAAGGACCTGATCACCTGCGAGGCGACGCCCCATCACCTGAGCCTCAACGCCGACGACTACGCCCGGCTGGGCACGCTCTTGCAGATGAACCCGCCGGTGCGCGACGCGAGCCATCAGGCGGCGATCTGGGAGGGGGTGCGCCGCGGCGTGGTCGACGTCCTCGGCTCCGACCACGCGCCGCATGAACTGGAGGCGAAGGCGAAGGAATACCCCGCCTCCCCCTCCGGGATGCCGGGCGTGCAGACGCTGGTTCCGATGATGCTGGACCATGTGGCGAAGGGGCGGATGAGCCTCGCGCGCTTCGTGGACCTGACCTCGGCCGGGCCGCAGCGGATCTTCGGGATCGCCGGCAAGGGCCGGATCGCGGCGGGCTACGACGCCGATTTCACCGTGGTGGACCTGAAGGCCCGGCACGAGATCCGCAACGACTGGATCGCCTCGCGCTGCGGCTGGACGCCCTATGACGGGACCACCGTCACCGGCTGGCCGGTGGGCGCGATCATCCGCGGCCGCCGGGTGATGTGGGAGGATCAGCTCGTCGCCCCGCGCGGCGGCCAGCCGGTGAAATTCTCCGAAGGCTGGGTGGGATGACGCCGCCCCTCCGGGGCTCGGACGTCACCGCGGGGGCGAGACCCGGGCCGGTTCCGGGGGCGGAGACGGCGCCGGAACGCCCCGGCCCGGGCCCCGGCCCCGGCGCCCCCGAGCCCGCCGCCTTCGAGGTGAACGTGGCCTTCATCGCCATGATGGCGGCGATGATCGCCATCAACGCCTTCGCCGCCGACATGGTGATCCCCGGTCTGGGCGTGATCTCGGACCATTTCCAGCTCACGGACCCCAATCACCGGCAATGGGTGATCTACGCCTCCTTCCTCGGGATGGCGGTGTCGCAATTGCTGATCGGGCCGCTGTCGGACGCGCTGGGCCGCCGGCCCGCGGCCTTCGCGGGGCTGGCGATCTTCGGGCTGGGCTGCCTGCTCGCCGGGGCGGCGCAGGACTATGAGACGCTGCTGGCGGCGCGGGTCCTGCAGGGGCTCGGCTCCGGCGGGCTGAGGGTGCTGGCCTACGCCATCCTGCGCGACCGGGTGGCGGGGGACGAGATGGCGCGCTCCACCTCGCTGATCTCCGTCGGGTTCCTGATCCTGATCTTCATCGCGCCGATGGCGGGGCAGCTGGTGATCGCGCTGTCGGGCTGGCGGGGCCTGTTCGTGTGGCTGCTGATCCAGAGCGCGCTGACCGCCCTTTGGCTGGCCCGCGCCCTGCCCGAGACCCTGCCGCCCGAGCGTCGCCGCCCGCTGGCGATCCGCCCGATGGTCAAGGCGATGCGGGTGGTGGCCTCCACCCCCGCGACGCTGGCCTGCGCCGGCGCGCTGGCGGCGACGCTGGGCTCGCTCGCCACCTACATCGCCACGGCCGAGCAGATCTTCAACGGCATTTACGGGCTGGGCGCGCTGATGCCGCTGGCCTTCGGGATCCTGGCCTTCGCGGAGGGCGGGGCGGCCATCTTCAACTCCCGCGCGGTCAAGCGGATCGGGGCGCTGCGCATGGCGCGGCGCGGGCTGATCGGCTGGCTCTTCGGCGGCGGGATCGCCGCGGCGGTGTTCGGCCTGGGCTTCGACGGGGTTCCGCCGCTGTGGCTGTTCATGCTGTGGAACGCCGGCGCGCTGGCGATGTTCGCGCTGCTGTTCGGAAATCTCAACGCGGTGGCGATGGCGCCGATGGGGGACATGGCGGGCTCCGCCTCCTCGGTGCTGGCCTTCATGTCCACCGCGGGCGGCGCGCTGCTGGCGGCCGGGGCCGGAGCCGCCTTCGACGGAACCGTGGTGCCGCTGGCGGCGAGCTTCGGGGTCTCGGGCGCCGTGGGGCTGGCGGCGCTGACCTATGCGCAGCGGCGGGGGGCGTTCGCGTGACCGCGCCGCTCTCCATCGTCATTCCCACGCTGAACGCGTCGGGAGAGATCGGCCCCTGTCTCGGCGCGCTGGCCGAGGCGCTGACCGAGGGGCTGATCCGCGAGGTGATCCTGACCGACGGCGGCTCCTCGGACGGGATCGAGCTGGTGGCCGACGCCGCCGGCGCGGTGCTGGTGACCGGGCCGAAGGGCCGCGGCGGGCAGCTTGCGCGGGGGGCGGAGGCGGCGCAGGGCGACTGGCTCCTGTTCCTGCACGCCGACACCGTGCTCAGCCGCGGCTGGTCGGAGGCGGTGCGCCGCCATATGCGCGAGGCGCCCGACGCCGCCGGCTGGTTCCGGCTGGAATTCGACGCCGCGGGCCCCGCGCCCGCCACGGTGGCGGCCTGGGCGAATTTCCGGGCCCGGCGCATGGGCCTGCCCTATGGCGACCAGGGCCTGCTGGTCGCGGCCCGCGTCTACCGGCGGGCGGGGGGCTTCGACCCGATCCCGCTGATGGAGGACGTGGCCCTGGTCCGCCGCCTGGCCGACCTGCGGGAGATCGACGCCAACGCCGTCACCTCCGCCCGTCGCTATCGCCGCGACGGCTGGCTGCGCCGGGGCTGGCGCAACCTCAGCACGCTGGCGCTGTGGCGGCTGGGCATGTCGCCGGAGCGGCTGGCCCGGCGCTATGAGCGGTAAGCGGCCCAGCGAACGGCGAAACGGCCCGGCGGCCCGCCCGCAGGTGGTGATCTTCGTCAAGGTCCCGAGGCCGGGCCGGGTGAAGACCCGGCTCGCCCGCGGGGTCGGCGCGCCGGAGGCCGCGCGCTGGTTCCGGGCGCAGAGCCGGGGGCTGATCCGCCGCCTCGCCGCCGATCCGCGCTGGGACGTGCGCCTCGCCGTCTCCCCGGAGGCGGAGGGGCTGGCGACCCGCGCCCTGCCCCCCGGCCCGGCGCGTCAGGGCCAGGGCGGCGGCGACCTGGGCGCGCGCATGGCCCGGGCGCTGTTCGGCGCGCCCCCCGGCCCGGTGCTGGTGATCGGCGCCGACATTCCGGGGATCACGCCCGCGGCGATGGCCCGCGCCTTCCGGGCGCTGGCCGGGGCCGACGCCGTGTTGGGCCCGGCGGAGGACGGCGGCTTCTGGCTGGTCGGCCTCGGCCCCGCCCGCCGCGCCCCGCGGGACCTGTTCGCCGGCGCCCGCTGGTCGAGCCCCCATGCGCTGGCCGACGTGCTCGCCAACCTCAGCGACGTCCGGGTCGCCTTCGCCGACCGCCTCGCCGACGTCGACACGCCCGACGACCTGCGCCGGGCCGCGCGACGCCCCGCGCGCCCCTGACCCGCGGGCGCCCGCGCGGCGGGGCGACCCCGGCGCCGCTGGACCCGTTTCCCGGCCGCGATCGCCGGCGGATGATGGGGCGCCTCGAGGCTCGCGCAGCAGCCGGCGCAGCCGGCGCAGCCGGCGCGGCCTTGACGCGCCCCATCCTCCGCGCACGCTCGGACAAGGCCCCCTCGGGGCCTTCTCAGCAGACGGCGAAAAAGAAACCGCTGGCGCCACGCCACCCGGCCAGGCGCCCCCGCACGCGCGCCGCCGCCGCGCCGCGCGGGCGCCCCGGCCCCACCGGCGCGCGGGTCGTCGCGCGGCCCGCTAAGCGGAAGATCAGCCCGCCAGGCGCCCCGACAGCGAATTCGGCGCCGCGGCGAGGATCTCGACCTCGACCACCCGCCCCGCCAGCGTCTCCGCCCCGTCGAAATGCACCGCGTGCAGCCAGGGCGACTTGCCGACCATCTGCCCCGGCAGCCGGCCCGGCTTCTCCACCAGCACCGGCAGGACCCGGCCCGCCATGCTCTCCTGGAACGCCCGCTGGTCGGCGTCGAGACGGGATTGGAGGCGGGCGAGACGCTCGGCCTTCACCTCCTCCGCCACCTGGACCTTGGCCCCCGCGGCCGGCGTGCCGGGGCGCGGGGAATACTTGAACGAGAAGGCCGAGCCGTAGCGGACCGCCTCGCACAGGTCGAGCGTGGCCTGGAAATCCGCCTCCTCCTCCCCCGGGAAGCCGACGATGAAGTCGCCGGACAGCGCGATGTCGGGGCGGGCGGCGCGGATGCGTTCGATCAGGCGCAGGTAGCTTTCGGCGGTGTGCTTGCGGTTCATCGCCTTCAGCACCCGGTCCGAGCCCGACTGCACCGGCAGGTGCAGATAGGGCATCAGCTTTTCCAGCGCCCCATGCGCCTCGATCAGGTCCTCGCCCATGTCGTTGGGATGCGAGGTGGTGTAGCGCAGCCGCGCCAGCCCCTCGATCCCCGACAGCGCCTCAAGCAGGCGGGCCAGCGTCCAGTCCGACCCGTCCGGCCCCTCGCCGTGATAGGCGTTGACGTTCTGGCCCAGCAGCGTGATCTCCCGCACGCCCTGGTCGGCCAGCGCCTTCGCCTCGTCGATCAGCCGGGCGGCGGGGCGCGAGACCTCGGCCCCCCGGGTATAGGGCACCACGCAGAAGGCGCAGAACTTGTCGCAGCCCTCCTGCACGGTCAGGAAGGCCGAGGGCGCGCGCCGGCGCGGGGCCGGGGCCATGGCGGAGAATTTGTCCTCCGCCGGGAATTCGGTGTCCACGCCGCCGTCGCGCACCAGCTTCGGCAGGCGGTGATAGGCCTGCGGGCCGACCACGAAATCCACCGCCGGCTGACGGGCCTGGATCTCCGCCCCCTCCGCCTGGGCGACGCAGCCGGCCACGCCGATCTTCAGGTCGGGGCGGCCGTCTTTCAGCTTCTTCAGGCGGCCCAGCTCGGAATAGACCTTCTCCGCCGCCTTCTCGCGGATATGGCAGGTGTTGAGCAGGATCAGGTCGGCGTCTTCGGGCCGGTCGGTCTGCTCATAGCCTTCGGCCCCCATGACGCCGGCCATGCGCTCGGCGTCGTAGACGTTCATCTGGCAGCCATAGGCCTTGACGAAGAGCTTGCGGGCCATGGGCAGGGCTCCCTCGGGCGGTCGGACGGGGACGGGCTTGCGCGCGGCATACAGCCTCGGCCCCCGCGGCGCAACGCGGGCGAGCGCGGCGCCGCTCCCCTGGAAACGCGAACGGCGCGCGGGGGTCGCCCGCGCGCCGTCCGTCACGACCGCCGGAGCGGGTCGCGGATCACTTGCCCTTGGGCTTGCGGCCGAGGCCGATCTGCTTGGCCAGCTCCTGCCGCTTGCGGGCGTAGGCGGGGGCGACCATCGGGTAATCCGCCGACAGACCCCACTTGGCGCGGTAGTCTTCCGGCGTCATGTCATAGGCGGTCTTCAGATGCCGCTTCAGCATCTTCAGCTTCTTCCCATCTTCCAGACAAATGATGTAGTCGTCGGTCACCGATTTCTTGACCGGAACCGCCGGCACCAACTCTTCCACCGGCTCGGGCTGGTCGGAGGCGAGTTCGGAGAGCTTGGCGAAGACCTGCTCGATCACGCCGGTCAGTTCCTGCGGCGACACGGCGTTGTTGGAAACGTGAGACGACACGATGTCCGCCGTAAGGGCGAGCAGTTCGGATTTCTCGATATTCTGGGGCTCGGACATATGCTCTCTCTACCTGTCGGCGTCGGCCGCTGATCGCGCGCGCCCGTAAGCGACACCGGCGCGATCCTTGGCTTCGACCGGGCAATTCATACCTGAGAGCGTCATAGAAGCGCGCTACTTCGAGGTCAATTCTTTTTCGGCGGGTGTTGTCGCGAAGTTTATCCCCGCGACGCGCGGTTCATCTGCAACCGATGCAATGATTAATCATTCAGTGAGGTCGGGGCGGCGGCGATTTCTGATGAAATGTCGCGGAGGTCGCGGGACATTACCAGCGCGTCCGCCCGTCCGCCGCCGCGCAGGCGGTAATAGTCCCGGCGTCGACCGACCACGCCCCAGCCCTCGGCCAAGTAAAGGGCGCGCGCGGGGGCGTTGGGCTCGGCGACCTCAAGAAACGCCGTCTCCGCGCCCCGCGCGGCGGCGCGCCGGGCGAAGGCGCGGACCAGCGCGCGGGCCAGGCCGCGACGGCGGGCTTGGGGACGGGTGGCGAGGGTGACCAGCTCCGCCTCCGGCCCGACGACGCGGCCCAGAAGCAGCGCCGCGAGCCCGGACGGGTCGGGCGCGGTCAGGCGGAAGGCGCCGGGGCTGGCGCAGAAGCCGAGAATATCGTCGGCCGACCATGGCCCGATGGCGTCGGGGCCGGAGAAGGCCGCGGCGTGAAGGGCGGCGGCGGCTTCGGCCTCCGGCCCGGTCAACGGCGCGTCGGGGGCGGCGTCGGGGGCGGCGCTCATGCCCCGGGCGCGTCGGGCGCCGGATCGGGCAGCAGCGCCGGCGCGACCTCCCGCGACGGCGCGGCGTCGGCGGGGCGGGGATAGCGCGGGGCGGGGGGCGTCGGCGCCTCGCCGGGCGCGAGACGGGCGAGCGCCGCCAGCCCCAGCCGTCCGATGGCGGCGGGATCGGCGAGGTCCCCGAGATCGCCCAGCGCCGTCCCCGAAACGCCCGCCTCCTCCAGCATCGCGGACAGGCGCGGCGCGGCGGGGCCGGTCACCCGCACCGGGCCGCCGACCATGGAACCGGCGAGCGCCCCGGCCAGACCGTCGGCCAGCGCCTCCGGCGCGCCCTGCTCCAGCGGGGCGAGGGGGCGGGGCGGCTCTCCCGCCCGGATCTCGAAAGCCTGGGCGAGGATCTCGTCCCGGCGCGCCTCGGCGGTGACGACCAGCCGGAGCGGCGCCGCGTCGGGATCCCCCCCGCGCAGGCGCAGACCCAGACCCCAGGCCTCCGTCTCGGCCAGCGCATCGAGCCGGCCCACGCCCAGCGCCGGGCGCCCCGTCGACAGCGCCAGCCCGCGGGCGGCGGCGACGGCGATGCGGATGCCGGTGAAGTTGCCCGGTCCCTCGCAGACCGCGACGGCGCCGAGATCGCGCGGGGCGAGCGACAGTTCGGCCAGAAGCTCCGCGATCATCGGCATCAGGCGCTCGGCCTGGCCGCGGCTCATCAGTTCCAGCCGTTCGGCCGCCACCCGACCGTCGACGAGAATGGCCGCCGCGCATTGCGCGGCGGAGGTCTCGATGGCCAGCAGCGGCCCCATCGCGGTCGTGCCGGAGGTCAGAACTGCACGCCGACCGGGCGCACTTCGGACACTTCGGGAATATAGTGCTTGAGCAGGTTCTCGATGCCCATCTTGAGGGTCATCGTGGAGGACGGGCAGCCCGCGCAGGCGCCCTGCATATGCAGGTAGACCACGCCGCGATCGAAGCCGTGGAAGGTGATGTCGCCGCCGTCCTGCGCCACCGCCGGGCGAACGCGGGTGTCCAGAAGCTCCTTGATCTGGACCACGATCTCCCCGTCCGGACCGTCATGCTCGGCATGGCCGGTCTGGCCGCCCTCGCCCTCCATGGTCGGGGCGCCGGACTGGAAATGCTCCAGGATCGCGCCGAGCACGCCGGGCTTGAGATGCGCCCAGTCGCGGGCCTCGGCCTTGGTGACGGTGATGAAGTCAGGCCCGAGGAACACGCCCTCCACCCCGTCCACCGCGAAGATGCGGGTGGCGAGCGGCGAGGCCGCGGCCCCCTCGCGGGCGGGGAAGTCGGCGGAGCCGGCCTGCATCACGGTCTGGCCGGGCAGGAACTTCAGCGTCGCCGGGTTCGGCGTGGATTCGGTCTGGATGAACATGGCGCGGCCCTCCGTTTGGAGCTCACATGTGGACCGCGCGGGCGGGGAAATCAAGAATCATTCCAAACTGGGAGACGAGGTTCCGCCGGACGCGGCGCGAGGCCGCCCCGCGTTCCGGACGCTCCGGCGCGGCGGTCAGGCCAGCGCGATGACCTGGTCGCGGCTGAGCGCGCCGGGCACCACCGTCACCGGCAACGGCAGGTTGCCGGCGAGCTTGCCGACCAGATGGGAGACCAGCGGCCCCGGCCCGTTGTCCACGCCCGCGCCCAGCACGAGGACCCCGATCTCCGGATCCTCCTTGATCTGGGCCAGCACCTCCTCCACCGGCTCGCCCTCGCGGATGACGAATTCGGGATAGATGCCGACATTCTCGGTGACCTTGCCGGCCACCTCCTGAAACCGCGCCTCGGCGGCGTCGCGGGCCTCCTGGCGCATGATGTCCTGCACGCCCATCCAGTGCTGGAACTCGGTCGGGCGCAGGATGAACATCATCTGCAGCCCGCCGCCGGTCTTCTTGGCGCGGCGGGCGGCGAAGCGGATGGCGTTCATGCATTCCGGGGTTTCGTCGACGACGACGAGGAACTTGCGCATCGGATCCTTCGCGAGGCGGCTGCGGCCGAACGCTCATTGTCCTTCAACCGGGGCGGGCGCGCAAGCGCGGCGGTGGGGGGGGAAGGGGCGGCGCCCCCCGCCCGCCCCCGCCCCGCTTCCCAAGCCCGGCGCCGGCCGATAGTCTCCGCCCGCCCCGCCCGTTCCCCGACCCGTCCCCCGAGAAGCCGGAGCGCCCCAGATGACCGACCTGATCATCCGCAACGCCACGATCGTCACCGCCGACCGGGCCGGAACCGTGCTGACGGGGGGCGTCGCGGTTGAGGACGGGCGCATCACCCATCTGGGCGAGGTCCCCGACCGGGCGCAGGAGGTGGTGGACGCCCGGGGCGGCATCGTCATGCCGGGCCTGGTCAACACCCATTGCCACGCCGCCGACTGCCTGTTCCGCGGGCTGGTGGAGAACCTGCCGCTGGAGCCCTGGCTGCAGACCGTGTGGAAGGCCGAGGGCGCGATCCTGACCGCCGCCACCTGCCGGCTGGGCGCGCGGCTGGGCTTCGCGGAGCTGCTGCTTTCGGGCTGCACCTCGGTCGTGGACATGTTCTGGCACCCGCATTCCACGGCCCGCGCGGCGGCGGAGCTCGGCGTCCGGGTGTCCTGCGGCGGCCTCTTCTTCGACTTCCCCGGCATGGACGGCAAGACCGCCGACGCCCGCCTGCCCGACGCCGAGGCCTTCTTCGCCGACCACCCCGCCACCGACCGGCTGCGCCCCGGGACCTTCCCGCATGGCGCCTATACGGTGGGGCCCGAGAACCTGCGGACCGCCAAGCGGCTCGCCGACGCGCACGGGGCCCTGTTCTCCACCCACGCCGCCGAAACGAAGGTCGAGCAGAAGACGGTGCAGGACAACTACGGCGCCTCGGTGATCCGGCACATGGACGCGCTGGGCATCCTCGACCCGCGCACCATCCTCGCCCATTGCGTGCATCTCGACGACGAGGAGATCGACATTCTCGCCCGCACCGGCGCGGTGGTGGCGCATAACCCCGTCTCCAACCTCAAGCTCGCGTCGGGTTTCGCCCGCGTGCCGGAGATGCTGGAGAAGGGCGTGCATGTGACGCTCGGCACCGACGGCGCGATCTCGGGCAACGACATCGACATGTGGCTGGCGCTGCGGCTGGCCGCGACCCTGCACAAGGCCGCGTCGGGGCGCGCCGACGTCATCACCACGCGCGAGGCGCTGCACATGGCGACGCTGGCGGGGGCGGAGGCGATGGGGCTCGGCGCCGTCGCCGGCTCGCTGGAGGTGGGGAAGGCCGCGGATCTCGTGGTGCTCGACACCTCCGCGCCCCATGCGGTCCCGATCTTCGACCCGCTGACCCACGTGGTCTATTCCGCCGGCCGCTCCGACGTCCGCCATGTCTTCGTGGACGGACAATGGCGGGTGCGCGACCGGGCGCTGACCGTTTTCGACATGACCGAGACGCTGGACGAGGTCCGCGCGCTGGTCCCCGCCATCAAGGAATCCATCGCATGAGCCTGACCGCCCGCCTCGACGCCGCCGCCTCGGAGGTCCTGCCCCGCATGGGGGCGCCGGTGGAGATCGCGATCGCGCTCGGCTCCGGCCTCGGCGGGCTGGCGGATGCGGTGACGGATGCGACGACCATCCCCTATCACGAGATCCCGGGCTTCCCCGTCTCCACCGCGCCCTCCCATGCGGGGCGCTTCGTGATCGGGACGCTGCACGGTCGGCGGGCGGCGCTGATGCAGGGGCGGGTGCATCTCTACGAGGGATGGAGCGCGCAGGACGTGGCGCTGCCGGTCTGGCTGATGAACCGGATGGGGGCGGGGGTGTTCATCGCCACCAACGCCGCCGGCGCGCTGAACCCAGGCCTGAAGCCGGGCGTGCCGATGCTGATCGAGGATCATCTGAACTTCACCGGCCAGAATCCGCTGATCGGCGCCAATGACGAGGCGATCGGGCCGCGCTTTCCCGACATGTCGCGCGCCTACGCCCCCGACCTGCGGACGCTGGCCATCGCGGCGGCCGAAAAGGCCGGCGAGGCGATGGCGCGGGGCGTCTACGCCGGCATCGCCGGCCCGTCGCTGGAGACCTCGGCGGAGCGGCGCTGGCTGCGCTCCACCGGGGCCGACGCGGTGGGCATGTCGACGGTGCTGGAGGTGATCGCGGCCAATCATTGCGGGATGAAGGCGCTGGGCCTGTCGGCGATCACCAACGCCGCCGACGGCGGGCCCGACCAGCAGCCCGACACCATCGAGGAGGTGCTGGCCAACGCCGCGACCGCCGGCGCGCGCATCGCCCGCATCCTCGCGGCCCTGGCGCCGGAGCTGCCGTGAGCCGCAGGCCCCAGCCCCCGCGCCGGGGCGACGCCCCGCCGGCGCCCGAGGCCCCGCCGGCCCGCGACCTGCTGGCGCTGGACGGCCGCCGGGCGCTGGTGACCGGCGCGTCGGGCGGGCTGGGCGCCGCGGTCGCCCGGCGGCTGGCGGAGGCCGGGGCCTTCGTGATCTGCCACGCCGCGACCCGCCCCGAACGCGCCCGGGCGCTGGCCGCCAGTCTGCGCGGGCAGGGGCTGGAGGCCGACGCGGCCCAGGCCGACCTGACCGCGCCGGACGCCGCGCGTGACCTGCTGGCCGATGCCGGCGGGGCCGACCTTCTGGTCCATGCCGCGGCCCGCCAGGACATGGGCGGGATCGCGGACATGGCGGCGGCGGACTGGGCCTCGGTGGTCGGGGCCAATCTCGACGCCTCCCGCGCCCTTCTCGCCGCCTTCGCCGCGCAGGCCGCGCCCCGGCCGCTCGCCGTGGCGCTGGTGTCCTCGGTCGAGGCGGCGCGGCCCCTGCCCGGCCACGCCGCCTACGCCGCCTCCAAGGCCGCGCTGGAATCGCTGGTGCGGTCCGCGGCGGCGGAGCTCGCGCCGCTGCGGGTCAACGGCCTCGCCCCCGGCCTGATCGCCCGGCCGGGGCTGGAGGAGCAGTGGCCCGAGGGGCTGGCCCGCTGGCGCGCGGCGGCGCCGCTGGGCCGCCCGGCGGAGCCGGAGGAGAT
The DNA here is from genome assembly GCA_036154955.1 of Pseudomonadota bacterium. Lineage (GTDB taxonomy): Bacteria > Pseudomonadota > Alphaproteobacteria > Rhodobacterales > Rhodobacteraceae > Albimonas. Next base: position 72,284 of record JAYZWL010000003.1, on the reverse strand, counting down.
CGCCGACGCCGCCCTGTTCCTCGTCTCCGACGCCGCGCGTTTCGTGACCGGGACCACGCTGGTCGTCGACGGCGGATTGTCCGCCGGTCCCGGCTGGTGAAACCCGCAGGGCGGGACGCGCTTCCCAAACGCCCCCTGCCGGGCCGCCCCGCGCCGTGCTAGCATACGCCCCGGAGCCAGCCGGCGCAGACCGGCGGCCGAGGCGTGAAAGGCGAGCAACAAGATGATCGACGTTCGGCGCACCCGCCGGACCGTGCGGCAGCGCGCGGTCGCGGCCCTTGCAGTCACCCTGGCGGCGGCCGCCATCGCCGCCCCGCCCTGGGCGGCGCGCCCGGCGCAGGCGCAGGCCGCCCTGCCCACCCCCGCCCAGGCGTCGCGCCTCGCGCCCGCGCTGGACGCGATGAAACGCGACGACTGGGGCACCGCCCTGTCGCTCGCCCGCACCCTGGGCGACCCGGCGGCGGTGGACCTGGTCACCTGGCGGATGCTGTCCAACGACGCGGGCGGCTGGTTCGACTACGCCCAGTTCCTCAAGCGCAATCCCGACTGGCCGGGCGCCCGCGGCCTGCGCCGCTCGGCCGAGGAACGGATGCCCCCCGACCTGCCGGCCGCGGAGGTGGAGGCCTTCTTCGCCGGCGCCGCGCCGCAGACCGGATCCGGCGCCGTGCGGCTGGCCACCGTGCTCGGCCGCGCCGGCCGCAAGGCGGAGGCGCTGGAGCAGGCGGTGCGCGCCTGGACCCGGCTGTCGCTGACCCCGTCGGAGGAACAGGCGCTGCTGGCGGGCTGGGGCGGGGAGCTCGCCAAGTACCACGCCGAGCGGCTCGACATGCTGCTGTGGCGCGGGCTCTCGGGCGAATCCGAGCGGATGTATCCGCGGGTCGACGCCGGCATGGCCGCGCTCGGCCGGGCGCGGCTGGCGCTGCGCGCAGGCGCGAACGGGGTGGACGGGCTGATCGCCGCCGTGCCCGCGCGCTACGCCGACGACGCGGGCCTCGCCTACGAACGCTTCCGCTGGCGGGAGAAGCGGGGGCTCGACGCAGGCGCGGAGGAGCTGATCCTCGCCCGCTCCACCTCCGCCGCCGCGCTGGGGCGGCCGGAGCTCTGGGCCGACGAGCGCATCGACATGGTGCGCGCCGCCGACCGGGCCGGCCGGGCGCGCGTGGCCTATATCCTCGCCGCGCGCCACTTCATGAAGCCCGACGACGGCTACGACTACGCCGACCTAGAATGGCTGGCGGGATGGATCGCGTTGCGCAAGCTGAACGACCCGGCGGCGGCCGAGGCGCATTTCGCGCGGTTCACCGCCGCCGTCGGCTCCCCCATCAGCCTCGGGCGCGGCTATTACTGGCTGGGCCGGGCGCGGGAGGCGAAGGGCGACAGGTCGGGCGCCGCGGACGCCTACCGGGAGGGCGCGCGCTGGCAGACCAGCTTCTACGGGCAGTTGGCGGCGGAACGCGCCGGGGCGCCAGGCGACCCGACGCTCGCCGGGCTCGCGCCCCCGACCGACTGGCGCGCGGCCTCGGTCCTGCAGACCAGCCAGGTGCGCGCCGCGGTGCTGCTGCACTACGCGGGCGAGCGGGGGCTGTCGCACCGGCTGCTGACCAACGCGGCGGCGGAGGCGCGCAACCCCCGCTCCCAGGCCGCGCTGGGGCAGCTGGCGCTGGAGCTGGACCGGCCGGAAGTGGCGGTTCGGGTCGGCAAGGCCGCGGCCTCCGATGGGGCGGTGCTGCCGACCTACTATTACCCGGTGATGGACCTCGCCAACGCCTCGGGCCCGATCTCGCCCTCGCTGGCGCTGTCGATCGCCCGGCAGGAATCGGAGATGAACCCCGAGGCGATCAGCCATGCCGGGGCCCGCGGCCTGATGCAGCTCATGCCCGGCACCGCCAAGCTGGTCGCGAAGCGTCTGGGCATCGGCTACGACCTCGGCGCGCTGACCCGGGACTGGCGCTACAACGCCCGGCTGGGGACCGACTATCTGGCGGGGCTGGTGGACGAGTTCGGATCGCTGCCCATGGCGGCGGCGGGCTACAACGCCGGGCCGAACCGGGTGCGGCAGTGGATCGAGCGCTACGGAGACCCGCGGACCGGGCGCGTGGACATGATCGACTGGATCGAGACCATCCCCTTCGACGAGACCCGCAACTACGTGCAGCGGGTGATGGAGGGGCTGCATGTCTACGACGCCCGCCTGTCGGGCAAGGTCGGCGCGCCGACCCTGACCGCGCGCCTCGCCCGGCCCTGAGACCCCGGCCCGGCGCCCGCCGGGCCTGCGGGACGGATCCCCGGCCCCGGATGCGCCGCATCCGGGGCCGGTTTCGTTTCGGGGCCCGGGCGTGCTGCGCCGCCTCAGCGCACCAGCGCGGCCCCGAAGGTCAGTTGCCGGGAGTCGCCGATCTTCACCGTCTCATAGTGGCCCGACAGCTCGTTCCCGCAGGCCGCGAGGTCGACGTTGCCGCCCATCTGGATGGTGTTGCGCGCCTCCGCATAGATCCCGCCCGCGTTCTTCATCGCGCCGCCCGGCGCGAAGGTCGGGGCGATCGCCATCATCGCATGGGTCCAGGACGTATCGCCCCAGCCGCCCAGCGAGATCGCGTCCTTCGACATCAGGTAGACGTCGTATTCCCCGTCTTCGCAGAAATGCTCGGCCTGACCGTATGCAGCGTCGCCGGAGAAGTTCAGCGCCCCCTCGCCGAAGAAATACACCTTGTCGAAGGTGACGCCCGGCCCGCCGCCCATGCCGATCTGGCCTTTCACCACCAGCCCGACATTGGCCGCCGACACCCCGCCGGCGAGCTGCATGCCGTGGTTGACCATGTAGACGGTGTGGGGCTGCAGGTCGCCCGGCTGCACGGTCCACCACCAGTTGTCGACCCGGACCACGTTCACGAAGCCCTCGGCGTTCTTCAGGAAGTCGGGGACGAGGTCGCCGTAGTAGCGGTCGACGCCGCTGTCGTTCAGCTCGGTCCACAGGTCAGAGAAGATGTCGTTCAGACGCGGCAGCACCAGCGGCTCCAGATGCGTGGGCTCGTTCTGCTTGACGCTGGACGCGGGGGCCGACCCGGACCGCGTGGTCCCCATGACGATGGTCAGCGGAAGCAGGGCGGAGACGCGGACGTCCTCGGTGAACCAGCTCGCCCCGCCGAAATGCACGCCCTGCTCGCCATGGATGCACATGCCGTCCCTGAGCGTGTTGCCGCCGCCCATCTGCATCGTGGCCTGGGACAGGATCAGCCCGCCGGCGCAGTGCTGGTCGCCGCCGCCCCCGGCGGTCGGGCGCACCGCGGCCATGGCCGAGGCGGCGACGTTCCAGGCGTCGAACCCGGTGATCCCCAGCAGGAAGGTCGGCACCTCCAGCCCGCCGTCGTCGCCGCCGCGGCGCACGGTGACGCGGGCGGCGTTGTAGGGAATCATCCCCGACAGAAAAATCCCGGTGGCGGGTTCGTAGAGCCCCAGCTCGACATTGGCGTCCGGCAGCACGTCGCCGTTGGTCGCGGCGGGCATGTTCAGTTCGGCCAGCTGGTGCGCGGCGGCGCGGGCCGCGGCCGGGTTCTCGATGCGCAGCACCGCCGCCAGCGCCGCCGAATCGGCGGTGGCCTGCAGCATGGCCCGGACCCTGAATCCGTTGGCGGCGTCGAGCGCGACCCCCGCCAGCATCAGCAGCGCCATGAGCCAGACGACCGATATGGCCGTGGCGCTCGCGGCGCTGTCGTTCTTCACCCTGCGCGCAAAACCCCAGACGCGCGCAGCCTTCCGCACGGCGCGGCGAACCGGCCGGGCGAGGCGTAGATAAGCCATCACCAACTCCGTACGCGCCCGCGAGACCGCGCCGGACGACCCCTCGCCCGACGCCTGCCGGCGCGCCGTCCAGGGCGATCCCCATCGCACCGGTCCGGCGCCCGTCGCGGGCGACCCCGAAGATCAGTCTAGTTAATGATGATGAATATATTCAAGTTTTATTTCACCATGCAAACCTGCGGCGAAACCGCAGGCGCCGCGGCGCCCGAGCCGTTCCGCTCAGCCCTGTCACCGCACCAGCGCCCCGATGAAGGTGACCTGGTCGTCGTCTTCGACGGTGATGGTCTCGTAATGCCCGCCCATGTCGGTGTCGCAGCCCGAGATCTCGGCGTTGCCGCCAAGCTGCAACGTGTCCCGCGCCTCCACATAGATCCCGCCGCCGTTCTTGAACGAACCGCCGGGGTGGAACTGCGGGGCGACCGCCATGAAGGCATGCGTCCAGGCCTTGGGATCGGAGCCGCCGAGCGACACCCGGGTCTTGGAGAACATGTAGACGTCGAACTCGCCATCGTCGCAGTAGTGGTCGGCCTCCCCGTAGGACGCGGAGCCGGAGAAGTTCAGGTCCCCCTCCCCGAAGATCAGCACCTTGTCGAACAGCAGGCTCGGCCCGCCGCCCATGCCGATCTGCCCCTTGGCGATGATGGCGATGTTCTGCGCGTCCACTTTCCCGGCGAGCTGCATGCCGTGGTTCACCACGTAGATGGTGTTGGGGCTGAGATCCCCCGGCTGCACCGTCCACCACCACTGATTGATGCGCACGACGTTGGCGTAGCCCTGGGCGTTGTAGATGAAGTCCGGGATCAGCGGGCCGGAATAGGTGGAGACGCCGCTGTCGTAGAGCGCGGTCCACAGGTCGGCGAAAATGTCGTTCAGCTTGGGCAGGACGACGGGCTCGAAATATTCCGCCTCCGGCACCTTCACCTGCTCTTCCGTCGCCGACCCGTCGTCCACATGGCCGATGGTGATGGTGTTCGGGTCGAAGGCGCTGACCCGCACGTCGGCGGTGAAGAAGGAGGAGCCGCCGAAATGCACCCCCTCCCGTCCATGCACGCAGATGCCGTCGGTCAGCGTGTTGTTGCCGCCCATCTGCATCGTCGTCTCGGACATCAGCATTCCGCCGCCGCACTTGTTGCCCCCGGGATTGGCGGTGGTCGGGCGCACCGTGGCGGTGGAGGACGCGGCGATGGTCCAGTCCTGGTTGTGCAGCAGGCCCAGCAGGAAGGTCGGCACCGCCAGCCCGCCGTCGTCGCCCCGCTTGGCGGTGACGCGCACCGCGTTGTAGGGCGGAATGCCCAGCGTGTAGAAGCTGTCGGTCGCTTCGTCCCACAGGCCGAGCTCGACCATCGCCGCGGGCATCACGTCGCCGTTAACCTCCGTCGGCATGTTGATCGCGGCCAGCCGGCGGGCGGCGGCGCGGGCTTCGTCGGGGTTGGAGATGCGCTGGATGGCGGCGAGCGCGGCGGCGTCGGCGGTGGCCTGAAGCTGCGCGCGCACCCGGTAGGCGTTGGACACGTCCACCGCGACGCCCATGAACATCACGAAGACGGACAGCCACAGCACCGACATGATGGAGCCGGACGCGGCCTGATCGACGACGAACCGCCGAAGCGCGGCGCGGCGGCGCGCGATGCGTCTCAACACACGCATGGTTCACTCCCAAACGACGCGACGCGATCAACCGGGCCGCGCCCCGGAAAGCGAAAAGGAGGCGCGCTAGGGTCGGCTGAACGGACGGGCCGCTGGCGAAGCGGAACAGAAGAGCGCTCCGCCGGACGGACCGACGGCGTTCATCTTATTCATTTTTACGCAAGGTCGCAAGGTTTCGTTCATCTTGGTGAGCGACTTTTCAGCTTCGGCCCCGCTTGCGGCAGGCGGGACGCGCCCGAATGCGGACCCCTGAAAAGAAGAGGGCCGCGTCGCCCTGCAAGCGACGCGGCCAATAGCCCGGACACGGTGGAGGGATCCCCCGGGACCGGGCGTCCTGTCAGCGGACTAGGGCCGCTGTATAGCTGATCGCGTTCTCGTCCTCGACGCGTATCGTCTCGTAAAGGCCGCTCATCTCGACGCCGCAGCCATGCACCTGGGCGTTGCCTCCGAGCTGCACCTGCTCGGCCGCCTCCACATAGATCCCGCCGCCGTTCTTGAACGACCCGCCCGGGTGGAACTGGGGCGCCGCGGACATGAAGGCATGGGTCCAGGCGTTGGGATCGGAGCCGCCGAGCGACACCCGGGTCTTGGAGAACATGTAGACGTCGAACTCGCCGTCGTCGCAGTAATGCGCCTCCTGCCCGTAGGACGCGGAGCCGGAGAAGTTCAGGTCCCCCTCGCCGAAGATCAGCACCTTGTCGAACACCAGGTTCGGCCCGCCGCCCATGCCGATCTGCCCCTTGGCGATGATGGCGATGTTCTGCGCGTCCACCTTCCCGGCGAGCTGCATGCCGTGGTTGACCATGTAGATGGTGTTGGGGCTCAGGTCGCCCGGCTGCACCGTCCACCACCACTGGTTCACCCGAACCACGTTGGCGTAGCCCTGGGCGTTGTAGATGAAGTCCGGGATCAGCGGGCCGGAATAGGTGGAGACGCCGCTGTCGTAGAGCGCGGTCCACAGGTCCGCGAACATGTCGTTCAGCTTCGGCAGGACCTTCGGCTCCATATGCACCGATTCGTCGACCTTCACCTCGGCTTCGCCGGCCGAGCCGCTGTCGACGCCGCCGATCTCGATGGTGTCGGGGTCGAAGGCGCTGACGCGGACGTCATCGGTGAAGAAGCTGGAGCCGCCGAACTTCACCCCGGTCTCGCCATGCACGCAGATGCCGTCGGTCAGCTCGTTGTTGCCGCCCATCTGCAGGTCCTTGGCGGACATGATCAGCCCGCCGCCGCACAAATTGCCGCCGGGCCCGGCGGAGGTCGGCCGATAAACCGCGGTGGAGGCGGCGGCGATGGTCCAGCTGTCGTTGCTGAGCAGGCCGAGCAGGAAGGTCGGCACCTCGAACCCGCCGTCGTCGCCACGCTTGGCCACGACATGCACGGCGTTGTGCGGGCCTTCCGCGGTGGCGACGAAGCTGTCGGTCACCGGATCCCAGACGCCCAGCGTCACCAGCGCCTCGGGCATCACCTCGCCGTTGACGTCGGCGGGCATGTTGATGCGGGCGAGCTGCTGGGCGGCGGCGCGGGCCTGCGCATCGTCGCCGATGCGCAGGATGGCGGCGAGCGCGGCTGCATCGGCGGTGGCCTGAAGCTGCGCGCGCACCCGGTAGGCGTTGGACACGTCGACCGCGACGCCGGCGATGACCATCAACGCCGTGAGCCACAGCAGCGACATCATGCTGCCGGCGCCGGTCTCGTCCCGCGCCAGCCGCAGCCAGGCGGGCGCCGACGGTCTGGCCGCCCGATCAGCCATTCGTCGAGGATTCGTCGACCATGGTGACCGACGCGCCCAGCGCGTTGTCGCCGGCGAGGAAGGAGCCGAAGATCACCACATCCGAATAGGGGATGTTCAGGGTCGCGGTCACGAAACCGTTCTGCACGGTGACGGAGGCGCTCTCCTCGTTGTCGGTCCGCATCTGCTGGAGCGCGAAGGCCTTGGCCTCGGCTTCCGAGGAGACGCCCATGGACACGGCCCGCGAGGCGGAGCGCGCGACATCGATCATCTGCGTCTGCTTGTGCATCAGCAGGGTGGCGTCGGTCGCGCCGCAGAAGACCATGAAGAAGATGGGAAGCCAGAGCACGAACTCGACGGTCGCCGACCCCGAGTCGTCTCGCTTGCACGCACGAAGGCGCCGAATGACGCTCATGTTGTCCTCCAGGACACGCTACGCAACCTACCGAAGCGAACGATCGTCCGTGCGACGCGGGACGAGCCTTATTCATCTTCGGTTCAGCGAACCGTATCTTTTCCCAACCTTGGGAATCGAGCCGATCCGCTGAATTCATATTAATCAGTTTTCAGAATTGAACAAGGTATCCAATGCCCGCCGGAAGAGGACGGACCGTCGCCGGAACCGCGTCGATCGCGGGGCCCGGGGCGGCGGCGGGCGATCCGTCCGCAAGCGGTCATTTCAGCTTCACATACGAGTTTCCGCATGTCCGGACGCCGATTCCGGCCTCGCCGCGTCGGTCCGCCCGCCGCCCCGGGGCGCGGATTCCCGCCGACGCCGTGGGGTGCGCCCGGGCGACGCAGGGTCAGAAAACGATCTCGGGCAAGCGGGAGAACGCGTCGCGGAGCGAATCGCTCCAGGCGCCGGAGACCTTGGCGAATTCCGGGTCGTCCAGCTCCATCCGGCGCCGGATGTCGACGCGCAGGCTGCCCGCCTCCATCACCGCGAGGTCCAGCGGCATCCCGACCGAGAGGTTGGATCGCAGGGTCGAATCCATCGACACGAACGCGGCCTTGAGCGCGGTGGGCAGCGGGGTCGACGGCTCGATCACCCGGTCGAGGATCGGCTTGCCGTATTTGTGCTCCCCGATCTGGAAGAAGGGGGTGTCCTCGGTCGCCTCGATGAAATTGCCGGCCCCGTAGATCAGGAACAGCCGCGCCTTGCCGCCCTTGCGCTGGCCGCCGAGGATGATCGAGGCGCCGGTCCCCGCCCCCGCCTCCTCCAGCCGCTCGCGGTAGCGGCGCTGCTGGGCGGCCATGGCGTCGCCGACCAGCTGGGCGGCGCGGAACAGGCTGTCGCAGTTCAGGAGGCTCTCGACCTCCTCCCCCGCCTCGGCCCGGGCGCAGGCCTCGTTCAGCGCGGTGATCACCCCCTGGGTGATCGACAGGCTGCCGGCGGTCATCGCGATCAGCGCGCGCTCCCCCTCCCGCTCCCACGTGAACATCTTGCCGAAGCGGGAGATGTTATCGAGCCCGGCATTGGTGCGGGTGTCGGACAGCATCACCAGCCCGGCGTCCAGGCGCAGGCCCACGCAATAGGTCACGGCGGGTTCTCCCTCGGGTCGGGGCGCCGGAAGGGCGCCCGAGCAGCACGGCGGGAGATACAGGGGCGCCGGACGGATGTCATCCGTCCTTCGCCGCGCAGGCGCCGGGCCGCGCCCTTATTGCTGCTGGCTCTGCCCCTGGGCGCGGGAGACCTCGACCTCCGCCGTCAGCGTGGTCTCGGACTGGCCGGTCACCGAGCCGCGGATCGGCGCCGCCTCGTTGGCGTCGAGCCCGGCGACCAGGCGCACGTAGCCGTCCGTGGGGCAGACGTCGTTGGACGGGTCGAAGCCGACCCAGCCCAGCCCCTCCACGAAGGCCTCGGCCCAGGCATGGGTCTCGTTCAGCTCGTCGAGCTTGACCGCCGCCTCGTCCTCGTCGTCCTCCGCGGAGGGTTCGACCAGCAGGTAGCCCGAGACGTAGCGCGCCGGCACGCCCAGCGAGCGGGCGGCGGCGATGAACACATGCGCATGGTCCTGGCAGACCCCGGCCCCGAGCGCGAGCGCGCGGGCGGCGGTGGTGTCGGCCTCGGTCACGCCGGGGCGGTAGTCCACCGCCTCGCGCACCGCGGTGCGCAGGGCGTGCATGACGGCGAGCGTGCCGTCGTCCCCGGCCTCCGCCGCGACGGTGGCGGCCAGTTCGCAGATCGCGTCGTCGGGCTTGGTCAGCGGGGTGTCGCGCAGGAACACGCCCGCGGCGCGGGCGTGGCCCAGCCCGCGCACCACGCCGGCGGCGTCGGTGGTCTCCACCGTGCCGGTCGCCACGATCTCGACCGAGCCGATCGGCTGATGCGCGTGCCACAGCGCGACCGCGTCGCCGAAATCGTCGGTCAAGAGCGGGCTCACCGCCTCGCCGTTGACGGTCACGGACCAGTCGGAGGCGGTCTGCGCCTCATAGGCCGACGGCCACAGCCGCAGGCGCAGCGCCAGGCGCAGGGCGGCGGGGTCGTATTCGTAGACCGTGCGGTGACGGATGCTCAGGCGCATCGGAACGGTCCCCTCAGAAATGATAGGCTTCTTTGATCTCGCGCGACAGCCGGGCGGTGACCCCCAGCGCGTCCGAGACGAATTCGTGCAGGCCCTGCTTGAACAGCTCGCCCATGCCCGCGCCCTCCAGCCGCTCCACCATCGCGCGGGCGGTGTCGTGGCAGGGATGGCGCGCGCCGTAGCGCCGCTCGATATGCTCCAGATGGCCGAGCGTCTGGCGGTAGCAATGCGACAGCGACCGCGGGAACGCCCGGTTGAGCAGCAGGAAGTCGGTGATCTGCCAGGGCGCGTAGTCGCCCTTGTAGACGTGGTGGAAGGCCCGGGTGGCGGAGGTCGCGTGCAGCACCGAGGTCCACTGGTGGTGATCCCGCCCGCCGCCGACCACGTCGGTTTCGGGCAGCAGCACGAAATACTTCACGTCAAGAAGGCGCAGGATCATGTCGGCGCGCTCGATGAAGCCGCCGATGCGCATGAAGTCCCAGCCGTCGTTGCGCAGCATCGAGGTTTCGGCCGCGCCGCGGAACAGGTTCGCGCGCCGCTTGGTCCAGTCCAGCAGCTCCGGCAGCTCCCGGCGCAGGGACTGGGCGTTGTCGTCCACCGCCTCCAGCTTGCGCCAGCCGTCGTTGAGCCCTTCCCACATCTCGCGGGTGAGCGCGGTGCGCACCGCCTTGCCGTTGGCCCGCGCCGCCGCGAGGCAGGCGCGGATCGAGGACGGGTTCTCCGGGTCCAGCACCAGCGACCGCGCCGCGGCGACCTCGGTGATCCGCTCGCCGTCGTCGAAGTGATGCGCCGATCCGCAGGAGGTGACGACGGAGCGCCACTCGTCCCGCTCCCCCGCGCCGGGGAGCATGGCCATGCGCTGGCCCATCTCCATCAGCCGCGCGGTGCTTTCGGCGCGCTCGATATAGCGGGCCATCCAGAACAGGTTCTCGGCCGTCCGGCTCAGCATGCGTTCGCTCCCTCGCGCCGGCGGGTGTCCGCGCGCGCCGTCATTCGCTCAGCACCCAGGTGTCCTTGACCCCGCCGCCCTGCGAGGAGTTGACCACCAGCGATCCCTCGCGCAGGGCCACCCGGGTCAGGCCCCCGGGGACCAGCCGCATCTCCTGCCCCACCAGGCAGTAGGGGCGGAAATCCACGTGCCGGGGCGAGACCGAGCCGCCGGAGATGGTCGGCGTCGCCGACAGGTCGAGCGTCGGCTGGGCGATGAAGTCGGACGGGTCGGCGACGATGCGCTTGGCGTAGGCCTCGCGCTCCTCCTTCGTGGCCTTGGGGCCGATCAGCATGCCGTAGCCGCCCGAGCCGTGGACTTCCTTGACCACCAGCTCGTCCAGATGCTCCAGCACGTATTTGCAGCTGTCGGTCTCGGCGCAGCGCCAGGTCGGCACGTTGTCGAGGATCGGCTTCTCGCCCAGATAGAAGCGGATCATGTCCGGAACGAAGGTGTAGATCGCCTTGTCGTCCGCGACCCCCGCGCCCGGCGCGGAGCAGAGCGTGACGCCCCCCGCCCGGTAGGCGTCGAAGATGCCGGGCACGCCCAGCAGGCTGTCGGGGCGGAAGGCCAGCGGGTCGATGAAGTCGTCGTCGATGCGCCGGTAGATCACGTCCACGCGCTGCGGGCCGCGGGTGGTGCGCATCCAGACCAGCCCGTCGTCGACGAACAGGTCCTGCGGCTCCACCAGCTCCACCCCCATCAGGTCGGCGAGGAAGGAATGCTCGTAATAGGCCGAGTTCAGCGGCCCCGGGGTCATCACCACGCAGGTCGGGTCGCCCTTGCAGGCCGGCGGCGCGACCTCCTCCAGCGTCTTGCGCAGGGCGTCGGGATAGTCGTCCACCGGCTCCACCCCGCCGCCGTCGAACAGTTCGGGGAACATGCGCATCATGATCTCCCGGTTCTCCAGCATGTAGGAGACGCCGGACGGGGTGCGGCAGTTGTCCTCCAGCACCTGGAAGTCCGTGGGCCCGGTGCGCACGATGTCGATGCCCACGATATGGGAATAGACCCGGCCCGGCGGCTCGATGCCCATCATCTCGGGCAGGAAGGCCGAGTTCCGGTAGACGAGATGCGCGGGCACGATGCCGGCGCGCAGGATCTCGCCGCGGTGGTAGACGTCGTAGAGGAAGGCGTTCAGCGCCCGGGCCCGCTGGCGGATGCCGCGGTCGAGCCGGCGCCATTCGGCGGCGGCGAAGACCCGGGGGATCAGGTCGAAGGGGATCAGGCGTTCGGGGTCGCCGCCCTCGCCGTAGACGGCGAAGGTGATGCCGATGCGGCGGAAGATGGCCTCGGCCTCCTCCGAGCGGCGATTGAGCAGCTCGACCCCGCTGGTTTCGAGCCATTCGGCGATGCCCGCATAGGGCTCGCGCAACTTTCCGTCCGATCCGGACATCTCGTTGAACACGGTCCGTCCCCTTCATGGCCGGGGCCCCGGAGCGATCGGGGCGGCGGCGCGGATGAATACGGGGTCGATCAGAGACGGACGGCGGACGGAGGTCAAGGGCGGCGCGGGAAACTTTACCGGCCGCGCCCCGTCGCCGCAGGGATGCCGCAGGGGAAGGAGGCGGGCCGGACGCGGGCCGGACCCCGCCGCGCCTGCGGGCGTCGCCCGCAGGGCCCGCGCGCCTACGCCGGGCGGTGGCGCGCGGCTCGGCGCGACCGGCCCGCCGGGCGCCGGGCGGAGCCGTCCCCGGCGGCGACCGGCCGAACCGCTCGCACGGACGTGTTCACGGCCCGTTCCGCATCGGCCCCACCCGCGCTATTCTTCCGGCCATGGATGCGCCTCCTCCCTCCCTGCCCCCTCCCGCCCTGCCCCCCCGCTTCGCCGACTGGTTCGCCCGGCGGGGCTGGGCGCCGCATCCCCACCAGCTCGCCCTGCTCGCCTCCGCCCGCCCCGGCGGCGCCGACCTGCTGGTCGCCCCCACCGGCGGCGGCAAGACGCTGGCGGGTTTCCTGCCCACGCTGGTCGCGCTGGAGGGGAGCCCGCCGAAGGGGCTGCACACGCTCTATCTCTCGCCGCTCAAGGCGCTGGCCGCCGACATCCGCCGCAACCTCGCCCGCCCGATCGAGGAGATGGGCCTGTCGATCCGGGTCGAGGACCGCACCGGCGACACCTCCCAGACCGCGCGCCGCCGCCAGCGCGCCGACCCGCCGCATATCCTGCTGACCACGCCGGAAAGCCTCGCCCTGCTGCTGAGCTACGAGGACGCGCCCCGCATCTTCGCGGGCCTTTCCCGCGTGGTGGTGGACGAGGCGCACGCGCTGGCCGAGAGCAAGCGCGGCGACCAGCTCGCCCTGCTGCTGTCGCGCCTGCGGGGGCTGGCGCCGGGGCTGTCGGTCGTGGGGCTGTCGGCGACGGTGGAAGATCCGCCCGCGCTCGGCCGCTGGCTCGCGCCTTCGGGCTGCCGCATCCTCGAAGCCGATCCCGGCCCCGAGCCCGATATCGGGATGCTGGAGACCGACGCCCCGCCCCCCTGGGCCGGTCAGGGCGGCCGCCACGCCGCCGGCGCGGTGATGGACCTGATCCGCGCCCATCGCATCACGCTGGTCTTCCACAACACCCGCGCCCAGGCCGAGCTGTTCTTCCAGGCGCTCTGGGCCGAGAACGCGGAGGCCCTGCCCATCGGCATCCACCACGGCTCCCTCGACCGGGAGGCGCGCAAGCGGGTCGAGGCGGCGATGGCCGAGGGCGCGCTGAGGGCGGTGGTCTGCACCGGCTCGCTGGATCTCGGGATCGACTGGGGGGACGTCGACCTGGTGGTGCAGGTCGGCGCGCCCAAGAACGTCAAGCGGCTGGTGCAGCGCATCGGACGGGCGAACCACCGTTACAACGCCCCCTCCCGCGCGCTGATCGTGCCGGCCAACCGCTTCGAGGTGCTGGAATGCCGCGCCGCGCTCGACGCGGTTCTGGCCCATGACCTCGACGGGGAGGAGGACCGGGACGGGCCGCTCGACGTGCTCTGCCAGCATATCCTCGCCACCGCCTGCGCGGGGCCCTTCGCGGCCGACGCCCTCTTCGCCGAGATCCGGGCGGGGGCGGGGCCCTATGCGGGACTGAGCCGGGCCGAGTTCGACGACTGCCTCGACTTCTGCGCCACCGGCGGCTACGCGCTGCGCGCCTACGACAAGTGGAAGCGCCTCGCCGAAGGCCCGCCCGGAACCTTCCGCCTGCGCGACCCGCGGGCGGCGCGGGGCGTCCGGATGAACCTCGGCACCATCATCGGGACCGAAACCCTCTCCGTCCGCCTCGGCGGGCGCGGCGGGGGCGGGGCCAAGCTCGGCGAGATCGAGGAGGATTTCGCCGCCACCCTGACCCCCGGCGACAGCTTCCTGATCGGCGGCGAGGTGGTGCGCTTCGAGGGGCTGCGCGACCTGACCATCCTCGTGTCCCGCGAACGGACCCGGCAGCCCAAGATCGCGGTGTTCGGGGGCTCCAAGCTCTCCACCTCCACGCTGCTGTCGAACCGGGTGATGGACCTGCTGGAGGATCCCGACGCCGCGCGGAGCCTGCCCGCCCACACCGCCGACTGGCTGGCGCTTCAGGCGGAACGCTCGGCGCTGCCGTCCCGCGACGGCCTCCTGTGCGAGACCTTCCCCCATCAGGGCCGCCGGCATCTGGTGATCTACGGCTTCGCGGGGCGCAACGCCCACCAGACGCTGGGCCTGCTGGTGACACGGCGGATGGAGACGGCGGGGCTCGGCCCGCTGGGCTTCGTGGCCAACGACTACGCCCTGATGACCTGGGCGCTGGAGGAGGCTCCCGATCCCGCCGCCCTGCTCGACGCCGAGGGGCTGCGCGAGGGGCTGGAGGGCTGGCTCGGCGAGAACGCGGTGATGAAGCGGACCTTCCGGGCCGCCGCCATCATCGCCGGGCTGATCGAACGCAACCTGCCGGGGACGCGCAAGTCGGGACGGCAGGCGACGTTCTCCTCCGACATCCTCTACGACACCCTGCGCCGCTTCGACCCCGACCACCTGCTGATGCGCATCACAAGGCGGGAGGCGGAGCGGGGGTTGGTGGATTTCGGCCGGATCGAGGCCTTGTGCGCACGCGCCCGCGGCGCGGTGCGGGTGGTGCGGGCGGAGCGGATCACGCCGCTGGCCGCGCCCCTGATGCTCGAAGTCGGCAAGGTGCCGATCCGGGGCGAGGGCCGACAACGTCTGCTGGAGGGCGAGGCCGCCGCCCTGATGCGCGAGGCCGACCTGATGCGGGAGGCCGGGCTCGACGCCTGACCGGCCCGACCGCGCGCAGGAGCTCTGGCGCCCGACCGCGCGCAGGGGCAGAGTGCCCCGGACCGCCGCCGCGCACAGGAGACCGCCCATGATCCGCATCCTCATGGCGATGGCCGTCTTGTCCGGCCTCGCCCTGCCCGCTGCGCTCCGGGCCGAGACCGCGCCGGCCGCCGCCGCCTCCGGCCCCAGCTTCGACTGCGCCAGGGCCGAGCACGCGACGGAGGTCCTGATCTGCGCCGACCCGCGGCTCGCCGCGCTCGACCGGGAGGTGACGCGGCTCTACCGGCTGGCGGCGCGGGGGCCGCACATGACCGAGGACCGGCTCAAGGAGCTGCGCGCCGTGCAGCGCGGCTGGATCAAGGGGCGGAACGACTGCTGGAAGGCCGAGGACAGGACCGCCTGCGTGCGGGCCGAGCAGGTGCTGCGCATCCACGCCCTGCGGCAGGGTTACGCGGACGCGCGGGCGGATGACGACGCCGGGATCTCCTCGGGCCCGTTCGCGGCGGATTGCGTGGGGTTCGACTCGGCCGTCGGGCTGACCTTCGTCGGGGCGGAACCGCCGATGGTGGCGCTGGAATGGCGCGACATGCGCCTCGCGCTGCCGCTGGGGCCGACCGGCTCGGGCGCCCGCTATGCGGCCCCGGCGGCCGAGGTCGCGCCCTGGCTGGGCGAAGGGGACGTGGTGTTCTGGGTCAAGGGCGACGCGGCGCGGTTCGACCTGCCGGGCCGGGCGCCGATGACCTGCCGGATCGAGGACGTGGGATGAGCGCGACGACGGACACGAACCCGGCGCCGGCGGCGGGCTGGACCCTGCGCCTGGCGGGCGAGGCCGACATACCGGCCATGACGCGGGTGATGGAACGGTCGATCGGGGCGCTGCTCGACGGGTTCCTGACCCCGCAGCAGGTGGAAGACAGCGCCGCGATCATGGGCATGGATCCGCAGCTGGTGGCGGACGGGACCTATTTCCTGGCCGAGGACGCCTCGGGCGCGGTGATCGGCTGCGGGGGCTGGTCCAGGCGCCGGACCTCGCATGGCGGCGGCCACAGCGCGGGGCGCGACGACGCGCTGGTCGACCCGGCCACGGAACCCGCGCGGGTGCGGGCGATGTATACCGACCCCGACCACGCGCGGAAGGGGATCGGGCGGGCGATCCTGGCCGCCGCGGAGACGGCGGCGGCGGAGGCCGGGTTCTCGCAGGGGATGCTGATCGCGACGCTGGCGGGCGCGCCGCTCTACCGCGCGGCGGGCTGGCGGGAGGAGGAGCGGATGGAGGCGCCGGCGGCCGAGGGGCGCACGGTCCCCGTGATCCGCATGTCCAAGGCGCTGCGCTGAGGGGGGACGGGACACGGGGGGCGTCGAGCCCCCCGCGCCCCGCGCCGGGCTTCGCCCGGCGGGCGCCACTCCTGCCAGCGGACCTTGGCGGAGGGGCGAACATTCCGCTAACATCGGGACCATGAGCGACTCTCCCCCCCTCCCGGTTTCGGCGCCCGTCGCCGGCCACGGCTTCGCGCTCGCCGGCGCCGCGCTGGTCGCGCGGCCTTCCGGCGCGCTGTGGCGCCCCGAGCGGCGGCTGCTGGCCGTCGCCGACCTGCATCTCGGCAAGTCCGAGCGCCTGGCCCGGCGCGGCGGGGCGCTGCTGCCGCCCTACGAGACCGAGGCGACGCTCGACCGGCTGGACGCGGAGATCGCGGCGCTGGACCCGGCCGAGGTGATCTGCCTCGGCGACAGTTTCGACGACCCTGCCGCGGCGGCGGGACTTGCGCCCCAGGCCCGCACCCGGCTGGAGGCGATGGCGGCGGGGCGGCGCTGGATCTGGGCGGAGGGCAATCACGATCCCGGCCCCAACGGCATCACGGCGCCCGGCATGGTCCACGTGGCCGAGTGGCGGGACGGGCCGCTGGTCTTCCGCCATATCGCCGCGCGGGAGACGACGCCGGGGACGGCCGAGGTGTCGGGCCACTACCACCCCAAGGGCCGGCTGCCCGGCGGCGGCGGGGCGCGGCCCTGCTTCGTGCTGACCGGCGCGCGGCTGATCCTGCCCGCCTTCGGCGCGTTCACCGGCGGGCTCTGCGCCCGCGACCCGGCGATCCGGGCCTTGGCGCCCGCGGGCCTCGCCCTGCTGCTCGGCCCGCGGGTGACGCCGGTCCCGCTCGCCGCCCTGCGCCCCATCCCCCGGCTCGCGGCGCGCGCCTGAGCCGCCTGTCTCCCGGCCGCCGCCCCGACTAGGCTGCGCCCCGCAGACTGACGGGAGGGGAGGCCCCAGATGACCGAATTCGCCCCGCGGGACCCGGATTGGGAACGCCGAATCCGCAAGGTGTTCGCCCAGCAGGGCATGATGGCGCATCTCGGCATCGGGATAGAACGCCTCGTCCCCGGGATGGCGGTGCTGTCGGCGCCGATCCGGCCGGAGCTGTCGCAGCAGCACGGTTTCGCCCATGCCGGTCTGGCCTTCTCGGCCGGCGACACCGCGGCGGGGATCGCGGCGCAGTCGCTGATGGCGCCGGGCCAGGGCGTGCTGACCGTCGAGATGAAGATCAACCTGCTCGCCCCCGCCCGCGGCCGGGCGATCCGCGCCACAGGGCGGGTGGAGCGGGCGGGGCGCACGGTGACGGTGGTGCGTTCGGACGTGGCGGCGATCGACGACGCGGGGCGGGAGACGCCGATCGCCATCATGCTCGGCACCATGGCGGTGATGCAGGGGATGGACTGAGCCGCCCCCTGCGGCGCCTCGGCGCTTGATGCGCCGGCGCGGCGGGGCTGTGCTGGGCGCGACGTCCAACGCCCCCGGAGCCCCATGACCTTCGACGCCCCGCCCGCCCCCGCCCTCCATCCCCGCGACCCGGACTGGGAGGCGAAGGCCCGCGCGCTGTTCGAGGTGCAGAACATGATGCGCCTGCTGGGCTGGCGGCTCGACGCGCTGGCCCCGGGCTTCGCCGAGCTGTCGGCGCCGGTCGGCGAGGCCACGCGCCAGCAGCTCGGCCACGCCCATGCCGCGATGGGCTTCGCGGGGGGCGACACCGCGGCGGGGATCGCGGCGTCGACGATGCTCGCGCCGGGCGACAGCGTGGTGACGCTGGAGATGAAGACGAACTTCCTCGCCCCCGTGAACGGCGCGCGGGTCATCGCCCGGGGGCGGGTGGAGCGCGCAGGGCGCACGGTGATCGTGGTCGGCGCCGAGGTGTTCAGCGTCGACGCGGCGGGCGAGGAGACCCGCGCCGCGATCCTCATGGGCACGATGGCGGTGCTGCGCCCGCGGGACTGAGCGCGGGGTTGGCGGCGCAGGGGCCGGGCGCTGGAACGGCGGCGCCGGGGAGGGATGGAGAGATCGAGCGTGGCGGCGACGCCGCGGACCGGACGGGGGCGCGGAGGTTCCCGCAGCGCGCCCCGGGCTTGACCCGGGGCCTCGCGCGGGCCGCTCGGAACGCCCCCCGCCGCGAGGGCGCCTCCCCGGCCCGGGTCCGAGGCCGGGCGCCGGGAGGCCCCGGGTCAGGCCCGGGGCGCGGCGCGGCGAGCGGCGAGCGGCGAAGCTCCGGAAGCGGACGCTGGGCGCCCGGTCAGAACGCGAAGGCGGCGGGGGCCTCGATCCCGTGGATCCGGCAGGCGGCGGTCACGGTGTTGGCCAGCAGGCAGGCGATGGTCATCGGCCCGACCCCGCCCGGAACCGGCGTGATCGCGCCGGCGACCTTCACGGCCGAGGGGAAATGCACGTCGCCGACCAGCCGGGTCCTGCCCTCGCCCCGCTCCGGCGCCGGGATGCGGTTGATGCCCACGTCGATCACCGTCGCGCCCGGTTTGATCCAGTCGCCCGGGATCATCTCCGGCCGCCCCACCGCGGCGACGAGGATGTCGGCCCGCCGGCAGACCTCCGCCAGGTTCTTCGTGCGGGAATGGGCGACGGTCACCGTGCAGCTTTCGCGCAGCAGAAGCTGGGCCATCGGCTTGCCGACGATGTTCGAGCGCCCGACCACCACCGCGTCCAGCCCCGAAAGGCTCCCCAACCGGTCGCGCAGCAGCATCAGGCAGCCCAGCGGCGTGCAGGAGACCATGGCCGGCAGCCCCGCCGCCAGCCGCCCGACATTGATGACGTGGAACCCGTCCACGTCCTTCTCCGGCGCGATGGCGTCGATCACCCGGTCGGCGTCCATGTGCCCGGGCAGCGGCAGCTGCACCAGGATCCCATGGATCGAGGGGTCGGCGTTCAGCTCGGCCACGATGGCCAGCAGCTCCGCCTCCGAGGCGTCGGCGGGCAACCTGCGCTCGACGCTCTTCATCCCCGCCTCGACCGTCTGGCGGCCCTTGTTGCGGACATAGACCTGGGAGGCGGGATCCTCGCCCACCAGCACCACCGCGAGCCCCGGGGTCACGCCGTGGGAGGCCAGCCGCGTCACCTCCTGCGCCACCTGGGCGCGCAGGCCCTCGGCGAAGGCCTTGCCGTCGATGATCCGGGCGGCGTCCGCGCCGGTGCTCGCATCCATCATCGGCCCTCTCCTCTCATCCGCTCTCATCCGCGCCCGCGATAGGGCGCCACCCCCGTATCGGGGACCCAGAGCCCCGCCGGCGCCGGCCCCGACTGCCAGAACACATCGATCGGGATGCCGCCGCGCGGATACCAGTAGCCGGCGATGCGGATCCAGGTCGGCTTCGCAACCGACGCGATGCGCTTGCCGATCGACACCGTGCAGTCCTCGTGGAAGGCGCCATGGTTGCGGAAGCTGGTCAGGAACAGCTTCAGCGACTTCGATTCGATCAGGAATTCGTCCGGCGCGTAGTCGATCACCAGATGCGCGAAATCCGGCTGCCCGGTCACCGGGCAGAGCGAGGTGAACTCGGGCGCGACGAACCGGGCGAGGAACAGCTCCCCCCGCTGCGGGTTGGGCACGGGGTCGAGCCGCGCCTCCTCGGGCGAGGCGGGCTGCTCCGTCGCGCGGCCCAGCGTGGTGATGGCGGCGAGATCGTCGGTCAACGCGCGGCCTTTCTCAGTCGAAGTGGATGCGATGCGTCCAGGTCGCCCCGTCGGAGACGGTGAGGCTTTCGAAGCCCAGCAGCTTGAGCGCGTCGAAGAAGGTGGCCGAGGCCTCCAGCCCCTGGGAGCGGAACAGCGGCGTCGCCCTGAGCCCGTAGGTCAGCTGGGCGAGCACGGCGCGGGCCCGGTAGAGGGTCCGGAACGTCTCGTCGTCCAGCGCCACCATGATCAGCCGCTTGGAGCCGTCGCCCTTGGCGAACAGCGCGAAGCGCGGGGTCTGGGGGGATTCGGCCTGGGCGCGGGCGATGGCGCCCACGAAAGCCTCCCGGTCCAGCGCGTCGCGGCGGGGGCCGGAGAGCATGGAGCGTTCGAAACGCTCCTCGGAGGTGATGGGCGGGAAGTAGTAGCTCTCGCCGTTCTCGTCGGCCCGGGCGGCGGGGGGGGCGGCCTGCAGCAGCAGCAGGGCGGCCAGAACCGGGACGGCGAAGGCGGCGGCGCGGCGGCGCGCGCGGCGCGGCGCATAGGGGACCTGCGCGAGGATGGCAGAGGCGTCATGCGGCATGTCGGTCGCTCCCGTGATCGCCCCGCCCCTGGCGCGGCCGGTCGGTGTCCGGCCCCCTCATACGCTCGTCGGGCCGCCGCGGAAAGACGGTCGCGGCGCCGCGCCCAACGGTTGGCGCGGACCCGACGGGCGGGCGCGGCGCGGACCGGATGCGCGGCGGCGGGCGGAGGCGGCGCCGCGGGCGCGGCGGCGGCTCGGGTTCCGGGATCAACCGGCCGGCGCGCCCCCGGGGCGACGGAATTCCGGCAGCGGCCCGCCCTCGGGCGGGGCGAATTCCGCCGGCAGGTCGGGCGGCGTCTCGCCCGCCGCCATCGTCGCCGCCGCCCGCCCGCAGGACGCCGCGACCGCGAGGCCGATCTTGTAGCCGCCCGTCGCCAGGATCAGGCCCGGCGCCCCGGGGGCCGGACCGACCACGGGCGAGGAGGTCGCGGCCCTCGGGCGCAGCCCGGCCCAGCGGGTCTCGACCCCGGCGCCGGCCAGCGCCGGGCAATGCGCGCGGGCCCGGTCCAGCAGTCGGTCCAGCGCCGCGTCGGTGTCGAGATCCTCGCGCCCGCCCTCGGCCGTGGCGCCCACCGCGACGCTTCCGTCGGCATGGGGCGTGATCCACAGGCCGGGCGCCCCGATCAGCGGCGTCCCGGGCGGCGGCGCGGCCGCCGGACGCAGCCGCGCCGCCTGCCCCTGCACCGGCCCGCCGCCCAGCGCCGGGAACAGCCGCAGCGTGGCGGCCCCGGCGGCGAGCACGGCGGCGCGGGCCCGGACCTCGCCGCGCTCGAACCGCGCGACGCCGGCGGACCAGTCGAGGAACCGGCCCAGCCGCGCCTCCTCCGCCCCCGCGCCTGCGCAGGCGGCGCGCAGGGCGCCGAGCAGCGCCGGCGGGTCGATCCGCGCGGTCAGCCGGTCATGCAGCGCGCCGTGGCCGGCGGCGGCGGGATCCAGCCAGCCGGGGTCCCACAGGCCCGGCGCATCCCCGGGGCGGTCCAGCAGCCGCACGCCCCCGTCTCCGTCCGGCCCCCCGCCACGGGCCCCGCCCCAGCGCGCGGCGCAATCCGCGACCCGGGCCAGCGCGTTGGCCCGCTGCGCCTCGGACCCCAGCGGGGTCAGGCGGCCGGGGCGGGCGTATCCGGCGGCGCGCCCGGTCTCCGCCTCCAGCGCCGCGATGTCGGCCGGAAGCGCGGCGAGGGACGCGAACTGGAAGGCCTTCAGCGGCGTCCACGGCTCCGCCAGATGCGGGGCGAGGGCGCCCACGGGCGTGGCGGAGGCCGGCGGCGCCGCGTCCCCGCCCGCGACGATCACGCGGAGCCCCCGGCCCAGCGCCGCCCGCGCGGTCCACAGCCCGAAGGCGCCGGCGCCGATGACCAGCAGGTCCGGGACGCGGGACGAGGCGGCGGCGGAGGGGAAGGGGGAGGCGCGGCTCATCGCCCGTGAATGGCCCGGCCGGCCGGCGCAGGCAAGGGCGTGCGGCCCGGTCGGCGTCGACGGGCGCGGCGGGACCGGGACGCGCCGCGGCGACGCGCCGGCGAAACGGCCCTCCGCCCCGGAGGGGACCGACCCGATCTCCCGAGCCAAGGCCCGACATCGGGACCGTCTCGGCGGGTCCCGCACGATCCGGGAAGAGGACGCCGACGGGACGCCCCGAAGCGACCGCGACCGAACGGAAGCACGCCGCCATGCGGCGGACCGACCGCAACCGGTCCCGGCGCGAGGGATGCCCCGCGCCTCCCATCCGGCTCGTGGCCTCGACGATCGAAAAAGGCGGCCGGCGTTGCGGGCGACGCGCGGCCGCGCGCCGTCGCCGTCGGGGGCGCCCTCGGCGCCTGACGCGCCCGACCGCCCTCCGAACGACGATGCGGGCGGCGAGGATGACCGGGACCGGCGGCCGCAGGTCCGTCGCGCCCGCGCAGGTTCCAGGCGCGCAGGTCACGGGCGCGCAGACCCCGCCCGCCCCGCCAGGACGTCGCGGCGCCTGGCGGTCAGCGACGGGCGGGGGTCACTCCGCCGCCAGCTTCTCCGCCCCCGCCGCCAGGAACCGCTCCGCCTCCAGCGCCGCCATGCAGCCCATGCCGGCGGAGGTCACCGCCTGCCGATAGACGTGGTCCGTCACGTCGCCCGCGGCGAAGACGCCGGGGATCGAGGTCTCGGTCGTGCCCGGCTTCACCTTCACATAGCCGCCGTGATGCGTCTCAAGCTGCCCGGCGACCAGCTCGGAGGACGGCGAGTGGCCGATGGCGATGAAGATGCCGGCGCAGTCGATCACCCGCTCCTCCCCCGTCGTCGCGTGGCGCAGGCGGGCGCCGGTGACGCCGAGCGGGTCGGTCTCGCCGATCACCTCGTCGAGCTGGTGGTCCCAGATCACCTCGACCTTGGGGTTCCTGAACAGCCGGTCCTGCAGGATCTTCTCCGCCCTGAGCCCGTCGCGGCGATGCACCAGCGTCACCTTGGAGGCGAAGTTGGTCAGGAACAGCGCCTCCTCGACCGCGGTGTTGCCGCCGCCGATCACCACCACCTCCTTGCCGCGGTAGAAGAACCCGTCGCAGGTCGCGCAGGCCGAGACGCCGAAGCCCTTGAACCGCTCCTCCGTCTCCAGCCCCAGCCAGCGGGCCTGGGCGCCGGTGGCGAGGATCACCGCCTCGGCCTCGATCACGTCGCCGCCGTCGAGCTCCGCGCGGAACGGGCGCCGGGACAGGTCCAGCCTGCCCACGATGTCGAAGACGATCTCGGTCCCCATGGCGCGGGCATGGGCCTCCATCCGCTCCATCAGCGCGGGGCCCTGCACCTCGACGTCGCCGGGCCAGTTCTCGACCTCGGTGGTGATGGTGAGCTGGCCGCCGGGCTGGATGCCCTGCACCAGAACCGGTTCCAGCATGGCGCGCGAGGCGTAGACGGCCGCCGTGTAACCCGCCGGCCCCGAGCCGATGATCAGAACCTTGACCTGCCGTGTCGCGCCCATGTTCCCGCCTCCTGAATCCTGTCGCGCCCATATAGACACGCCGTCGCTCCGGCGAAACCCGTGCAAGGCCGGGATGCGCCTGCGCGGCGGCTGAGCGGCGCGGGCAGGGAGGGCGGGCGGGCGCCCGGGCCGGTCAGCCGCCGCGCAGGCGCGGGGCGAGCGAGGGGGCCAGCGACGCCGCCACCCGCCCCGCCTCGTCCAGGGCCTCGACCTCCCAGACCTGCGGCGCCCCCGACCAGTCCCGCGACGCCCCCCGCGCCGCCAGCCCGGCATGAAACCGCGCCAGCTTGGGCGCGAGCCCCGCCACCGGCAGCACGTTCACCGGCAGCCCGGCCGAGGCCGCCTCGGACGCCATGTTCACCGAATCCGCCGTGACCAGCGCCGCGTCCGCCAATCCCAGGATCCCCGGATAAGGGTTGTCGCCGGTCCCGTCCCAGACGAAGGCCTCCGGCGCCGCGTCCCGCATCTGCGCCGCCAGCCCCGGCGGCGTGCGGCGCGAGGGCGTGACCATCAGCCCCCAGCCCGCCGCCCGCGCCGCGCCCAGCGCCGCCAGCGCCGCGCGCCCCTCCGCCTCCCCCCAGCGGTTGGAGCCGGAGGGGCCGCCGATCAGCGCCGCCAGCCGCGGCCGGGGCAGGTGCGCGAGCCGCGCCTCCCACGGCCCCGCCGCCGCCCGCGCCGCCTCCGGCGTCACCGCGGACAGCGAGCCCAGCGTGGTGACGATCCCCGCCCCCGCCCGCCCGTCATGTTCCGGCAGCACCAGCGCGTCGAAGGCCCCCGCCCCCATCCGCGGGTCGAGGATCTGCACCGCGCGCGTCGCGCCCCCCGACAGCGCCCGCATCGCCGCCGCCGCCGGCGCCGCGCGTCGCCCGGCCGAGATCACCAGCCCCGGCCAGGGCCCCGCCAGCGCGTCCGGATTCTCATAGGCGGAGAACGGCCAGCCCCCCGCCCGCGCCGGGATCGCCCGCCACAGGACCGCCGGAAGCCGCGCCGCCCAGCCCCGCGGGACCGCCCGGCGCAGCGCCGCCGGGGCGAAGCCGTGCCCCTCCAGCGCCCGAGCGAGCGCGCGGGCCGGGTTCTCGTTCCCCGGCCGCCCGTCGGTGACCACCCAGACGCCGGTTTCCGCCGCCCGGGCCTCGCTGACGCCACGTTCCGAAGGAGGCTTCGACATCGACTCCATTTCCGAATCTTGCGCTCATGCGCAACATCATTGCATTGTCGCGGCCGACCTACGCAATTCGGCGCGCCTGCGCCGCGCCCGTCCAGGACCGCCCATGCCGCCCGCCAAGCTCGACCCCATCGACCGCAAGATCCTCGCCGAGCTTCAGGCCGACGGCCGCATGACCAATGTGGAGCTGTCGCGCCGCGTCGGCATCTCCGCCCCCCCCTGCCTGCGCCGGGTGCGGGCGCTGGAGGAGACCGGCTACATCGAGGGCTATCACGCCCGGGTCAACACCCGCCAGCTGGGCTTCGAGGTGGCGGTCTTCGCCATGGTATCCCTGCGCTCCCAGGCCGAGAGCGACCTCAACGCCTTCGAGGAGCGCGCCCGCTCCTGGCCGCTGGTCCGCGAGTGCCACATGCTCAACGGCGAGATCGACTTCATCCTGAAATGCGTGGCGCCCGACCTGTCGACCTTCCAGCGCTTCCTGACCGGGGACCTGGTCTCCGCCCCCAACGTCGCCGGCGTGAAGACCTCGCTGGTGATCCGCGAGACCAAGTGGGAGCCCGGCGTGCCCTTCGACGTGCTGGAGGCCCGCGCCGCGGTCGAGTGACCGCCCCGCCTCCCTATTCCACCACCGGCAGATCGAGCGTGAGCGTCGAGAGCGGCTCCGCCCCGCCCGCCCCGATCAGGCTGGTGCGCCCGAGGCTCATCGCCGTCCCGGTGTCGCTGTCGGCCAGGATCATGTGCAGGAAGAACACCATGTTCTCCGCCATGATCGTCGGCGCGCCTTCGTAGAACATCTGCGGATCCATCCAGCTCGGCGCGAAGCGGGCGCCGAGGCTGTAGCCGCAGGCGTTCAGCCGGTGGGCGCCGAGCCCGCGGGCGTCGAGCACCCGCGCATGGGCCGCGAACACCTCCGCCATCGGCCGGCCGGGGCTCAGGGCGGCCTCGCATTCCTCCAGCGCCTCGCGGGCGGCCGCGTGCATCCGGACATGCTCGGGCCGCGGTTCGCCGATCACCGCGCAGCGCATGTTGGCCACGTGGTATTGCCGCGCCACCCCGGCCCATTCCACGGTCAGCTGGTCGCGCGCATCCAGCCGCCGCCGCCTGGACTGGAACCGGCAGAGCAGCGCCAGTTCGCCGGAGCCCAGGATCGTCGGGTTGGCCGGATAATCCCCGCCCTCCGCGAACATCCCGCCCTGAAGCGCGGCGAGGATCTCCGCCTCCTCCGCCCCCGGCCCCATGGCGGCCAGCGCCCGTTCCCAGCCCGCGTCGGCGATGCGGGCGGCCTCGCGCACATAAGCGATCTCGGCCGGGCTCTTCACCAGCCGCAGGGCGGGGACGAGGTCCGAGGCCTCGACCAGCTCCGCCCGGCCCGCAAGCCGCGCCTCCACCCGCCGCCCGTTGGCCATGGTCAGGCCGTGGGTGTCCGTCTCCCATCCCAGCCGCTTGCCGGCGAGCCCGAGGTCGCCCAGCAGCGCCCACAGATCGGCGGAAGGGTCGGCCCCCGCCCCGTCCTTCCAGACCCGGATATCCTCCAGCGTCGAGGTCAGCCGCGCCTGGCGCAGGTCGGCCGACCGCGTGACCAGCGCCAGGCGCGTCTCCGTCACCACAAGGCACTGGAAGAAGCAGAAACCGAAGGTGTCGTAGCCGGTCAGCCAATACTGGCTCTCGGGCGCGAACAGCAGCAGGGCGTCGAGACCGCGGGTCGCCATCTCCGCCCGCAGGCTCGCGGCGCGGGCGTCGAATTCCTCGGCGGGGAAATGCAGCATGGGGGCTCCGGCGCTCAGGCGGGCAGCGCGATGGCGGAGCAGAGGCGGCCGTAGTCCCCCTCCTTCCGGTGCACCGCCCGGCGGTTGGAGAAGAAGCGCGCCTCGTCGCGATAGGTGCAGTGGCCGAGCCATTCGGCCTCGCCCACCCCCGCCTCGCGCAGGCGGCGCAGGCCGTAGCCGGGCAGGTCGAACATCGGCCGCCCGTTCGGCCCGCCGGAGAAGAAGCGCGTCGCCTCCGGGTCGTCCATCGTGAAGTCATCGAGGAATTCGGGGCCCACCTCGTAGGCGGCCTGGGAGATGCAGGGCCCGATGGCGGCGCGCACCCGGCCGCGATCGGCGCCCAGCCCCTCCATCGCGTCGAGCGTGGCCTCCAGCACGCCCCCCAGCGCCCCCCGCCAGCCCGCATGGGCGGCGGCGATCACGCCCGCCTCCTTGTCGTGGAACAGCACCGGCATGCAGTCCGCGGCCAGCGCGGCCAGCGCCAGCCCGGGTTCGGCGGTGACCAGCCCGTCGGCCTCGCGCGCCGCGTCGCGGCCCCAGGGTCCCTCGACGGTCAGCACCCGGTCGGAATGCACCTGGTGGAGGAACAGCAGCCGCTCCGGCGCGACCCCCATGGCGGCGGCGACGCGGGCCTTGTTCTCCGCCACCGCCTCCGCGTCGTCCTTCGACCCGGCCCCGCAGTTCAGCCCGGCCCAGATGCCGCCCGAGACCCCGCCCTGCCGGGTGAAGAAGCCATGCGGGACGCCTGAGAGCAGGTCGGAGCGGAGCGGGGACAGGGCGGTCATGGATCTCTCCGGAATGCGGGTCGCGTCAGACCCCGGCGGGGCGCGGATGGGCGGGGCCGGTCAGGACGAGGACCTTGAACAGCTCGCCCATCTCCGCGGGATGGGTCAACCGGCGATGCGCCGAGACGATGGCCTCCACCGGGTCTTCCGGCGCCGCGACGCCTTTCGCCGTCGCCGTCCGCGCCGCGGCCCGGGCCAGCGCCTGCGCCCGCGCGGTGATGCCCAGCCGTTCGAGGAACGCGCCTTGCGTCGCCAGCGGCCAGGCGCGCGCGCCCTGCGCCTCCGCCGTCCGCGCCAGCGCGCCGAAATCCACATGGGCGGTCAGGTCGGCGAGCCCGGGTTCCGCCAGCGGGTCGACGTATTCATGCGCCCGCAGCGCCTGGAACGTGTCGCCCCCCTGCGGCGGGCGCCGGCCGTAGCCGTAGTCGATCACCACCGCCGCGCCCCCGGCGCGGGCCAGCCGCGCCCCGATCCAGGCCGCCGCGGCCTCGCCCGCCGGACAGGTCTCGACCACCGCGCCCTCAGGCCCCTCGCCCTCCCACGGCGCGACGGCGCCGAGGCCCAGCGTCAGCCGCCCGGCCCCGTCCATGCCCACCACCCGCTCCCGCCACGCGCCGCCCGCCCGCACGAACTGGCGGATCGGAAGCGCGTCGACGAATTCGTTGGCGACCAGCAGCAGGGGGACGTCGTCCGGCAGATCCTCCAGCCGGTCGAACCAGAGCGGATCGCGACCCGCCAGCTTCTCCGCCTGCCGGGCGCGCAGGGCGGGCGACGTTTCCACCAGATGCGGCCGCGCGGCCTCGGCGAAGCCCGGAACCCGGCCCGCCGCGCGTAGCGCGTCGGCCATCAGCGTGCCCCGCCCCGGCCCGGGTTCGGCCAGCACCACCCGCACCGGGCGGCCGAGGTCGATCCAGGCCTGCGCCAGCCAAAGCCCCAGCAGCTCCCCGAACATCTGGCTGATCTCAGGCGCCGTGGTGAAATCCCCCGCCGCCCCCAGCGGATCGCGGGTGATGTAGTAGCCGTGCCGCGGATGGCCGAGGCACAGCCCCATATATTCCGCCAGCGGCATCGGCCCGCCCTGCGCGATCCGCGCCCGGATCAGCGGCAGAAGCGGCGGCTCGCCGGCGGCCGGGCCGCTCATGTCTCCTCCGTCTCCCGCGGGGCGCCCTTCGCCCACACCCCGCGCCGGGCCGCGACGATCACCGCGACGCCGGCCAGGATCATCGGGATCGACAGGATCTGCCCCATGGTCAGCCCCGCCTCCGGTCCCCATCGCCAGGCGAGGCCCAGCGGGTTGCCCTCCGACTGCAGGAACCGGTCGGGCTGGCGGAACAGCTCCACCACCGAGCGCGCGGCCCCGTAGCCCACCAGGAACACCCCGATCATCGCCCCCGGCCGCTTCAGCCAGCCGGCCCGGGTCGCCAGCCACCACATGACGAGGAACAGCGCCGCCCCCTCCAACCCCGCCTCGTAGACCTGGGAGGGATGCCGCGGCTCCGGCCCGCCATTGGGGAAGATCACCCCCCAGGGCATGTCGGTGACGCGCCCCCACAGCTCCGAGTTGATGAAGTTCGCCACCCGCCCCAGCAGCAGGCCGATGGGGGCGGCGCAGGCCACCGCGTCGCCCACCTCCATCATCGGCCGTCCGCGCCGGCGCGACCACAGGACCACGCCGGCGATCACGCCCAGGAAGCCGCCGTGGAAGGACATGCCCCCGTTCCAGATCGCCGGGATCTCCGCCGGATTGGCGAGGTAATAGGCCGGCTGGTAGAACAGCACGAAGCCCAGCCGCCCGCCGGCGATGACCCCGACCACCATCCAGGTCAGCAGCTCCTCCACCTCCGCCGGGGCCATCGGCGGGGCGCCCCGCCACAGGGCCGGGCGCGCCATCAGCCGCGCCACGTAGCGCCAGCCGAGGATCAGCCCCGCGATATAGGCCAGCGCATACCAGCGCAGCGAGAAGGTGAAGCTGCCCAGCTCCACCGAGAACACCGCGGGGTCGATGTTCGGGAAGGGAATGGCGAACATGACGGCTCCGGCTCGCGCGGGCCGGATCGCCCGCGGCGCAGTCTTGAAGCAAGCGGGCCGGGATGGCCAGTGCCGCGCCCGGCGACGCAGAGACGCGCGCGGGGACGGGGGCGGGGGCGGGCGCGGGGACGCTCGGGCGCCCGGCGCCCCGTTCAGAACCGCCGTCTGCGAAGGAGGAGACCTGAGCCGTTCCGCCCGTCGCCCGCCCCCCTATCCGCCGCGCTCGCCGCCGCCGGGGCGGGAGGCGCGCGGGACGACCGTCCGAGGATGAAGCGGCGAAGCATTACGCAGCGTCCCGATTGCAGGAACATGAACGCGGTGCAATGCTGCCATTGCGTAAACAATCGATCCGCGTGCCCGATCACCTCTCGGGTCTGCCGCTACAGTCCGCGCCGTCGGAAGCGACGCGCGGCGCACCCCGAAAGGTCCATCCATGTCCCGCCTTCCCTCCGCCCTCCGGGCCGCCTGCGCCACGACGCTCGTGACCGGCGCCTTCCTCGCCTCCGTCTCCGGGGCGCAGGCGATCACGCTTTACGACGGCGGCGCGCGCGTCGAACAGAACACCGCCGTGCAGGATTTCCAGTCGTCGCTGGACCAGCTCGACACCTACGCGGTGGACGACGTGCATTTCGCCGACGACGTGGTCATCACCTCGGTCAGCGCCATGTTCATGCTCGGCGCGTCCGAGCCGGCGGCGAGCTATTCCGCGATCCTGACCATCTTCGACGGTTCCGACCCGCTGACCAACGCCGACGATCCCGCGACGGGCGGCGACTTCGGGCTGATCGGGACGGCCACCGTCACGGCCGAGGACGGCATCCACCGCCTGACCATGTCGGGCCTGTCGATCGCGCTGACCGCCGGCGACTACTTCATCGGCCTGACCCCGAGCCTCGACACCACCGTCGACGGGCAGAGCTGGATCTACATGGCCGGTTTCGAGGACGAAAGCGGCTGGTTCGTCCGCAATCCCGGCGGCGGCTGGAGCCAGGGCGGCGACTGGCGCTCGTCGCTGGAGATCGGCGACGTCGCGGAATACGGCAACCTGGCGATGCGGGTCGAGGGCGTCGGCGGCGCCGCGGTTCCCCTGCCGGCGCCGGCCCTGCTGCTGGGCGCGGGCCTGATGGCGCTGGCCGGGGCCGCGCGGCGGCGACGGCGCTGAGGGCCCGCACCCGCCGGGCGCCCCGCCGCGCCCGGCATGCCGTGACGCGACACGATCCGACGCGTCGTCAGCATTGACCGATGGCGGTGATCGGCAATGCCGACCCCACGCCAATTGGAGGGGACATGGTCCCGGCTCCCCGTTCCCTTATCCGAGCGTCCCGGTCCGGGTCTCGCCGCCCGGACCGACCGCCGACAGATTACGACGGAGCGATCATGCCCATCCGCCCATCCGCCTCCCGCCCCTCCGCCTCCCTCGCCGCGCCGCCGGCGCTCGCCGCCGCGCTGATCCTCGGCGCGGCCCCGGCCGCGCAGGCCGTCGTGCTCTATGACGGCGGACCGATGGACAGCAACAGCCCCATCACCAACCAGGATTTCGAGGCGGCCTACGACAGCTTCGACATCTACGTCGTGGACGACGTCAGCTTCGCGCAGGACGTGATCGTGAACGCGGTCAGCAGCATCTTCCAGTTCCAGGCGGCCGTCGCCGGGCCCATCGACTTTCACGTGCTGATCTTCGACGGCTCCGAGCCGCTGGACGCCGCCGACGACCCGGCCTCGCTCGGGGAATGGGGCGTGACCGCGTCGGGCGCGCTGACCCATGTGACCGGCGGCATCTACGACGTGACCGTCGGGGACCTGTCGATCGCGCTCGCCGCCGGGGATTATTTCATCGGACTGACGCCGGTGTATCCCTTCTCGTCGGGCGGTCAGAGCTACCAGTTCACCAGCACCGCGACCGAGGGCGACTCCTGGTTCATCCGCAACCCGGGCGACGGCTTCGGCACGGGGAGCGCCTGGTATTCCGGGACGGCCTATACCGGATACGAGAAGCACGACATGGTCATGACGATCGAGGGCGAGGTGGCGGCCCCGGCCGTGCCCCTGCCCGCCCCGGCGCTGCTGCTGGGGGCCGGGGTGCTGGCGCTGGCCGGCGCCGCGCGCCGCCGCGTCTCGCGCGCCTGACCTCACGACGGGCGGGGGCGCTGAGGCGCCCTCTCACCCCTCGACCAGCGCCTCGGCCTTCTCCAGGTCCACCGACACCAGCTGCGAGACCCCCTGCTCGGCCATGGTCACGCCGAACAGGCGATCCATCCGCGCCATGGTCACCGCGTGGTGGGTGATGCACAGGAAGCGGGTGTCGGTTCGGCTCCGCATCTCGTCCAGCAGGTCGCAGAACCGGGTGACGTTGGCGTCGTCCAGCGGCGCGTCCACCTCGTCCAGCACGCAGATCGGCGAGGGATTGGCGAGGAACACCGCGAAGATCAGCGACAGCGCGGTCAAGGTCTGCTCCCCGCCCGACAGCAGCGAGAGCGTCGACAGCTTCTTGCCCGGCGGCTGGCACATGATCTCCAGCCCCGCGTCGAGGGGGTCGTCGGATTCCACCAGCACCAGGTTCGCCTGCCCGCCCCCGAAGAGCCGCGTGAACAGCTGCGCGAAGCTGGCGTTCACCTCGTCGAAGGCGGTCAGCAGGCGCTTGCGGCCCTCCGAGTTCAGGCTCGCCACCCCCTGCCGCAGCTTGGCGATGGCGGCTTCCAGGTCGGTCTTCTCGGCGTCCAGCGCGTCGCGCTCCGCCTGAAGCTCCTTCGCGTCCTCCTCCGCCCGCAGGTTGACCGCGCCCAGCGCGTCGCGCTTGCGGCGCAGTTCGATGATGGCGAGTTCGGCTTCCTCGGCCTTGGGCGCGCGCTCCGCGTCGATGGTCAGCCGGGCGGCGAGCGTCTGCGGGTTGCAGTCCAGCTCCTCCTCGATGCGGTCCGCGGCGTCGGAGACGCGGGCGACCGACGCCTCCGTCACCGCCTCCTGCCGGGCCCGGGCCTCGCGCGCCTCGCCCGCCATCCGTTCGGCGTCGCGCTGGGCGCGGTCGGCCTCGCGCAGCGCGGCCTCGGCGGCGGCGAGCGCGTCGCCGGCGGTCTTGCAGCGGATCTCGGCCTTGGAGATCGAGGCGACCAGTTCGTGCCGGCGCGTCTCCAGCTCCTCCGGCGCCTGCCGGGCGCGGGTCAGCTCCTCCGCGGTCTCGGAGATGCGGGCCTGAAGCTCCGCCACCCGCTGCCCGGCGCTTTCCTTGCGGCGATGCCAGCCGGCGCGTTCCTTGACGATGTCGCCCAGCCGCTTGAGCCGCGCCTCGCCCTCCCGCCGCTTCTCGTCGGCGGCGGCGCGGGCGGCGAGCATGTCGGTGCGCGCGGCGGCGACCACGGACTTGGCGGCCTCGGCGGCGGCGCGGACCTCGTCGAGGTCATCCAGCGCGGCGATGGCGGCTTCGGCCTCGGCGGCGGCGGCGCGGGCGGCCTCGGCCTCCTCCACGCGGGCGGCGAGGCTGTCGACCAGCGCCGCGTGACGGGCGCGGCGGAGTTCGAGGTCGCCCTCGGCGCGGCCCAGGGTCTTTTCGGCCTCGGCCAGCGCGCTGTCGGCGCCGCGCCTTGCGGTGCGGGCGGCGGCGTCGGCCTCGGTGGCGCGGGTCAGGCGGGTGCGGGCGGCGGAATGCGCGTCGCGCGTCGCGGCGGCGGCGGCCTCGGCTTCGGTCAGTTGCGCCCGCAGCGCCGCCAGCCGGTTGCGCTGCTGAAGCCGCAGCGCCGCGGCCGAGGGCGCGTCGCCGGCCCCCGCCCGCCAGCCGTCCCAGCGCCACAGGTCGCCTTCCCGGCTGACCAGCCGCTGGCCGGGGGAGAGCGCGGCTTGCAGCCGGTCCCCGTCCTCCCGCGCCACCACCCCGATATGCGCCAGCCGCCGGGCCAGCGCCGCGGGGGCTTTGACGTGGGGCGCGAGGGGCGCGGCGCCCTCGGGCAGCGCGGACCCCGGCGTGGGATAGGCGTCGAGCGCGCGCCACCCGGCCCCGGCCCTTCCCGGCGCGATCTCGGGCGCGCGCAGATCCTCGCCCAGCGCCGCGCCCAAGGCCGCCTCGTGGCCGGGCGCGACCTCGATCCGGTCCAGAAGCGAGCCCTCGGCCCCCTTGTCCCGCGCCAGCATCCGGTCCAGCGCGTCGGCCTCCGCCTTCAGCGCGCTGGCCTCGCCCTGCGCCGACGACGCCGCGGCGCGGGCGGCGGATTCGGCCTCATGCGCCTCGGCGCGCTCTGTCTCCGCCGCGGCCAGCGCGGTTTCGGTCGCCGCGGCGCGGGCGCGGGCGCCCTCGGCGGTCTGCACGGCGCGGGAAAGCGTCGCCTCCGCGGTCCCGATGCCCTGGGCCAGCTCCGCCGCCCCGGCCTCGGCCCGCGCGCGTTCGGCTTCGGCCTTGCGGGCCGCGGCGGCGGTCTCGTCGGCCAGGCGCCGGGCGGACTGGTGGCGGGCGGCGAGCCGGGCGGCGTCGCCGGTCAGCCGGTCCAGCTCGCCCTCTTCGGCCTCCACCTTGGCGGTGGCGGCGCGGGCGGCCTCCGCGGCCTCGGCGATCACCGCCGGGTGACCCTCCTGCGCGTCCTTGAGCGCCTTCTCCTCCCAGTCGAGCCGCCCCACGGACTCGTCCGCGTCCCGCCCCAGCGAGGATTCCCGCTCCAGGTCCTTGGCCAGCTGCGTGCCCCGCGCCTCCAGCCGGCCGATGTCGGAGGCGGCCTGCCGCAGCCGCTCGTCGATCTGGTCCCGCTCCACCAGTTGCCGCTGCAGGATGGCGCCGGAGACGACGTCCTCCTCCCGCAACGGCGGCAGCGCCTCCTCGGCCTTCAGGCGGGCGGTGGCGCGGGCGGCGGCCTCGGCCTCGGCGCGGGCGGCCTCGGCGGTGGCCTCGCGCAGGCGGGCGCGGGCGGCCTCCGCCTCCGTCGCCGCCTCCCGCCAGCGCAGCCACAGAAGCAGCCCCTCGGCCCCGCGCAGCTCGGCCGCGATCTCGCGATACCGCGCCGCCTGCTTGGCCTGCCGGGCGAGCTGGGCGAGCTGTCCGTCCAGCTTCTCCAGCACGTCGGAGACGCGCAGCAGGTTGTCTTCGGCCGCCCGCAGCTTCAGCTCCGCCTCGTGCCGGCGCTGGTAGAGTCCCCCGATCCCCGCCGCCTCCTCCAGGATCGCGCGGCGGGCCTTGGGCTTGGCGTTGATCAGCTCCGAGATCCGCCCCTGCCGCACCAGCGCCGGCGAATGCGCGCCGGTGGAGGCGTCGGCGAACAGCATCCGCACGTCCCGCGCCCGCAGCTCCTTGCCGTTGAGCCGGAAGGCCGAGCCCGCGTCCCGCGTGATCCGCCGCACGATGTCGAGCTGGTCGGTCTTGTTGAACTCGGCCGGGGCGGTGAAATCGGTGTTGTCGATATGGATGGCGACTTCGGCGTAGGACCGCGCCGGGCGGGTCGAGGCCCCGGCGAAGATCACGTCCTCCATCCCCTCGCCGCGCATGGCCTTGGCCGAGGTCTCGCCCATCACCCAGCGCAGGGCTTCCAGCAGGTTGGACTTGCCGCAGCCGTTCGGCCCCACCACGCCGGTCAGGCCGGGGGCGATCACCAGCTCGGTGGCGTCGACGAAGCTTTTGAAGCCCTGAAGCCGGAGGCGGGTGAACTGCATGGGCGGGCGTCCCGGGACCGCGTGGCGTGGAACCGCGCGGAATCGCCTGGGCGCGGTCCTGCCAGCATCCGGGCGCGGACCCCCAAGGTCAAGGGGGTCCGCCTATATGTAGCCGCCAGAGGGACAATGCCCCCTATATGCAGCGCATCAGTCGGCCAGCTCGGCGTCGATGGCGGCGGAGAGATTGGCGAAGCTGGGGTTCTCCACCTTCTTGTCGCCCACGATCAGCGTCGGCGTGCCGGTCAGCCGCGGGTCGTTGCGGAAGCCCTGATACATGGTCACCAGCGCCCGGGCGCCGTCCTGATCGCCGACGCAGGCGTTGATCTGGTCCTCGGTCATGCCGACCTGCTTGCCCATGGTCAGCAGCTTGGCGCCCGGGTTCTCGGCATGGGTCCAGTCGCTCTGCCGGGTCAGCAGCAGGTCGATCAGCCCGAAATAGCGGTCCGGTCCGGCGCAGCGGGCGACCTGGGCGGCGGCGAGGCCGAACTTGTCGAAATAGACCTCACGGAACTCGTAGCGGATCTTGCCGGTGTCGATATAGGCCTTCTTCAGGTCGCCGAACACGTCGCGCTGGAAGGCCGCGCAATGCGGACAGGTCAGCGAGGCGTATTCGATCACCGTCACCGGCGCGGCCTCGTCGCCCAGCGTGAACACGCCCAGCGCCATGCCGGAGGGCGAGGTCTCGGTCTCCGCCGCCTGCGCGCTCAGCCCGAGGGCGGCGGCGGTGGTGGCGGGCGCGTGCAGGGCCGCGGCGCCGAGCGCGACGGCGGCGGCGGCGGCGAGCGCCAGGGTCTTGGGGAACATCTGCGTCTCCTGATCGGGGGCGCGGCGGGCGCCGGAATGCATGGGTCCGCGGACAGGCATAGCCGGGCGGCGGGCCGGGCTCAAACCGTCCGGCGGCCGCAGCCGGTCACTTGCGCGAGAGATCGGTGGCGGGATCGGGGCGGCGGGTGGGCGGCGCGGTGTTACAGGGTCGGACCTCTCCCGCCGCAGGAGGCCCCGGGTCGAGCCCGGGGCGCGCGCAGCCCGGAACGCGCCCGCCCGCCCCCGGTCCCTCAGCGCCGCTTGCGGGCCGCGACCGAGGCGCCGAGCCGGGCGAGGGCCGCGCGCAGGCCCGGATCGGTCACCGCCGCGATGCCCGCCTCCGATCCCGGCGGCGGGGCGGAGGGCGCGGATGCCGGCGGCTCGGCGAAGCCTGCGGCGGCCCGCGCGTCCCCCGCCCGCCCGCTCGCGGCGCCCACCGCGCCGGGACGCGCCACGGTCCCCCGCCCGCCCTGCACCACCTTCACCCGGGCGACGGCGCGGTAGCCGTAATGGGCGTTGACCCGCTCGGCGATGCGGGGGCCCTGCATCTCGACCTCGGTGGCGAAGGCGCCCTCGGCCTCCAGGATCAGGGTCGCGCCGAAGGCGGTCCCGGTCCAGGCCAGCCGCACCGGGCGGCAGGCGCGGGCCAGCGCCTCGCCCACGATGGTCGGCCAGTCGGTCAGCACCCGGATCTCCGCGAAACCCCGGCGCGACGACGCCTCCCGCACCGAGGGTTCGGCGAGCGCGGAGGCCTGCACGAAGCCCCGCGCGGTGCGCTTCGCCTCCGCCGGCGGCTTCGCGGCGCGGCGGGCGGGCTTCTTCGCCGGCCCGTCGGCGGAGGCGGCGTGCGCGGCGTGGTTCGGTGCGGGGGGGTTCGGCGCGGGGTGGCGCGGCGCCGGCCCCGCGTCCGGGCGCGCCATCGCCGCCCGCGGCCCGCGCCCGGGGCGTCGGGGCGCAGGCCCCTTGCGTCCGCCGCCGTCCTTGCCGAGGGTGCCGCTCATGTCCGCTTCCGCCGCCCGTTCCGCCCCGGGGTCCCGTCCGGATTCCCTTCCCGCCCGAACATGCCTCGCGGCGGTCCGGATGGAAAGCGGCGCCGCGGCCGCCGGGCCCGCACGACGATGACCCGCCCGCCCCGGCCCTCCGGCCCCGCGCGCCCCAGCCGGCCCGCGGGCCCGAAACGCCCCGCCCGGCCGGCGAAAACCGCGCCGCGGTCAGCCGCCGAAGCCGGCGCCCCGCCGCCGGAGCCCAGGGACGCCGCGCCCGAAACCGCCGCCGCTCCCCGCCGCCGGGGCGCCCCGCGCCGGCCGCCGCCGGACGTCCCGCCCTCCCCCGCCGATCCCGAATTGCTGGGGGCGGAGCTGCTCGCCTGGTATGACCATCACGCCCGCGCCCTGCCCTGGCGCATCGGCCCCGCGGACCGGGCGGCGGGCGCGCTCCCCGACCCTTACCGGGTCTGGCTGTCGGAGATCATGCTCCAGCAGACCACCGTCCCCCATGCCGCGCCCTATTTCCTGCGCTTCACGGCGGAGTGGCCAACCGTCGCCGACCTCGCCGCCGCGGAGGACGAGGCGGTCATGGCCGCCTGGGCCGGGCTCGGCTACTACGCCCGCGCCCGCAACCTGCTGGCCTGCGCCCGGGCCGTGGCCCGCGACCATGGCGGGGTCTTCCCCGATACCGAGGCCGGTCTGCTCGCCCTGCCCGGCGTCGGCCCCTACACCGCCGCCGCCATCGCCGCCATCGCCTTCGACCGGCCCGCCGCGGTGATGGACGGCAATGTGGAGCGGGTGATGGCCCGCCTGCACGCGCTCGAAACCCCGCTGCCGGAGGCGAAGCCCGCCCTATACGCCCTCGCCGCCCGGCTCACGCCCCGGGCCCGGCCCGGCGACCACGCGCAGGCGGTGATGGATCTCGGCGCCACGATCTGCACGCCCCGCGCGCCCGCCTGCGGGCTATGCCCCTGGCGGGATCCCTGCGCCGGACGGACGCGGGGCATCGCCGAGACCCTGCCCCGCAAGACCCCCAAGGCCGCCAAGCCCCTGCGCCGGGGCGTGGTGTTCGTGGCGGTGGACGCGGAGGGCGCGCTGCTGCTGGAACGCCGGCCCGAGACCGGGCTGCTCGGCGGCACGCTGGGCCTGCCGGGCGACGACTGGGACCGGCGCGGCGGAGGGGCGGACGGGCGCGCGCCCCGCGCCGACGCGACGCTCGCCGCCCTCGCCCCGTTCCCGGCCGACTGGCGGCGGGTCCCGGCCCGGGCCCGCCATGTCTTCACCCATTTTCAGCTGGAGCTCGACGTGATGGTCGCCCGCGCGGGCCCGCGGACCCGGCCCGGCCGCGGCGATTTCGTCCCCGACGCCCGCGCCCAGGCCGACCGCATTCCGACGGTGATGCGCAAGGCGCTGCTGCTCGGGCTCTCGGCGCTGGACGCCGGCGACTGACCGGAGGCCGCGCGCCTCAGGTCCGCTGCAACCCGGCCACCGAGGAGCCGAAGCGGTTGTCCCGCTCCGCCGACGGGCGGGTCAGCAGCCAGATCAGCGCCAGCGTGCCCACCACCGGCGCGAACCCGACCAGCAGCCACCAGCCGCTCCTGCCCGTGTCATGCAGCCGCCGGCAGCCCACCGCCAGCGTCGGCGGAACCAGCGCCAGCAGCCCGACCATGGTGATCGGCCGCCCCGCGTCCATCGCGAAGGCGGCGTAGCCCATGGCCGGGGCCGAGACCATGCCGTCCACGATCTGCAGCGCCACGCTGACGATCAAGGAGAACAGCGCCCACCACCAGTATTCCGACCGGGTCGCGCGCCCGCGGAACTCGAAGTAGTTGGCGAAGACGTTGAGGACGGAGTCGCTGAAGGTCATGGCAAGCCGCTTTCCTCGACGCGGGTCGGGTCCGCTGAGTGGATGAACGCGCCAGCCGCTGGGGATCGGTCCGGCGAACCGTATACGTCAAAGTTTTGCCTTGTTTGCCTCGGTTCGCGCAAGCGGAAAAGCTGGAATATCTGGCGCCGCAGCACGTCGGCCTGTCTCTATCCATCAGAAAGGAAACGATTTGCACTCGTTAACGCGCGCCGTATCGCGTCCGGCGCCGCAGTGCAGCGTTCACATTCCAATTGTGGCGTCCACGTTAATTTCATTGTCACACTTGGGGACGATGGGCGGAGAATCGACCCCTCCGTCGCCGGAGCGTGGCCGAGGCCCTCGCCCGAACCGCCCGCCGGAACGCAGGACGGGCGGCGCCGTTCCCGGCGCCGCCCGTCTGGTTCCGCGTCCCGGCGACGATGCGCCGGGAAAGGCCGCTCAGGCCTCCATTTCGGAGATGATCTTCTGGCGCAGCAGGTCGATCGGGGCCCGCCCGCCGGCGCCGTCGAAATGCCAGTAGGTCCAGCCGTTGCAGGACGGCGCCCCCTCCAGCGCCGCGCCGACCTGGTGGATCGAGCCCGACACGTCATGCGCGACCAGCGTGCCGTCCGCGCGCACCTTGGCCCGGTGCCGCCCGTTGCCCGAGGTCAGCATCTGGCCCGGCGTCAGCATCCCCCGCTCCAGCAGCTGCCCGAACGGGATCCGCGGCGCCTGCCGGCGGGAGGCGGATACGCGCAGCGCCTCCATGTCATAGGGGCGCACGGCGTCGATGCGGGCGCGGGCGGCCCTCCGGTATCCCGCGTCCTGCTCGATGCCGATCCAGGCCCGGCCCAGCCGCTTGGCCGCGGCGCCGGTGGTGCCGGAGCCGAAGAACGGGTCGAGGATCACCGCGCCCGGCTGCGTCGTGCCCAGGATCACCCGGTGCAGCAGCGCCTCGGGCTTCTGGGTCGGATGGACCTTCTTGCCGTCCTCGCCCTTCAGCCGCTCCGCCCCCGAGCAGATCGGCAGCACCCAGTCGGAGCGCATCTGCACGCCGTCGTTCAGCGACTTCAGCGCCTCGTAGTTGAAGTCGTATTTGCCGCCCTCGTCCCGCGCCGCCCAGATCAGGGTCTCATGGGCGTTGGTGAAGCGCCGGCCGCGGAAATTCGGCATCGGGTTGGACTTGCGCCAGATGATGTCGTTGAGGACCCAGTAGCCCTCGTCCTGCAGCGCGGAGCCGACCCGGAAGATGTTGTGGTAGGAGCCGATGACCCACAGCGTCCCGCCCGGCTTCAGCACCCGGCGCGCCGCCGCCAGCCAGGCGCGGGAGAAACGGTCATAGGCCGAGAAGCCGTCGAACCGGTCCCAGGCGTCGTCCACCGCGTCGACCTTGGAATTGTCGGGACGGTGCAGGTCGCCCTTGAGCTGCAGGTTGTAGGGCGGATCGGCGAAGATCATGTCGACCGAGCCCTCGGGCAGCGCGTTCATCTGCGCGACGCAGTCGCCGGCCAGGATCTGGCCCAGCGGCAGTTCGCCCGGCGCGGCGCGGCGCGGGCGCCTGGAGGGACGCGGCTTGGCCGCGACGCGGGCCGCGCGCGGCTTGGGGGCCACGGCCGGGGCGGGGGAGGTCGCAATGGGGGTCGGCGCCGGAAGACCGGCGGAGTCGCTCGCGGACATGCCGGGCTCCATTCGCTGCAAGTTCGGGGGGCGTCTTGTTGTTGAGGCCCAATGTGCCCGAGCCGCGAATCGGGGTCAATATCTTTTCGAATCAGTCGGTTGCGCCGGACTCTTCAACCAATATGTTGTGTATGGGTCGAAACGAGCGCCGATGATATGGGGTCACCCCCCAACGCTTGAGGGCCTCCATATGGGCTGGGGCGCCATAGCCACGGTTCCGCTCCCACCCGTATTCGGGGTGCAACAGGGCGAGCCGGTCCATCTCCGCGTCCCGCTCGGTCTTGGCCAGGATCGAAGCGGCGGCGATGGAGACGGCGCGCGCGTCGCCCTTGATCAACCAGTCCGCGGGACAGGGCAGGCCGGGGGGGACGCGCCGCCCGTCGATGAGCGCGAAGGCCGGCGGGCGGGGCAGGCCCTCCACGGCGCGGATCATGGCGAGGTCGGCGGCGCGGCCGAGCCCGAGGCGGTCGATCTCCTCCACGCTCGCCACGCCCACGGCCCAGTCGGCGACCGCCTTGATCTCCGCCGCCAGCGCCTCGCGCCGGCGGGCGGTGAGCTTCTTGGAATCGTTCAGCCCCTCGGGGATCGCGTCGGGGCGCAGGACCACGGCGCCGGCATGGACGGGGCCGGCCCAGGGCCCGCGCCCGGCCTCGTCGACCCCGCAGACCAGCGCCCCGGCGGGCAGGCGGGCGAGGGCGGCGTCCTCATGCGCGTGGTCGGGCGCGGGGGGCAGGATCAGGGGGGGCCGGGGGGCGGTCTTGCGGGGGGGCATGGTCTCTCCTCTCGCCAACGCCCCCCGTCTAGCGCGGATCCGGCGGGGCCGGGAGGGGCGGAGCGGACGGAGGCGCCCCAACGCCCCAACGCAGAGCCTCCGCAACCCGCAAACGCCCTCGCCCGCCACCATCGCGCCCCAGACCCGATCCGGGGCCTCGCAACGGCGCCGAACGCGCCGAGGCCCCGGGTCAAGCCCGGGGCGACATACGGCATGGCTGCAAGCTGCGCCGACATACGGGCCCGCCCCCGTGTCCCGCCCGCCCCCACAGGCGCGGCGGACTGCGGAACGGCTCGGCGCGTCGCGGCGCACCAACGAGTGTCCGAGGCGCGCAGGGGCCACCGCCCGCCACCCGCGCGCCCCGGACCTGATCCGGGGCCTCGCGACGGCGACGACCGCGCCGCGGCCCCGGGTCAGGCCCGGGGCGCCCTGCAGGAGCCTCCGGGCGAGAGACCCCGGCCCCGCCCCTCAGAACCCCAGGCTCAACTGGTCCCCCGGCCGCGCCGGCACCCGGAACAGGTCGGTGCGCAGCGCCGGGCCGGAGCGGTCCAGCCCGAGGCGCCGGGCGGCGCCCTGGAAGCGGCGGCGCAGCAGGTCGGCCCAGACCCCCTGCCCGCTCAGCCTCCGCCCGAAGCGCGAATCGTAGTCCTTGCCGCCATGCAGCTCCCGCACCCGGCCCATGACCCGCTCCGCCGCGTCGGGGCGATGCTCTTCCAGCCACTCGACGAACAGCGCGCGCACCTCCAGCGGCAGGCGCAGCACGATGTAGCCGGCGGATTTCGCCCCCGCCCGGGCCGCCGCCTCCAGGATCCGCTCCAGCTCATGATCGGTCAGCGCCGGGACCACCGGCGCCACCATCACCCCGGTCGGACAGCCCGCCCGGCTCAGCGCCGCGATGGCCCGCAGACGCGCCTGGGGGGAGGCCGCCCGCGGCTCCATGGTCCGGCTCAGCCGGTGGTCCAGCGTTGTGATCGACACGAACGCCTTGGCCAGCCCCTGGCGCCCCATCTCCCCCAGAATGTCCACGTCGCGGGTGATCGCCGCGCCCTTGGTGACGATGGAGACCGGATGGCGATGGGCGCGCAGCACCTCCAGCAGCCTGCGGGTCACGCCCCGCTCCCGCTCCAGCGGCTGGTAGGGGTCGGTGTTCGTGCCCATGGCGATGGGCCGGCACAGGTAGCCGCGGGCGCGCAGCTCCTCCTCCAGCCGGGCGGGCGCGTCGGGCTTGATCAGGATCTTCGTCTCGAAATCCAGCCCCGGCGACATCCCCAGATAGGCGTGGGTCGGGCGCGCGAAGCAGTAGACGCAGCCATGCTCGCAGCCCCGATAGGGGTTGATCGAGCGGTCGAAGGGCAGGTCCGGGCTGTCGTTCCTCGCGATGACCGAGCGGGAATGGTCGTGCAGCACCTCGGTCCGCAGGGGCGCGGGCGGCTCGGCCTCCCCGCCCCCCCAGCCATCGTCCGTCGGGGCGCGGGTCGTCGGCTCGAACCGCCCGGCGCGATTGGAACCCGCGCCCCGCCCGTGCCGCCGCGCAGGCGCCACCGCGGCCCGGTCGTCGCCTTTCCAGAGGCCGCCGGCCTCCTCCATCCCGAACAGGTCGTCCATCGACTCAGGCCCTCCGCAGGACCTGAGCCTGTCCGAACATTACGGGAACATCAAGTGAACTTTCGCGAAACCCGGACGGCGGACCTCATCCTGCGGCGGCCGCGCAGGACGCGCAGACCGCGGCATGGGGGACGAGGTCGAGCCGGGCCTCGGCGATCTTCTCGCCGCAGTTCACGCAGTCCCCGAAGGTCCCCTGCGCCACGCGGTCGAGCGCGGCGCGAACGCCGCGGATCTCCTGCAGGCCGGTCTCGCCCAGGCTTTCCAGCACCTCGTCGTTCTCGGCGGCGGTGGCCTGCTCCTCGAAATCCGAGGGG
This sequence comes from Pseudomonadota bacterium, assembly GCA_036154955.1. GTDB lineage: Bacteria > Pseudomonadota > Alphaproteobacteria > Rhodobacterales > Rhodobacteraceae > Albimonas. The sequence continues at coordinate 29,510 of JAYZWL010000003.1, read as the reverse complement.
CGGCCCTGGTCGAGATCCTCGTCGATCCGGCGCAGGCGCCCCTCCAGCTCGGCCAGGCGGGTCTCAAGCAGGGTCTGGTAGTGGCTGACGGGTTTCATGGCGCGTCCTCGGTGATCCTCACGGGGGCCCAGCCTGAACCCGTCAGCCCCGCCAGTCCAGCAGCCGCCGTTCCAGCCGTCCGATCAGGAACGAGATCGCGACCCCCAGCCCCGACAGGATCGCCACCCCGCAGAACAGGCTTTCGAGGTCGTAGAGCGCGCCGGCGGTCAGCACGAAGGCGCCCACGCCGGTCTCGGCCCCCAGCATCTCGGCCGCGACCAGCAGGATGATGGCGATGGCCAGCGACACCCGCATCCCCGACAGGATCGCCGGCGCCGCGCCGGGCAGCACGATCTTCCACACGATGGACCGCCACGGCATCCCGAAGCTCTGCCCCATGCGGATCAGCGAGCGGTCCACGTTGTCGACGCCCCCATAGGTCGCCACCACCGTCGGCGTGAACACCCCGAAGGCGATCAGCGCGTATTTGGAGCCCTCGTCGATCCCGAACCAGATCACGAACAGCGGCAGCAGCGCGATCTTGGGCACCGGGAACAGGGCCGCGACCAGCGGCGCCAGCCCGGCGCGGGCCAGCGAGAAGAGCCCGATCATCAGCCCGACCCCGATCCCCGCCGCCAGCCCCAGCGCCGAGCCGACCGCGAGCCGCGCCAGCGACGGGCCCAGATGCTCCCACAACCGGCCGGAGGCCCAGAGGTCCGCGAACACCCCCGCCACCGCCGAGGGCCGCGGCAGGGTCAGCGGCGTGATCCAGCCCGAGGCCGATCCCCATTCCCAGACCGCGATCAGCAGCACGAAGACCAGCGGCCCCGCCCAGGCCCGCCCCCTGGGCTGGAAGCCCCCGCCCCGGAACGGCACCGGGCGCGGGGTTCCGGCGGAGGGGGCCGTGGCCTCGGCGGGCGCGGCGGCGGCGGAGAAAGTGGCGTCGGTCATCGGGGAAAATCCTCCGCCCGCTCAGGCGCCGGTCAGCTCGCGGTCGGCGTCCGCGGCCTCCTCGCGCAGCAGGCGCCACAGGCGGGTCTGGGCGGCGGCGAGGGCCGGGTCGTCGGGGCGCCGCTGGTCCAGCGGCGTGTCGATCTCGGCGATCTCGCGCACCCGGCCCGGACGGCGGGACAGGACGGCGATGCGATGGCCGAGCCGCACGGCTTCGGCCAGGTTGTGGGTGACGTAGACCGCGGTGAACCGCTCCCGCCCCCACAGCGCCACCAGGTCGTCCATCAGCAACTCGCGGGTCTGGGCGTCGAGCGCCGACAGGGGCTCGTCCATCAGCATCACCGCCGGACGCACCGCCAGCGCGCGGGCGATGGCCACCCGCTGCCGCATTCCCCCCGACAACTGCCGCGGCCAGGCCTTCGCGAAATCGGTCAGGCGGGTGCGGGCCAGCACGTCGGCCACGATCTCCGCCCGCTCGGCGCGGCTCAGGGGATGGTCCTCCAGCACCAAGCGGACGTTGCCCTCCACCGTGCGCCAGGGCAGCAGGGCGAAGTGCTGGAACACGTAGGTCAGCGGGTTGAGCGAGCCGGCGGGGGCCTCCCCCAGCATCAGCGCCTCGCCCTTGTCCGGCCGCTCCAGCCCGCCCATCAGCCGCAGCAACGTGGATTTCCCGCAGCCCGAGGGGCCGACCAGGCAGGTGATCCGCCCGGCCGGCGCCTCCAGCGTCACGTCGCGCAGGACCTCGACCCCGCCATAGGCGTGGCTGACGGCGGCAAGCCTCAGGTCCATGCGCGGCGTCCTCCTGTCAAAGCGTGTCGACGTAGCTGTCGTCCACCAGCATCTCCATGGAGACGGCGTCCTTCACCAGCCCCTCGGACTTGAACCAAGCGAGCTGGTCGGCGATCGAGTCCATGTTCAGCGCCGCGCCCTCGTTCACCCGCATGGCGCCGTTGACGATGGACTTGGCCGCCTTCTCGTAGGGCTGATCCTCGTAGACGTATTTGTGGATCAGGCGGGTCATCTCCTCGGCCCCCGCATCGCCCTGGGTCCGGTCGACGAGGGCGGCGTTGAAGTCCGCGGCGCCCTTGGCGAAGGCGGCGAGGAACGCCTCGGTCTTGGCCCGCTCGCCCTCCGCGTTGCTTGCGGAGGTGAACACGGTCGTCACCTGGTAGTCGGGGATGTAGTCGGCGACCATGCCGATATGCTTGACCGCGCCGCCGCCGACCAGCGCCTTGCCGATATGGGGCACGATGGACCAGGCGTCGATCTGGCCGGATTTCAGCGCGCCGATCACCGCGCCGACCTTCTGCAGCGGCTTGAAGGACAGGTCGTCGATGCCCTCGGCCGCCGCGATCTTGGCGCCCATGTAGTGGAAGGAGGAGCCCGCGGTGGTGATCCCGAAGCTGCGCCCGCCCAGCCGCGCGGCGGAGGTCACGCCCTGGTCATAGGCCGGCACGGAGGCGAGGATCATCTGGCCGTCGATCCCCTTCTCCTCCTGCAGCCCGCCGCCGATGACCTTGGCCGCGCCCTTCTCGGCCAGCGAGATCAGGCCGCCGGAAATCGCGGTCACGCCGAAATCGGCGTCGCGGGAAGCGATGGCCACCGCCATGGGCTGCGCCGCCTCGAAGAAGCGGAAGTCGACGTCGAGCCCGACCTCCTTGAAGTAGCCCCGTTCGAACGCCACGAAGGACGGCGCGTGCGAGGTGAAGCGCAGCGCGCCCACCGTCACCTTGGAGGCGGCGCGGGCCGGCGCGCCGAGCCCGGAAGCCGCGACGGCGGCGGAGGCGCCGAGCGCGCCGAGCGCGTGGCGACGGGTGAGACGGATGGTCATGGCGAGGCTCCTCCCGGGGCGCTGGGTGCGCCCTTCGGTCCGGGGCGCGTTCAGGGGGCAGGATAGGAGGGGCCGCGCGCGCCGCTGTCAACCGCGGGCGCCTTCCGGAACGCCGCGTCAGGGGCGGGATTTCGCCCTGGCGGGAGGGCGCCGCGTGCGAAAAGGCGCGGCGCCGGGTCCGGCCCGGGCGCCCGTCAGGCGGGCGTCGTCTCGGGCTTCGCCTTCGCGGCGGCCTTGCTGACCCCGGCGGCGGCGAAATCCCCGGCCGGGATCTCGTTGACGATGATCCGCACCGACTCGGCCGGGGCGCCGAGGCTGCGCACCACCGCGTCGGTCACCTCGCGATACATCGCGTCCTTCTGGGCCTGGGTCCGGCCCTCGATCAGGGTGATGTTGAGAATGGGCATGGCAGGTCTCCTGCGCAGGGGGGATGCGACGGGGGCGATCATGCCCCCGCGGGCCCGGCCGCGTCCAGCGGCCCCGAAAGAACGGGCCGCGTCCAGCGGCCTCGAAAGAACGGACCGTGTCCGGCGGCGTCAGAACCGATGCGCCTCGATGGCGTCGTGATCGAAGGTGAATCCGGTCCCCGGCCCCTCGGGCAGCGCGATCATGCCGTCCGCGTCCAGCGCCATCCGCTCCCGGAACAGCGCGCCGAACCAGGGCATATGCTCCACGTAAGCGCAGTTTCCGGTGGCCAGGTGCAGCGAATGCTCGGTGAAGATATGGGGCGAGAACGGGATGTTCGCCGCCGCCATCTGGCCGATGGCCCGGCGGAACTCGGTGTAGCCGCCCATCCGCTGAAGGTCGGGCATCAGCAGGTCGCAGGCCCGCCGCTCGATCATGTTCGCAAGCCCCATGCGCAGGTATTCCGTCTCTCCCGAGGCCAGCGGCGTGTCGATGGCCGCCGCGATGGCGGCATGACCGTGATGGTCCCAGGTGGGGATCGGCTCCTCGAACCACACCAGGCCGCAGGGCTCCAGCGCCCGGCCCAACCGGATCGCCTCCGCCACCGTCAGCCCCTGGTTGGCGTCGGCCATCAGGGCGATGTCGGGACCGATGGCGTCGCGCACCGCCTCCACCCGCGCCAGGTTCTCGGCCAGCGGCAGGGCGCCCAGCCGCAGCTTCATCGCCTTGAACCCCTGGGCGAGGAACCCCCGCGCCTCCGCCGCCAGTTCCTCGGGCCCCGAGGACAGCCACAGCCCGCCCGAGGCGTAGGCCGGGACCCGGTCCCGCGCCCCGCCCCAGAGCCGGTGCAGCGGCTGGCCCGCCGCCTTGCCGATCAGGTCCCAGCAGGCGAGGTCGATCGGCGTCATCGCGATCACCGTCACCCCGGCGGCGCCGAGGAAGTTGCAGGCGCGCAGCATGTCCTCCCACAGCGCCTCCACCCCATGCGGATCGCGGCCGATCACCATGGGGCGCAGGGCGTCCACCATCGCCTCCAGCACCGCCAGCCGGTCGCGGCCGAAGCAGAAGGCGTAGCCCTCGCCCGAGAGGCCCTCGTCGGTCTCCAGCGTCACCAGCAGGCAGGTGACGGAGCGGATTTCGTGGATCGAGGTGCGCAAGGGCGCCTCAAGCGGCAGATCCACGCGCCTGGTGGTCAGTTGGGTGATGCGCATCGCGGGGCCTCCCTGCCCGTTGAGAATAGGGTCGGGGACGCCGTCAGGCGGCGCCGAGATAGCCGGGGCGCGCGCCGTCGGCGGCGGCGAGGCCTGGCGGGATGTCGGCGGGGACGTCGGCCCGGGTGACATGCTCCGCCCCGATATCGGCGGCGCGGGGCACGCCCATCAGCGCGAGGTCGATGCCGATCTCCTTGCGGAACAGCTCGATGACATGGGCGAGCCCCGCCTCCCCCCGCGCCGCCGCGCCCCACAGGAACGGGCGGCCCGCGAACACCATCTTCGCGCCCAGCGCCCGGGCGATCAGCGCGTGCGACCCGCGGCGCACGCCGCCGTCCAGCATCACCGTCAGCCGGTCGCCCGCGGCCGCCACCACGCCCGGCAGCGCGTCGAGCCCGCCCGGCCCGCGGTCGAGCTGCCGGCCGCCATGGTTCGACACCACCACCCCGTCGCAGCCGATCTCCGCCGCGCGGACCGCGTCGCCGGGATGCAGCACGCCCTTGATGACCAGCCTGCCCTTCCAGCGCTCCCGCAGCCAGGCGATGTCGTCCCAGTCCAGCCGGTCGCGCCCGCCGCGGAAGCTGCGCGGCGCGTCGTCGATGATCCGCGGGCCCATCACATCGGTCTGGTTGGCGAAGCGCGGGGCGCCGCCGTCGCGCAGGGTGGGGATCAGCGTCTCGGCCATCCAGCGCGGATGCATCAGCCCGTCCAGCGCCACCCGCCAGGTGGTCTTGAACGGGATGGTGAAGTCATGGCGGGCGATGTTCTCCCGGTTCGCGGCCACCGGCACGTCGGCCGTGACCACCAGCACCTCGATCCCCGCCGCCTCCAGCCGCGCGCAGATCCGGTCCAGCAGCGGCCGGTCGGAGGAGAAATAGCCCTGATACCAGCAGCCCGGATGCAGCTTCGCCAGCTCCTCCAGCGGCACGGTCGAGGCGCCGGAGATGATGTAGGGCAGCCCGGCGGCGTGGAATTGCCGGGCGAGCATCGCGTCGCAGCGCGGCCGGTAGATCGCCGTCACCCCGGTCGGCGGCATCCCGATGGGCGCGGCGAAGCGCTGGCCGAACACCTCGACCGAGGCGTCGACCTCCGACACGTCCACCAGCATCCGCGGAACCAGCGCCCAGCGGTCGAAGGCCTGCGCGTTGCGATCGCGGGAGACGTTGTCCTCCACGCCCCCCGACAGGAACTCCCACACGCAGGCGGGCAGGCGGCGACGGGCGGCGGTCTCGTAATCGCCGATCGAGAACATGCGGGCGGTCATGGCGGCGTCCCCTCCCCGGAACGGTCGTTGGGGCCGGCGGGACCGGCGCTCCTCCCCGTCATCCGCGCAAGACCGGGGCCGGGGCTTGCGTCGACTATCGGCCGCCCCCGGGGTTGCGCCCGCCGCGATTGATCTTTCATCTGCCGGCAAGAGCCGCCGCGGCGGACGAGCAGCAGGGAGAACGACCCATGGTCAGGGCGATCCGTTTCCACCGGCCCGGCGGGCCAGAGGTGCTCCAGATCGACGAGATCGACGTGCCGGCCCCCGGCAGGGGCGAGGTGCGGATGCGCCAGACCGCTTCGGGCGTGAACTTCACCGACATCTATTCCCGCTCGGGCCTCTACCCCGCGCCGATGCCGATGATCCCGGGGCGCGAGGGCGTCGGCGTGATCGAGGCGGTGGGGCCGGGCGTGACCGGCTGGTCCTCCGGCGACCGGGTGGCCTATTGCGCCCTGCACGGCAGCTACGCCGAGGCGCGGATCATCGACCCCAGGCACCTGATCCGCCTGCCGGACGAGATCGACGACGTGACCGCCGCCGCCATCGTGCTGCGGGGGATCACCGCGCATTTCCTGCTGCATGACGTGCATCCGGTGAAGGCGGGGGACGCGATCCTCGTCCACGCCGCGGCCGGCGGCGTGGGGCTGATCCTGGCGCAATGGGCGACGGCGATCGGGGCGAAGGTGATCGGGACCGCCTCGTCCGAGGCCAAGGCGGCGCTGGCCCGCGAGGCCGGCTGCGCCCATGTCATCGTCGGGCGCGACGCCGACATCGCCGGCGAGGTGCGCGAGGTCACCGGCGGGGCCATGGTCGGCGTGGTCTACGACGCGGTGGGCAAGGACACCTATGTCCGCTCGCTCGACAGCCTGGCGCGGCGCGGGCACATGGTCAGCTACGGGCAGGCGTCGGGCTCGATCCCGCCGGTGACGATCCAGGAGCTGGGCAACCGCGGCTCCCTGACCCTGACCCGGCCGATGCTGGGCGACTACATCGCCGACCCAGGCCAGCGGGACCGGCGGGCGGCGGACCTGTTCGACATGGTGGCCGCGGGCCGGATCCGGGTGCGGACCGAGCATGTCTATCCGTTCGACGACATCGCCCGCGCGCATGAGGATCTGGAGGCCGGCCGCACCTCCGGCAGCCTCGTGCTGAAGATGGGGTAGCGACGCCGCGCGACGACCCGGACGCGGGCGTCGCGCGGGCGCCCGCGCGGCGGGGCGGCGACGGCGCCCGGCCGGGCCGTCTCCTCCCCCCCGCCGCCGCCCGAAACGGGACCGCCGGCGCCCCCTGCCCCCGGCCGCGCCGGCGCCCCGGTCCCGCCGGCGCGCGGGCCGGGGCGCGGCCTCCCGCCCCCTCCGCCGCGCCCATCGCGCCTTCCCTGCGCGCCGGCGGCTTGACCGCTCCCGGCCCTCGCATATTCTGTCCGACAATCCGCCGGCCCCCACGCCCGCCGGCGACAGAACATACGAAACCGCACGACCGCGACGCCGGCCCCCGGCCGCGGACAGGGAGGACCATCCATGACCCAACCCGGCGCCCGCGCGGGCCGCAACGGCATCGGCGACGCGCTCCGCCGCGCCGTCGCCCGCTACTCCGACAAGACCGCCCTGGTCTGGGAGGACCGCTCCTGGACCTTCGCGGAGATGGAGACCGCCGCCTTCCGCATCGCCTGCCACCTGCGCGACGCCGGCCTGAAGAAGGGCGACCGCGTCGCCGCCTTCGCCCGCAACTCCGACAGCTACTTCCTGCTCTGGCTGGCATGCTGCCAGTCGGGCCTGGTCCACGTCCCCGCCAATTACGGCCTGACGGGGCCGGAGCTGCGCTACATCGTCGAGCAGTCCGGCGCCCGCGCCCTGATCTACGACGCGGCCCTGACCGGCGCGGTCGACGAGGTGCGCGACGTCCCGGGGCTGGAGATCCTGTCCCGCTTCGACGGCGGCGACCCGGTGGACATCCTCGCGGCCGCCCTGTCGGACGCGGAGCCCGAGCGGGAATGGGACGTGGGCGACGAGGATTTCGTGCAGATCCTCTACACCTCCGGCACCACCGGCAAGCCGAAGGGCGGGCTGATGAAGCACCGCGCCCTGCTGGCCGAGTTCATGTCCTGCATCTACGCGCTGGACGTGAAGCCCACCGACCGCTGCCTGTGGTCGCTGCCGCTCTACCATGCCGGTCAGATCCACACCTTCTCCAACCCGCAGATGCTGGCCGGCTGCACCTCGGTGATCCTGGAGCAGCCCAAGCCCGAGGCGGTGTTCCAGGCCATCGCCGACCATGGCATCACCTCGTTCTTCGCGCCGCCCACGGTCTGGGTCAGCCTGCTGCGCCATCCGGGCTTCGACGCCGCCGGCATGACCCGGCTGGAGAAGATCTATTACGGCGCCTCGATCATGCCCGAACCGATCCTGGCCGAGCTGCGCGAGCGGATGCCCGGCGTGCAGGTCTACAACTGCTACGGCCAGTCCGAGACCGGCCCTCTGACCACCGTCCTGCGCCCCGAGGAGCATGACGGCCGCCTGACCTCCTGCGGACGCACGGTGCTGAACGTGGAGACCCGGGTGGTGGACGAGGACATGAACGACGTCCCCGTCGGCGAGACCGGCGAGATCGTGCACCGCACCCCGCACCTGATCACCGAATACTGGAACCGCCCCGAGGCCACCGAGGAGGCCTTCGCCGGCGGCTGGTTCCATTCCGGCGACATGGGCCGGCTCGACGCGGAGGGCTATCTCTACATCGTCGACCGGCTCAAGGACGTGATCAACACCGGCGGCGTGCTGGTGGCGAGCCGGGAGGTCGAGGACGCGCTGTTCACCCATCCCGCGGTGTTCGAGGTCGCCGTGGTCGGCCTGCCCGACGCGAAATGGCTGGAGGCGATCGCCGCCGTGGTGGTGCTGCGCGAGGGCGCGGAGCCGACCGAGGCCGAGCTGATCGCCCATTCCAGGGCCACGCTCGCCCACTACAAGGTGCCCAAGCGGGTGATCTTCGCGACCGAGCTGCCCCGCAACGCCTCGGGCAAGATCCTGAAGCGGGAGCTTCGGGTGCTCCATGGCGGCGCCGAAAGCGCGGTGTCGGCGGGCGCGGCCTGACGCGGCCCCGCGCCCAGACCGCCGCCCGGCCCGCCGCGGCTCCCGCCGCAACGCGAAAAGGCCCCCCGGTTCGCCGGGGGGCCTTTTTCATGCGCAGGCGCGAACGATCCGGGCGTCGGCCCCGTCCTCAGGTCATCGTGCGGATATGCGAGCTTGGGAGGGGAGCGAGGCCATCCCGCGGGACCGGCCTCCGGATCGTAGGGTGGTGGGCGCGGCTGGTATCGAACCAGCGACCCCTACGATGTCAACATAGTGCTCTACCACTGAGCTACGCGCCCTTCGGCCCGGGGAGATATACGGCCCCCCGGCCCCTGTCAACACGTCCCGGACCCGCCGGCGGCGGATGCCGCGGCGCCGGGGGCTCCGCGCTCAGAACGCCTTGAAAGTCAGCGTGGTGAAGGTGCGCTCCAGCCCGTCGAGCCCGTGCACCTCCTCGTTGATGAAATGGCCGATATCCACGTCGTCGCCGACATAGAACTTGGCCAGCAGGTCCCATTCGCCGGAGGTCGAGTAGATCTCGGACGCCACCTCGCGCCGGGCGAGCTGGTCGGCCACGTCATAGGCCCGCCCGAGCCGGGTCTTGATCTGCACGAAGAAGCATTGCATCGGCCTGGTCCTCCCTGTCGCCTCGGCCTTTCCTTACCAGTCCGTGAGCGCCCGCGTCAGGGGGCTGTCCGGGTCGGTCAGGGGCGCGATGACGTCGAAATGATGGGCGCCGGGGGCGAAATGCGCGGCCACCTCCGCCTCCGCGCCCCAGGCGGCCTCGATCAGGCGGGCGAGGCGCAGGTATTCCGGCCGCTCCGCAGCCCCCGTCCAGGCCAGCAGCCGGGCGCCGGGGGCGGGGGGCAGGTGCGCGGGGCTTTCGGCCGCGGCCTCGGCCGCGTCGAGGCGCAGCACCTCGTTCAGCCCGGCGCCCAGCAGCGGCCGCAGGTCGAACAGGCCCGAGATCGCCACCGCGCGCGCGATGCGGGCGCGCAAGGGGGCCGGCAGATCCACGTCGGCGCAGAGCAGCCTTGCCGCGAGCTGCCCGCCCGCCGAATGGCCCGAGATCGCCACCGGCGCGCCCGGAACCGCCTCCGCCGCCGCGATCAGCGCCGCGCGGGCCTGCGCGCCGATCTGCGCGATGCGCGCCGCCGGGGCCAGCGTGTAGGAGGGGATGGCCACCGCCCAGCCCCGCGCCAAGGGGCCGGCGGCGAGATGGGACCAGGTCTCCCGCCCGAAGGCGCGCCAGTAGCCGCCATGCAGGAAGACGGCGAGGCCGCGGGGTTCGCCCTCGGGCAGGAACAGGTCGAAGGCCTCGCGCCCCGCGTCGGCCAGCGGGCCGGGATAGGGCAGGTCCAGCCGGGCGCGGGGGCCCATCGCGGCGCGGAACGCCGCCGCCTCCGCCGTCCAGCGGGGCGGGAAGTCGGCGGCGCCGGGGATGTGGCCCACGTTGTCATAGGCGTCGGACCAGTCGGTCACCGGGACCGAGGGCGCGGGGAGCGAGCCGGCCCCGGACCCCGAATCGAAGGGGGCGGCGCCGGTCACCGGCCCCGCCCCCCGAACTCGCTCCGCATCCGATCCATGGGGATCAGAGCGCGCTTTCGATCCAGTTCTGCAGCGCCGACTTGGGCGCGGCGCCGACCTTCGAAGACGCGACCTTGCCGTCCTTGAACACCAGCAGGGTCGGGATCCCGCGCACGCCGAACTTGGAGGCGGCGTTGGGGTTCTCGTCCACGTTCAGCTTCACGATCTTCACGCGGCCGTCGAATTCCTTGGCCAGCTCCTCCAGCGAGGGGCCGATCTGCTTGCAGGGGCCGCACCACTCGGCCCAGAAGTCCACCACGACGGGCGTGTCGGACTTGATGACGTCCATGTCGAACGTCGCGTCGGTGACGGGGGACGTGCCCATCTTCGGCTCTCCTTGTCTCGGGTCGGCGGGGCGGGAGCGCGTCGCGCAATGGGCCCGCCGCCGGGCAGACAAAGCTAGGTATGGCGCCCGCGGCGGTCAAGACCGCAAACGGTCCGCATGGCCGCCATGCGTCAGCCGCCCGCCGGCCCCGTCGGCGCCTCCCCGTCGGCCCGCATCCGTCGATCCAGATCCGCCAGGGCGCGGGCGAAGGCCCCGTCCAGCGCCGCCGGGTCCAGCACGTCCAGCCGCTGGGCCGAGGTCCAGAACAGCGCCGCCTCCACCTCCGCCCCCGGATGCAGGCGCTGGAGCGCGGCGCGATAGCCCGCCATCTGGCGCAGATAGGCCTCCGGCGTCTCGGTCGGCACGGGGCCGGTCTTCCAGTCCAGCAGCCGCAGCCGGCCGGGGGCGACGATCAGACGGTCGAGCCGCCCGATCATCCGCGCGCCCCCCGGCAGGTCCGCCGACAGCGTCGCCTCGGCCAGCGCGTCGGGGACGAGGAACGGGGCGGCGTCGGGATGGTCCAGCGTGCGCAGCGCCTCGGCCAGCGCGTCGGCGCGTACGGCCTCCGGCATCTCGGGATCGGCGGCGGCGACCAGGGCCGCGCCGCGGTCCTGGCGCGTCTCCGCCGGCAGGTCGGGCAGCCGTTCCAGCAGCATATGCACCGCGTCGCCCCGTCGGCGGGCCAGGTCGCGGCCCAGCGGCGCGGCGGGCGCGGGGAGGAGCGCGTCCTCCGCCCGTTCCGGCCCGTCGAGGATCGGGACGGCGCCCGGCGCGAAGGGCGGGGCATGCTCCCCCTCCCCCCCCGCCAGCGCCGAGGCCGCCACCCGCCGCCGGCCGCCGGCCGCCGCGGCCGAGAGCGGCCCCGCCGGCGCCGGCGCGAAACCGGCCGCCGCCAGCGCCGCGGCGGGGTCGGGCGACTCCGCCTCCCCGCCCCGCCCGCCCTGCCCGCCCGCGTCGGGGGCGTCGCCGATGGCGCCCGCAGGAAGAACCGCGGGCCAGCCGGCGTCCAGCGCCATCACCGGGGGCAGGTCGGCCTCGTCGGCCAGCGCCGGCGGGGTCGGGGCGGGGCGGGCGCCCAGCTTCTCCATCGCCGCGGCGACCCGTCCGTGCCAGCTTTCCGCCGCATCGCCCCGCGCCGCCTCGACCCCGCAGACCAGCAGCCGGGCGCCGGCCCGGGTCAGCGCCACGTAGAGCAGGCGCAGGTCCTCCTCCGCCGCCTTGGCCGCGTCGCGGGCCTTGGCTTCGGTCACCGGCGCGGCCTCCTCGGCCTTCGGCGCGGACCACAGCGCCACCTCGCCCGCATCCTCTTCCCCCGGAAGCGCCAGCACCTCGTCGGTCCGTCCGCCCTGCCGCGGCCCGGCGTCGCCCAGGATCACCACCGGCGCCTCCAGCCCCTTGGCCCCGTGCACCGTCATCACCCGCACCGCGCCCTCGGCGCGCCCCATCTCCCGCTTCAGCTCCAGCGCGTCCGCCGCCTCCATCCAGGCGAGGAAGCCGGCCAGCGTCGGCGTCTCCGCCCGCTCATAGGCCAGCGCCTGGGCGAGCAGTTCGTCCACCGCGTCCTCCTCCTCCGGGGTCATCCGGGCGCGGATCCGGGCGCGGCCGCCATGGGCGACCAGCGCGACCTGCAGGATCTCGTGCGGGCGGAGGTAATCCGCGTCGTCGATCACCGCGGCGAGCAGCGCGTGCGCCTGCGGAAACGCCTCCTGCCGCGCCTGCAGCCGGGACCAGAGCGAGACGCCCCGCGCCCGCCCCGACGCCAGCTCGAAAAGCCCCGCCTCGTCCACCCCGCCGAGCGGAGAGCGCAGCACCTCCGCCACCGACAGGTCGTCGCCGCTGTCCAGCGCCGCGCGCAGCAGCGACAGCAGGTCCCGCACCGCGAGGCTCGACAGCAGCTTCAGCCGGTCCGCCCCGGCCACCGGCACGCCGCGGCGCTTGAGCTGGTCGACCAGCATCTTGGCCAGCGCTCCGCGCCGGCGCAGCAGCACGATGACGTCGCCCGCCCGCATCCGCCGCCAGCCGGATGGGGATTTCGGGTCCGGAACCGCGCCTCCGTCGCGCAGCATCGCGTCCACATGCCGGGCCAGCGCCTCCGCCAGCCGGGCCACCGGGGCGCGGGCAGGAGCGGCGTCGACCGGGGCGTGCCAGGGCGGCTCCTCGGTCGTCTCCGGCGGGGTCAGCAGCGGCCACAGCTCCACCCGCCCGGGCATCGCGGCGTGGAAGGCGGAATGCTCGGGCGCGCGTCCGTCGGCGCTCAGCCCGTCGGCCGCCTCGGCGAAGACCGCATCCACCAGCCGCAGGATGACGGGGGAGGAGCGGAACGACCACGCGAGCTGCGTCTCCCGCAACGCCGGCCCCTCGCCCGCCGCCGCCATGGCCGCGAGCCGGTCGCGGAACAGGTCCCGCATCCGCCCGAATTCCCGCGGCTCGGCGCCCTGGAAGGAATAGATCGACTGCTTCTCGTCCCCCACCGCGAACACCGTGCGCCCGGCCTCCCGCGCGCCGGCGCCGGCGAAGAACTCCTCGGCCAGCGCGCGCACCAGCCGCCATTGCTCGGGCGAGGTGTCCTGCGCCTCGTCGATCAGGATGTGGTCGAGCCCGCCGTCCAGCTTCCACAGCGCGAAGGCGGCCATCTCCGCCTCGGTCAGCAGCCGGGCGGCGATGCGCACCAGATCGTCGAAGTCGATGGCCCCGCGCCGGGTCTTCTCGGCGGCGTAGCGCGCCAGCAGCGCGTCCCCGAAGCGGTGCAGGTCGAGCGATTTGGCGAGCCCGTCATGGGCGAGGCGCCCGTCGCGCAGTTCGGCCGCCAGCGCCACCAGGTCGGCCACCGCCTCCTCCGCCCAGGGGTAGGCGGCGCGCACCGCCTTGCTGGGCAGGGTCTTCAGGCTGCGCGGCTTCCCGTCCTTGGTCAGGCCCGCCGCCTCCACCGCCCGCGCCGCGGCGGCGACGTCGCCGCCCTCCAGCGCCGCGGCCGCCGTGGCGATCTGGGCCGAGAGCTTGGCGTCCGTCACCCCGCCCGCGGTCAGCGCGGCGGCGAGGTCGCGCAGGCCGTCCGCCCCGGTCTCCGCCAGCCGCCGCCCGGCATGGGCGAGGAAATCCCAACCCTCCGGCACATCGTAGGCCGCGCGCAGGGCCGGGGCCGCCGCCTCCGCCCCCGGGAACCATCCGCGACGGTGGAACACCGCGTCCGAGAGGCTGGCGAGCCCGGTTTCGGTCAGCCGGTCGGCGGCGGCGTCGAAGGCCGGGTCGGCGCCCGCCTCCGCCGCCGCGGCCATGTCGTCGCGCAGCCCGTCGAGGATCCGCGCCCGGGTGCGGTCGTCCAGCTCCGCGAAGCCCGCCGGCGCCCCGGATTCCAGCGGGAAGCGCCGCAGCAGCGCGGCGCAGAAGGCGTGGATGGTCTGGATCTTCAGCCCGCCCGGCGTCTCCAGCGCCTTGGCGAACAGCTTGCGCGCCCGGCCCAGCGCCTCCGCCCCCTCCGGCGCGTCGCCGCCGAGCCCGGCGAGCGCCTCCGCCAGCGCCGCGTCCTCCATCAGCGACCACTCGCCCAGCATTTTGAACAGCCGCTCCTGCATCTCGGCGGCGGCGGCGCGGGTGTAGGTCAGGCACAGGATCTTCTCGGGCGGGCAGTCGGCAAGCAGCAGCCGCGCCACCCGGCGGGTCAGCACCGAGGTCTTGCCCGACCCCGCATTCGCCGACACCCAGGCCGAGGCGCCGGGGCTCGCCGCCTCGATCTGGGCGAGGGTGGCGGGGTGAACCTCCGGGACCGCCTTCGGATCCGTCATGCGCCGCCCTCCTCGCCGGTCTCGGACCACTCGCCGTGGCGGGCGAGCTGGTCGTAGTCGCCGGGATAGCTCACCGTCGCCATGCGGGCGCGGGCGAGGTAGCCGGTCGCGGGGTCGTCATAGCGGGCGACCAGCGCGCGAAGCTCCGCCCAGACCTCGGCCGGGGGGTGCTTGGCGAAGTCCACGGCGCTGGACCTGCCGCCGGCGCCGGCGCCCGACAGACCCAGATACTCGGCCAGCGCCACCGGGGCGCCCGGCACGCCCTCGAAGCCGCCTTCCTCGGCCACAGCCGCCTCCAGCAGCAACTGCACGCTGAACACGCCGATCTGTTTGGCGCTGGGGACCGAGCCGGTCTTGTAGTCGTAAAGCGCCAGCCGCCCGTCGCCCATCCGGTCGATGCGGTCGGCCTTGCCCGACAGTTCGAACGGCCCGCCCGGCGCGCCGTCCAGCTCCCTCGCCCCGCGGACCTCCAGCCCGGCGATCCGGGCGTCGGCGCGGCGCGCGGCCTCGCCTTCCGCGATCCAGTCGGCGGCGCGGGCGAGGCGCTTGGCCCAGAGCCGGCGCAGCGCCGGCCAGGGGGCGGCGTCGGGCAGCACCCTTGCGGCGGCCGCCATCAGCGCCCCGCGCAGGGCGGCGGGCGCGCAGGCCTCCGCCGGCCAGTCGGCGGTGTCAGCGGCGAAGGCCTCCATCACCGCGTGCAGGGCGTTGCCCATGTCCCGCGCATCCGGGGCCCGCCCGATGGGGTCGAGCTTGCGCAGGCCCAGCACGTGCCGGGCGTAGATGGCGTAGGGGTCGCGCACCAGCGTCTCGACCTGAGTGAAGGACAGCGCCCGCGGCCGCAGCGCGACGGGCGGCGTCGGCGCCGGGCGCGGGGCGGGGGGAACGGCGGGCCCGTGGTCCAGCCCGTCCGCCGCCCGGGCCAGCGCCCGCCCCCGCCCCCGCATCGCCGCCAGCGCCGCCGGATCCGCGCCGTTCAACAGGTTCTCCAGCCGCACCAGCCAGCGCGAGGGCGAGGCCGGCCCCCCGTCGTCGCGCAGCGCCCGGCTCAGCACCGCCCGCGGGGCGCACGCCGCCTGCAGGAAATCATGCGCCGCAAGCCCGATCCGCCGCTCGGGCGAGGCGAGGCCCAGCCGCTCCCGCATCTGCCGGTTCAGCCAGGGATCGGGGGCGGGATGGGCGGGCCAGACGCCCTCGTTCAGCCCGCCGAGGATCATCAGGCTGGCGCTTTCCGCCCGCGCCTCCAGCGCGCCGAGGATGCGGATGCGGGCGTGAACCCGGCGGGGATCGGGACGGGTCTCCTCCGCCTGGATCAGCGCCAGCCACAGCGCGCCGTAGCCGCCGGGCGGGGGGGCGTCGCCCAGGGAGGGCGCGGCCTCCGCCAGACCGTCCACGAAGCGGCGCGCGTCCCGTCCCGCCGCCTCGGCCCAGAGCGGCAGGGCGGCGGGGTCCTCCCCCTCCGCCAGCCCGCCGGGGCCCGCGGCCAGCGCCTCCGCCACCCGCAGATGCGTCGCGACGGCGGCGGAGAGGTCGGCGGGCGCGGCCGCCAGCGGGGTCAGCGTGGCGCGCACCCAGGCGAACCAGTCCGCGAAACCGTCGGGCAGCGTGGCGCGGGCGAGCAGCTTCGCCTCCAGCCGGTCCCAGTCGATCTCCTGCGGCCCGCCGCGCAGCCCGTCCCGCTCCAGCGCCGTGGCGAGCCGGTTATGCGTCCCGCGCCCCTCCCGCGCAGGGCCGCGGTCCTTGGCGGTCAGCGGATGGCGCAGCAGCGCGGCCAGCGTCTCGGCGGTCATCGGCCGCCCCAGTCGCCCGGCGGCGAGGCCCAGAAGGATGCCCGGAGGGGTCAGGCCCAGCGGCCGCCCGGCGCTGTCGTCGGGGGCGACGCCCCAGCGCGCCAGCTCCGCCGCCACCCGGCGCGCCAGCACCCGGTCCGGGGTGATCAGCGCCGGCGTGCCGCCCGCGGCGGCCTCGGCGGCCAGCGCCGCGGCGATGGCGGCGGCCTCGTCGCGGGGCGTCTCCGCCTCCAAGAGCGCGAGGCCCTCGACCGCGGCGCCCGCCTCCGCCGCCTGTTCGGGCAGCTCGCGCCGCCAGGCGTCGGTGACCGGGGCGGGGCGCAGGGCGCGGGTCAGCAGGCGCAGGCGCGCCGGCGCGGGCGGCGCGGCGCAGGCCGCGTCCCAGGGCGCGGGGTCGGCGGGGCCCAGCCCCAGTTCGGCCAGCAGCCGGGCCATGTGGTGATGCGGATGCTCGGGCCTGGGCGCCGCCCCGGTCAGCTCCGCCCACACATCCGCCGGCATCGCCGGATCCCAGCCCGGCAGCACCAGCGCCCCGGCCGGCAGCCCCGCCACCGCGCGCATCAGCGCCGCCGTCGCGGGGGTGGAGCCGGTGGAGCCCGCCACGATCACCGGATCCGTGGGCGGCGCCGCCTCCCAGCCCGCGACCAGGGCGGCCACCGCCAGCCGGCGCCGGGCCTCCCGGTCCGGGGCGCCGTGCTCCTCCTGCGCCAGATAGTCGGGCCAGGCGTCGGCGAGGATCGACAGGAACTCCGCCGTCAGGGTCCAGTGCGCGGCGTGCTGGGCGAGATCGAGGTCCCGCAGCGCCTCCGCCCCCTGCCCCGCCGCCTGCAGCTCGTCCAGCAGCCCCCGCAGCGACAGGGCCAGCGCGGGGGCGGAGGCGGGGTCCGCCAGTCCCGGATTGGCGGTCAGGAACGCCTCGGTCAGCCGCATCAGCGCCAGGGTGCGCCGCAGCCGGCCCTTGCCCTGCGGGATGGCGGCGGCCAGCGCCTCCTCCGCCAGGTCGCCGACCAGCGCGATGCGGGGCAGGAAGGCGGCGGGGGCGCCGGCCTCCAGCGCCTCCGACACCGCCCGCCCGGTGCGTCTGGCGTTGAGGTAGAGCCGAACCCGCGCCATCGCCGCCGGCGTCTCCGGCAGCCGCGCCCGAAGCCCCCGGGCCAGCGCGTCGGAGAAATCGACCCCCGGCGGGGTGAAGAACACCTTGGCCGCGCCGAAGCCCGCCCCGTTCCCGCTTTCGCCGCTCATCCCGCCTCCCCGGCCAGCACCGCCTCCGCCTCCGCCAGCCCGGCCGGCGTGCCCACGTCCACCCAGGGCCCGCGATGCAGGGCGCCGTAGAGCCGCCCCGCCGCCAGCATCCGGTCCCAGACGAGGTTGGTGGAGAACGGCCCCTCCGGCCCCTCCGCGAAAGCGCCGGCGCGGATGATCTGCACCCCGGTATAGACCAGCGGGGCCGAGGGCCGGTCGCCCCGCCGGCGCAGCCGCCCGTCCGGATCGGCGAAGAAGTCGCCCGGCCGCGTGTAGGCCCGCGCATCCTCGCGCGCCACCAGCAACAGCAGCGCGTCCATCCGCCCCGGATCCCAGGCCGCGGTCAGCGCCGGCAGCGGCGCCGGCCCGCCGAACACCGCGTCGGAGTTCAGCGTCCACACCGGCCCGTTCCCCAGCAGCGGCAGCGCCCGGCGCACCCCGCCCCCCGTCTCCAGCAGCGCGTCGCTTTCGTCGGAGAACAGGATCTCCGGCGCCCGCCGCCCGGCCAGATGGGCGCGCACCTGCTCGGGGAAGTAGTGCAGGTTCACCACCGCCCGGCGCACGCCCCCCTCCGCCGCGCGGTCGAGCGCGTGGTCCAGCAGCGCCCGCCCGCCCGCGCGCAGCAGCGGCTTGGGCGTGGCGGCGGTCAGCGCCCCCATGCGGGTGCCCAGCCCCGCGGCCAGCACCATGGCGGTGTCGGGCCCGCTCACGCCCCGCCCCCCGCCCGCAGCCGGGCCAGCGCCGCGGGCTCGGGCGGCGGCACGCGCCGGGCCACGAATGCGGCGAGGGGCGCGAGCGCCGGATGTTCGAGGTCGCGCATCAGGTGCCCCCAGACCCGCGGGATCAGGTCCAGATAGCGCGGCTTGCCGTCCCGCAGCCGCAGCCGGGCGAAGATGCCCACGATCTTCAGGTTGCGCTGGGCGGCGAGGATGGCGGCGGCCGCCGCGAACCCCTCCCGCGCCCCCGCCGGAACCCCGGCGGCGTCGAGATAGCGCCCGGTCGTCGCCGCCCGCAGCCCGGCGGAGGTGTCGCGCCGCGCATCCTCGGTCAGCGAGATCAGGTCATAGGCCGGATGCCCCGCCAGCGCGTCCTGGTAGTCGATCAGCCCGACCCGCGCCGTCCCGGCCCGATCCGGCAGCCACAGCAGGTTCTCCGCATGATAGTCGCGCAGCGCCAGCGCCGCGCGCGCCCCCGCCACCGGCGCGCAGGCGGCGTCGATCAGCCCGGCGAATTCCTCCGCCAGCGCCTCGGTCCGCAGGCCCAGCCCCTCCAGATACCAGTCCGCCGCCAGCATCGCCTCGCGCCGCAGGGTCGCCGCGTCATAGGGGGGGATGAGGTGGCGGCCCGCCCCGGCCGGCGCCTCCGCCGGGGCGGTTTCGGCGTGCAGCTCCGCCAGCAGCTCCGCGGCGGCGAGGTAGAGCGGGGCCTCCGCCGCCGGATCCTGCGCGCAGACCCGGGCGTAAAGCGCGTCGCCCAGATCCTCGATCAGCGCGAAGCCGGTCTCCGGCTCCGCCGCAAGGATCGCGGGCGCCGAAAACCCCCGCCCCCGCAGCGCCGCGGTGATGCCGAGGAAGGGGACCAGATCCTCCCCCTTCTCCGGCGGCGCGTCCATCAGCACCGCCCCCGCGCCCCCGGGCCCGCCCGACAGACGGTCGTAGCGGCGGTTGGAGGCGTCGCCGGCCAGCGGCGCGACCGCGGCCCCCGCCCAGCCGGCGCGGGAGAGGAAACGGTCGCGCAGGGCGGTGCGGTCGGAGCGGGTCGGGGCGTCGGATGGGCTCACGGGGCGGGCTCGCGGATCGGGTCGGAGGAGGAAAGGCGCGACAGGATGCGGATCGGGAGGGCGAGGGGCTGACGGCGGGTCGTCGCGTCGGCCAACGGTCCGGCCCAGGTCCCGGACCGGCCTGCGAACTCGCGGACGGGGGCGGGCGGGCGGTCCCGAAGAACGGCCCGGCGGTCGAAAGGCGGCGCGTCGGATGAGCGGACGCGCCCGCGCCCGGATCGAAGCGCGGAGGGCTCGCGAAGGGTCGTCGCGCCGGCCCGCGCTCCGCCCCATGTCCCGGTGCGCGCGGCGACCGGCGCGGGGAAGCGGCCCCGCAGGGCGGCCCGGGAGGCGGCGCGCGGGGCGTCGGACCCGATCGCGGTCGGGCGCGCGGATCGGGGCGGGGCGAGGCCGGCGACGGGCGACGGAGGGCGGGTCATCGGCCGGCGTCGCCCCCGGCGGCAGGGTCGGCCAGCGCGGCCAGCGCGGCCTCCCAGCCGGGACCGACCGGGCGGACCTCCATCACCCGGCCCTCGCCGTCCGGCTCGAAATCCAGCGCCAGTTCCAGCCGCCGCCGGGGCGCGGCCGGGCCCAGCCGGTCCGGCCATTCGACGAAGCAGATCGCCGCCTCGAACGCGTCCTCCAACCCCAGCTCGGCCACCCCGTCCGGGCCGCCCAGCCGGTGCAGGTCGGCATGCCAGATCTCGCCCCGCGCCGCGTCGTAGACCTGCACCAGCGTGAAGCTGGGCGAGGGGATGTCCTCCTCCCGCCCGTCTTCGGCCAGCAGCGCCGCGATCGCCGCGCGGGCCAGCGCCGACTTTCCCGCGCCGAGGTCGCCCGCCAGCAGCACCGCGTCGCCCGGGGCGAGCACGGCGGCCAGCGCCCGTCCGGCGGCGTCGGTGGCCTCGGCGTCGGGCAGCGCGCGGCGCAGGGCGGGGGCGGCTTGGTCGGTCATTCGGGAGCGGGTCGCCGGGGTTCGGAATTCGGGTCGAGCGGTTCCGGGCCGGGCGACGCCCGGGCGGGTCGGGCGGGGTCGGGCCGGGGCGCCGGGCGGCGATCATGGACCGCACGGCCGCCCGGGGCAATGGCGGGCCCGCCGCGCCGCCGCGACGCGCCGGACGCCCCCAAGGCGAACCCCATCTCCGAAGCCCTGCGGCGACGCTCGGCGCCGAAGACCGCGCGCGGCAGGTCGGACCGCGCGCAGGAAGCCGGCGCGCAGCGGGCATGAGAGGCGGGGGGGCCGCTCCGCCGCATCCGGCCGGCCGTCATCGCCCCTGGCCGCCGGCGACGCCGGTTCCGGCGCGCCGGGGCGGGCCGGGGCGGCTGACGGGACCCTGGCCGGCGCGCCCGCGATGCCCGCGGCCTCCGCCGCGCCCTATGCGATGCCGGCCTTCGGCCGCCGCTCCGCTCGCCAGGAAAACCCCACGCGATCGCCGGGCGGGCGCCGGCCGGGATCCCCTGCGGCCCCGCGCCGCCCTGCGCTCCGCGTCCGGCGACGCGGTCGCGCCGGAGCGCTCAGGCGCTTTCGGCCCGCAGCGCCTCGGCCTCCGTCGCCGTCGTCGGGCGCAGCGCGGTCAGGGGCAGCGAGCAGATCACGTGCAGCCGGTCGCCGCGCGGCCCGACCTCCTCCCCGTCCAGCGCGTCCGGCGACATCGCCGGCGCGCCGCGGCGCACCAGCTCCACCCGCACGCCGCCGTCATGCAGTTCGGCGAAGCGGCGCACGAGCGCATGGGCCAGGCCGCCGCGCACCGCGGCCTCCGCCTCGGTCCGGCCCTCGGCCACCGCCTCGGGCGCAGGCTCGTCGGTCCAGACCTCCACCCGCTCGCCCAGCCGGCGGGCGCCGGCGCGGACCCAGCCGCCGGCCGGGGCCCGATGCACCGCGTCCGCCACCAGGTTGAACAGAAGCTGCCGCAGCCGCTGCGCGTCGCCGGTCACCGCCTGGCTGGCGTCCAGCGCCTCGTCCGCCTCCAGCGACAGCGCCACGCCCCGGGCCTGCGCCCGCCGGCGCGCCACGTCCAGCGCCGAGGCGAGCGCCGCACGCAGGTTCACCGGCTCCGGCGACATCGCCAGCACCCCGGCCTGCGCCGAGGCCAGGTCCGCCACCCCGGTCAGCGCCTCCTGCATCTGCGCCGCCGCCTCCAGCACCCCGTCGAGCAGGGCGAGCTGACGCGGTCCCAGCACGCCGTCCACCGCGCCGCCGCCCGAAATCACGCCGTCCTCGCCGAAGCCCGCCGGCCGGGACGCCCCGCCCCCGGACATGCCGCCCCCGGACACGCCGCCGCGGGACGCGCCGCCGCCGGTCCCCCAGCCGCCCGCATCCGCGTCGCCGTCCGACGCGCCGTCGCGCAGGCGCTGGGTGAGGCCCGAGACCCGGGCCAGCGGCGTGCGCATGCGCAGGCTCACCTGCTCGATCAGCGCGCTGCGGATCTCCTCCGCCGCTTCCAGCGCCGCGGAGCGGTCGCGCATCGCCGCCTCCGCCCTCAGCGCGTCGGTCACGTCGAGGAACGCCACCAGCACCGAGCCGTCCGGCAGCGCCGCCACCCGCGCCCGCAGCCGGCGCCCATCGGTCAGCGCCACTTCGTCCGACCAGGCCGAGCGCGCGCCCGCCGCCGCGAAGAACCCCGCGAGCCGGTCCCAGACCTCCCGCCCCGCGCTGCGCGCCCGGAACCGGGCCAGGGCGTCGGCCAGGCGCAGCCCGTCGCCGTCCGCCCCGGGCCGGAAGCCCCACATGGCGGCGAAGGCGGGGTTGGCGAAGCGCGCCACCCCGTCGGGGCCGAAGGCGACCACGCCTTCCTCCAGCCGGTCCATCACCGCGCGGCGGGTCTCGGTCTCGGTCAGGAAGCGGCGTTCGAGCCGGGCGGTCTCGGTCACGTCCTCGAACAGGAAGGCCACCGCGCCCTGCGGATGCGGGCGGGCGACCATGCGGATCTGCTCCTCGCCGGGCAGGTGCCAGATCTCGGTGCGCTCGGGCCGCGGGCCGCGCAGGGCGTCGCCCTCTCCTTCCCCGAACAGGCCCAGGATGCCGCGCCGCCACTGACCGAAATCCTCGTGGTCGGGCAGCCGCCGGCTTTCGCGCAGCTGGGCCAGCACCGCCGGCAGGTCGGGCCGCGCCGCCAGCCAGGCGGGGTCCAGCCGCATCAGCTCGGCGAACGCCGGGTTGAACAGGCCCAGCCGCCGCTCCCGGTCGAAGATGGCCAGGCCGATGCGGATATGGGCGAAGGTCTCGGTCAGCGTCTCCACGAAGCGGCGCAGCGCGCCCTCGGCGTGGACCGCCGGGGCGGCGTCGACGGCGAAGCGCAGGTCCTCCCCCTCCCCGCCCGCGCGGGACGAGATCTCGAACCAGCGCCGTTCGCCGCTATGGGCGTCGAACACCGCGGCGCGGCCGTCGCGGTCGTCCACCCGCTCGCCCGGGTCGGGAACCGCCCCGGCGCCGGCGCCGGGGCCGGTCGTCTCGGGCGCGCCGCGGCCCGGCGGCGTCCGGGCGCCGGCGGCGCGCGGCTCCGCCCCGCCCAGATCGCCGCGCAGCTCCGGCAGGGCCGGCGCGCCCGGATCCCGGCCCAGCCGCCGCGCCGCCGCGGCCTGCGCCTCGCTCGCGCCCGACAGCCGGCGGTAGAGCGCGTTGCCCCAGACCACCCGGCCCGCCGCGTCGCGCCGCCAGGCCATCACCGGGGCGGCGTCGAGCACCGACAGCGCCGCGTCCCGCTCCGCCTCCGCCGCCCGCAGCTCGGCGCGCAGGCGCGCGGCCTCCCGCCGCGCGGCGGAGCCGGGGACGAGATCCACCCGCGCCTCGCCGCTCCGCGGGGCGCCGGTCAGCTCCCACACCTCGCCCTGCGCGTCGTCGACCAGCGCCTGGAAGCCGATGCCCTCCGTCTCCAGCAGGGTCAGCGCGGCGACGAGATCGGCCGGCCCCTCCACCACCGAGAACCCGGCGGCGAAGGCGGCGATGTCATGCGGGGCGCCGCCGCCGTCGCGGCCGCCGGGCCGGCGGCGGGCGGCGCGGGACAGGGGACGCAGGATGCCGTCGTCGATGCGGAAGGGCAGCGCCAGGGAGGGATGGGGCGCGGCGTCGGTCGCCGCGAAGGCCGGCCGGGACAGGGCCGCGCGCAGGCGGGCGGGCCAGCCGGAGCGCCTGTCCGGACCGGCGCGTCCGGCCGGAGCGGGGCGGGCGTCGCGGCCGGATCCTCCCGCCGCGACCTGCCGCGCCGGGCTCGCGCCCGCATCCCGGAACGACGGCCGCGGACCCGAGGCCGGGACCGTGCGCGCGCCCGCATCCGTGTCCGCGTCTGCGTCCGTTCGCGTGTCCGAGCCTGGGGCCCGGCTTCCGTTCCGGTCCCGCATCCGGCCCTCCCGCGCCCAGTCCGGAACGCCGCCCCGAACCCTGCCCAGAATCCAGCCGAGCGCCCCGCCCAGCGCCCTGCCGCGTCCCGCGCCGGGCCGCAGCCCGATCGCCGCCGCCGTCGCGGCCGCGCCCGCGGCGCCGGCCAGAAGGCCCAGCGCGAGGTCCGCGCCGCCGATGGTCAGAACGCTGGCGATGGCGGCGGCGCCGAGGTCCGAGGCGCCTGTCAGGTCGCTCATCAACCCGACCTCTCTGAAAGCGATTTCGGCGAGTCTCGCGCCGAAGGGCACTAACAGAAGCTTAATGCAACTCTTGCGGGAGTTCCATGCCTAAATGTTCCGGAGCGAAAACGTCGGGTTGTCCCCCAGCCCCCCGCGGGGCCGTCCCTCGGGCAGGTCCAGCGATCCGCGCGGCCAGACCGCCTCGACCACCGCCCCGGTGGCGCGGGCCGCCTCCGGGTCCGGGCGTCCGCCCGCCCGCTCGCCCCGCGCATGCCGCCCCTCGGCGTCGGCGCCGTTGGCGAAGCTGACCCGGGCGCCGGTGCGCTCCAGCAGGGTCTTGGCGATGAACAGGCCCAGGCCCATGCCCTCGTATCCCGCCCGCGTCTCCGAGGGCGGCTCGATCGGATCGCCCCCGCGCGGCGCGCGGCGCAGCCGGTCGCGCACGAACGGATCGCCCAGCCGGCCCAGCATGTCGGGGCCGAACCCCGGGCCGTCGTCGCCGACCGCGATGCGGATCTGGCGGTCGTCCCAGTCGATATCCACCCACACGCAGTCCGAGGCGAAATCCACCGCGTTCTGCACCAGGTTGCGCAGGCCATGCACGACCTCCGGCCGCCGCTCCACCACCGGCTGGGCGGGGGGCGGATCGGACAGGGGCGCGCCCTGCAGGCGCAGGATCACCCGCTTGCCGCGGTTGCGATGCGGGCCAGCCGCCTCCTCGACCAGACCGTAGACCGGCAGGGTGCGCACATGGCGGTCATCCTTGCCGGTGTCCGACATCTCGCGCAGGATCTCCCGGCAGCGCTCGGCCTGCTCGCGGATCAGCTCCACGTCCTCGGCCAGATCGGGGTCGTCCTTGAGCTCCCGCGCCAGCTCCCCGGTGACCAGCTTGATGGTGGCCAGCGGCGTGCCCAGCTCATGCGCCGCCGCCGCCGCCAGCCCGCCGATCGCGGTCAGCCGCTGCTCGCGCCCCAGCGCGTCCTGCGCGGCCGACAGCGCCCGGGACATGGTCCAGATCTCCGCCGTGATCCGCCGCGCGTAGCCGCCCACGAAGGCCAGCCCGATCATCAGCGCCGCCCAGGTCCCCAGCACGATCAGGTCCGGCGGGGCCACGATCTCCCCGGTCTCGAAGCGCAGGGGCAGGTAGACGCGGGCCAGCACCGTCAGCTCCAGCGCCGCGAAGGCGCCCAGGATCAGGGTGGAGCGCAGGGTGAGCGCCGTGGCCGACACGATCACCGGCGCCAGCGCCAGCACCGCGAACGGGTTGGTCAGCCCGCCGGTGAGGAACAGCAGCGTGCCGAGCTGGGCGAGGTCGAACAGCAGGATCGCCGCCGTCCACCGCTCCGACAGCCGTTTGTTGGCCGGATGCACCGCCTGCGAGGCGATGTTGAGGCTGACCGAGGCCGCGATGGCCCCGAAGCACCAGCCGGTCGGAAGCTGGAGATCCAGCGCCAGGTCCGCGACCAGCACGGTCAGCGCCTGCCCCGCGGCGGCGAGCCAGCGCAGGGTGGTCAGGGTGCGCAGCCGCACCCAGTCGGAACGGGCGGCGGAGGCGCCGCCGAGATGAAATCCCTCAGCCATGGTCGAGCGATAGCACCGGCGGGGCCGCATGGGGAAGGGTCGGGAAAGGCGTGGGAAGGGAGCGACGAGGGAGCGGGACGGCCGGAGAGGGAACGGGAGGGAGGGAGGGAGGGAGGAAGCGGGACGACGGACCAAGGCTCCGGCCCGGAGCGGGCGTCACGGCGCGACGGGATGCCGGCGCCGAACCGGCGGAACCGGACCGGCGCGGTCCCCGGCGCGCCCTGCGGGCGAGCGGAAGCCGGAGGATCGGAGGGGGCCGCGTCGGGCCGCCTCGCCATGGGGCCGGAGATCGGCGCCCTGTCGCGCGCCGGACGCCCCCGGTCCTCCATGCCGGGGCCGTGGCGACCGCGCGTCGTCCCCACCATCGTCCGTCGGGCGGGGGCGGATGCCGCGCGACGTCGCGCCCGCCGATGGCGCCCGGACGCCCGCGCGGCGCGGCCGGCGTCGGCGCGTGTCGCAAGGGTCCTGACCGGCCTCGCCGCATCGGGCGGAACGGGGGGAGCCGCCCGCGCCCCACCCGCCGCGCCGGCCTCGCCGGTTCCGGTTCGCTCGGGCGGGCGGGCGGGCGGGAGATCGGCGGAGGACGGGGGGGACGCGGCAACTGAATGCGGGACCGAGAACCGGATCGATGCGAAAATCGCCGGCGTCCGGGGCGGCCCCTCCGCGCCGCTCCCGCCGCCCGGTCTCGCGCCCCGCAGGCGACGCGCTCTCCCCGCGCGAGCCTCAGGGCGTCCGAGCTGGACCGTCGCGCCGCCCCCGCCGCGACCGCGACCGGCGGCGCCCTGCGCGCCCGGACCGGCCCGCCCCCGAACCTGCGCGTCATCGCACGCCCGGATACGGCCCCGGATACGACGAAGCCGCCGCCCCGTCCGCGCCCGCCGCGCGCCATCCGCCCGACCGCGCCCGGAGCGAACCGCCGCCCCTGTCGCGCCCCGGCGCGCCCGAGACCGCGCGGCGTCGGAGACCGGCTCCCGACCGACGGGCTTCCTCGCCCGCCCGCCCCCAGTCCCCGCGCGCCCTCGTTCGCGCCGGTTCGGCCGGCCCCGGATCTTCGCACCCCGCCCCACGCCCCCGCACCGCGCTCCCGAATCCGCGCCCCAGCCGCCTGGCGCCCGGCGGCGAGGCCGCGCGGGCGCCGCGTCGACGCCTTCGCCACGGTCGTCGCGCGGCGTGTCGACCGCTTTCGTCCGGCGCGCGGCACGGCGTCGGCGACCGCGGCCGCGCCGTTCGCCGGCCGGCGTCCCGCCCTGCGGGGCCGCGGGACGCGCGAAGTCGTGATCGCCCCGCCCCGCCGCCACGCCGCGGCGAGCAGCGTCAGGCCGAAGCGCATCACATTGTTCCGCATCGACAATTCACGGATGCCGCGCGTCCCGGACCCGCCGTTCGCCCGCCGCGTCGCAGCGTCGCGCGCGGTTTCCCGGCGCCCGCCGCAGGACTATAACCGCCGGGCCCGCAACCTGATCGGGCCGCGGCCGGCCGCCCGGCGGCCGCGCATCCCGGTCCGGGGGACAGGCCCTCGCGCCTGCGCGCCTCGCCCCGCTTCGAAAGCGGTCCGCGCCGGACCAACAGCCAAGCCGCCCCCCGCCGCCTCCCGTCCCCTCCCGCCCCCGACGCCGCCACAGGGAACCGCCGACCATGACCGCCAGCCGCCGCACCTCCGCCCGCTACGCCGCCCTCGCGCTGGGGGCGGTGGCCATCGGCCTCGGCGCCGGCGCCTGGCTCGCCTTCGGGCCGATGTCCGGCGACGAGGACCGCTTCGCCGACTGCCGCTCCTCCAAGCTGGCCGGCGGGGCGATGAGCCTCGGCGGCCCGTTCAGCCTGGTCGACCAGACCGGCCGCGCCGTCACCGAGAAAGACGTGATCGCCGGCCCCACCCTGCTCTATTTCGGCTACACCTTCTGCCCGGACGTCTGCCCCTTCGACACCGCCGAGATGGCCATGGCGACCGAGATCCTCGACGAACGCGGGGTGGAGGTCACGCCGGTCTTCATCACCATCGACCCCGCCCGCGACACGCCCCAGGCGCTGGCCGACTACGTGGGCGCCCTGCATCCGCGCATGCTGGGTCTGACCGGCACGCCCGAGCAGGTCGACGCCGCCGCCAAGGCCTGGCGGGTCTACTACGCCAAGGCCGGCGAGGGGGACGAGGACTACCTGATGGACCACTCCACCTTCACCTATCTCGCCGCCCCCGGGGTCGGCTTCCTCGACGTGTTCCGCCGCGAGACGACGCCCGAGGAGATGGCCGACAAGGTGCAGTGCTTCGCCGAGAAGCTCTGACCCCCGCGCCCGGGCCCGCCCCAGCGCCAGGGCCCGCCGCGCGAACGGGCCCGAAACAGCTTTCCCCTGCGCGACTTGCGCCCCCCGCCGCAGCTTTTCCCGCGAAATGCGTCACGCGGCTTTGACACGCGCGACAATTTCCCTAGTGTCGCGCGCGATAGAATCCTTGACGGAGGCCGCCGCGACATGACCGACGCCGAAGAAGAGGTTGAGCTGCGGGACCTCGGCCCCGACCGCTCGCTTCTGGTGCTCGACGACGACGAACCCTTCCGGCGCCGCCTGGCCCGGGCGATGGAGCGTCGGGGCTTCGAACCCACCGCCGCCGAGAGCGTGGCCGAGGGCATGGCCGTGGTGCGCCGCGCCCCGCCCGCCTACGCGGTCATCGACCTGCGGCTGGAGGACGGCAACGGGCTCGACGTGGTCGAGGCGCTGCGCGAGGCGCGGCCCGACAGCCGCATCGTGGTGCTGACCGGCTACGGCGCCATCGCCACCGCGGTCGCCGCTGTGAAGATCGGCGCCACCGACTACCTGGCCAAGCCGGCGGACGCCGACGACGTGGAGGCGGCGCTGCTCTCCACCGGCGAGGTCAAGCCGCCGCCGCCCGAGAACCCGATGTCCGCCGACCGCGTGCGCTGGGAGCATATCCAGCGGGTGTTCGAACTCTGCGACCGCAACGTCTCGGAGACCGCGCGCCGCCTGAACATGCACCGCCGCACCCTGCAGCGGATCCTCGCCAAGCGCAGCCCGCGCTGAGCTTCGCCTTGGCGGGGGGACCAGCCCCCGCCCCGCGTTCACGCGCCCCCGGCCCCGAAGGCCGGGGGCGTTTTTCGTTCCGGCGCCCGCGCGCCGGCCCCCGTCGGGGGAAGCCGCGCGCCGACCCGGACGAGGGCCGTCGCCGGGCGCCCGCGCGGCGGGGCGGCGAAGGCGCGGGCGGCGCCCCCGCGAATGAAGGCGGGCGGAGGGGGACGGATCGAGCGGGACGCGAGGCGATGGGCAACGAGGCGCCGCAGGCCTGCGGTCGTGACCTCCCGCCGCCCCGGCGTCCGACGGGCGGCGGGGGACGGACGGAGACGAAAGGACCGCGCGCGACGGGCGGCGGGACGGGCGGCGATAGGCGGAGGGGCGCCGCGAGTCGGCGGCCGAGACCGCTCGCGGCGCCGGTGTTCGATGGGCGACGCCTCCGCGACTGGGAACGGGCGGAGGGGAGGGCGGCGAGACAAGGACGGGTCGAGGGGGACGGGTCGAGGGGGACGGGCGGAGCGGGACAGGCGGGGGAGCAGGAGCGGAGCGGCGCCGCGGGCCGGCGGTCGTGACGCAGGGATCGCGCGCCATCCGGCGCTCCTCCACGCCCCCCTCGCACATCCCGCCCAGGCAGGGACGTGAACCGCGCGCCGGGGCCGCGCCGGCCCGCCGCACGCGCCGCCGCCACGCCGCGGCGACGGCTCCGAGCATCCGCCCCGCCCGAACCGCCCCGCCCGAACCGCATCGCCTGAACCGCCCCGCCCCAAAAACGAACCGCCATCGTTCGGCCCGCCGGCGCCGGAGCGTCGAGGCATTCGCGACGGCGGCGCCGCCCGCCGCCCCGGCTCCGCGCCCGCCCCCGCGCGGCCGGGCGCCCGGAACGCGACCAGCGGACCGTCGCCGCGTCGCGCGATGCGGCCGAGCCCCCGGTTCGGCCTTCCGTTCCGGCCCCCGCTTCGGCCCCCGCGCCGCGCCGCCTTCCCTCCCCTGCCCCAACCGTCGTCCCGACCTCCGTCCCGTTCGCCGCCCCCTCGCGCGTCGAGCCCTTCCGCCCCCGCCCCGCCGGGCGCGCGCCTCCAACCGCGCCCCCGCCGCCGCGC
>JAYZWL010000002.1:0-7025 GCA_036154955.1 Pseudomonadota bacterium | reverse complement strand
CGCGCCCCGCCGCCCGGCGGCGCCGGCGCCCCGGCGCGGCCGGGCGCGCGGGCCGGGGCGCCGCCTCCCGCCCGCTCAGCCGTTGCGGCCGCCGTAGCGGCGCACGCGGATATCCGCCTGCTCCTTGTGGCCCGCGAAGCCCTCCAGCGCGCAGAGCCGCGAGCAGACCTCCCCCACGCGGGCCGAGGCCTCGTCGGTCAGCACCTTCTGCCAGGTGCAGGTCTTGAGGAACTTGCCCACCCACAGCCCGCCCGTGTAGCGCGCCGCCTTCAGCGTGGGCAGCGTGTGGTTGGTGCCGATCACCTTGTCGCCATAGGCCACGTTGGTCCGCGGCCCGAGGAACAGCGCCCCGTAATTGGTCATGTTGGCGAGGAAATAGTCGTCGTCCGCGGTCATCACCTGCACATGCTCGGAGGCGATGGCGTCGGCCACCCGCGCCATCTCGGCCAGGTCCTCCACCACGATCACCTCGCCGTAGTCGCGCCAGGCCGCGCCCGCCGTCTCTCCGGTCGGCAGGACGGTCAGCTGGCGCTCCACCTCGGCCATGGTCTCGCGCGCCAGCTTCTCCGACGTGGTGACCAGCACGGCGGGAGAGGTCGGCCCATGCTCCGCCTGACCCAGCAGGTCGGCGGCGCAGAGCTCGCCGTCCACCGTCTCGTCGGCGAGGATCAGGGTCTCGGTCGGCCCGGCGAAGAGGTCGATGCCCACCCGCCCGTAAAGCTGCCGCTTGGCCTCGGCCACGAAGGCGTTGCCGGGGCCGACCAGCATGTCGGTCGCGGCGACGGTTTCGGTGCCCAGCGCCATGGCGCCCACGGCCTGGATGCCGCCGAGGACGTAGATCTCGTCCGCCCCGGCCAGCGCCTGGGCGGCGACGATGGCGTCGGCGGGGCGGCCCCGGTAGGGCGGCGCGCAGGTCACCACCCGGGGCACGCCCGCCACCTTGGCGGTGACCACCGACATATGGGCCGAGGCGACCATGGGATACTTGCCGCCCGGCACGTAGCAGCCCACCGCGTTCACCGGGATGTTGCGATGGCCGAGGATCACGCCGGGCTGGATCTCCACCTCCACGTCGCGCAGGGCGTCGCGCTGGGCCTGGGCGAAGGCGCGGACCTGGGCCTGGGCGTAGGCGATGTCGTCGACATCCTGCGGCGACAGCCGGTCGATGCAGGCCTGGATCTCGGCGTCGGACAGGCGGAAGTCGTCGGGCGCCCAGTCGTCGAACCTGCCGGACATCTCGCGCACGGCGGCGTCGCCGCGGGCGTCGATATCGGCGAGCGCCGCCTCCACCGTGGCGCGGACGCGGGCGGCGTCCTCGGCGCGGGCTTCGGCGGAACGGGCCTGTTTGAGCCATCTGGCCATGCGGATCTCCCCTGGATCGGCGCGCCTCGGTCGGTCGGGCGCCTTTCCCTAGGGTTTCGCGGGCGCGACGGCCGGGGTCAAGCGGGGGCGGGCGAAACGACGGTTGGGCGAGAGGGGGGCGGGCGAGGGTGGCGGGCGAGGGGGGGCGGGCCTGGGATGGGAGGCGCCGCGACGACCCGGACGCCCGGCCGCGCCGGGGCGCCCGCGGCGCGCGGGACCGGCGGCGCGGGCGTCGGGGGCGAGACGCGGCAGGGAGGCTCGCGAGAGGGCGCCATGGGAAAAGCGCCGGGGGGCGTCGGACAGGGGCGTCCGCCGATGGCGCGGCGGCTGCACCGCCGACCCCGACCCCTGCACCCGCCCCTGCACCCGCCCCAAAGCCCGTCCCGGCGCGCGGAACCGCGCGGCCTTGCCGCTCGCCAAACCGCCCCGCATCGCCTAGCGTCCGCGCCAAGAACATAACCCGACCCCGAGGAGAGCCCGCATGCCCATCGCCCCGCGCCCCGCCGCCGACGCCTGGTCGCTGTTCGCGCCGGGCGACCGGGTCTGCCTCGCCGGGGCGGGGGGGGAGCCGAAGGGGGCGCTGGCGGCGCTGGCCGCCGACCCCGAGCTCGGCCGCGGCCTGCGCTTCACCGGCGCCTGGCTGCCCGGTGTCAACGATTTCGACCCGACCGAGGGCGTGCCCGACGCCACCGCCGCCGTAGCCTTCGTCAACCCCGCCCTGCGCGCGGGTTTCGAGGCGGGGCGGGTCGGGTTCCTCTCGATCAACTACTGGCATCTGGATCGCTGGCTGTCGGGCCCCGCGGGGCTGACCGGGGCGATCCTGCAGGTCTCGCCCCCGCAGGACGGCTTCGTGACCGCCGGCATCGCCTGCGACTTCGATCGGGCGATGCTCGACGGCGCCCGCATCGTGGTGGGCGAGATCAACCCCGCCATGCCCGTCCCCCCCGGCGCCCCCCGCATCCCGGTGGAGCGTTTCACCATGCTGACCGAGGCCGCGACCCCGCTGCCCTCCTATGACGCCGGCCGCCTGCCGGACGACCTCAAGACCGTGGCCGCCGCCATCGCCGGCATGATCGGCCCGGGCGACACGGTGCAGGTCGGCATCGGCAAGGCCGCCGCGGCGGTGATGGAGGCGCTGGAGGGCCACCGGGACCTCGGCTACCACGCCGGCCTGATCATCGAGCCGTTCAAGGACCGGCTGGAGGAGGGCGTCTTCTCCCGCGGGATCACCACCGGGACGATCATCGGCTCGGACGACCTTTACGCCCGCGTCGCGCCCGATCCGCGGATCCGGTGGGAGCCGGTGCGCGTCACCCACCATCACCCCACCATCGCCGCCATCCCCCGCTTCGTGGCGATCAACTCGGGCCTGACCGTGGACCTGATGGGGCAGGCGACGTCGGAGATGCTGGGGGGGCGCCAGATCTCGGGTCATGGCGGCTCGGCCGATTTCCAGCGCGGCGCGCGGGCGTCGGAAGGGGGGCGCGCGATCCTCGCCCTTCCCGCCACCGCCCGGCGCGGGACCGAGAGCCGGATCGTGCCGCGGCTGGAGGCGGCGGGGGGCGTGGTGTCGCTGGCCCGCGGCGACGCGGATATCGTGGTGACCGAATACGGGGCCGCGGACCTGCGCTGGCTCGACATCGACGAGACGGCGCAGGCGCTGATCTCCATCGCGGCGCCCGAGTTCCGGGACGGGCTGGCGAACGCCTGGGATGAGATGCGTCGCGCCATGTAGGCGCGCAGGAAAAAGGCTCGCCATGTAGGCGTGCAGAAAAAAGGCGCGCCATGCAGGCGCGCAAAACAACGGCGCGCCATGCAGGCGCGCAGGAGCCGGCGCGGGGAGCGGGACGCGACGGGCGGAGCCGGGAGGGCGGGGCGATGGGCATGACCGGACGGGCCGCAGGCGCGGTTCTGCTCGCGCTTTCCGCCGCCGCCGCGCAGGCGCAGACGGTGGACGCGCTGCCGGGCGGGCCCCTGACCGGCCCGCAGAAGCTCGCCCGCCAGCAGCAGGTCGCGGCGGCGGAATGCGCCCGCTACGACGGGGTCTTCTCGATGGCGCCCGGCGCGGTGACCGAGATCGAGCTGACCGGCGACCGCACGCCCGAGCTGATCGTGGATTTCCGCTTCTTCACCTGCTCGACCGTGGACCGGCTCTACTGCGCCACCGACGCCTGTCCGCTGCAGGTGCATGAGGGCTACGTGACCACCACCTGGCGGGCGCTCGACTGGCAGGTGGTGGAGTGGGGGCCCGACAAGGTGCTGCTGATGATGCGCGAGGGCGATGTCTGCGGGGCCTGGTCGGCCGAGACCTGCTACGAGGCCGCCGTCTGGAAGGGCGGCCGGTTCCTCACCGCGGGTCCGATCCCGCAATAGGGGCGCCCCGTCCAGCCCCGTCACCGCGTTCCCTCGCATCTCCGTCCGCGCCGCGGCGCGCCGCGTTGCGGGGCTCTGGCTCCCCGGTCACGCAGGCCCGGTCACGCAGGCCCGGTCCGCGCGGCCCGGTCCCGGATCGTTCCCCGCCATGACCGGCGCGCCATCCGGCGCGCGGTCCCCGGGGGGCGGCGTGAGGCGTGGTCGGCGCAGGTCGGGCCCGGCGGGCGACCGACGATGGCCGACGGCCCGCGACTCGCCTCGCCGCACGCGCCCGAAGGCATTCGGGGTCCTCTCGGGGTCGCCCCCTGGTCCTCGCCCCCCCGGTCCTCGCCCCCGCCGCCTGCGCCGCCGGTTCCGCGCGCCGCGGGCGCACGGGGGCGGCCTGGCGCGGGGGCCGTCGCGGCGCCTCCGCCCCGCCGGTTCCGGCGCCCCGGCTCAGGTGCCGCAGAAGGTGCGGGTCACCGCCTCTTCCGGCCGGGCGGGGGCCATCAGGTCGGCGCGCTCGGGTTGGTCGTCGAAGGGGTGGACGATGGCGGTCAGCAGTCGGGCGAAGGGGTCGAGGTCGCCGCGCTCCGTCGCGGCCGTGATCACCTCCTCCACCCGGTGATTGCGCGGGATGAAGGCGGGGTTCGCCGCCCGCTGCGCCGCCTGCCGCCCGGCCTCCGGCCGCCCCTCCGCCGCCAGCCGCGCCCGCCAGGCCCGGGCCCAGGCGTCGAAGGGCTCGGCCCGGTCGAAGAGCGCGCGCGCGGCGGCGTCGGTCTCCGGCCCGCCCTCGCCGGGCAGGGACGCGAGGGCGCGGAAGGTCAGGGTGAAATCCGCCCGCCCCTCCGCCATCGCCTCCAGCAGGTCGTCGATCAACGCCGCGTCCCCGGGGCGCGCCTCCGCCAGCCCCAGCTTTTCGCGGAACCGCGCGAGCCGCTCGGCCTCGTAGAGATCCGCGAACCCGTCCACCGCCGCCTGCGCCGCGGGCAGGGCCGCCTCCGGATCCGGCTCGATCAGCGGCAGCAGGCATTGCGCGAGCTGCGCGAGGTTCCATTGCGCGATCCGCGGCTGGTTCGCATAGGCGTAGCGCCCGAACTGGTCGATGGAGGAATAGACCGTTTCCGGGTGATAGGCCTCCATGAAGGCGCAGGGGCCGTAGTCGATGGTCTCGCAGGCCACCGACATGTTGTCGGTGTTCATCACGCCGTGGATGAAGCCCAGGCTCATCCAGCGCGCGATCAGCGCCGCCTGACCCGCGGCCACCGCCTGCAGCAGCGCCAGCGCCGGGCGTTCGGCCGCGGCCGCGGCGGGGTGGTTGCGGGCGATCGCCAGGTCGGTCAGCCGGCGCAGGGCGTCGAGGTCCTGGCGGGCGTAGAAATACTGGAAGGTGCCGACCCGGACATGCCCGTTCGCCACCCGAAGCAGGGCGGCGCCGGGAAGCTCCGTCTCCCGCGCCACGGTCTCGCCGGTCAGGATCGCGGCCAGCGCCCGGGTCGTGGGGACGCCCAGCGCGTACATCGCCTCGGACACCAGGTATTCCCGCAGCACCGGCCCCAGCGCCGCCCGCCCGTCCCCGCCGCGGGAAAAGGGCGTGCGCCCGCCCCCCTTCAGGTGCAGGTCGCGCCGCCCGCCGCCGGGCAGGGCGACCTCGCCCAGCAGGATCGCCCGCCCGTCGCCCAGCTGCGGAACCCAGCCGCCGAACTGGTGGCCGGCATAGGCCATGGCGAGCGGGTCGGCGCCGGGCGGCAGGTCCTGGCCGGCGAGGAAGGCCAGCCCCTCGGGCGAGGCGAGGAAGTCCGGCGAGATCCCCAGCGTCTCCGCCAGCCCGGGGTTGAGCGCGATCAGCGCCGGCGCGGGGAAGCGGGCGGGGGCGAGGCGGGCGTGGAACCGCTCGGGCAGGGCGGCGTAGACGTTGTCGAACCGGATCGCGTCGGCCCGCGCGGCGAGCGGCGCGTCCGCCGGGCTCGGGGCGGCGGTCCGGGCGGAAGCGGCGTTTCGAGGGGAAGCGGCGGGGGCGTCTTGCATCGGTCGGTCTCCTCCGCGGGTCGGGGCGGCGGCGGAACGGGGGGCGCGGGGCGCGCCGGGCTCCCCTGTGATGTCGGGGCGCGGACGCGACTGTCAACCGGCGCGCCGGAGTCGGGAGGGAGGGAGCGGCGCGCCCACCCGCGCGCCGGCGGCGCCCGGGCGCCCGCGCCGCACGGCGCCGTCGCGCAAGCGGGCGGGGGAGACGGCGGGGGGCGCATGCGTCCGTGGGCCGCCGGCGAAAGGGTGGGACGGGGAGGGGCGGCGCTGCGAAGGGGACGCGGGGAAGGACGGGATGGCACGGACCGGGAGGGGAGGAACGCGGGGAAGGACGGGGAAGGGAAGGTCGGGGAAGGGAAGGACGGGCAGGGGACGGACGCGGAAGGGATGGATCTGAGGCGGACGAACGGGGCGGCGGGACGGCGCGCGCGTCGGGCGCCCCCCGCGCTCCGCCCGAACCCGTTCCGGACCC
Organism: Pseudomonadota bacterium; assembly: GCA_036154955.1. Classification (GTDB taxonomy): domain Bacteria; phylum Pseudomonadota; class Alphaproteobacteria; order Rhodobacterales; family Rhodobacteraceae; genus Albimonas. The sequence continues at coordinate 814 of JAYZWL010000002.1, read as the reverse complement.
CGGGCCGGAACGGGTTCGGGTCGAAGCCCCCCGCAGGCCGGTCGCCGCGAGGGCTGGCGGATGGCGACGTCGCCGGTGAAGCGGCGGCATCGCGCCACCGGACATGCCGGGGCGCGCAGGGCCGGTCCCCGCCGCCATCGGCGCGCCCGAACCGCCGCGCCGGGCCCGCCGCCGAAGCAGGGTGGGACTCGACGGCCGGAGGAGGCGAGGTCGGAAGCCGGCGTCCGACACGCCTCCCGACCTGACCGCGGCGCCCGGGGATCCGGCCTGGCGGCGCTCGTCGCGGCCTCCTCCGCCGGGCCGTGCGCGCGGCCCCGCGAGCCTGCGCTTTCGGTCCCGTCGCACACGCGCAGCGCGCCCGGGAGGTCGGCGGCCGGAAGGCGGCGAACGGGACCGCGCCGAACCCGCCGCCCGGCAGGCGAGAGACGGGCGGCCGGTGAACAGCGGAGAAAGCCGACGACGCGAGACCGGCCCCGGAGCCGGCGCCGCGGGCTTCGGGTCTCGCCGCCGCCCGGGGTCCGGAGCGCCGGGCGCTGGGGGGGGGCGGGACGCCGCCGCCGCAGGAGAGGTGAGCGAAGGCGAAAGACACGGTGCGGGCCGCGGAGGCGAGGCGCCGGGCGCCGACCGCGGCAGGGGGCCCGCATCGCCTCCCGCCACGCCGCCTGAAACGGCGTCCGAGGCGGGCGGCGACCTCGCCCCGGCGACCGGTTCCGCCCGGGTGACCTCTCAGCGCGGCGCGGGCGCCCGGGGACGGCCCTCGTCCGGGTCGACGCGCCGCTCCCGCCGCTCCCCCCTCCCCGCCGCTCCCCCCTCC
>JAYZWL010000001.1:0-10024 GCA_036154955.1 Pseudomonadota bacterium | reverse complement strand
GGCGGAGGGGGGCGGGGGGAGGGCGTCAGCGCCGGCGGCTGTCCCGCGGCGCGCGCCCATGCTCCGACCGGAACGCGCGGGAGAAGGCGGACAGGCTGGTGTAGCCGCAGGCCATCGCCACCTCGCGCACCGGCAGGGCCGAGCGTTCCAGCAGATCCGAAGCCCGGCGCAGCCGCGCCCGCCGGTCCCAGGCGCCCGGGGTCAGCCCGGTTTCGGCCCGGAAGGCGCGCTCCAGCCGGTCCGAGGACACGCCCAGCACCACCGCCAGTCCCGCCACGTCGAGCCGCATCTCCCCGCCGCCCGCCTCGATCTCGGCGATGGCGCGGGCCACCAACGCGGCGCGCGACGACGGTTCCGGCGGCCGGGCTCCGGGGCTGCGCTGGGCGTGCACGAACCAGTCCGCCACCGCGGTCGCCAGCGCGGGCCCGCCGTCCTCCGCGATCAGGGCCAGCATCATGTCGAAGGCCGCCGCGCCCCCCGCGGAGGTGAAGCGGGTGCGGTCGATCACGAAGATCTCGCGGCGCAGGTCGAGGTCCGGAAACGCCTCGGCGAAAGCGGGGCGGGAGCGTTCGTGCAGGGTGCAGGCATGGCCGTCCAGAAGCCCGGCCCGCGCCAGCAGGAAGGCCCCGTCCGCCACCGCCCCGACCCGGGCGCCCGCGCGCAGCGAGCGGCGGATCCACGCCACCTCCGCCCCCGGTTCGCGCGCGGCGTCCTCCTCGCCGGTGCAGACCACGATGCGTTCCGCCGGCGGCGCGCTGTCGGCGCTCTGGTCCGCGCGCACCGCGATCCCGCAGGAGGCGCGCACCTCGCCCCCGTCGGGCGAGACCAGCCGCCAGGAGTAAAGCGGCCGGCCGACGATGGCGTTGGCCGCGCGCAGCGGCTCCACCAGGCTGGCGAAGGCCATCATCGGAAAGCCGGGGGCGAGCAGGATGGCCCAGCGGATCGGGGCGAGGCCCGCGGCGTCCTCGGGTCCGCCCGCGCCGCGCAGGCCGGCGGAGGGGCGGGCGCGGCCCTGACCGGCGCGCACGAGGTTCGCGCCCTGGGTCATGAGCGGGGGCGTGAGGCGCGACGGGGCCGGGCCGAGGAGAACGGGCTCGGCCGGATGGACGAGGCTCCACGCTCCGTCCGGGGCGGGCGCGGTCGGGCCGGTCCGGATCTGGACGTGCGGTTCGGTCGGGCGCGGCGCGACGCGGGGCGGCGAGGCCGTCGCGCGGCCCGCCGTTCCCGCCCCGCGCCGGCCGCCGTCCGGAGTGGCGGCGCCTGGCGACGGCATGTTCGGGTCCTTCCGGCGCCGCTTCAGCTTCTGGTCCCAGCACGGCGCGCTGGGATTGTCCGGTGCGCGCGGGGGCGCCGTCAATGCGCCAGCGGCGCTTGTCCGCGATATTCCCTCGGTTGCGCGCATGTTTTCGTGGGATGGACGTTCGTCGGTGCGGCTTCGCCACCAGTTTCGAAATATTTCGTTCTCAAACCGTAGGTTGCACATCATTAGTTCATGTCAGAAACGAAAGGCGAGTCGCCTCTGGAGGGCGCCCCGCCGGCTCGCCGCCGGGGCGCGGGAAGGCGCGGGGGGGAGACGCGCGTCAGCGCCCCCAGGCGCCCAGACGGATCGCCGCCGCGGTCAGCACGCCGTAGGCGAGCATCCCCGCCGCGATCGCCGCGAACACGCCGCCCAGCCCGCCGCCCAGCGGACCCGACAGCAGCGCGCCGCCGCCCACCGCCAGCGCCAGCCGCGCGAAGCCCGCCACCGAGGGCCAGAACACCCGCCCCGCCCCCTGGCTGGCGAAATAGAGCGCGAGGCCCAGGGCGAAGAAGGCGTAGAACGGGCCCACGGTGCGGAAATACAGCCGGCCAGCCGCCAGCGCCTCGGTGTCCTCGGGGCCGAGGAACAGGCCCAGCCACAGGTCCGGCGCCGCGGCGACCAGCGCCCCGATGCCCCCGACCAGCGCCGCCGCGGCCAGCGAGCCGGTCCAGGCCACCCGCAGCGCCCGCGCCTTCCGCCCGGCGCCGACATTGGCCCCGACCATCGCCGTCATCGCCGCCCCGATGCCGAACACCACCGGCACCATCAGGAATTCCAGCCGCGCGCCCAGCCCGTAGCCGGCCAGCGCCGTCTCGCCGAAGCGGCCGACGAGGCCGACCATCACCACGATGGTCAGCACGGTCTGCACCGTGCTCAGCGCCGCCATCAGGCCCACCCGCAGGATGTCCGCGAACAGCGCCGCCTGCAGCCGCCCGAAGGCCCGCGTCAGCGAAAAACCCGCCCGCCCCGAGGCGATATAGGCGAAGGCCCCCAGCCCCGCGAGCCCGAAGGACGACACCTGTCCCGCCGCCAGCCCCGCCATGCCCAGCGCCGGGAACGGTCCCCAGCCCAGCGCCAGCGCGCCGCCGATGGGGATGGAGCCGGCGGCGGCGCAGAACAGCGCCAGCGCCGGCAGGAACATGTTGCCCGTCCCCCGGATCGCCGAGATCTGGGCGTTGCACAGCCAGTGGCAGATGCAGCCGGGGAAGAACACCGCCGCATAGGCCATCGCCTGGGGCAGCGCCGCCTCGCCTCCGCCCAGCAGCCGGAACAGGGTCGCCCCGAACAGCCCCATCAGCGCCGCGGTCAGCGCCGCGAAGCCCACGCCGATCACGACCGCATGCAGCAGCAGCCGGTCGGCCCGGGCCGCGTCGCCCGCGCCCAGCGCCCGGGCCACGGCGGACGAGATCGCGCCCCCCATCGCCCCCGCGGACAGCATCTGGGTCAGCATTACGAAGGGGAAGGCCAGCGCCAGCCCGGCCAGGGCCGACACGCCGATCAGCCCGGCGAAATAGCCCTCGGCGATGGAGGTCGCCGCGGTGGTCGCCATGGCGATGACGTTGGGCGCGGCGAGCTTGGCCAGCGTGCCGGGAATCGGCGCCTCCAGCAGCATCCGGGTCCGCGCCGCGCGCCGCGCCTCCGCCGGGCTCCGCGCCAGGGAAACGGCCGGCGCCGCGCCCGGCGCGGCGGCGGGGACGGAGGGAACGGCGGGCCCCGCGGGGCAGGCGGCCGCGGCTTCGCCGAGGGCCGCCATCACGCGGCGCTCCGCCTGTCCGCGGGCCGGGCCAGCGGGAACATCATGCAGGTGGCGGCGCCGTGGGCGTAGAGCTTGCCGTCCTCCACCCCGATCAGCCGCCCCTCGGCCGAGGCCATCTGCCGCCCGGCATGGACCAGCGTGCCCGTGGCGCGCAGCAGCCCCATGCCCGGCAGGATCGGCCGCGTATAGGTCACCTTCAGGTCCGACGTGGCGTAGCCGACGCCCGCCGGCTGCGCGGTATGCACCGCGAGGCCCATCACCGAATCGAGGATCGTCGCCGCGAACCCGCCATGCACCGCGCCCGCGGGGTTGAGCAGCCAGTCCCCCGGCTCCGCGTCGACCGAGGCGGTCCCGTAGCCCAGCGAATGCGGGATCGACATGCCGATGGTGTCGGTGATCGAGGGCTTGTCCCCGAACTCCCCCGCCACCAGCGCCTGCATGTATTCCAGCCCGGTCAGGCGCATCGCCGCCTCCAGGTTCAGGCCGCCGACCGCGTAGTCGTAGCTGCGGGTGCGGCGCATCGGGGCGGGCATGTCGGCTTGGGTCATGGCGGAGGCTCCTGGCCGGTCGGGCCGCCCGGTGTCGGCGCGGGGGGATCCGGGAAGTCGGGTTCCTTTTTGGAATGCAGGATTGAAGCTAGGTTCCCTTTCGGAACGTGTCAAGACGCGCTATATAGGGGTCATGAAATGGACCGAGCTTTGCGACGAAACCTGCCCCGTGGCCCGCAGCCTGTCGGTCGTCGGCGACCGCTGGACGCTGCTGATCCTGCGCGACGCCTTCCGCGGCGTGCGGCGGTTCGAGCAGTTCCAGACCAATCTGGGCGTCACCCGGCATGTGCTGGTGGAACGCCTCCGGCGGCTTGAGGCCGCGGGCGTCCTGCGCCGGGAGGTGTATCAGGAGCGTCCCCTGCGCCACGAATACCGGCTGACCGAGCGGGGGAAGGAGCTGAGCCCGGTGCTCGTGCTGCTGGGCGACTGGGGCGGCCGTCACCTGCCGCGGGAGGACGGAACCCGTCTGACCTACGCCTTCCGCGACACCGGGGAGGCGATCGCGCCGGCGCTGGCCGACGCGCGCACCGGGCGGCTGGTCGACCCGCGCAACATGACCGCCCGCATCGAGCCGCCCGAAGCGCCGCCCGAAACGTTGGCCGCCATGCCGGCGGGGGACGCGGGCTCCGCCTGATCCGGCGCCCGGGCGGAGCCCGCCGCCCGCCGGCTCTCGCCCGCCCGCCCGTCGGCTCTCGCCCGCCGCGCCGCTCCCTGCGGCGCCGAGGTCCGTGGCGGCGCGGCCGCTCCCGTCGCGGAATCGCGCGGCTTCCGTTACGATGCGAACCAACCGGCCTCGCCGCGCGCCAGACCCCGCGCCCGACCCGCCTCTCGACCCGCTTCTCGACCCGCCGTCATCCAGGGAGCCGCCGCCCATGTCCCGCATCAATATCGACTTCGTGCAGGACCTCCTGTCGGCGCTGCGCCTGAACGACCGTCTGCCCTCGGGGCGGGGCGGGGCGGGGGCGCCGGCGCGGCGGCTGGAGCAGGCCTGCCGCAAGCTGGAGAAACCGTCGGGCGAGGCCTCGCGCATCGCCGCCGCCGCCGAGGCGCTGGCCGCCTATGCCGAGCTGACCCCGGCCGAAAAGGCCGAGTTCTTCCGCCGCCTGCTGGTCGAGGCCGGCGCCGATGTCGAGGCGCTGCGCGCCGCCTACGCCCGATGGGAGCAGGCGGTGATCGCGCGCGACGCGGCCGCCGCCGCCGCGCCTCCGTCCCCGCCCGCCTCGCGCGCCCCGGCCGCCGCCTTCGCCATGTCGGATGACGCGCCGATGCTGTCGGTGGCTCCCGCCTCCGCCCCCGCCGCCGCGCCCGCCCCGGCGGGGACCTCCGACGCAGACGCGGACGCCGACGCCCGGGCGCTGGCCGAGGCCGCGGCCGCCGCCGAAGCCCGCCTCGCCCGCGCCGCCGAGCCGCGCCGGCAGGAGCTGCTGCGCGCCCTCAACCTCTGCCCCGGCGGCACCATCGCGCTGGTGCGGATGCGCGAGGATCTGCTGGCCGCCCTGCGCAAGGACCGGGCGCTGGCCGCGGTGGACCTCGATTTCGCCCATCTGTTCCGGTCCTGGTTCAACCGCGGCTTCCTGGTGCTGCGCGAGATCGACTGGAACACCCCCGCCGCGATCCTGGAGAAGATCGTGGCCTACGAGGCGGTTCACGAGATCCGCGACTGGGCCGACCTGCGTCGCCGGCTGGACCCGCCGGACCGGCGCTGCTTCGCCTTCTTCCACCCCGCCACCGGAGACGAGCCGCTGGTCTTCGTGGAAGTCGCGCTGACCGACGGCGTGCCGGGCGCCATCGCGCCGGTGCTGTCGGGCGGCGGCGCGGTGGCCCCGCAGGACGCGGACACGGCGGTGTTCTACTCCATCTCCAACTGCCAGAAGGGGCTGAAGGGGGTCTCGTTCGGCTCCTTCCTCATCAAGCAGGTGGTGCAGGAGCTGTCGCGCGAGCTGCCGGGGCTCAAGACCTTCGTCACCCTCTCCCCCGCCCCCGGTTTCGCCGCCTGGCTGGCGGAGGAAGGGGCGCAGGACCCTGGCCTCGCCGCGCTGGGCGAGGCGCTGGCGGATCGCGGCTGGCTGTCGGACGAGGCGTCGCGCAAGGCGCTTGCCCCGCGGGTGCTGGCGGCGGCGGCGCGCTACTATCACGACGCCAAGGGGCCGGGCGGGCGGCCTTTCGACCCGGTGGCGCGCTTCCACCTGGGCAACGGCGCGGCGCTGGCTGAGCTGCACTGGCCGGCCGACCTCTCCGAGCGCGGGCTCGCGCAGGCGCATGGGCTGATGGTCAACTACCTCTACGACCTGGAGAAGATCGACGCCCGCCACGAGGCGTTCAGCAAGGACGGCGCCGTGGCCATGCTCGGCCCGGTGCGCAAGCTGGTCCGGGCCGCGGACCGGGCCGCCTGACCTTCGGGCCTGGCGCGCGCCCCGGGCTCGACCCGGGGCCTCTCCGGCCCCGACGCCCTCGCGAGGTCCCGAACCGCGTCCTTCCTCGCCGCCCCCACCCCGGCCCTCCCCGCGGGCGGGGGAGGGAGGCGCGGGCGGGAGCGTCGCGCGAAACGGTCCCGGTTTTCCGAAACCCGATCCGCACGGGCGCCCCGGGCTCGACCCGGGGCCTCTCCGGCCCCGCCGCCCTCGCGAGGTCCCGAACCGCGTCCTTCCTCGCCGCCCCCACCCCGGCCCTCCCCGGCAGGCGGGGGAGGGAGGCGCGGGCGGAAATGTCGCGCGAAACGGTTTTTGTGTTCCGCAATGCGGTCCGGTTGCGACGTCACGCGCCTTGCGGCGCCGGCGCGCGTCGCTAAGGTCGGCTTAGTTCGCGCCCCGTCCGCCCCCTCCGGGTCGGGCCGGGCCGCGGGACCAGAACAAAGCAACGCCGCCCGCCCCCGCGCCGCCGGGGCGACGGGCGCCAGGGATGGACGCCGCAGAATGACCGACCTCGCCGACCCCGACGCGCCGCTGGAGATCCGGCCGCTGGACCTGCCGGACCACGTGTTCGAGTCGCTCCCCGCCCGGGTCCGCCGCCACGCGGCCGAGCGGCCGGACGCCCCCGCGCTGGGCGAAAGCGGCGGCCCGGTCATCACCTGGGGCGAGACCGGCGCCATCGTCGCCCGCGCCGCCGCCAAGCTGATCGCCTGCGGCCTGAAGCGCGGCGACGTGATCCCGGTGCTGGCCAACGCGCCGGTGGAATACACGCTCGCCTATCTCGCCGGCCTGACCGCGGCGGGCTGCGTGGCGCCCCTGCCGGTGATGGCCGCCGACGACACGCTGGTCCGCATGGTCGCCGACGGCGAAGGCCCGGTGATGATCGCGTCGGCCGACTACCGGGAGCGGGCGGAGGCGATCCTCGCCGCCGATCCCGCCATCGCCGGACGCCGCAAGCTGGCGCTCGACTTCGAGGCGCCGGGATGGGAGCCGCTGTTCGACGCCTCCGCCCCCACGCCCGCGGCCTCCGAGCTGCCCGAGATCGGGCCGGACGACCTGTTCAACATCATCTATTCCTCCGGCACCACCGGCGTGCCCAAGGGCATCGTCCACGACCACATGCTGCGCACCCGCCAGTGGCCGCGGATGCACGCCCGCGGGGTCGCCGCCGACAGCCGGATGATCCTGTCCACCCCGCTCTATTCCAACACCACGCTCGCCGGCCTGCTGCCGCTGCTCGCCGCCGGCGGCTTCGTGCGCTACCAGCGCAAGTTCGACGCCGTGGACTGGTTCCGCATCGTGGCGGAGGAGAAGATCACCAACACCATGCTGGTGCCGGTGCTGGTGCAGCGCCTGATGACCCATCCCGACTTCGCCGCGGCCGACATCTCGTCCCTGCGGCTGACCACCTGCACCTCCTCGCCGCTGGCCCCGACCATCAAGAAGCGGATGCTGGACGAATGGCCCGGCGCGGTGATGGAGCTTTACGGGCTGACCGAGGGCGGGATCTCCACCACGCTCGACCTCAAGATCGACGCGGGCAAATGGGCCTCCGTCGGGCAGGCCGCGGGCAACGCCGAACTGATGGTGATGGACGAGGACTGCAACGTCCTGCCGGTGGGCGAGGTCGGCGAAGTCATCGGCCGGTCGGCCACCGTGATGCGCGGCTATCACGGCCGCCCGGACCTGACGCAGAAGGCGCTGGTGCGCCTGAAGAACGGCGAGGTCTATTTCCGCACCGGCGACCTCGGGCGCATCGACGAGGACGGGTTCCTGTTCCTCGCCGGGCGCAAGAAGGACATGATCATCTCCGGCGGCTTCAACATCTACGCCACCGACCTGGAAGAGGCGCTCCACACCCATCCCGAGGTGGTGGAGGCCGGCGTCGCCGGCGCCCCGGACGAGGAATGGGGCGAGATCCCCTGGGCCGGCGTGGTGCTGCGCCCCGGCGCGACCGTCACCGAGGCCGAGCTGATCGCCCATGCCAACGCCCGGCTGGGCAAGCTGCAGCGCATCAAGCGGGTGTTCTTCATCGACGTGCTGCCCCGCAACGCCATCGAGAAGGTGGACAAGCCCAACCTGCTCAAGCTGCTGCTGTCGCTGGCCTGACGACGCCCGCCCCATGGCGCCCGGCGCCGTTTCCAGGAATTCCCGCCCGCCCCGGTCCCGCCGGGGCGGGCGTTTCATTGCGGGGCGCACGAAAATCCACATACGATCGTGCTAAAGCCCGAGTCGCGCGCCCGCCCGGTCGGCGGATCGCCGCGCTCTCCAGCGGAAAAAGGCCCGACATCCCATGATGCGCTATTCCTCCTTCGCCCTGACCGGGGTCCTGGCGATCGCGCTGTTCGCCATCGCGCTCGCCCTTCCGGGCTACGACCTGATGGCCTCTCTCGCCGGCGTGGCGATGACGGGCCTGTTCCTGCTGGGCGTCTACGACCTGATCCAGACCCGCCACGCGGTGCTGCGCAACTATCCCGTCATCGGCCATATGCGGTGGCTGTTCGAAGGCATCCGCCCCGAGATCCGGCAATACCTGATCGAGGGCGACGAGGACGAGGAGCCGTTCAGCCGCGAGGTCCGCTCCCTCGTCTACCAGCGCGCCAAGAACGTCGAGGACAAGAAGCCCTTCGGCACCCATGAGCGGGTCTACGACGCGGGCTATTCGTGGATGACCCATTCGGTCGCCACCAAGCACGTCACCAATTTCGACTTCCGGGTGTCGATCGGCGGACCGGACTGCACGCAGCCCTACAGCGCCTCGATCTACAACATCTCGGCGATGAGCTTCGGGGCGCTGTCGGGCAACGCCATCCTCGCGCTCAACAAGGGCGCGGCCAAGGGCGGCTTCGCCCATGACACGGGGGAGGGCGGGATCTCGCGCTATCACCGGCAGGGCGGGGGCGACCTGATCTTCCAGGTGGGCACCGGCTATTTCGGCTGCCGGCGTCCCGACGGCGGCTTCGACGAGGAGCTGTTCGCCAAGCAGGCCGCCGACCCGCAGGTCAAGATGATCGAGCTCAAGCTCTCCCAGGGGGCCAAGCCCGGCCATGGCGGCATGCTGCCGGCCGCCAAGATCACCCATGAGATCGCCGAGGCCCGGCATGTGCCGATGGACGAGGACTGCATCTCGCCCCCCTCCCATTCCGCCTTCTCGACCCCGCTGGAGATGGTCGCCTTCATCGGCCGCCTGCGGGAGCTTTCGGGCGGCAAGCCGGTGGGCTTCAAGCTGTGCATCGGCCACCGGCGGGAGTTCATGTGCATCGTCAAGGCGATGCTGGAGACCGGGATCTACGCCGACTTCATCGTCGTCGACGGGTCGGAGGGGGGCACGGGCGCGGCCCCGCTGGAATTCTCCAACCATATGGGGATGCCGCTGCAGGACGGGCTGATGATCGTCCACAACACCCTGCGCGGGGCGGGGATCCGGGGGCGGATCCGCATCGGCGCCTCGGGCAAGATGGTCACCGCCTTCGACATCGCCCGCACGCTGGCGCTGGGGGCGGACTGGTGCAACTCGGCCCGCGGCTTCATGTTCTCGGTCGGCTGCATCCAGGCGCAGGCCTGCCACACCAACGAATGCCCGGTCGGCGTCGCCACCCAGGACAAGCTGCGCCAGCGGGCGCTGGACGTCGCCGACAAGTCGGTGCGGGTGGCGAATTTCCACAACAACACGCTCAAGGCGCTGGGCCACATGATCGGCGCGGCGGGGCTGGAGCAGCCCTATGAGCTGAGCCCCTACCATTTCAACTTCCGCCAGAAGATGGGCGAGACCATCGAGGGCGACCTGATCTACCTGCCGATCAAGGAGGGCAGTCTGCTCGACGGCTCCTGCCCGGACGAAAGCCTGATGAGCCGCTGGCGCCGCGCCCGCCCCGAAAGCTTCGCGCGCATCGACTGAGACGGAGGGCGCCCGCCCCTCGGTCCGGCGGCCCCCCCCCCTCCCACCCCCGCAAGCGGGGCCCCGTCCCCCGCCCCATCCCTCCCCCGCAAGCGGGGGAGGGGGCCGCTTGCG